>JBCBFX010000041.1:0-34587 GCA_038527345.1 Pseudomonadota bacterium | reverse complement strand
CAAAGTTTCGAAACCGAAAGCGACGGCGGGTTCTATACCGATCCGAACACGGACGGGAACCTGCTGCCTGCGGACACCGTCGTGGATATCGAGAACGGGGCCGCAACCGTCGATTCCACCGCCGCCAGTGATGGCCTGTTGGGTTTTGACGCGGAATGGCTGAACACGCGCGGCGATGTGGGCCTGTCGGATGGCGATTTCGTCGGGGTCACGGATTTCACCGGCACGGTGGGTGCATTCACAGATGGTGTACAGGGTTATCAGATCTCGGACCCGGACGGGCTGTACCGGCTGAACTTCGACACCGTGGACCTGACGGCCGTGGGGGCCGTGACGGTCTCCATCGATTACTTCCTGCAATCCACAGGGTGGGAGGCGAATGACCTGCTGGCCATATACGTGGTCACGGATCAGGGCACCGAGACACTGATCGATACTTCGGGACTGGATATCGATGACCTGGGTATCGAAGGGGCGTGGACAACGCTGACAGTCGATCTGGGCGCGGACGTGAATTCGGCGCAACTGGTTGTCGAACTTGACGCCAACTCCGCCTCTGAGGCGCTGTATGTCGACAACGTCATGATCGCCGACACTGCGCCTGCGGACAGCGCCATTCTTTCCGTTTCCGCCGATGTCGAAGCGCAGGCCGAGGGCGACAGCGGCACCACCAGCTTTACCTTTACCGTGACCCGATCCGGCGTCACCACGGGCGAAACCACCGTGGACTATATCGTCGGCGGCGACGTGGACGCGGACGATTTCGGCGGCACACTGCCCGCGGGCACCGTCGCATTTGCCGATGGCGAGACGGAACAGACCATCACCATCGACATCGCCGGCGATCTTGTGACCGAACCGGACGAAGCACTGACCGTCACGCTGCAAAACCCGTCCACTGGCGCAGTCATCGACACGGGCACGGCCACCGGCACCGTTCTGAACGACGATGTGGCCACCGCAACCATCGCCGAAATTCAGGGCAGCAGCCTGTTCAGCGCGCTTGAGGGGCAAACCGTCCAGACCACGGGCATCATCACCTATGTGGAACCGGACGGGTTTTACATGCAGATGGGCACGGGCGACGGGGACACGGGCACGTCGGATGCGATTTTCGTCTTTGTCGGCAACAACGTGCTGCAAAACCCCGATGGCAGCCTGAACGATGGCGGCGGTCTGGTTGTCGTTGGGAACGACGTGACGGTGACGGGTGATGTGTCGGAATTCGGCGACCTGACCCAACTGGAAACATCGCTGGCCGCAGTGACGGTGAACGCGACCGGCAACGAGTTGCCCGATGCCGTGACGGTCACCGTGTCCGCCACGACCGATGCCGAAACCGACTTTGAGGCGACCGAAGGCATGCGGGTCGAAGTGATCAGCGGCGACCCGACCGAGAACCTGACGGTCATCACCAACTTCAACCTCGACCGGTTCGGCGAGATCGTGGTGAGCGCAGGCACCCAGGTGCAGCCGACGCAGATCTTCGACGCACAGACGGAACAGGCAGAAATCGACGCGCTGCTGAACGCTAATGCGAACAACCGCCTGATCATCGACGACGGCGATTTCGGCTCGAACCCCGACGTGATCAACTCTGTCCCCAACATCTCGGCGGGTGACGACGGCGACGGGCTGCTGGGGGCCCAGGATGATTTCGACCTGGGCGGCACATTGCGCATCGGAACCGAGATCACGGCACCGGTCCAGGGGATCATGACCGAGGGTTTCGGCGACTACCGCGTGCTGGCCACCGATCCGATCCAGATCGATGACAGCACCAACGACGGCGCACGCCCCGACACCCCCGATGACGTGTTGGGGAACGCTGGCGGCGGCAAGCTGGACGGACAGTTGATCGTTACCAGCTTCAACGTGCTGAACTACTTCACCACGCTGGACGAGGGCGGCAACCAGACCGGACCCGATGGCGATCTGAACCCGCGAGGCGCGACCTCGGCTGGGGATCTGGTGCGCCAGACCGACAAGATCGTGAATGCCATTCTGACCTCGGGTTCAGACGTCCTGGCCCTGCAAGAGTTGGAAAACAACGGATTTGGCAGTGCCTCTGCCGTTGCGGCACTGGTCGCTGCACTGAACGCGGCCGATGCGGGCGCTGACTGGCAATTCGTCGATCCCACCGACCCGTCCGATCCGGGCGAAAACGGCTTTGTCGGCACGGACGCGATCATGACGGGCATTATCTTCAACGCGAACGAGGTTACGCTGGTCTACAGCGACTATCTGGAATTCGAGGAATCCTCGGCCGCCGACACCTTTGCCATCGCAGAGGTGCTGAACGCATATGTGCCCGCGGGTGATCAACTGGGTGACTTCCAGCGCAACCGCCCGGGCACCGTAGCCACGTTCGAGGAAAACGACACGGGCGAGACGTTCACCATTGCTTCGGTGCACAACAAGTCCAAGGGCGACAGTGGGCTGCAAGACCTGGCCGACGGCATCCAGTCCGCGCTCGACAACGGCACGATCCCTGCCGGAGACGTGGCGGCGGTCGAGGCCGCATTGGCCAGCCTGCTGGCCGATCCGAACTTTGACCAGGGCGATGGGCAAGGGTTCTGGAACGCAGTGCGCAATGACGCATCGATCGAGTTGACCACATGGCTGGAAGGCACCTATCTGCCAGAAGCCGTCGCTGCCGGCGACCTGGACGGTATCACGGTCAGCGACAAGACACTGATCATGGGCGACTTCAACGCCTATGCCGAAGAGGACCCGACCCAGACCGTGCGCGACTTTGACGGCGACGACGTCGGCAACGATCCCGATTACGTTGATGTCATCGACACCTTCGTTCCGGGCGGGCAGGACGAAAGCTACAGCTTTGTATTCGACGGCCAGCAGGGCACATTGGATCAGGCCTTTGCCACGGATGCGTTGGCCGACCTGATCACCGGATCAACCGAATGGCACATCAACGCGGACGAGCCGGACCTGCTCAACTACGACAGCGAATTCAACAATCCGGGCTTTTACAGCGACAACGTCTTTGCCGCATCGGATCATGACCCACTGCTGATCGGGCTGGATTTCAACACGCCCATCGACATCGCCTAGGGCACCGGACGTCGAAGCAAACACAAACGTGCTGTGCGGTTTGCCGTAAGGGGCGCCAAAAGAGGATAGAAATGGTGCCCCCACACGGACTCGAACCGCGGACCTACTGATTACAAATCAGTTGCTCTACCAGCTGAGCTATAGGGGCGTTGGGCGGCACGTCTAATCGTTGTCTCGCCCACGCGCAAGACGGTTTTGGAGACCATTGAACGGTTTTATCCCGTCCAGATATCGCTATACCAGAGCCAACCCGCACCACCACGACCCAAGGGACCAAATGCAGATCGTCCTTCACGCCGGCGCCCACTACACCGAAGAAGATCGGCTGATGCGTTGCCTGTTGCGTAACAAGGATGACTTTTCAAGACGCGGTATCTCTGTTCCCGGGCCCGGCAAGTATCGCGGATTGCTTCGCGAAACGCTCGCCGCGATGCAGGAGGCGGCCCCGGCCCCGGATGCGCGGGACGTGTTGCTGGACCTGATCCTGGACGATGAAAGTGCCGATCGGGTCATTCTGAGCCACATTTTCCTGTTCGGTGCCCCGCGCAGTTGCCTGCGGGAAGGCATGCTGTACCGCGATGCGCCGGAACGACTGGCCCAGCTGGTGGCGCTGTTTCCACAGGACGAGATCGAGCTGTTCATGGCCATGCGCAATCCGGCCACGTTGCTGCCGTCGCTGATGAAAAACTCGCCCCAGGAAGACATGGCAGATTTCCTGCGTGGGGCCGAAGCCACGGATATCCGCTGGTCCGAGACCTTTGCCGCCATTCGGTCAGCTGCGCCGCAGGCCACCATCACCACATGGTGTTTCGAGGACATGCCGCTGATCTGGGCGCAGATCATTCGTGAAATGGCCGCACTCGAGCACGGGGAAAAGATCGTGGGCGGCTTTGACCTGTTGTCGACGATCATGTCGCAAGAGGGCATGAAACGGTTCCGGTCGTATCTCAAGACCCATCCCACCATGACCGAAATGCAGAAGCGCCGGGTCATCGCCGCCTTTCTTGACAAATTCGCCCTTGAAGACGAGATCGAGGAAGAGCTGGACGCCCCCGGTTGGACCGACGAGACGGTCGAGGCGATGACGGATGTCTACGAAGAGGACATGATGGCCGTCGCCCGCATTCCCGGTGTCAGCCTGATTGCGCCCTAAACCCGGCGTGGACTGCCTTTGTATGTGGGAATGCCTTTGGCCACCGTGTGAAACGGTTGGGCTTCGTCGAAACAAATCGCAGCCGTCGGCTTCAAGCCGGAGGGGTCGTCCAAAGTACCGACCTTGAGAACGAGTGCCGTATGGTCCTGCCGCCGCGTGACAATGCGCGTGCGACACCGGTCACAAAAGCTGCGAGTGATAGGCTTTGGCATACCGGCGTGAGTGAAGGTGGCGGGTTGTGCGCCTGTCCATGTCAGGGCGCTTGGGACCATCAGCATGAACAACCGCGGTCCCCCGCCTGCAATGTGCCGGCACGGGCGGCAGTGGCCCTGCGCCTGCAACAGCGGCGGACCCGACAGGGGGTAGCGTACGGCACAACGAATAGCAGCCGCCCGAGTGCGCGGTTCTTGGACTGGAGGCGTGGTACATGTCGGATTACCCTTCTTGCGCACAGGACGACATCACTGGGTCCATACGTCAAACTCGGATACATGGATTCAACGCAAAAGCCCGGTGCCGCTGGATCGATGCGGTGCGGCGCTGGCGCTGGACCTGTTGCCGGACCGCGGGACACGGATGGTGGTCCGGTCCCTGGGCCACGGGGTCCGGCGATTTGCCGATAGCAAAGCCGTGATCGGCATCCCGAAATCGGTGTTGCCCGACCGGTTGTGCAAGATCTTCCAGAACGGTTTGGCGGTCACGGTGCCCTAGCGCGACGGGAAGAACCGCACACGCCACAGTTACGCGCCGACCCGACGCGGACGGGCTTTGCCGCCGGTGATCCTGCCCAGATGCATTGGGACGATGCGCACCTAAAGGACGGCATGCCGGCCCTGCCGCTTGAAGATCGGCGCTCGGGACAGCCGCTGAAAGTGGTGCTGACACCGGCCGGGCGCGCGGCGCCGTTGCGGCGATCGAAGCTGAAACCGGTGGAGGACGTGGACGGCTGACGCAGCCTAGGACATGCCCAGCGCTTCCTTGTACATTTCCAGCACGGCTTCTTCTTCGGCGATGTCGTCCTTGTCGCGTTTGCGCAGCGCGATCACCTTACGCATGACGCGGGTGTCATAGCCGCGGGCCTTGGCCTCGGCCATGACCTCTTTCTGCTGGTCGGCAAGGTCCTTTTTCTCCATTTCCAACCGTTCGAACCGCTCGATGAACTGGCGCAACTCGTCGGCGGTCACGCGGTAGCTGTCGGCATTGGTGGCGGTGTCGGTCATGGGGGCCTCGTCATGTGGACTGAAGCCGCTGGATAGCGGGCCGCGCCCGTGCCCGCAAGTGGTCAGACGCCGCCGCACGGCATCTTGCGCCGCCACGTCCCGTCCGATAGCCACGCGGCATGGAACCAAGCACCGATTTCACCATTTTCGATGGCCTGGTCTGGGCCGGGGCGTCGTTTACCGTGCTGGGACTGGCGGGACTGATCTGGTGCGTTGTCACGGTGTGGCGCGCGCGGCGGTCCGGTCTGCCGGATGAAGAGATGCGGGCCGTGATGACCCGTGTGCTGCCCCGCAACCTTGGGGCGCTGTTCGTGTCGGTGATCGGGCTGATGCTGGTGATCGTGGGCATCTTTCTGGGTTAAGCGCGCCAATAGCGTCGGCTGGACAGGCACGAAACCGCAACCTAGGGTCCCGCCATGGATATCCGACAGATCACACCGACCTATTTCGTGGCGCCACAGATCGAACCCGCGGACATGCCCGACATCGCGGCAGCAGGCATAACCTGCATCATCTGCAACCGCCCGGACGAGGAAGTCCCGCCGTCTTTGCAGGCCGATGCGATGGAAATCGCCGCACAGGCCGCCGGTCTGACATTCGTGCGCCTGCCGCTGACCCACCAAACCATGAACCCGGACAACATCGCGCGTCATCGCGACGTGATTGACAAGGCGGGCGGTGCCACGCTGGCCTATTGCGCGTCAGGCACCCGTTCGACCGTGGCATGGGCCCTGGGTCAGGCGGGCACCATGGCGACAGACGATATTCTGGCCGCGGCACGGGCCGGAGGGTACACGCTCGACAATATCCGGCCCACGCTGGACGCGATTGCTGCCGGACGCTAGCCTGCCTGCTTGATCGGCGGCAGATCCGCCAGATCGGGCAAGTCCGCAAGGTCGGGCAGATCGGCCAGATCCGGCAGATCGTTCAGGTCCGGCAAATCGGAATCGACATCGGCCCGGGACGGCGCTGGCGCATCCGCCGTTTCGGGGCCAGGCGCCGGCATATCGGGAAGCGCAGGCAGCCCCCCGTCGTCCTGGACACCGGGCATATCCGGCAGATCAGGCAGGTCAGGCAAATCGAGTGTGTCAGGCGATGCACTCGCGTCCGTTTGTTCCATTCCACGACGTTCCGGGCTGGTCAGGTCCTCGACCGTTGGTTGCCCCGTGGCTGCCGCATCGGACGCGCGGCGCATGGGTTGTGTCGCATGTACCGGCTTGGGTCGGGGTTTGACGGCGCGCACCCCATCGACATGGCCCACCGATCCGCGCCCGATGATCCGCCCGGCCGTGGTGGTCAGCTGTACATCGGGGAAGTGCCCGTGCGGCACGTCGATCACGTCCCCGACCTGCATGGTGTGCAGGGCCTGCAACGGCAGCTGCACGGTGCAGAGGATCATATTGACCTCGGCAGGAAGCGCCATGACCGCATCCGCCAGCCCGACGGACGCCCCCTTGGAAGAGGCATCGACGCCCCCGTCGTCGGCATCGTGATCCGACATGTTCTCAGGCAATGGTTTGGGAAAGATCATCATCATCTCGCCCTGCCGCGCACCCGCCGCCATATCGAGCGTCAGGCGAATGCCCACGAATTCCGACCCTTCCATCGTGATGGCGAGACTGCGCGCATCCTCTGCCTTGGCACCGAAACGGAAACCGGTGATGACGAGAGCGTCGGCAGGGTCATCCACAAGACCGGCGGTCCGTTCCAGCAGCGTATCGATCAATGGCGCACAGATCGCCGCATCGGTGCGCGTCATCGTACGCTCGACGCCGATGTCGGGAAGGACCTTGCCGATGGTCTGCTGCTGGATCAGGCCACCCACAAGGACCGGATCGACCACCACAGCGCCCCGCGTCAGCGCCGGGCCGTCCATCAGAATCAGCAGGTGCTTTTCGTTCAACGCCTCGGTCATGGCGTCGGCGTCCAGCGGCTGAACCACCAGCCCGATCGCGTTCAGCGGCAGGTCCATCAGCGCATCGGCTACCTTGGCCACGCTGAGCCGCATGGCCTTTTGCAGGCTCATTGCGCGCGCCTTGTGCTCTTCGCGGCCCGCAGCCGCGATGCGCCTCAGCACTGTGTCTGCCTTGGTGTCGCCCATACCCTCGCCAGTCGTTGGCCCTTGTTTGTCGGGACCAGACTTATCGTGGACTGGTTACCAAGCGCTTTATGAAGACGGCGCTGAAATGTAGATTATTGCGCCGCCAGCGCCGTGGCCCGCGGCAGCGCCACCACAAAGCTGTTGCCGTCGGGGCATGATTCAAACCTGATGCTGCCGCCCAGCCGGGTCATGATTTCCCGGCAGATGGCCAGCCCCAGCCCGGCACCCGCCCCTTCGCGATCATCGACGCGGGCGAACTTTTCGAAAATAACCGCACGGGCTTCGACCGGAATGGGCGTTCCGTTGTCGGCAAATACGACATGCAACTGACCGCCCTCTTCCCGCACGTCGATCCTGAGGCGTGGCGCATCCGCGTCGCAATATTTCGCGGCATTGGTGATCAGATTGATAAAGACCTGTGCCAGTCGGTCCAGATCGGTGGTCAGCACGACAGACTTGCCCATACGCGCCCGGTCTATCTCCAAACGTCCGTCACCGCCTGCCTGGGCGGTCAGAACCGACTGTTCCAGCACGTCGTCCAGCGCGCCTGTTTCGAGGTTCAGACTGACCTGCCCGTTTTCCAGAACGCTCAGGTCCAGCAGATCGTCCAGCAGGCGGGTCAGGCGGATCGCTTCGCCATGAATGATCGAGGCGTATTTGGTCTGCTCGGCCTGCTCCAACCCTTCGGTGTCGCGCAGGATCTCGGAAAAGGACCGGATCGACGTCATGGGCGTGCGCAACTCGTGGCTGATCTGGCTCAGAAACGCGTCTTTTTGAACCGAAAGGGCCGTCAGCTTTGCGTTGGCCTCGCGCAACTGGCCCGCGGTCTCGGTCAATTCCTGTGACTTGGCCTCAAGGCGGCTGGAATACTCAAGGATTTGCGCGGACTCGTCGGCCACCGCCATCAGGTCCTCGACCGACACCGACGCGCCGCCCACCAGCTGCGAGATCATCGCATGCGCCGTCGCCGCCCCCACCGACCCTGCCAGTTCCCGCTCAAGCGCCTTGAGGAAATCCTGCGTGGGTTCGGGCAGATGCCCCGACAACCCTTGGCGCGCTGCCTCGCGCCGGAACAGCGACTGGGCCTCGGCCGAGCCAAGGATGCGCTGCGTCATGATCATCAGGTCTTCGGACGTGGCCAGACCAGTATGCCACTCGCGGGTCTGGGGCGAGTGATCGAACACGTTGACGAATTGCGCGCCCTGCAGCCGTTCGAGCGGATTGGGAAAGGTCACCAGCGATACAAGCACGAACAACAGCACGTTCAGCGTCAGCGACCAGACGATGGCATGTACCGTTGGATCCATCCCCTCGATCCCGAAGAACGCCTGTGGACGCAGCCAAGCCAGGCCCCAAGGGCCCTGTTCGAACACCGACACGGCCAATGCGGCCCCCGGCCCGAAACTGGGCAGGAGCGAGGCATAGATCCAGATTGCAAACCCGGTAAGCAGACCCGCGAACGCCCCCCAGCGTGATGCACCGCGCCAGAAGATGCCCCCAAGGAGCGCAGGCAGAAACTGTGCAACACCCGTGAACGAAATCAGCCCGATCGCAGCCAGCGCAGCCCCGCCCCCGGAGAACCGGTAATAAAAGTAGCCAAGCGCCAGGATCATCAGGATCGATGCCCGGCGCGACTGGATAACCACGTTGCGCACATCGCCGGACACCTGCGCCCCGCCCCCTTGCGCGTTCAGCCAGACCGGCATCACCACGTGGTTCGACACCATTGTCGCCAGCGCCAGCGTCGCCACGATGACCATCGACGTGGCCGAGGAAAAGCCGCCCAGAAAGCTCAGCGCCGCCAATCCTTCGCGCCCCTGGCTGAGCGGAATGGTCAGCACGAACAGATCCGGGTTGCTGCCTGTCGGCATCAGGTCCAGCCCGACCACGGCAATCGGCACCACGAACAGCGACATCAGCATCAGGTAGATGGGAAAAGCCCAGCTTGCGAATTGCAACTGCCGTTCGCCGTCGTTTTCGACAACCAGCACCTGAAACATGCGTGGCAGGCACAGAAAGGCCGCCGCCGACAGGGCCGTCAGCGCCACCCAGCGGGACCGGTCCATCTGCCATTCGCCAATGGGCGACGCGTCGATCCGGTCAAGCATGGGGCCAAAGCCGCCCGCAATGCCCCAGACGACAAAGATGCCCACCGCGATCAACGCCACCAGCTTGACCACGGCCTCGACCGCGACGGCAATCACGATACCGCTGTGGCGTTCGTTGGCATTCAGGTTGCGGGTGCCGAACAGCACGGTGAACAGTGCCAGGCCAATGGCCACCCACAACGCGGCGGACCCTTGGTTCAGGGCGGTGGAATCCGGCTCTGAGAACACAGACAGGGACAGGGTTACCGATTGCAATTGAAGGGAAATATACGGCGTGACGCCCAGCACCGCCATGATCGTGACCACGATGGCCAGCAGGTTCGACTTGCCATAGCGCGCCGAAATCAGGTCGGCGACAGACGTGGCACGCTGTGCCCGACCAATGCGCACCATCTTGCGCAGCACCCACCACCAGCCCAGCATGACCAGCGACGGACCAAGGTAGATCGTGACATATTCGAGACCCGACCGCGCGGCATATCCCACAGCACCGTAAAAGGTCCAAGCGGTGCAATAGATCGACAATGACAGGGTGTAGATGATCGGGGCGCGCAGCCATGCGCCCTGCCCGCGCGCCACCGCGCGTTCGGCCAGAAACGCAATCGCAAACAGAAAGGCGACATAAGCCAGGCTGACACCGACCAGTTGGTTGACCGATATCACGGCTCGACCCCGCTTTCGGGGTCCTCTGATTGTGCGTCAAGCGGCGTGGCGCGCCACAAGGTGCTCCACAGGCCAAAGGCAATCGCAATGAGAACGGTCCAGACCGCAAAGACGTAAAGCACGGCGTTCGACATCGGCACAGGGCCCGAGGACGCAATCGCATTCGATCCCGAGGGCCAGAACACCGGCAACACCCACAGCATCACGCCCAGAACGGGCAACAGACGCAGCGCATCCATCAGGCGGCGGCGGCGATAACTGCGCCTTTCAAGAAACATCGCCGCCTTTGGCCGATCGCTCATTGTGCCAACTGAACGAGGTCCCGGACAGCGGTCATCACCTCGGTGTTGGAAAAGGGTTTCGTCATGAAACGGCTGACGCCCGCCCGCTCGGCCTGTTCACGGTCGCGGGACTGGCCGCGGGCGGTCAGCATCAGGATGGGCAGGGCCACGAAATTGGGATCGGCGCGCAGTTCGGTCAGAATGTCCATCCCGGTCTTGTTCGGCAACATATAGTCCAGCACAACCAGATCCGGCCGCTTTTGACGAATGGTTTCAACCGCCGTGCCGCCATCGGAATGGGTGTCGACCGTCCAGCCCTCGCGTTGCAGCAAGAAGCTCATGGCTTCGATGATGTTGGCCTCGTCCTCGACCAGCAGAACATGCTTGCCCATGCTCGGGTCTCCTCCCCTGTGCGTGCGCAGGCCTTTGGCCTTTTTTCCACACGCCCGCCAACTATGTGCGGTTTTCTCGACCCTGTCAAAAGCCCTCGCTCAGGATCGATGGTTCGCGCCGCCCCGCGCACTCGCGACGTGGACAGATGCGGCAGGATGGGCCAAGGGCAACAGGTTTGGTTTCGGGGCGATCTTCGGGGTGCGGCACCGGGACAATCAGCATCGTGGCTTCGACCAGCGGTGGGGCATTCAGGGCCACCGGCCCAACGGTTTCGGCAGTGGCAAAACAGTCAAAAACGGCCCCTTCGTGGCCCGGCATGCGGACCCGTTGGCCCAGCGCCTGACCGGGTTGTCCCATGACCTGAAACAGCGGCCACAGCGGACAGGCCGCCCCCTGTTTGGGAATGGCAAACCCGCGCACGCTTTTGCGGAACAACAGGCTGCCCGCACGGTCCGCCACCACCAGACCGCATCCCAGGTCGGGCATCAGGGCAAGGCGGCGCATGACCAGCGGCAGGGGGGCGGCGCAGGCGGCGGCCAAGGCAACCGGTGCCGCCCCGTGATCCGCCACCGCGGCGCGCAGCCGGCTTTCGGGCAACGTTGCTACATCCGCCTCGATACGGTTCAGCACGGTGCGCCCGACCCGCCGGGCTGCAACAGATGACAACTGCGGTGCGTCATCCAGCAGCTCGTCCTTGGCATCCGTGATCAGCTTTGCGACATCGTAGTCGTGTGCCGCCAGAAACGCCTCGACCTCTTCCTGGGGCGTGGCGCTCAGCATCGCCTCGCCGGTTTCGGCATCCAGAAAGCCAACCAGCGCCTTGGAACTGTCGGCGAGCCGGCGGCTGTCCGCGTCGATATTGGCATGAAACCGGTCCAGCCATTCGGGGCTGATCTGCGTGTCTTCGGCCAGGATCGACGCGGTGGAGCGGATGGCGGCGGCGGTCGACAGCACTTCGTGCATGGAGGCCGCCAGTTCCGGATCATAGGAAAGCCGGTCCGACAGGGTTTCGACCGTGCGCTCCAACTGGCCGATGCGGCGGTGGGCGCTGGCCAGCGCCTCGGCCCAGCCGGGAAAGCGGCCCGCGAACTCCTCGGCCCGGTCGCGTTCCGCCGCTGGCATCCGGTCCTTTTCGGCCGCTTCGCGCAGGGCTGCGATCAGGGCGGCTTCGGCCCCTTCGGTCAGCGCAGCGGGCTCGACCTTGAGGGCGGTGGCGATATCCAAAAGCAGTTTGCCGCCGATTCTGCGGCGATTGTGTTCGATCAGGTTCAGGTAAGAGGCGGAAATGCCGATCTGCCGCGCCAGATCCGCCTGCTTCAACCCAGAGATGGTACGGCGTTCGCGGATGCGACTGCCCGTCAAAGCGTCCCTTGCCATGGCATACCCCGATTGTTTGCGTTTGTTTTCAACACGTTTCTGCGGCGCAACATAACACAATTTACAATTCACCCAGATGCATTGTGCAGAAGTTTACAAAATAATCTAGATAATTAAGGGGTTTATTGCGCAATTTTCCAAAACCACGGCATAAAAGGTTTGCATCTAAAGGTGCCGTGCGAACCCCAGGAGGAGGCGGTTCGTGCACTTCATACAATTGGGAGGATTTTCATGTCCAAAATGAACCTGACACGTCGTGGCTTGATCCAGACCGGTGCAGTGGCCGGTGCGGGTCTCGCGCTGCCGACGTATCTGCGCGCGGATGGTCACTCGGGCTTCACGAACGCGCCGACCGGCAGCTCGGTGACGCTTGGCTTTAACGTACCGCAGTCCGGCCCCTACGCCGACGAGGGCGCGGACGAACTGCGCGCCTATGAACTGGCGGTCGAGCACCTGAATGGTGGCGGCGACGGCGGCCTGATGAACACGTTCTCGTCCAAGGCCCTGCAGGGCAACGGTATCCTTGGCAAGAAGGTCGAATACGTCACGGGCGATACGCAGACCAAATCGGACGCAGCACGCGCATCCGCACGGTCGATGATCGAAAAAGACGGCGCCGTGATGATCACGGGCGGCTCGTCCTCGGGTGTGGCCGTGGCCGTGCAGGCGCTGTGCCAAGAGGCGGGCGTCATCTTCATGGCGGGTCTGACCCACTCCAACGACACCACCGGCAAGGACAAGAAGGCGAACGGCTTCCGTCACTTCTTCAACTCCTACATGTCGGGCGCCGCCCTTGCGCCGATCCTTGGAGCCAACTACGGCATGGACCGCAAGGCCTACCACCTGACCGCCGACTACAACTGGGGTTACACCACGGAAGAAGCCGTGAAGACCTCGACCGAGGCCATGGGCTGGGAAACCGTCGCTGCCGTGCGCACGCCGCTGACGCAGACCGACTTCTCGTCCTATATCGCGCCGGTTCTGCAGTCCGGTGCGGACGTGCTGGTTCTGAACCACTACGGCGGCAACATGGTGAACTCGCTGACCAACGCGGTTCAGTTCGGCCTGCGCGAGAAGGAAGTGAACGGCAAGAACTTCGAAATCGTCGTTCCGCTCTACTCGCGCCTGATGGCACGTGGTGCCGGCGCCAACGTGAAGGGCATCTTCGGCTCCACGAACTGGCACTGGTCGCTGCAGGACGAAGGGTCCAAAGCATTCGTGCAATCCTTTGGCACCAAGTACGGCTTCCCGCCCAGCCAGGCCGCGCACACCTGCTATGTGCAGGCTCTGCTCTATGCAGATGCCGTGGAACGGGCCGGGTCGTTCAACCCCTGTGCGGTTGCCGAAGCGCTTGAAGACTTCGAGTTCGACGGGATGGGCAACGGCAAGACGCTGTACCGCGCCGAAGATCACCAGTGCTTCAAGGACGTGCTGGTCGTGAAAGGAAAAGAGAACCCCACATCGGAGTTCGACCTTCTCGAGATCGTGGAAGTCACGCCGACGGCTCAGGTCACCTACGACGCCTCCATCTTTGGTGGCGAACTGGGCACCTGCAACCCCGGCGCATAAGCGACACGACTTGGGTGGGCATGATTGCCCACCCTACCCCATTTGCCCGCCGCGCGCGGGGTCCCTCTCCCTGAATCAAAGGTCAGACCGATGGAAGCCATTATCCTGCAAGTCCTGAACGGCCTCGACAAAGGCTCTGCCTATGCGCTGATCGCGCTGGGGCTGACGCTGATCTTCGGCACGCTTGGCGTTGTGAACTTCGCCCATGGCGCGCTGTTCATGATCGGTGCCTTCTGTGCCGTCACCCTCAGCCGCATCCTGACACTCAGCCGCACCATCGTGGACGAGACGCAAAAGGATTTCCTGGGCAATCCGCTGAAGGTCGAAGTGCCGTATGTGCATGACTGGTTCGGGCAAGCCACGGGGGATGCAATCATAGACTGGGCCGTGCCCCTGTCGATCCTGTTCGCCATTCCGGTGATGATCGCCATCGGCGTGATCATGGAACGCGGCCTGATCAAGCACTTCTACAAGCGCCCCCACGCGGACCAGATCCTCGTGACGTTCGGCCTTGCCATCGTGCTTCAGGAAATCATCAAGTTCTACTACGGTGCCAACCCGATCCCGACGCCCGCACCGGCGGCGTTCAAGGGATCGTTCGATTTTGGCGCCATGCTGGGCTTTGATCCCAACATCATCATCTATCCATACTGGCGGATCATCTACTTTGCCTTTGCGGCTGTGATCATCGGTGCGGTCTTTGCCTTTCTGCAATTCACCACCTTCGGGATGGTTGTGCGGGCCGGCATGGCGGACCGCGAGACAGTGCAACTGCTGGGCATCAACATCGACAAGCGGTTCACCCTGATGTTCGGCATCGCGGCAGCGGTCGCGGGGCTGGCGGGTGTGATGTACACGCCGATCAACTCGCCCAACTACCACATGGGCATGGACTTCCTGGTCCTCAGCTTCGTGGTGGTCGTGGTGGGCGGCATGGGTTCCCTGCCCGGTGCCGTTGCGGCGGGTTTCCTTCTGGGCATTCTCGAAAGCTTTGCGTCGATGCGCGAAGTGCTCGACGTGCTGCCCGGGATCAACCAGATCATCATATACCTTGTTGCAATCATCATTCTGCTGACACGTCCCCGTGGCCTTATGGGTCGCAAGGGCGTGATGGAGGAGTAAGACCATGCTTGGACTGGACGCAAAAGACACCCGCCTCTTGGTCATCGTGGCCATCCTGACGATGGCGGCCCCGTTCCTCCTGAACCCCTTCCCCGAGGGCTCGGCCCTGGCGCAATTCAACGCGGGCTACCCCGACCTGATGCAGCGTTTCGTGATCTTCGGGATCTTCGCGATCGGCTTCAACATCCTGTTCGGCCTGACCGGCTACCTTTCGTTTGGTCACGCGGCTTTTCTGGGTGTCGGGTCATACGCCGCAATCTGGATGATGAAGCTGCTGACAATGAACGTGGTCCCCGCGATCATCGTGGCGGTCATCGTGGCGGGCGTGTTCAGCCTCGCGGTGGGCTGGATCAGCCTGCGCCGCTCGGGCATCTACTTTTCGATCCTGACACTGGCGTTCGCGCAGATGTCCTATTCGCTGGCCTATTCGGTGCTGACGCCGATCACCGGCGGTGAAACGGGCCTGCAGCCGAAAACCAACGACCCGCGCATCCTGGATGGCGCACTGACCGACGGTGCCACGGCAAAGGCCAACTTCTTTGGCTTGCAGATGGGGTCGAGCTACGAAATGACCGTGGGCAGTTGGCTGTTCACCTTCAATGCGGGCTACTATCTGGCCGCTTTCGTAATGCTGGCCGCCTTCTACCTGTCGATCCGCATCTTCCGCTCGCCCTTTGGCATGATGCTGCGGGCGGTGAAGTCGAACCAGCAGCGCCTGAACTACACGGGCCTGAATGCCAAGCCCTATACGCTGGCCGCCTTCGTCATCTCGGGGATGTATGCCGGTCTGGCCGGTGGCCTGATGGTGGCGATGGACACCCAGGTGGGCGCGGAACGCATGTTCTGGACAGCGTCCGGCGAAGTGGTTCTGATGACGATCCTGGGCGGTGTCGGCACACTGATCGGGCCCGTGCTGGGTGCCGGTGCGATCAAGTACATGGAAAACATCCTGTCCAAGATCAACGGCGAAATCCTGCACACATGGTTCGCCTTCATGCCGGACGGGCTGGAGGATTTCATCGTCGCGATCCTGTATCCCTTCATCGGCAAGGGCTGGCACCTGACGCTGGGCATCATCTTCATGCTCGTCGTCATCTTCCTGCCCGGTGGTCTGGTCGAGGGGGGACAACGCATCGCCCGGATGTTCAGCCGCAAGAAAGCCGCAGACAAATCGACCTCCGGCAAAACCACGCCTGCGGAATAAGGAGAGAAACCAATGGGTATTCTTGAAGTCAAAAACGTGGGCAAGCGGTTCGGCGGTCTGCAAGCGCTGGGGGACGTGAACCTCAGCGTGACCGAGAACTCCTGCCACGCCATCATCGGGCCGAACGGTGCGGGCAAGTCCACCCTGCTCAACTGCCTTGTGGGCAAGCTGATCCCCGACACCGGGTCGGTCATGTTCGACGGGCAGTCGGTGCTGGGGCGCAAACCCTACGAGATCAACCAGATGGGCATCAGCCGCGTGTTCCAGACACCGGAAATCTTTGGTGACCTGACGGTGATCGAAAACATGATGATCCCCTGCTTTGCCAAACGTGACGGGTCGTTCACGCCGAACGCCTATCGTGACATGCTCAAGGATCGCGAGATCGTGGAGCGGGCCGAACACATGCTGGAAGAGATGAACATGGCCGACGCGCGCCACGAAAACGCGGCCACCATGTCGCGCGGCAACAAGCGGCGGCTCGAGATCGGCATGTGCCTGGCGCAGGAACCGCGCCTGCTGTTGCTGGACGAACCCACCGCCGGGATGGCGCGGGCCGACACCAACAACACCATCGACCTGCTCAAGCAGATCAAGGACGAACGCGACATCACCATCGCGATCATCGAACACGACATGCACGTGGTGTTCAGCCTGGCCGAGCGGATCACGGTGCTGGCGCAGGGCACCCCCCTGGTCGAGGACACGCCCGACAACATCAAGGGTCACCCCAAGGTGCGCGAAGCCTATCTTGGCGAAGCGGCCGCGGCCTAAGAAGGAGACGATCAGATGAACGTCAAACCCGACTTTTCCAAGGGCATCAGCCACGCCCAGACGGCCCCGGCCTTTCTGTCCGTGTGGGACATGCACGCCTATTACGGCGAAAGCTACATCGTGCAGGGCATCAGCTTTAACGTGCACGAGGGCGAAATCCTTGCCCTTTTGGGTCGTAATGGCGCAGGCAAGACATCGACCCTGCGCGCCATCGCGCGCATCGGCGACCCGCAGGTGACCCATGGCGAGATCTGGCTGGACCACCAGCCGCTGCACAACATGTCCAGCCACCAGGCCAGCCAGATGGGCCTGGGTCTTGTCCCCGAAGACCGGCGCATCATCCCCGGCCTCACGGTCGAGGAGAACCTGAAGCTGGCCCAGATCGCCCCCCCCATAGGCTGGTCGATCGAACGGCTGTATGACCTGTTCCCGCGCCTGGGCGAACGCCGCAACCAGGAAGGCGTGACCCTGTCGGGTGGCGAACAGCAGATGCTGGCCATCGCCCGCGCACTGGCGCGGGACATCAAGGTGCTGCTGCTGGACGAACCCTATGAAGGGCTGGCACCGGTCATCGTGGACGAGATCGAAAAGACGCTGCGGATCATCAAGGAACAGGGCATCACCACGATCATCGTGGAACAGAACGCCGTGCGCGCGCTGCAACTGGCCGACCGCGCCGTGATCCTGGATACCGGCGGCATCGTCTTTGACGGCACCGCTGCCGAGGTTCTGGAAAACGAAGAGTTGCGGGCGGAATACCTCGCCATCTGACGGCGGCTCCCGCACCACCGAAAGCAAAGCCGACACAGTCACATGTGTCGGCTTTTTCGTTTTCAATGCACGGCCGCTCAGATTGCATCGGCATCGCTATCCGGGCGGACACCGCGCGCCGGAACCGCACCACGCAGGGCAACGTGGTTGCCTTGCTGACCGCTGCTGTCAGGAATCCACCCACTCCGTTGCATCAATGGCCCACGCTTCTTTGACGCATACGTGCTGTTTCGGCGGCTGCCCCAAGGTCATGACAGCGCTTCCCACCGTCCTCAACCCTCGTTATAAGCCCCCGGAAACGGGACAGGCATCCCCACCAAGCGGTTGAGGACAGGAATGACAAAAAGCACGCATGATACGGACGTCGCCTTTATCCGGGCGCTGGCGGAACTTTTGCGCGAAAACGACCTGACGGAGCTGCAGGTCAAACGGGAATATGGCGAAGACGACAGTCTGAACGTGCGCGTCTCGCGGCAGATGATTCAGGCCGCTGCTCCGGCGCAGGTGGCTGTGGCGGCCCCTGCGGCGGCGGCACCTGCCCCAGCAGCGCCTGCGCCCGCTGCGGCCCCGGAAGCGGCCGCCGACCCCGCCGAGGATCCTGGTGCGGTCACCTCGCCCATGGTCGGGACCGTCTACATGCAGGCCGAACCCGGCGCGCCGTCCTTCATCAAGGTAGGCCAGCAAGTCAGCGAGGGCGACACGTTGCTGATCGTCGAAGCGATGAAAACCATGAACCACATTCCCGCCCCCCGCGCGGGCACCGTCAAGCGCATCCTTGTCGACGATGGTGCCGCGGTCGAGTTCGGTGCACCGCTCGTGATCCTCGAATAGGGGGCGCGCGCCATGTTCAGCAAAATCCTAGTGGCCAACAGGGGCGAGATCGCCTTGCGTGTGATCCGCGCCGCGCGCGAGATGGGCATCGCAACAGTCGCCGTCCATTCCACGGCAGATGCCGACGCCATGCACGTGCGCATGGCAGACGAATCCGTCTGCATCGGCCCCCCCGCCTCGCCGCAATCCTACCTGAGCTTTCCCGCCATCATCTCGGCCTGCGAAATCACCGGGGCCGAGGCGATCCATCCCGGCTATGGCTTCCTGTCGGAAAACGCGCAATTCGTGCAGATCGTCGAGGATCACGATCTGACCTTTATCGGCCCGACTGCGGAACATATCCGCGTCATGGGCGACAAGATCACCGCCAAGGACACGATGAAGGCGCTTGGTGTGCCGTGCGTGCCCGGATCGGACGGTGGCGTGGCCACGTTGGACGAGGCGAAGGCGCTGGGGGAGGAGATGGGATACCCCGTCATCATCAAGGCCACCGCCGGTGGTGGCGGACGCGGCATGAAGGTGGCGCAAACCGCCACCGACATGGAAAGCGCTTTCATGACAGCCCGGGCCGAGGGCAAGGCCGCATTCGGCAATGACGAAGTCTATATCGAGAAATACCTGACGACACCGCGCCACATCGAAATTCAGGTCTTTGGCGACGGCAAGGGCCGCGCGGTGCACCTGGGCGAACGCGACTGTTCGCTGCAACGGCGCCACCAGAAAGTGTTCGAAGAGGCCCCCGGCCCTGCCATCAGCCCAGACGAGCGCGCCGAGATCGGCCGCGTCTGCGCCGAGGCTGTGGCCAAGATCAACTATATCGGCGCGGGCACGATCGAGTTCCTGTACGAAAACGGCGAGTTCTATTTCATCGAGATGAACACCCGCCTGCAGGTCGAACACCCGGTGACCGAAGCCATCTTTGGCGTGGACCTGGTGCGCGAACAGATCAGGGTGGCGTCAGGCATGGAGATGTCGTTCCAGCAAGAGGACCTGCAGATCAACGGCCACTCGATCGAGGTGCGCCTGAACGCGGAAAAGCTGCCCTCGTTCTCGCCCTCGCCCGGCACGATCACGCAGTATCATGCCCCCGGCGGTTTGGGCGTGCGGATGGACAGCGCACTTTATGACGGCTACCGCATCCCGCCTTACTACGACAGCCTGATCGGCAAGCTGATCGTGCATGGGCGTGACCGGTCCGAAGCACTGGCGCGGCTGAACCGCGCGCTGGGTGAGTTGATCATCGACGGGATCGACACGACCGTGCCGCTGTTTCATGCACTTCTGGCCGAAAAGGACATCCACACCGGGGATTACAACATCCACTGGCTGGAAAAGTGGCTGGACGCGCAGGGCGCATAACGGGGCATCCGCAGCGGCGGTGTCTGACAGGGGCGCGGGGGGGCACATGACCGACCCCGGCTTGACGCCTGAGCTTTTGTTGCAGGGCTACGCCTCGGGCATCTTTCCGATGGCCGAGGGACGCGACGACCCAGAGGTATTCTGGGTCGATCCTCAGCGTCGGGGCGTGCTGCCGCTGGACGGGTTTCACATGTCGCGATCCCTGGCGCGCGCCATGCGGCGCAGCACATGGACCACTCGGATCGATGGTGACTTCGTTGCCGTGGTGGACGGCTGTGCCGACCGGGCCGACACCTGGATCAACCCGGAAATCCGGCGCCTTTACATCGCCTTACATGAGATGGGCCAAGCACGGTCAATCGAGATCTGGGACGGGTCCGAGCTGGTGGGTGGCGTCTATGGCGTGGTGTTGGGTGGCGCATTCTTTGGCGAAAGCATGTTCTCGCGCCGCACCGATGCATCGAAGATGGCGCTGGCCGTCACGGTCATGCATCTGCGGCGCGGCGGTTTTCAGCTGTTTGACACGCAGTTTCTGACGGCGCATCTCGCCAGTCTGGGAGCGGTGGAAATCCCCCGCTCGGCCTATCGCAAACGATTGGCACGGGCGCTGGTGCAGCCGGCGCGGTTCTATCCCGATCCGCCCACGCTTCAGGGCGTGGTGCAGCGCATGACCCAGACATCGTAGCGCGGATGCTCCATCGGGTTCAGCGCCGGGGACGACGCCACCATCCACCCCGAGAAAATCACGCCTTCGCGGCCCGTTTCAGTGATTTGCAGACCCGCATAGGCATTGCCCGACGGGTTGCCCGCCGGATAGCGGCATTCGGTCAGGGTAATGTTCAGACGTTCGAATTGCACGGTGCGGCCCGCGGGTAATTCGATATCGACGACCTGTCCGCTGAACTTGTCCAGGCCGCGCAACACGGCGCCGGGCGCATTCTCCGTCTCGACCTGTGCCGTGGCACTGGCTGCCGCCAGACCACATGCAGCGGCCAAGACAAGGCGTCTCATCCCTCTTCACCGCTTGTGACGAATTTCAGAAGCAGCGAAATCAGGCTGACGGAACCCTGGGTGTCGAGCACTTCGTCGCCAGCCGCATAGAAAAAGGGCGACCCGCCCGGCACGATTTCGACGAAATTGCCACCCAGCAACCCTTCGGAGCTGATGATGATGGCGCTGTCATCGGGCACTTGCGTGTCGGCGCGCAGGGTCACGGTGGTGTCGGCGCGGTAGGTTTCGGGGTTCAGGGCCACGTTGGTGACGGTGCCGACCTTGACGCCGGCAAGGCGCACATCGGTGCCCACGTTCACCCCTTCGACACTGCGGAAACTGGCGGTCAGCGGATAACTGTCGCCGCCCCGCTCGGTGATGCCGGCGACTTGCGCGCCATAGACGCCAAACGCAATCGCGGCGGCCAGAACGACCCCGCCAACCAGCACTTCGGTGGTGTTTTCAGCCATTTGCCAACCGCCTTATTCGGGCGACCAGGCTTCGTAGTCGGAGCGGTCCGCGGGATCCGCCCGACGGATCGATCCAGCGGGCGCATAGGCCATGGCGGTGCCGGTCAGGTTCGGCTGGTGCGGTTTTTCCCAGTCCTTGCGCGGTAGCGGCTTGTCGGTGGGCGGCTCGTCCCAGGTGCGGTGCAGCCAACCGTGCCATTCGGGGTCCACCCGGCTCGCCTCGGCCTCGCCGTTGTAGATGACCCAGCGCTTGGAATCGTCGGCATTGCGGTAAAACGTGTTGCCCTGCGCGTCTTCGCCCACCTTTCGGCCCTTGCGCCACGTGAAAATCTGGGTGTTCAGGGTCTGCCCGTTCCACCAGGTCACGGCCCGCAGCAGGGTGTTGAAAATGCCCATCAATCGCCTCCAGCACTTTGAAACGTCTATGCCGCATCCCGTGGCAGACGTCCAGTGGACACGGGCGCGCAGCGGATCATGCGCCGATATAGGCCGTCACTTCGATTTCGATCCGGTAAACGGGGTCGATCAGGCCGCATTCGATCATGGTCGCCACAGGCGGATTGGGCCCGAACGTGTCGGACAGGATGGGCCAGCAGGGTTCAAACTCGTGCCGGTCGGGCAGCATGTATGTAACGCGCACGACGTCTGCCCAATCCGCGCCCGCCTCTTTCAGGGCTGCGTGGATGATGGCCAGCGCGCTGCGGCATTGGTCGGCTACGGTGTCGCCCTGCCCGACTGTGCCGGCCACATGCACCCAGTCACCGGCCACGACCGCGCGGCAATAGCCCACTTTTGGTTCGAACGCGCCGCCGGAATGAATGCGTTTGATGGCCATGCTGCCCTCCGATCTGCCAAGGACATTGGGCGCAGTCGTCGGGCCAATTGCAACCCGCCCGGCTGCACACCCGCGTGTTCAGACGTGTTTGGCCAGGTTGTCCAGCGCATGTGTCCAACCGCCCTCGAACTCGCCCATCATCTCGGCGCCGACAAGGCTGACCAGTTGGACCGTGGCGCGCAGCGCCGTACCCGCGCCCTGTGCCGTCAGTTCAAAGGTTGCAAGGCCAGTGCCCAGCACTGCCCCCTCGGCACTCAGTGTTTCGGCATAAATCAGGCGTTCGGGGCCCTCCATCACGATCCAGTCGGTGGCAACATCGACATATGGGTTGTCCCGCGGGCCAACGCGGGAATGCTCGCGGATCCCCGGGGCCGCATCCGGCTGCCCGTCAATCAGTACCACGTGATCCACATCGGGTGGCCCCCATGCCATCCGGTCGGCGGCAGAGGTCAGCGCGATGAACACACGATCCGGTGCGCTGTTCAGGTTGCGGGTGAATTGCAGTTGTCCGAAGTCAGCGGTCATTGCTTGGTCTCCTGTTCCGTGGCGTCCAGATGGGCAGCCAACCGATCCAGCGCGCCGCCCCACCGTGTTGACTCGCGTGTCAGCCAATCCTGCGCCGGGCGCAGGGCAGGCGGGTTCAGGTGGCACGTGCGCACGCGCCCCGCCTTGTGGCTGGTAATCACACCGGCACGTTCCAGCTTGTCGATATGCTTGAGAAAACTCGGCAGCGCCATGTCGTGATCGTTGGCGAGTTCGGACACCGATTTGTTGCCGGACCCGAGGGCGGCCACGATGGCGCGCCGCGTGGGATCGGCCAAGGCGGCAAATAGCGGTGAAAGGGTATCATGATTAGCCATACGGCTAAGTAAATACATTCAGCCCGCTTCGTCCAGAAAAACTTTGCCATACGGCTAACTTTTAAGACGCCAAAAAGCAACAAAGGGCGCGCCCGGCAGCACGCCCCTTGGGAAATTCAACCTATTTACGACAGCCTACCCGGCGGTTGCGGGTTCCTTGTCCGCGTCCGCGTGGATCATCAGCGGGGCCGCGTCCGAGGTCACAGCCTCTTCGTTCACGACAACTTCGGCCACCGATTCCAGACCCGGCAGATCAAACATGGTGTCCAGCAGTATATCCTCGAGGATCGATCGCAGGCCGCGCGCACCCGTCTTTCGTTCGATGGCACGCTTGGCGATGGCTTTCAGCGCATCATCGGTAAAGGTCAGTTCCGTCTCTTCCAACTCGAACAGGCGCTGGTACTGCTTGACCAGCGCGTTCTTGGGCTGGGTCAGAATGGTGACCAGTGCATCCTCGTCCAGATCCTCGAGCGTTGCCAGAACCGGCAGACGACCGACGAATTCCGGGATCAGGCCGAACTTCAGCAGGTCCTCGGGTTCCAGATCCTGAAAAGTCTCGCCGATGCCAGCGTCGCTGTCGTCACGCACGTCGGCCCCAAAGCCCATCGCGCTGCCCTTGCCGCGCTGCTTGATGATCTTGTCGAGGCCGGCAAAGGCCCCGCCACAGATGAACAGGATATTGGTCGTGTCCACCTGCAGGAATTCCTGCTGCGGATGCTTGCGCCCACCCTGCGGCGGAACGGAGGCGACCGTGCCCTCCATCAATTTCAGCAGGGCCTGCTGCACCCCCTCGCCCGAAACGTCACGGGTGATGGACGGGTTTTCGGACTTGCGCGTGATCTTGTCGACCTCGTCGATATAGACGATGCCGCGCTGCGCGCGTTCGACGTTGTATTCCGACGCTTGCAACAGCTTGAGGATGATGTTTTCGACATCTTCCCCGACGTAGCCAGCTTCGGTCAGCGTCGTTGCGTCGGCCATGGTAAACGGCACATCCAGAATGCGTGCCAGCGTTTGGGCCAGCAGCGTCTTGCCGCAGCCCGTGGGGCCGATCAGCAGGATGTTGGATTTCGCCAATTCGATATCCCCGCCCTTCTGGGCGTGGTTCAGCCGCTTGTAGTGGTTGTGCACGGCCACCGACAGAACGCGCTTGGCCGTCGCCTGCCCGATCACGTAATCATCCAGCACACCGCAAATGTCCTTGGGCGTGGGCACGCCGTCCGATGATTTCAGGCCGCTGGCCTTCGTCTCTTCGCGGATGATGTCCATGCACAGTTCGACACATTCGTCGCAGATGAACACCGTGGGGCCCGCAATCAGCTTGCGCACCTCGTGCTGGCTCTTGCCGCAAAAGCTGCAGTAGAGGGTGTTTTTGCTGTCGCCCGAATTCGTGGCCATGCTGCGTCCTTCCCGGCTCGTGCCGTTCATTCATGTGCCGGTCGACCCGGCCTGCCCCGCATGCGCGTCAGCCTAGTGCAGGCCTGCGGGGTCCACAATCGTCTTTTTGCGTGACCACGCGGGTCACGCAACCTGATTCCGGCGGGTCATGCCGCCTTATTCGTCATCGTCGCCCGACTTGGCGCGATTTTCGACGATTTCGTCGATGTGGCCCCAGTCCTTCGCCTCTTCGGGCGACATGAAATTGTCGCGGTCCAGCGCCGCCTCGACCGCCTCTTTGGTCTGGCCGGTGTGCCGGACGTAAATGTCGTAAAGCCGGTCCTTGAGCTTTTGCGTTTCGGCCGCGTGGATCATGATGTCCGACGCCTGGCCCTGATACCCGCCCGACGGCTGGTGTACCATGATGCGGGAGTTCGGCAACGAAAAGCGCATGCCCGGCTCGCCGCCTGCCAGCAGGACCGAACCCATCGACGCCGCCTGCCCGATCACCAGCGTGCTGACCTTGGGTTTGATGTACTGCATCGTGTCATAGATCGACAGGCCCGACGTCACCACACCGCCGGGCGAGTTGATGTACATGCTGATTTCCTTGGACGGGTTTTCCGCCTCGAGGTGCAGCAGCTGGGCCACGATCAGGTGGCTCATCCCGTCGTGGATCGGGCCGTTGATAAACACGATCCGCTCCTTCAGCAGGCGGGAAAAGATGTCATATGCCCGCTCGCCCCGGCTGGTCTGTTCAACCACCATGGGCACCAGGTTGTTGGTGAAGTTGCTGTATTGATCGATGGGATCGCGCATGTGTCTTTTGCCTCGTCAGACTCTGCGGGACCATACCCGCAAAAGTGTTACCCGAGTCTTAGTGTCGGGCCACGGGGGCTGCAAGGGGAGGACAGCGCTTGAAGCGTGTCGCGGCACCGCTAACTGACCTGCATGACCCAAGCCCTAACCCGTTTTCCACCGACGCGCACCGCCGCTCTCGAACGACTGCAACGGTTCGTGCCCCATGCCGGGCGCGACTATGCTGCGCGTCGCAACTTTGATCTGGGCCGCGACGGCCATGACGGCGTGTCGACCCTGTCCCCCTACATCCGGGCCCGCCTGCTTACCGAAGAAGATGTGTTGCAATCCGTTCTGGGCCGCTTTGCCCCGTCTTCGGCCGAAAAGTTCATACAGGAGGTGTATTGGCGAACCTACTGGAAGGGCTGGCTCGAGATGCGCCCGTCGGTCTGGATGCGCTACCGGGCCGACCTGAAACGCCAGATCGACAACGTCCATACCCAAGGGGGCCTGCGGGCCAGATGGGAAGCCGCCTGCACCGGCCAGACCGAGATCGAATGCTTTAACAGTTGGGCACAAGAGCTTGCTGAAACTGGATATTTGCACAATCACGCCCGCATGTGGTTTGCGTCCATCTGGATCTTCACGCTGGAATTGCCGTGGGAACTTGGCGCGGACTTCTTCCTGCGTCATCTGCTGGACGGCGATCCGGCCTCGAACACGTTGGGATGGCGTTGGGTCGCGGGCCTCCAGACACCGGGCAAGACCTACCTGGCCCGCACCTCCAACATCTCGAAATACACCGAAGGGCGGTTTGCGCCCAAGTGGCAATTGGCGGGAGAGGCGCGGCCCGTGCAGGGTGCTGGCAATCCGGAGCGAACGACCTTGCCTGACGCGGATATGCTGATCCCCACGGCGCGGACCGGGCTTATCCTGCACGACGACGACCTTGGTCCGGGCTACTTGCTTGATACGGGACTGACCCCCGTCGCGACGGCATGTGTGATGACCCGCCCGGACCTGTCGCCCCTGGCTCAGGCACCGCATGTGGCGGCGTTCGCCTGCGGCGCACTGGACGACGTGACGGCCCGGTTCAGAGAACGGTTGGGCGAGGTGTCGAACCTCGATGCCACCGCCGACGCCATAGCCGCGTGGGCTGCGGCGCACGATATTGATCAAATCGTGCTGCCCTACGCCCCTGTCGGCCCGAATGCGGACCTTGTCGCGCAATTGAAACGCGCCGGTGACATGCCGCCCGTACGGGTGATCCGGCGCGGATATGACAGCACCGCGTGGCCACATGCCACGCACGGCTTTTTCCGGTTCAAGGACAAGATTCCCAAATTGCTGGGTGGACTGCGCGGCATGAACGCCGTGGCGTGACACCGGCATACGGGACGGCGGGCGGGGCGTCTTTGGCAATGCCAAAGCGCGTCCGTCCCGTCGGCCTCAGGTCACAAGTTGGCGCGCCATGTACTCGGGGCGATCCCACAACCGGTCACGCATCACCACCTCGATATGATCCACCGCCGCCCGCACGTCGTCGGCGTCGATATACAACGGCGTAAAGCCGAAGCGCATGATATCCGGCGCACGGAAATCCCCGATCACACCGCGGGCAATCAGGGCCTGCATCGCTGCATAGCCATTCTCGAACGCAAAACTGACCTGGCTGCCGCGCTGACCCGGATCGCGGGGACTGGCCAGGGTCAGGTCCGGAACGCGCGCCTGCACCTCGTCGATGAACAGCTCTTGAAGCGCAACGGACGCGACACGCAGGTCCGCCATATCGATCCCGTCCCAGACGTCCAACGCCGCCTCCAGCGCCGTCAGTTGCAGCACCGGCGGCGTGCCGACGCGCATCCGCTCGATCCCCGGCGCGGGGCGGTAACCCAGATCAAAATCAAAAGGCGCATCATGGCCCAACCAACCGGCCAGAACCGGCTGCACACGGTCGGCCAGATCGGGGCGCACATAGATGAAAGCAGGCGCGCCCGGTCCACCGTTCAGGTATTTGTAGGTGCAGCCCACCGCAAAGGCACAACCGCATCCCGCCACATCCACCGGCAATGCCCCGGCACTGTGCGCCAGATCCCAGACCGTTATCGCGCCAACCGCATCCGCACGCGCCGAAATATCGGCCATGTCGTGCATGCGCCCGGTCCGGTAATCGACCTGGGTCAACAGCACGACAGCCACGTCTTCGGTGATGGCGTGCACCACATCCTCCGGCGCGACGACACGCAACTCATGGCCCTTGTCCAGCGCCTGAACCAAACCCTGTACCATATAAAGATCGGTCGGGAAGTTGCCTGAATCGCTCAGAATAATTGGGCGGTCCGGCACCATGTCCAGTGCGGCCGCGACGGCTTGATAGACCTTGATCGACAGGGTGTCACCCATCACCACCGATCCCGCCGGGGCGCCGATCAGACGTCCCACCGCATCGCCCACGCGACCCGGCTGCGCCATCCATCCCGCACTGTTCCAGCCACGGATCAGCTGCGCACCCCATTCGTCCTGCATCATGGCCGCGACGCGCGCCTTGGCTCCCCTGGGCAGCGGCCCAAGCGAATTGCCATCCAGATAGATCACCCCCTCGGGCAGATCAAAGAACTCTTTGCGCAGAACCATCCCGGTGCCTCCCTGCCCGCTCCTTAGCGGGCCAAAGGGGGGATCGTCCAGCGCCAAGCAAGGCAGAAACGCGCTTGCCACGCGACTGCATTGCAGCACACGTGGCAAGTCTACCCCCGCAAACCTAGGAGCGTCTTGAGCCGTGGCCGCCAGCACAGGTCCGGCGGCCACGGCGATGGATCAAATCAAATCATCAAAGGACATGGTCATGTCGCCAAAGACCAGCTTGTCGATGTCGATCAGGTGGTCGCGGCCCTCATAGTAGCCGTCGGCCCCGCCACTGGCGGCATCCGTCACGATCAGCACGTCGATGCGCTCGCCGCGCGAACTGTTCCACCAGGTCGTGCTTTCAAAGGTGAAGTCCGCAAAGTCGCCGTCGAAATAGGCCTTGTCGCCGCCCGCAGTGCCCTCGTCACCCCACGTGTGGCCATAGATCGTGTCGTCGCCCAGACCGCCAAACAGCTTGTCGCTGCCCGCGCCGCCCTTGATCTGATCGTTGCCGATGCCACCCCAGATCATGTCGCAACCATCACCACCATCAAGCGAGTCGTTGCCGGCTTCGCCCAAGATGGCATCCTTGCCGTCACCGCCCCAGGCATAGTCGTCGCCCTGACCGCCAAAGATCAGGTCGTCGTTGCCATATCCGCGCAGCGTGTCGTCGCCTTTCTTGCCGTTCAGAACGTCAGCGGTGTCTTCGCCGTTCAGGGTGTCGTTCCCGATCGTGCCGAATTCGACATCCGTCGTGCGGAAGGTCATGTCAGCAAATTCCAAGAACTCCTGATCGACCGTGATCGTGGTGTCAGTGCCGTTGGCCGTCACGACCAGATCGCCATCTCCGCTCTCCGCAAAAGTCGCATTCTGCGCCTTGCCGGTGAAATAGGCGAAATCATCCCGCGGCGCGTCACCAAATATCGCGTTGGCGTCCACCTGGCTGTCAAAGACCATGACATCCTCGATCGTGCCGTTGAAATGGCTATGCACATTGTTCACCTGGCCGGGCGTGTTGTTCCAACCAGCGGCACCGATGATCAGGGCTTCGGTATTGGTGTCCAGACCGAATGCCAACTCGGTGTCATAGGCCACCAGCGCGCCGTTCAGATACATCTGCAAACCGTCCGCGCCAAAGCCGACGGCCAGATCATAGCGCTTGCCCGCCATCACTCCGGCATCGACCTCAAGGTAATGCGACCGCGTTTCGTCCTGCAGTCGGACAACCAGGTCGCCGTCCTCCTGCACATAGACCGACAGGTGCCCGCCGGGGCCATAGCCGGACGCGTCCTTGGTCAGGAGCGCCTGCGTCATGCCCAAGGCGTTGGCAGTAAAGCTCATCGCGATGGTGCCGGACGCGAGGTTCAGCGTGTCGCTGTGCGCCACGATCAGCGGCGCGCGGTCGTCGGGCGTGAAGCTGTGGGTTCCGGTCAGCGCCATAACCGGCGTCAGCCCGTCAGGCAGACCCAGACCGCTCAGGTCGGGCAATTCTGCGGGTGGTGTGATTGGGCCTGTGTCTGTGCTGTCGTAGGTGGGGGTGACAGCCTCGTCGAGGTCGTCGATCGTGGTCACGATCCCGTAGGCCGGGCCGGCGTCCTGTTCGATGTCGGCTTCGGTGATCAGGTCGCCGTAGACCGTGATCGTGCCCAGCCGGTCGTCGTTGTGTGCGCCGCCGCCAGACCCCTGGTCCGAATAGAGCGCGATGATCGAATGGTCCATCACCCCGTCGCCATTGGCGTCGCCGTAGCTGATGTTCAGGATCTCGGTCGTGTGGCCCTCGACCACGATGCGGTCGCCCTCGGCCCGGTTGAAGTCCAGCACCACGTCGTGACCCAGCGCATCCACCCAGTGGTCGTGGATGTT
Source organism: Pseudomonadota bacterium (assembly GCA_038527345.1). GTDB lineage: Bacteria > Pseudomonadota > Alphaproteobacteria > Rhodobacterales > Rhodobacteraceae > Tateyamaria. The sequence continues at coordinate 4,771 of JBCBFX010000041.1, read as the reverse complement.
GTCGTTCTCGCCCGCGACCCCGTGCCAGTTGATGGTGCCGTCATCGCGCGTGTGCTTTTCGATGATGTAGTCCTTGGCGTTGATCAGCGTCTGGAAATAGAAGATGTCGGCGCCCTTCCCGCCTTCCAGCACGTCATCGGCGTGGATCGGCTGATCGGGATACAGCTTGCCGTTGGTCAGTTCATTATAGGGATCGCCCTCGTCCCGGTCGGCATCGGGATAGACGTCGGGTTCGCGCGCATCGGCCCGCGCGATCAGCAGGTCGTCGCCCTCGCCGCCGCGCAGCGTGTCCTCGCCATGGCCGCCGTCCAGCACGTCGTTGCCGGCCCCGCCCAGCAGCTTGTCGTTGCCATAGCCGCCCTGCATCACGTCATCGCCGCCGCGGCCGCGCATCACGTCGTCGCCTGCACCTCCGTCCATGCCGTCGGCGATGCCGGTGCCCTTCATGCCGTTGTCTCGATAATTGGCGGTCTTCATCGCCACCTCATGCATCATGTGGCCATGATGCGAGACGCCGTAGTCGCCCAGGATTTCCAGGAACGTGTCGGACGCGCCATGCAGCTGGGTAAAGGCCGGGGCCAGATCGGCCATCTGCGCGTGATGCGCGGCCAAGTGGCCCAGCATCGGGTCCACGGCCCCCGTCACCTTGACCACGTCATCGGTGCTCAGCTGGGTGTCGAAGATCATGACATTGCCGATGGTGCCGTCCATTTCGGAATGGGCATCCTCGTCGGCATCACGCCAGGCGCGGGTGCCGCCGATGACAAGGCTGGCGTCGTTGGCGTCGATGCCCTGCTTGAACTCGGGCTCGGCCGCGACCAGCTTGCCATCAAGCCACACCATCAGCCCATCGTCACCGAACGATACCGACAGCGCATAGTCCTGCCCGTCGTCCAGGATCAGCATCGGCACCTTGAGCCACTCGTAGCCCGTGCCGTCCTCCATGTTCATGATCAGCTGGCCATCCTTGACCCACACCGTGAACTGACCCGCGCCATTGCCCTCGAGATCCTTCGAGATCAGCGCCATCGTCCCGTACAACTTGTCCAACGAGAACGTCAGCGAAATCGTCCCGTTCGGCAACGAAAGACCTGCGTGATGACCAACGTCGATGGCATCACCATTATTCCCGTTCAGATTGTATGTGTTGTCATCTGCGTAGACCAGATGTTGATCGAGGTTACCGATATTGGCAGCGGTGGGCATGGCACTTCATCTCCTGAATTTTCCAATCGGTTACATTGGATATTTGTTAATATTGGGGCAATTTTGTGGTGGGCCGGCCACGCCGCGCCGCTCGATGGTTTTGACTGTCTTCCTCGCAATTGCCTGATATCGTTAAGCAATGTTTCTTTACGCTGACTACACTCCGCAGATTTCAAGCGGAAACTCGCCGATCGCGGCGCATTGGGTGCGCACCTTTCGGCCAATCTGCTGTTGGAATGCGTCCACAATTGTGACTGCGCAGGGACGCAATCGCCTTTTGCGCGAATCCGTGGTTCGCGCCATGGTGGTTTTGGCAAATGTCGCGCCGAACCGGCGCCTCGCCGATGCGGGTCACATGGCCGTTCGGGCGATCCCTTTGACCAGCCTGTCACCCGGCGGGATCAATGACCCCTCAGGCACCGTGCGGCGCACGGACAAGCCGTAGCAGACACGGAATGGATCAGTCCGGGCTATGACCTGCAGAGCCAGCAAACGGCACGGCGATGTCAGCCATCCATGCGACCAGCTGGTGCTGCCGTGTGACGCCGATCTTGGCATAGAGCCCCTTGAGATAGGTGCGCACCGTCCATTCGCTGAGCTGCAAGGTCTGTGCGATCTCGGTGACACAATGACCGGCGGACAGCTCGCTGGCGATCCGCGCCTCGGACGGGGTCAACCCAAACACATGCGACAGAACCGACGGTGCCACGGCCCCCGCATGCACCGACACGAAGACCCCGTAGCAGTCCGGCATGTCGCCGGTCGGGCTGGGCGGATCAAGGCTGAGACGCACGATAAAGGCAGGGCGGCGTTCACCGGATGCCAACTTGCACGACACGACCAGAACGCTTTTTCCCGGCGGCTCGCCATCCTGCGTGTCCCGCTTCGACTTCTTTTGCACCACAGCCGCGGGAAATGAGGCGACGATCTTGGGAAAGGGCACATCAGGATACACTGTCTTGCCCAAGGCATTGGAAAACAGCTCGTGCCCTGTGGCGTCATACGCCGCAAAGGCGATGCCAATCGTTTCCAGAAGAGAATGCGCGGCGGCCAGTTGTTGCAGGCACTGGCGTCGATGTTCGTGATCGGCCGCCAGTACCTTGAGCATGCGGGCAATGCCGCTGCATGGCAGGAGCCGGGACCGTCGCCCCTGCTTGACGGCCCATGTAATTGTCGCGGCGCAGGTGCGGTTGTCGGCCATCTCGATCACGATGTGTTCAGCCGTCAGGTGGCCACGCACCCCTGTCTTGGATGCGAATCCCGCGCCGTTTTGCGCCACGACCTCGCATGGCCTGGCTCTTTTGGTCAGCGACGACCAGAGTTGATCCAGTTCGTAGCTGGACACATCGTTTGTCTTCCGGGATATGACGTGCGCCTCTTCACCGTCCCTGCCATTTATCCTTACTTCCCAAGCCAGTGCATGAAGACAATCCTCCATGAAGAGATCAATGGCGGGTTCTGTAATAGACGTGGAATCCCTGTGGGGAATCCGATCAATATCGCTTGGCATCGAACAATTCCGCAAAAAATTCATTTAGTCATAGAAGGCATTAATTGCGCCATATCGCTTCGTGAAAGTCAACCAGAGTCGCAACCTTGGGTTGAAATCATGATTACATGAATAAACACCACCCCTTTTGGTTGAATGTTGTGGCTTATCGAAAAACAAAAACAAAAGACAATCCCAAATCGAGGATAGCAGGCAAAGACCCGCTGACGCACACTGTATTCCGGGTGGGGTGAAAGTATTTTTGAACACCTTGGCCTGCGCGTCTCCCGGGCGAAGTGCGCAAGGCGAGACAAATAAATTTTGAATAAATGGAGAGTAAGATGTCTACACCAATCTATGTTATGCCGGAAATCCTCAAACCTGTGGTCGAATGCGCGGAAACAACACCGAAGGACGATGTGTTTGTCGGCGCGTTCCCATTTCCGGACCCAATTGTAACCGAGTTCGGCGATGCAGGGCTGGCGATCCTTCAGAAATACGACCTGGACCCGACCCTTGCCTATACGCTTGAACTTTTCGCGGATCCCCTGGGGTCGAGCATCAATACGCGCCAGGAGCTCGACGATTTCGCTGCGGACCTGTCGACACAGGGCGTTCCGACGGTGATCGACGGCAACCCTGTTTACGTCTGCTTCTTCGGACAGGGCGGCAATGACTGGTTCTCGGGCGGCACCTATGACGACGTGATTTATGGCGGCGGCGGGGACGACACGCTGGGCGGCTATGATGGCGACGACGTCATTTATGGTGACGACGGTGATCGCGGGGTCTTTACCGGGCCGGATGGCAACGACAGCATGAATGGCGGTAAAGGCAACGACAAGATGCTGGGCGAAGGTGGCAACGACACCATGCTCGGTGGGTCGGGCAACGACACGCTGCTGGGTGGCACCGGCAATGACAGCATGCGCGGTGGCGACGGCTTCGACGCCATGTATGGCGGCGGCGGTGACGACACCATCAAGGACACGTCCAGCGATGGCGCAACCACCAACATCATCGGCGGGTCGGGCAACGACCAGATCATCACGAACGGCTCAAACGACATCATCCGTGGTGACGGCGGGCTGGATTTCCTGCCGGATGGCAATGACACCATCGATTCCGGTGGCGGCGACGACGATATCTGCGGCGATGGCGGCGATGACCTCATCAATGCAGCGTCAGGCAATGACAACGTCGACGGCGGCTCGGGCGCGGACACCGTCATGGGTGGCTCTGGCGATGACGAAATCGCGGGCGGCACCGGTGATGACCTGCTGAAAGGTGGCCATGACAACGACCTGCTGCTGGGTCAGGAGGACAACGACGTTCTGCGGGGCGGAAAAGGCAACGACAGTGTCGATGGTGGCTCCGGCGACGACAAAGTGATGGGCGGTGGCGGCAATGACGTGGTCATTGGCGGTTCTGGCGACGACACTCTGAAAGGTGGCGCTGGCAAGGACACGATCATCATGAACAACGGTGATGACAAGGCCATCGGTGGCGGCGGCAAGGACAAGTTCGTTCTGGCCGATGACGTGCTTCTGCTTGAAACCACCTGCGAAGAAGCCATTGCAGATGCTGCGCTGGACGGTGAAATGCTGCTGGGCACCAAGAAGATCATGGACTTCAACCTGTTGCAGCAGGACCAGATCGACCTGTCCTGTGTCGAGTGTCTGGACTGGCTGGACGTGATCAAGTTCGACGATGACACCTTTGTCTTCAACGGCTACCACGACAGCGACGGCGATGACGACTTTACCGCGGACGACATCCAGATCTTCCAGATCCAGGTCAATGGTCCGAACCTTGCCAATTTCCTGTCGGATGACACTGCCTATTCGTCATCGAATGGTCTCGTTCCGGTCTTCCTGAACGAAGGTGTGGGGGTTGACCTGCCGACCAATGACGATGGCGAAGACCCTGGCTTGCTGATCGTCTAAGAGAGCAGCCACCACTTGCAATAAGAAGGGGTGCGGCGTGAAAACACCGCACCCTATTGGCGTGCCGTTGAACGCAAATAATTCCATTGTCCCAAAAAACGCATATCTGAATTTCATTTGATCAATCGGG
>JBCBFX010000040.1:0-34935 GCA_038527345.1 Pseudomonadota bacterium | reverse complement strand
GCGAGTTCGGTTCCTGAAAGCGCTCAAGCAATAATTTCCTATGTTCAGCCGATAATATTATTCTTGGGGGCTGCGTTTTGGATAATTTCTGGGGTAATTCTTTATTGGCGCCGCGGCCTGATACTACTAATAAAAGAAGAGTCTCAAGAACAAAAATAAGTAGTAGTTCGCATTTACTCTACCGCCGCACCAAAAATCTTCGCCTCAACCCGCTGCTTCACGGCCTATTTCGCCGACCATTTCAGTGTCCGAAGCATCAGCGTTACCAACAAGCTTCGGGTGGGGTTCCACCCCACCATGAGGGGCAAAACGCCCCCCCCTACACACCACCTAAACCACCCCCAAAACACCCCAACCCCTAACAAATCGTTAAACCGCCTCTGTAACCCATTGATTTACATAAGGCGGAGTCCTGTCCCATCGTGGGACACTTGCTTTCTCCGGGGCCCATCCCTCAGCCCTCCGGATCGACGCGCCCCCGCATCGCCTTCACCTCGCCGCGGACTTTCTTCGCCTTCAGCCGCCGTTTTTTCGACCCCAGGGTCGGCCGGGTCGCCACCCGTCTTTTCGGCGCCACCAGCGCCTTTTTCACCAACTCCACCAGCCGGTCCCGCGCGATCTCCCGGTTCCGGGCCTGGCTGCGGGTCTCGTCACACTGGATCACCAGCGTCCCCTCGCCCGTCCAGCGCCGCCCCGCCAGCCGTTTCAGCCGCGCCTTCACCGGCCCCGGCAGCGCAGGCGACCGCGCCGCCTCGAACCGCAGTTCCACCGCCGTCGCCACCTTGTTCACATTCTGCCCACCGGGACCAGAAGACCGCACGAACTGTTCGGTCAGTTCCCAGTCCTCAATCGTGATATCATCCGTGATCCGCAGCATGGCTCCTTGTACCCCGCGCGCCCGCCACGAAAAAGGGCCACACCCTGCGGCGCGGCCCTTTCGAAAGTCTTCGGAGGTTGCATCGGTTAGATCACCGATCAACCAGGGCGGCCAACGCCGCGCGGGACTGCCCTAGCGGGCGACCTCCCCAGCTGTTCCGACACCTCTCTCCAATACCTTTCTCGACACTGGATCACCTCCTTCCGCTTTGTTGAACTCAACTCCAGATTTGCGGCGGCGGTGCGATATGTCAATTCATTTCGACGGTATTCTGTGCACGCGCCGTCGCCCAGCGGAACGGTGCTAACGCAATAAGCGCCAGCGACAGCTTTACGCCCCAGTCGGCCACGGCCAGCGACACCCAAAGCGGCAGCACGGGCCCCATGCCCAACAGCGGCACCACCTCGTTCGCCCAGGACACGTCGTTGCCCGGCTCCAGCACCGTCAGGCTGGCGGAAAATGCGATGGTGAAGAACAGCGCGGTATCAACCGAACTGCCCACGATGGTCGACACCAGCGGCGCCTTCCACCACGACCCGTTGCGCAGGGCCGAGAATATGCCGACGTCCAGCAACTGCGCGGTCAGGAATGCCAGCCCGGACCCGATCGCGATGCGGAAAGTCACAAGCGGCCCGAATTCGCCCACGATCTGCGTGCCGACCAGCGAACAGAACACGCCTACGATAAAGCCCACGAATACGACCGTGCGCGCCGGACCTGCACCATAGACGCGGTTCATGATGTCCGTCACAAGGAACGCGAACGGGTAGGTGAACGCCCCCCAGGTCAGCCAATTCCCAAAGAGGAACTGAACGAGGATGTTCGAGGCCACCACGATGATGGCCATGGCAATGATGCCGGGAAGGTGCGCGCGTGTCATGTTGTGTGCCCGTTTTTCCAAGGTTGCGGCGACTTGGTTCGCCAAGGCGAACGGGCGCGTCTTAGTCGCAGCCTGCACCGCCTGCAAGTGTTTCTGTCATTGCTTGGGCACCCGCAGGTTCAGCGCGAGGCCAGAACGGATTTGCATTGCTGCGGCAGGTCCGCCACGCGCAGCTCGCGCCGCGGCTTGGCCGGTTTGGCGTTGGGGTCGGGGGGCGGCGGGTTCAGGATGTTGTTCACCCATTGCTGCGCATCGGCGCAGCCGTCGCCACGAGGCGGGGGATCCTGGTTCACACAACCACGTGCGCCGCGCGGACAGGCCAGCCGCACATGGAAATGATAATGATGTCCCCACCATGGCCGGACCTTGCGCAGCCAGTCGCGGTTTCCCCTGGCGTCCTTGCACATCTGCACCTTGGCTCCGGGAAAGACGAATATGCGCGCGGTGCGCTTGTCCTTGGCGGCGGCCTTGATCACCTCGTGATGGGCGCGGGTCCAGCTGGAATTGACAAAGGCCCCGTTGGCCCGCCGCATCGAGATGGACGATATGTTCTCGCGCTGGCGGCGGCTCAGGTCCAGCCGGTTGGGCGGCAACATCCAGATGTCGATGTCCAGGCCCAGTTGATGGCTGCGGTGTCCCGACAGCATCGGCCCACCGCGCGGTTGGCTGATGTCGCCGATATACAGCCCTTTCCATCCAGGTTGCCGGGCGGCCTTGGCGCTGAGTTTCTTTATAAAGTCGATGGCTTCGGGATGGCCCCAATTGCGGTTCCGGCTTAGCCGCATGGCCTGCCACGTCGGTCCTGTTTCCGGCAGTTGCACGGCCCCGGCGACACAGCCCCGCGCATAGCTGCCAAAGGGGGCCGGCTTTTGTGCCGATGCGACGCGCTTTGCCCCGAACTGGCTCTTGGCCAGTTGTTGCGCGTCGGCGGGCAAGGCCAAGCCCATCGTTGCAAGGGCCAGAAAACAGATACCAAGAAATCTCATGCGTCACGCTCCCCTTTCGGGTTCACCCATACCATCAGAATAAGGCCAATCAGGAACAACGCAATCACTGGTGTGACCCCGATGCGGGCATTGTCGCTGAGGGTCGTTGCGACACCGATCAACAGGGGCGCCAAGAATGCCGTGGCGCGGCCAGACATGCCATACAGGCCGAAATACTCCGTCGGGGCCACAGGATCGCAATGGCGCACCATCAGCGACCGACTGGCCGATTGCAGCACGCCGCCCATGCCACCGATCAGAACGCCACAGGCAAAGAAGACGATATTGGGCAGGCCGGACCCTTCGGGAACCGCCATGCCAAGTACGCTTGTGGGCGAGATGGAGATGATTGTCGCGCTGACGAAAATCAGAATGACGATGGCTGCGTTTACAACCGGTTTCGGCCCGAACCGCCGGTCGGCCAGACCACCGATATAGCTGAAGATCGCGGCACCGATGGCGGATATCACGCCGAACACCCCGATCAGCGTCACCGGCCAGTTCAACACCAGCGCCGCATAGGTCCCGCCGAACGTATACAGACCGTTCAGTCCGTCGCGATAAAACATCGACCCGCCCAGAAATGCGGCAAGGCTTTTCTTGTGGACCAGCGACTTGATCGAGGACCAGACGCTGCGCAGGCTGCCGCCGACGCCGATCCGCTTGGCCGGGACGCGTACTTCGCGCACCCACAGGAAATACGGGACCATGAAGACCGCGAACCATATCGCCACAAACGGGCCCACGACCCGGGTGCCCTCGCGCAGGTCCGGATCCAGTCCAAAGGCAGGGGGGAACCCGACAATCGTTCGACCGCCTGCCTGTTCCACGAAAAACGCCAGTGCGATGGTCAGCGCCAGCAAACCGCCCACGTAACCAAAAGCGAACCCCGAGCCGGAGATTTTTCCGACCTCTTTCTCGGTCCCCAGCCCGGGCAATTGCGCATTGGTAAAGATCAGGGCGAATTCACCGCCGATAAAGCCAAAGCCAAACGCGGCCAGCATCCAGTACAGGTTCGACGCTTCGGGATCGGTGTACCACAGCGTTGACGCGCCAATCACGTACATCAGGCTGAATGCCGCGATCCAAGGCGTCTTGTGTCCCGAATTGTCCGCCATCGCCCCGAGGATCGGGGCCGACAACGCGATAATAATGCCGTAAGTCGCGACGGCCCACGCCCAAACCGTCTGCGCACGCGCGTCGGCCACGGTCTCTTCAAGCCCGAGATTCAGGAAATAGGTGGCTGCGATGGCCGCGAAAAACGGCCCGAAGATGAATGTGTTGAGGACGGTGTGATAGGGTTGGCTGGCCCAGTCAAAAAAGTACCAGCCCCATATTCGTTTCTTCAGACTGATATCTGCCACTGCCCCGACCCCTGTCTTTTTTGGTTGGGCAAACCAAAGCAGGCCGGGACACGGCTGGCAAGAAAAGCTTTAGGCGACGCTGCGCAGTGCGCTGGGTGTGGTGTCCTGCATCGGGGGCCAGGGGCGCTTTGCCTCGGCCTCGATCCAGGCGGCGATCCAGTCGGGGATCGGGGGCGACGTGGCGTCGGTGCCAAGGGCCGCGGCGATCCGGTCCGTGGTCACCAGCCCGTTCCTGTCGGTCACGGCGGCGCGGTACAGCACGTGGCTGGCGCATTCGCCGTCCGATTTCCACATGGACTGTTCGATATAGGTGAACTTGTCGTCCCAGCAGACCGCGCGGCTGCGCATTTCGAAACGCTCGAATGCGTGCAGACGGCGGCGATAGCGCACGGAGCTGCCCGCCATGGTCAGGCCCCAGCGTTCCCGTTTCAGCACATCGACCAGCCCGGTGCGAAACGCCATGCCCAGACGACCCAGATCATACAGGGTCAGGGCACGGCCATTGTTCAGTTCCATGAACCCATCCAGATCCCAGGGCCACACCATGTGATGCGACACGTGCAGTTCGGTCAGCCCGATGGGCGGCTGCCGTCTGGCGATGATCATGTCTTTGACAAGACGAACAAAGGGAAACATGGGCAATACTCCTTGAGCCCTAAATGCGGCATCGCAGCGAAACTTCAATGCCTCGGGCCATGTGACCTTGCGCCACGTGGCCGCGCGGCCTACCTCTGGGCGCAAGAAACAAGGGAGCCTGCCGATGCTGGTGATCTATCAACTGCTCGACCTTGTGTTGAGCGTCGTCTACGTCGTCATGATCATTCACATCATCATGAGCTGGCTGATCAACTTTCAGGTGCTGAACATGCACCAGCCCATCGTGGGCCAGCTCTGGACCGGGCTGAACAAGCTGCTGGAACCGATCTATCGCCCGATCCGGCGCTATATGCCGGACACGCATCCGCTGGACCTGGCGCCGCTGGTCGCATTCATCATCGTGATCGCCCTGCGCAGTATCATCCTGCCCGCAATATTCTTCTGACACCCTGATCAGGACTTGTTCACGCCCTGTTAAAATGTGAATCTGTATCAAACGAGCAGATACATAAAATTCGACAGGGTTCCCGACATGACCTCCAGCGCTGCCACGCTGTTGCAAGACGTCTTTGGATTCGACGGCTTCCGCCCCGGCCAGGAAGAGATTGTCGAAGCGGTGGCCAACGGACAGGACACGCTGGCCATCATGCCCACGGGTGGCGGAAAATCCTTGTGTTTCCAATTGCCTGCGCTGATGCGGGATGGGGTGACGGTGGTCATCTCGCCCCTGATCGCGCTGATGCGGGATCAGGTGCGCGCCTTGCAGGCCGCCGGTGTCGCGGCGGGGGCGCTGACCTCGGGCAATACGCCAGAGGAAACCGATGCCGTCTGGCAGGCGCTTGAGGATCGCACCCTCAAACTGCTTTATATCGCGCCGGAACGACTGGCTGCGGGGTCGTCCATCGGGATGCTCCGCCGGATCGGCGTCCGCCTGATCGCCGTGGACGAGGCGCATTGCGTCAGCCAGTGGGGCCATGATTTTCGCCCGGACTACCTGCGCATCGGGGCATTGAGGGCCGCCCTGAACGTGCCTCTGGCTGCATTTACCGCGACGGCCGATGCCGAAACGCAGGCCGAAATCATCGAAAAGCTGTTCGGCGGGCGGCCCCCCCGCGCGTTCCTGCGTGGGTTCGACCGGCCCAATATCCACCTGGCCTTTGCCGCCAAGAACGGGCCACGCGCGCAGATCCTGAACTTTGCCGCCGCGCGCAAGGGGCAGTCGGGCATCGTCTATTGCGGCACGCGGGCCAAGACGGAAACGCTGGCGCAGGCATTGCGCGAGGCCGGGCACGCCGCCATCCACTATCACGGCGGGATGGAGGCCGAGGACCGCCGCATCGCCGAACGCCGTTTCCAGCAAGAGGATGGGCTGATCGTGGCCGCCACAGTCGCCTTTGGCATGGGCGTGGACAAACCGGACATCCGCTGGGTTGCCCACGCAGACCTGCCCAAATCGATCGAGGCCTACTATCAGGAGATTGGCCGCGCAGGCCGCGACGGGGCGCCCGCCGAAACACTGACCCTGTTCGGGCCCGACGACATCAAGCTGCGCCGCTCGCAGATCGAAGAGGGACTGGCCCCGCCTGAACGGCGTGCGGCAGATCACGGACGGCTGAACGCGCTGCTGGGTCTGGCCGAGGCGCTGGAGTGTCGTCGCAAGACACTGCTTGGGTACTTTGGCGAAAGCGAAATCACCTGTGGCCGTTGCGATCTGTGCGATGCGCCAGCGGAAACCTTTGATGGCACGACTGCGGTGCGCAAGGCCCTGTCGGCAATGCTGCGCACCGATGAATGGTTCGGCGCGGGCCATCTGATCGACATCCTTCTGGGAATTGAAACGGACAAGGTGCGGCAGCGCGGGCATGCCAGTCTGCCGACCTACGGCGTGGGCAAGGAGTATTCCAAACCGCAATGGCAGGCTGTCTTCCGGCAGATGATGGGGCATGACCTGATCCGGCCTGACCCCGCGCGGCATGGCGCGTTGCGGATGACGGATGCGGCGCTTCCGATCCTGCGGGACAAGGCACAGATCACCCTGCGCCGCGACACGATCAAGGCCGCTGCCGCGCGCCGCCCGGCGGTCAAGTCGATGGTGTCGGAAGAGGACGCGCCGCTGCTGTCCGCCCTCAAGGCCAAGCGCCGCGCGCTGGCCGAGGCGGCCAAGGTCCCCGCCTATGTCATCTTTCCCGACCGCACCCTGATCGAAATGGCAGAGGCGCGGCCCAGGACCCTCGACCAGATGGCGCAGATCAACGGTGTCGGGGCCAAGAAGCTGCAGAACTTCGGCGATGCCTTTCTGTCGGTGATCACCGGCGAGACGGAAACGGTGCACCCGATGCGGCGCAAGCTGGCCGGTCAGGCGGCGGGCACTCTTTACGATCAGTTGCTGGCCGTGCAGGCCGATCTGTCGCGCGGCCCGGACGGGACGGACAAGCCACTCAGCTGTTCGGCCTCGCAGCTGGCCAAGGTCGCGCAGTTGCGGCCTGACGACACGGCCACGATGGAACGCCTGCTGGGCGACCGCCGCGCCGAACGCTTTGGCCCCGCATTTCTGGACGTGTTGAGGCAGGCGAGCTAGATCAGCAAAATCGCAAGTTGGGGGAACGCAATGCTCGTAGTGATATCGCCTGCCAAACGGCTGGACTGGTCGGACCGCGACGTCGAAACGACCGCGCCCGCCATGCAGGAAGACGCCGTGCGCTTGGCGCGGACGGCGCGCAACCTGACGCTGGGCAATCTGAAAAGCCTGATGGACCTGAGCGATGATCTGGCGCGGCTGAATCGCGACCGGTTCCGCGCGTTCGAGGATGACCCACAACCCGACATGACACGCCCCGCGATCCACGCTTTTGCCGGCGATACGTATCAGGGACTGGACGCGGGCACGCTGGATGCAGGCAGCATCGCCTATGCGCAGGATCACCTGCGCATTCTGTCCGGCCTTTACGGTCTGTTGCGCCCGCTGGACGCGATTCAGCCCTACCGGCTCGAGATGGGCAGCCGTCTGAAAACGCGGCGGGGTCAGACCCTGTACGACTATTGGAAAGACGATATCGCCAAGGCGCTGAATGCGCAGGCCGCGGCCGTCGGGGCGGACACAGTGGTCAACTGTGCGAGCCAGGAGTACTTCGGTGCGGTCCCCCTGAAGCCGCTTAAGCCGCGCGTCATCACGCCGGTGTTCATGGAAGACAAGGGCGCTGGCCCGCGCATTGTCAGCTTTTTCGCCAAACGGGCGCGGGGTGCCATGGCACGGCATGTGGTCAAGAACCGGGTGACCGATATCGATGGGCTCAAGGATTTTGCCACGGACGGCTACACGTTCACGCCAGAGCTGTCGGACGGCGACAAGCTGGTCTTTGTCCGACCCTACCCGGCCTGAGCCTGGTCCGGTTCGTCGATCGGGGGCAGCACCTTTGCTGGACACGCCTCGATGATATGCGACAGGATGGCCGGCTTGCGCAGCGGCTTCGTGAGATAGTGATCGATACCCGAGGCAAGGATGCCCACATCGTCGCCTGTCATCGCGTGTGCGGTCATCGCGACGATCGGCACATGTGTGTCGCTGTCGCCCTCTAACTCGCGAATTCGGGTTGCCGCCTCTTTTCCGTCCATCTTGGGCATCGAAATGTCCATAAAGATCAGGTCGGGTGCAAAGGTTTCGAACATTTCCACCGCTTCTTCACCGTTGGCGGCGAACTTCAGATCGATATCGGCTGATTTGACCATCTTGCCGAACACCAGTTGGTTGGTCTTGTTGTCTTCGGCGGCCAGAACGCGCATCCGCCTTTTTTCGGGCGGTGGCGGCGCTGCGGGGGCGATTTTGTCCGGGTCAGGCGGAGCGTCACCAGACTTGTCCGCTGCGAGGGTCGGCCCCAACTGTTGCAACTGCTGGAACAGATCGGCGCGCGCGACCGGCTTTTGCAGGATGGCTGTCAGGTGCTGGGCGTCGGGATCTTCCTTGGCGCAACCGGTATTTGAAGACATCAGCATGACAGGCAGGTCCGGTTTTTGAGCGCGGATCTCTTTTGCCAGCTCGATTCCGTTCAGATCGGGCATGTCATGATCCATCAGCACCAGATCGACGGACGCCAGCGCCTCGAGCGCCTCGGGCCCACTGGCACAGCAGGTGACACCAAGACCCAGCCGTTCAAGCTGGCTTTGCAGGATCGCACGGTTGGCCGCCAGACCGTCCACCACCATGACGCGGCGCAATCCATCGGGTACTGTGGGGTGATCCGGCACGTCGCTGTCGCAGATCGCCATCGGGATACGGAACGCAAAACACGAACCAAGCCCCTCTTCGCTGGTCACCCAGATGTCACCCTTCATCAGGTCCACGAGGCGCTGCGAGATGGCCAGCCCAAGACCGGTCCCGTCGAACTGGCGATTGCGTTCGTTTTCGACCTGATTGAATTCACCGAAGATGTGGCTGATCTTGTCGTCGGCGATGCCGATGCCGGTATCCTCGATCGCAAAGGTGACATCGGCGATACCGGTTTCGGTGTCTGGTACGCCGGTCACGCGGATCAGCACATGACCGTGCGACGTGAACTTGATGGCGTTGCCCACCAGGTTCATCAGGACCTGACGCAAGCGACCCGCATCGCCCGAAAGTGTTGTGGGCAGGAACAGGTCGAGATCCAGCAGCAGCGTAAGCCCCTTGTCCCGTGCGGTCGGTTGCAGCAGCATGATCACCTCGTGAATGCTGCGCTCAAGGTCAAAGGTTTCGGGGTGCAATTCCAGTTTCTGTGCGTCGATCTTGGAATAATCCAGCACGTCGTTGATGATCACCAACAGCGCTTCGCCGGACTTCTTGATGGTTTCGACGTAAAGCTGCTGTTCTTCGTCCAGCTTGGTGTCGGCCAACAGGTCCGACATGCCGACGACCCCGTTCATTGGCGTCCGAATCTCGTGGCTCATGTTTGCCAGGAACGCGGACTTGGCACGACTGGCGGCTTCCGCCTCGGCGCGGGCGGCTTGCAGCTTTTGCTCGTACTGGACGGACTCGGTGATGTTCAGTCCCAGCGAAACGATGTCGCCGCCCGATCCGCGGCGGTCCACCAGCCGGATGTATTCGTCGTTCCACAACCGGATCGTGACCGGGTCGGGATCGGATTGCATCCACCGGTCCAGCATCTTCTGGCGCCAGGCATCGGCCCGCAGATCCCCGGTATCCACGATGCCTTCGTCGGTCAGGGCCTGCAAAACCGTCATGTAGTTCACGCCAGGCTTGATATCCTCGAGCCCGTCGAACACCGCCAGATAGCTGGCATTTGCCGCCACCATGCAGTTGTCCGTGTCAAAAATCGCGAATCCGTCCGTGATGGTCTGGACAGAGTGCCACAGCCGCCGTTCCGCAATCTCGACCTTTTCGTTGGCTTGGCCAAGCTCGGTGCGCACCCGCTCATTTTCAACAAGGACATTCGCAAACTCGGCACGGGTTTCGACGATTTCGCCCTGAAGAACAGCGGCTTGGCGGCCAAGCTTGCGGTTTGCGGCCGACAATTCGGCCTCTCGAAGTTCCAGCAGTCTTTGTGCAGCCAGCCGCCCTCTGCGTTCTTCGGCCAGCTTGTTTGCAAGGCTCATATGGCCACTCCGCCAAGTCTTTGTGCACCCGGTATTCCATGCCCACGGTGAAGATCGCCTTAATACCGATTGTTGAGCCCATTGCGTGGATGCGGGTCCACGTGGCAGGCTTTCCCCGATTGCACCCCTGTATCTTCGGAGCTGAGCCATGCGGATTTTGAAGTTGGCCCTGATGGCGGCACTCTGGGCATCTGTCGTCACCGCACAGGATATCATGCCGCCGGACCGGTACATCGTGACGCGCGATGTCGACTTTTTCGGTGCCGACAGGTCGAACCTGTTCGACACCACGGTCGAGGCTTGCCAGCGGGCGTGCAGCGCCGATGCGGCCTGTGTCGCGTACACCTTCAACGACCGGTCCAAGGCGTGTTTCCCGAAATCCGCGATCAGCGACAGGCAGCCCTATGTCGGGGCCATTTCAGCCGAACGGGTGGTCGTTCCGGCAGGGGTCATTGCCGACGCATCGGCACGCGCCGCCGCCTTGCCGCGCCTGCAACAGGATCATGCCGCGGCGCGTGCCCTTGCCGCCGGCATGGGGCAAAGATACGCGGCCAATGGTCAGGCCGCCCTGACGCTGATCGACGCGGCGCAAGCGGCGTGGCAACGGGGCGAGCGTGGCGTGGCCCTGCGGTGGCTGGGTGCCGCCGTCGCGCTGACCGATGCGCCCGATCTGTGGGTCCGCTACGCCAACTATGCGTCCCGTCTGGGCGAAACGGTCCCCTCCAACCAGCGCCGCAAGGCTCTGCGCGAAGCGGTGCCTGCCGCGCTGAACGGATACGTCCGTGCCACCACACCCGGTGGCCAGGCCACTGCGCTGGTCGAACTGTCCCGCGCGCTTGAGCTGAACCGCCGTGGCCGCGACATGATCGACGTGCTGCGTCTTGCACAATCGCTGCAACCGCGCGACGACACCGAAACGGCATTGGATGCGGCCATTGCGAAATACGGGTTTCGCATAACGGAACACGAGGTCGACAATCAAAGCGCGGCCCCCCGCATTTGCGCCACGTTTTCTGAACCGCTGATCAAGGCGGGGTTCGACTACGAACCCTATGTGCGCGCGGACGCCTCCGGTTTGGTGGTGCAGGCCGAAGATCGCCGCCTGTGTCTGGATGGGGCGCAGCATGGACAACGCTATGCTGTGACCTTCCGCGCCGGTCTGCCCGCCGCCAGTGGCGAGACGCTGGTCCGCAATGTGGCGCTGTCGCTTTACGTCCGCGACCGGGATCCGGTCGTGCGGTTCCCGGGCCGCAGCTACGTGCTGGCCAAGGGCGGCGCGGCCGCGCTGCCTATCGAGACGGTCAACCTGGATCAGGTCGATCTGGCGCTGTCACGCGTAAGTGACCGCAACCTTGTCCGGGCCCTGCGTGATGACTACTTTGGCCGCCCGCTGTCGCAATGGCAGGAGGAAGAGTTCAACGACAGTATCGCGCAGGAAATCTGGCGCGGGATCGGCCAGGTCGAAAACACGCTGAACACTGAAACGCGCACGCGCTTGCCGCTGGACACCGCGTTGGAGGGGCAGCCCGCCGGGGTCTATGTGTTGCGGGCAAGGGTGCCGGGCAGCGATCCCTATGAGGTTGCTTCGGCCACGCAGTGGTTCGTTCTGTCTGACCTTGGCGTCAGCACGTGGCAGGGCAACGATGGGCTGACCGCCGCGGTGCGGGCCTTGTCCGATGCAGGTCCGGTCGGGGATGCGACCGTCACACTGGTGTCGCGGGCCAACGCGGTGCTTGCCACAGCCACCAGCGACGCGGACGGGTTCGTCACCTTTGGCCCTGGCGTCACCCGCGGGCGTGGGGCTGCGGCCCCGGCTCTGCTTCAGGTCAGCCAGGGGGACGACTTTGTCTTTCTGCCGCTGACCGACCCCGCCTTTGACCTGTCGGACCGCGGGGTCGAGGGACGCCCGCCCGCGCCGCCCATCGACGTGTTCATGACGACAGACCGCGGGGCCTATCGCCCCGGGGCGACGATCCATATCACCGCCCTGACGCGTGATGCTCGGGCTGGTGCGATCAGTGGCCTGCCCCTGACCGCGATCCTGACACGCCCCGACGGGGTGGAATTGAGCCGTGTGCTCAGCGCGCAGGATCAGGCGGGGGGGCATGTGTTTCACCTGCCGCTCCCGGTGGCGGCCCCGCTGGGCACGTGGCGCATCGCGCTGAAAAGCGACCTGTCCGCCCCGGCGCTGACCACACAGACGGTTCTGGTCGAGGACTTCGTGCCCGAACGGATCGACGTGAACGTGGAGTTGCCCGACGGCGATCTGCGCCGGGATATGCCGGTGCCGGTGACGGTCGATGCCCGTTACCTTTTTGGCGCGCCGGGCGCGGATCTGGCGGTCGAGGGCGAATTGCGCGTGCGGCAACGCAATACGATTGACGGATGGCCCGGCTACCGTTTTGGTCGCCACGACGCTGCGTTCTCTCCGCGTCAGCGCTATCTGGATGCGCCGCGCACCGGACCGGACGGGATGGCGCGCATCCTGATGGACTGGCCCGAGACCGAGGCCGAGGGCGTTCTGCTTGAGGCACAGGCGGTCATTCGCGTTTCTGACGGTGCCGGTCGGCCGGTCGAGCGCAGTGTGATCCGGCCCGTGGCGCCGGATGGAGCAGTCATCGGCATTCGCCCCACCTTTGATGATGTTTTGGCCGAAGGGGCCGAGGCGGGCTTTGACCTGATCGCCGCCGGCACCACCGCGCCCGTGCCGGTGCGCTGGACGGTGAACCGGATCGAGACCCGGTATCAGTGGTATCAGCTCTTCGGCGACTGGAATTGGGAGCCGATCACCCGGCGTGAACGTGTGGCCCAGGGCGATGCCATGCTGGGTGAGGCCCCTGTGCCCCTGTCCGTGGCGACCGATTGGGGGCAATACGAGCTGGTCGTGGAGCGCAGCGACGGGATCTACACCGCCAGTTCCGTCGGGTTTTCCGCCGGATGGTATGGCGGCGGCGACAGCAGCGACACGCCTGACCGCTTGCCCGTGTCCCTGAATGCCGACACCTATGCAGTGGGTGCTACCGCGCGGTTGCGGCTCCTGGCTCCGTTCGATGGCACGGTATTGTTGTCGGTCTTGTCGGACCAGGTGATCGAACGGCGCGCCGTGCCCGTGGTCGAGGGCGAGAACCTTCTGGATCTGACCGTCACCGACGACTGGGGCAGTGGCGCCTATGTCACGGCGGCGCTGCTGCGCGGCGTTGCCGGGCGGCCCTATGGCCCGACCCGCGCGCTGGGCCTGGCCCATGCCAAGGTGGACCCCGGACCGCGCGCCCTGACCGTGACGGTGGATGCGCCTGACGCGGTGGGCGGACAGGCTGGAACAACGGATGTTGTGGTGAGTGTGGATGGGCTGGACGGCAATGTGGGGTTCGTGACCCTTGCAGCCGTCGATCTGGGCATTCTGAACCTGACCGGCTTTGACGCGCCGGATCCGCAGGGCCACTATTTCGGCCAACGGCGTCTGGGTGTCGGATTGCGGGACCTCTATGGTCGCCTGATCGATGGGCAAAGCGGTGCGCTTGGCCAGATCCGGTCCGGCGGCGATGCGGGATCGCAATTGCAACGGCAGGCCCCGCCCCCGACCGAGGCGATCATGGCCGATTTCGCAGGCCCCGTCGCGGTGGGGCCGGACGGCACCGCAACGATCACCGTGAACCGTCCCGACTTCAACGGCACGATCCGGTTGATGGCGGTGGCATGGTCGGCGCAAGGCGTGGGTCAGGCGGAAAAGGACATGGTTGCGCGTGATCCGGTTGTCATGTCGGTCGCTGCACCGCGGTTCATGGCACCGGGCGACAGCAGCCGTATCGCGCTGGAGCTTGTGCATGCCGATGGACCTGTCGGGACGGCGATGCTGACGCTGACCGGGGCGGCACTGGGGCTGGATGCAACCCCGCGCACGATCGACATCGGCGATGGCGGCACGGTGCGCGTCAGCGTGCCGATCATCGCCACGGATGTGGGCGACCACACCATCGCGGCGCGGTTGGAAACCCCGGATGGCACCGTGCTGCAAAAGACCTATGCGCTGGGTGTGCGTGCCAATGATCCGACGATTGCGGTAACACAGCGGCTCAGCCTTGCCTCGGGGGCCGCTTTGACGCTGGACGACGCGATCTTTGCCGATCTGCGACCCGCGACGGCACGTGCGACCGTGGCTGCGGGACCGCTGGCGCGCTTTGATGTGCCGGGGCTGCTGCGGCAACTGGACCGCTACCCCTATGGCTGCACGGAGCAGGTGACGTCGGCGGCGATGCCGCTTCTGTTCGTTTCGGACCTGGCCGGGCCGTCCGGGTTCAAGGACATCGACACGCGCATCGACGGGGCGATTGCCCGTGTGCTCTTGCGCCAGGCCAGCAACGGGGCCTTTGGTCTGTGGCGGGCGCAGTCCGGCGAATTCTGGCTGGATGCCTATGTCACCGATTTCCTGAGCCGCGCGCGGGCAGCGGGGCACGCGGTGCCCGAAACCGCCATGCGGCTGGCGCTGGACAACCTGCGCAACCGCGTCAACTACGCCGCGGATTTCGACAGCGGCGGGGAAGAGATCGCCTATGCCCTTTATGTTCTGGCCCGCGAAGGGGCGGCGCAGATCGGGGATCTGCGGTACTACGCCGATGCCAAGGCTACAGCCTTTGCCACTCCGCTGGCCCGTGCCCAACTTGGTGCTGCGCTGGCAGCATATGGCGAGCAGACGCGCGCCGACACGATGTTTGGCCATGCGCAGGACCTGGCATTGAACGGCAGCACACAACGCACCAGCTGGCGCGATGATTTCGGCACCCGTCTGCGCGATGCGGCAGGTGTGCTGCATCTTGCGTCCGAGGCAGGCAGCACCCGGGTGGATGCCACCCGTCTGGCATCTGTCATCACGGATCGGCAGCGGTTGCGGGGCCTGTCGACGCAAGAGGCGGCGCATGTGGTCATGGCGGCCAATGCGTTGCGCGCGCCCTCGGGTCTGTCGACCCTGTCCGTGGACGGCGCTGCGGTGACTGGTCCGGTGATCCTTTCGCGCAACGCAGGGCAAGCCGCGGCGGTGATCGAAAACACCAGCGACAGTGCACAGGACGTGACGCTGACCACACTTGGTGTGCCACTGGTTGCGCCCGAGGCGAGCGGGTACGGCTACGCCCTGCAACGCCGGACCTACACGATGGACGGTGCTTCGGCCGACGGTCCATGGACAATGGGCGAGCGCCGGGTTGTCGTGATCGAGGTCACGCCATTTGAAGCCGTCGGCGCACGGCTGATTGTCGACGATCCACTGCCCGCGGGGCTTGAGATCGACAACCCCAACCTGTTGCGCGCGGGGGACATTCGCGCGCTGGACTGGTTGAAACCGGCCAACGCCGAACATGCAGAATTCCGCGCGGATCGTTTCATTGCAGCGGTGGATCACCGCAGCGCGAAACCTTTCCAACTGGCCTATACCGCGCGGGCGGTCAGCCCGGGCGACTTCCACCACCCTGCCGCATTGGTCGAGGATATGTACCGACCCGAATATCGCGCCGTCACCGGCACAGGCCGCGTGCAGGTGGTTGAGTGAGGGTACATCGCCACCTCTTTGCGCTTGCGGGCGTGGCGCTGACCGTCGCCACGCTGCACGAGGCGTGGGACGATTGGGTGGACCGCACGGCATTGCCGGTGACGCTGGCCGAAACATCGGTCGAGATGCGGGGGCGCGGCGGAACCCTGATGCGCGCCTTTGACGTCGAAGATGGGCGGCTGCGGCTGGCAGTGACACCCGGCTCGGTCGATCCGACCCTAACCGACATGCTGATCGCATATGAAGACAAGCGGTTCCGCACCCACAACGGTGTCGATGGCCGCGCCATGGCGCGTGCCGCGGTGCAGGCCGTATGGACGGGGCGGATCGTGTCGGGCGCATCGACGCTGACCATGCAGGTGGCGCGGCTGCTGGAAAACGGCCGCACGGGTACCGTCGAGGGCAAGCTGCGACAGATGCGGGTGGCCTGGGCGCTGGAGCGGCGTCTGAGCAAGGACCAGATCCTGCATCTGTACCTGCAACATGCCCCATATGGCGGTCGGATCGAGGGGGTGCGCAGCGCCAGTTATGTCTGGTTCGGCAAGGAACCGGATCGTTTGTCCCCATCCGAGGCGGCCTTGCTGGTGGCCCTGCCACAAGCGCCCGAGGCGCGCCGTCCGGACCGGTTTCCCGCCGCCGCCCGATCGGCCCGGGATCGTGTTCTGACGCGTGTCGGACAACCGTTGGGTCAGGCGCCGGTTCCAACTGCGATGCGGCCCTTGCCGCGCCTGTCACCGCATCTGGCCGATGCATTGCGGGCGCAGGACCCATCGGCGCGCCGCTTTGACACGACTTTGGCACCGGATTTGCAGCGCGATCTTGAACATCTGGTGCGTCTGCACACGGCCCGCTTGCCGCTGGGTGTGTCTGCGGCACTGATGGTGGCGGATCACCAGACGGGCGAAATACGCGCGCGGATTGGTGCGCCCGACTATTCCGACGCTGCCGGTGC
Organism: Pseudomonadota bacterium; assembly: GCA_038527345.1. Taxonomy (GTDB): domain Bacteria; phylum Pseudomonadota; class Alphaproteobacteria; order Rhodobacterales; family Rhodobacteraceae; genus Tateyamaria. The sequence goes on along the minus strand of JBCBFX010000040.1, from coordinate 18,151 downwards.
GTTGGGTTTCATCGACATGACCCGCGCCCGCCGGTCGCCGGGGTCCACGCTGAAACCGCTCGTCTATGCGCTGGCCTTTGATCGGGGCACCGCGCATCCCGCGACCCTTGTGGCGGACCGTCCCATGCGATTCGGGCGTTATGCGCCGCAGAACTTCGATGGCCGGTTCCGCGGGGACGTGACGATGGCGCAGGCGTTGCAAGCATCGCTCAACATCCCCGTCGTCGCACTGACCGAACACCTGGGTCCGGAGCGGCTGATGGCGACGTTGCGCGCATTTGGGGCGGATCCCCGGTTGCCGGGCGGCAAACCGGGCCTTGCCGTTGCGCTGGGCGGGGTTGGTATCACCTTGCAGGACCTTGTGACCGTCTACGGCGGATTGGCACAACTGGGTGTGTCGCGGGATCTGACGGATCAGCCGGGCGCGACGGGATACGGGCAACAGGTGCTGGCGGCACGGTCGGCGTGGCAGGTGGGTGACATTCTGCGCGGGCTGGCCCCGCCGCGCGGTGGCCGTGCCGGTCTGGCCTACAAGACCGGCACCAGCTATGGCCACCGCGATGCGTGGGCCATCGGCTATGACGGGCGGCACGTGGTTGGCGTGTGGATGGGACGGCCCGACGGGACACCCGTACCGGGCGCGTTTGGCGGAGACCTTGCCGCGCCCCTCCTGTTCGAGGCATTCGGCCGGCTCAAGCCCGCATATGACCCGTTCCCTGCGCCGCCGGCGGACACCCTGATCCTGAGCATGGCGCAGTTGCCTGCGCACTTGCAGCGGTTCGGGACCCAAAGCGCCACCGTGGATGGACCGGTTGTCGTCTTCCCGCCTGATGGTGCGCGGCTGGCACAGCAGGCGGCGACGCTCAAGATAGATGGGGGAGCCTTGCCCCTGACTGTCCTGCTGAATGGCGCGCCCGTGACGACAACGGCGCGGGAACGGCAGATCGATCTGGGGCTGCTGGATATCGGGCACAGCCGGATCGCGGTGATCGATGCGGCGGGGCGGTCAGCCCATGTGGCGGTGGAAACGCGCCCCGACTAGCGGCGACCCTCGCGCAGCCATGCGGCCGTGATGAACCCGGCGGCCAGCAGCAGCACCAGCCATGGCGGCAGCAGGGCGGACTGACGGACATCCACGGTTTCATAGGCCCCTCGCGGCGTGATGCCGATCCAGCCGCGCCCGGCGGCGGGACGCCCTTCGCGGACCGACCGGATTCGCGGCAGACCCTCTTGCAGACGCACGACGCCACCCCGGGTCGCAGCCACGCGTTCGGCCAGAACATCGCCGGTGGCAATTGTCTGTTCAAACTCTTTTGGGGCAGCGGGTCCCAACCCGATCACGGCGGTCTGATCCCCGTTCTCAAGACGATAGAGCCCGATATCCGGCCCTTCGTAATCGGCCACGAACTGCCCCGGGGCCGCTTCGGTCATGGTCAGTTCGGTGACGGTGCCGTCGGGTGCGGTGATGCCGAGCGGTGGCACCGTGTCGTCCAGGGTACGGCGCAGGATGCGCATGGACTGGCCCGTGGCCGTCGCGGTCAGGGTTTCCTCTTCCAGCTCCGGCTCTTTCATCATCCAGTGGGCCAGGCGGCGCAGCAGTTCAAGCTGCGGGCCGCCGCCTTCGTATCCACGGTTCCATAGCCACGCATGATCCGAGGCCAGCAGCGCCACGCGCCCTTCTTCTACCCGGTCGAGGATCAGCAGGGGCCGTTCGTCCACCCCTTCCATCACGACAGTCCCCGAGGTCGCGTCGACGTCGATCTGTCGCAGCCATCGGCCCCAATCGCCGGTATTGGGCAGGCCCGTGGTCACGGGATGGCGTTGACCGATTTCGGAGACTTCGGGGCGAAACGCCTCTTCCAGCACGCGGGCAGACGGCTGGGCTGGCAGCACGTCGCCCAAGGGTGACCGATACAGGCTGGCCGCGTTCGCGAAATCGGGCCCGGCCGCAACCAGAACAGCGCCGCCCTCGCGAATGTAGCGGGCCACGTTGTTCAGGTAGGCCGCGGGCAGGATGCCGCGCCGCTTGTAGCGGTCAAAGATGATCAGGTCGAAATCGTCGATCTTTTCCAGAAACAGCTCGCGCGTGGGAAAACCGATCAGGCTGAGTTCGCCCACCGGCACGCCATCCTGTTTGTCCGGGGGGCGCAGAATCGTGAAGTGAACCAGATCGACCGAGCTGTCGGACTTCAGCAGGTTGCGCCAGGTGCGCCCGCCTGCGTGGGGTTCGCCCGACACCAGCAGCACGCGAAGCCGGTCCCGTACGCCGTTCATCTGGATCAGGGCGGTATTGTTGCGGTCGGTCAGTTCGCCCTCGGCCTCGGGGACCGTGAACTGGATCACGTTGCGGCCGCCGTGGGGCAGCGAAACGGGCAGTTCGATATCCTCACCGATGCGGACGTTGAAGCGTTGCGGCTCGGCCCCGTCGACCGAGATATCCAGCGGGGCGGTCCCGCCGTTGGCGGGAACGGCACCGGTGTCTTCGATGCGCAGGGTCAGCGTCACGGGTTCGCCGATGATGGCAAAGGCGGGGGCGTTCTTGACCAGCAGACGGCGGTCCCAATCCGTGTCACGCCCGGTCAGCAACAGGTGCAGCGGTGCGGGCAGGTCAAGCGGCAGGTCCGCGTCGTGGATCTGGCCGTCGCTGATGGCGATCAGGCCTGCGACCCGCGCGCGCGGTTCCTCGGCCAGGGCGTCGGACAGCGCGCTCATCAGGCGCGTGCCCGCGTCCTCCTTGCCATCGGGAACGGTGATCCGACGCACCTCGGCCCCGTCGCGGGCCAGCAAGGTTGTCTCGATCGATGCGGCGGCGCTGTCTGTCTGCGCCGGACGGCCGGGCAGGCGCTGGCTGGCGCTTTGGTCTTCGGCGATGATCACGATGTCGGTGAGGGGCGCGCGATCTTCCTGCTGAAAGGCCGGACCGGTGAGTGCAGCCAGCACGACAAGGCCCGCCATGCCCCGCAACGCCCAACCGCTGAGGCCGCGCATCGCCGCCAGGATCACACCTGCCAACACCACGGCGGCCAACACGCCCAGCACGGGCCAGGGCAGAAGCGGATCAAACAGAACGGTTCCGGTCATTGGCCCAACCTGTCCAGCAAGGCAGGCACGTGGACCTGATCGCTTTTGTAGTTTCCGGTCAGCACATGCATGATCAGGTTGACCCCGAACCGATAGGCCAGTTCGCGCTGGCGTTCACCGCCAAATCCGCGGCCAACGGGCAGCATGGCTTGCCCTGTGGGCGTCACGGCCCAGGCCGCGGCCCAGTCGTTGCCGCCGATGACCACCGGTGTCACACCGTCATTCAGGTTGCGGAACGGCATACCCTCGATCTGCTCGGCACCGGGGGGCGCGGCCTCGACCCAGATCTCGCCGTCTGTGTGGCGCCCCGGGAAGTCCTGCAACAGGTAGAAGGTGCGGGTCAGCACGTGATCGCGGGGCACGGGCTCCAGCGCGGGGATGTCCAGCGGTGCCGCCAGATCCTGCAGCTTGCGGCCATTGGGGCTGGCGGTGCCGAATCCGGCTATGTCCCCGTCGCGGGTGTCGAACAGGATCAGGCCACCGGACCGCAGGTAATCGTTCAGCTTGGCATATGCCTCGCGCGATGGGCGGGGCTGATCCGGGGTCACGGGCCAGTAGAGGATCGGAAAGAACGCCAACTCGTCCGTTTCGAGGTTCACGGCCACAGGCGGCGCGGGTTCGACCGACGTGCGGAAAAACAGCGTGTCGGACAATCCGCGCAAACCCGCGCTTGCGATCTCGTCCACGTCGCGGTTGCCTGTCACGACATGCGCCAGTACGACCTCTGCCGCTGCGGCGACGGCGGTGTCATCGTCGGATTGGGCGTGGCTCGGGGCGGCTTGAACCAGCAGCAAGGCGACCACGGCGACAGAGACCACACGGCTGCCGCGCAGACCGCCCGTCAATCGTCCGGACAAGGCGAGAGATGCAATGACATCCGCCAGCAACAGCGCAAGCGCCAACGCCAACAACAGGCCACCCAGCGGCTGCGGTGGACGGCTGCCCAGCCCGGTGACCGGTATGTCGGCGGGCCACGTGGCGGGGGTCAGTGCGGCGTCGGCCGTCAGCACATTGCGCGCAAGGCTCCGGTCGCCCGAGGAATAGACGCCCGGCAACAGCGACGGGCTCGCGGGGTCACTCACCAACTGTGGACCGGGCACTCCGGGCATTGCCCCGGCGTCGCGCAGGCTGCCGAACCCGTCCATCACAATCTGCGGGGTCCAGACCGTGCCGGTCAGGTCCTCGGCAGCCGGGCTGGCCGTCGTCGATGAAATCGCCAACCGTTCCAGCATTTCGACAAACAGGCCCGACAGCGGCAGGGTCGACCATTCCGCATTGGCGGTCACGTGGAACAGCACGACCTGGCCCTGCCCGCTGCGCTTGCGCGTGACCAGCGGGGTGCCATCGCTGAGTTCGGCAATGACACGTTCGGCAAGGGTCGGGTCCGGTTGCGCCATGACCTGTGCGGTGATCACCACGTCTTCGGGCACAGACAGGCCAAAGAAGGGAGAGTTTTCGCGGAACGGGGCAAGGGTCTTGGGGGATCCCCAACTCATCGCGCCCCCGACGCTGCGGCCGCCGCTGCGCAGGCGCACGGGCATCAGGGGGTCCTCTTCCACGCGGCTGATGTCGCTGCCTGCGACGCGCGGTCCGGCAAAGCGGACAAGCAGGCCGCCGCTTTCGATCCATGCACCGATATCCTCGGCCTCGCCCCCGGACAGGGTTGCCACGTCGGCCAGCACGATCGCGTCGGGGTTTGCCGGCAACACGTCGCTCAGCGCGCCGTCCAGCAGGTCGGCGGTGGGGGCCAGCGCACGTTCGAGGTAGTGAAGCGGAGACAAAAGCTCGAGCCCCTCGCGCCCCTCACGACCCGAGATCAGGGCCACTTCGCGGCGCCGCAGGCTGTCATCCACCAGCGTGACGGCCCCGGCAGACCGCAGGCCCTGAATTTCAAATCGCGTCACCCGGGCGCGCAATTCCGCAGGCAGGGACAAGGCAACGGTCGCATCCGCCGCGCCCGGATCAAAGACCGGGTTGGCCGCAGCCAGCGTGGCGGGGTTCCCGGCAGGGTCGCGACCCTGTGCCAGAACGGTGATACCCCGTTCGGGTCCGGCAATGGCACGGCGGGCGGTGATCTTCACGGCTCCGTCCTCGTACGTGGCCGGAGCCAATGCAAACGCGTCTGTGGCCGTCTGGGTCACGCGCACGGGACCACGTGCCTGCAATGCCGTCAGAATATCGCCGCGGACAGGGTAATCCAGCCCATCGCTGAACCAGACCGTTTCAAACCTGCCTTCCGGCAGCACGGCCAGCGCCTCTTCGACTTCGGTGGGTTGCCACGGCATCGGTTCAAGGCCAGGCAGCCGTGCGGTCAAAGTGTTTGCGGCCTGAAATATCGGCGGCTCCGGGGCGCCCAGATGCAACAGCGCTACTTCACGGCCCGAAACGCCTGCGCGGCGCAGTTCCGCGTCCATCGCTTCGATCTGCTTGGACCAGCGCGCAGCCCCGGCCCAACTGCCATCCATCACCAGAAGCAGGGGCCCATCCCCGGCGGTGCCGTCCTCTTCCGGGTTCAGGATGGGACCGGCGAGGCCCGTGATGATGGCGGCAACGGCGAGCATCCGCAGCAGCAACAGCCACCACGGCGTGCGGTCCGACACCGCCTCGTCATCCTTGAGCCCCAGCAGCAGGGCCACGCCAGGAAAGCGCTGGCGCAAGGGAGCAGGTGGGATGGCCCGCAGGATCAGCCACAGGATCGGCAGGGCCAACAAGGCAACCAGCAACCAGGGGGCTGCAAATCCAATGGGGCCAAAAACCGTCATGCCTGCACCCTACCACCATCAAGGGCGCGCCACAGCCACAACAGGCCCTGTTGCGCGGTGTGGTCGGTGTGATGCAAGCCATAGCGCCAGCCTGCGACGGCACAAAGGGACTCCAGCTCGGCCTTTCGCTCGGCCAGCCGGGTCAGGTAGCGGTCCTTCAATTCGGACGCCTTCAGGGTTTCGTGTTCGATGGTGCCGCCCACGCTTTCAAAGATCGTGCGTCCGCGGAAGGGAAACGCCTCTTCTGCTGGATCAAGGACATGGTAAAGGACACCGCGTACGCCGCGATCCGCGGCCTTGGTCAGGGCGGTGCGGACGGCGTCGATATCGCCCATGAAGTCCGACACGAACACGGCCCGCGCATGGGGGATCATGGCGCGGTGTTCGGGCGGGGCGTAGTCGTCCTCGGCATCCTGTGAAAACATCTCGGCCAGGCGCAGGATCTGCGCGTTTCCGCGACGGGGGGGCAAGGTCGTACCGGTCAGGCCCACACGCTCACCGCCCCGGATCAGCAGGATGGAGAGGGCAAGGCCCAGCACGCGGGCGCGGTCCGCCTTGGTCGGCAGCTTGGGATCAGAGGCAAAGCGCATCGCGGCCCCCTGATCAATCCACAGCATCACCGATTGCGCGATCTGCCATTCGCGTTCGCGCACGAACTGGACATCGCCCATCGCACTGCGGCGGTGGTCGATCAGACGGCGGCTGTCGCCCATTTGCGCAGGTCGGTACTGCCAGAAGTCATCGCCCATACCGGCCCGACGGCGGCCGTGTTCGCCCAACAGGACGGCACCGGCAAGATGTTCCGCCCGCGCAAGCAGGGGTGGCAGGCGCGCGGCCTGAGTTTCTGCCTTTTCACGAAGGGCGGTCGGAGAGTTCACGCAGCAGCCTCTTGTTTGCTCAGACCGGCAGCGGTTTCATCGATCAGATCCGCCAGGCTGTCGCCACGCGCTCTGGCGGCAAAGTTCAGCGCCATGCGATGGCTCAGCACAGGGCGGGCCATGTTGATCACGTCCTCGGCCGAGGGGGCCAGACGGCCCTGAAGCAGCGCGCGGGCACGGACGGCCAGCATCAGCGCCTGCGCGGCGCGCGGGCCGGGACCCCAGGCGACGGTTTCGCGCACCTTGTCCGACGCGTCGGGTTCGCCAGGCCGAAAGGCACGTACCAGATCAAGGATCATTTCGACGACGCTGTCACCCACGGGCATCCGGCGCAGCACTTTCTGGGCGGCCAGCAGCTCGTCAGCGGTAAAGACCTGCGTGGATTCGGCTTCGTCGACGCCGGTGGTGGCCAGCAGGATATCACGTTCGGTCCCGCGGTCAGGGTACAGCACGTCGATCTGAACCAGAAAGCGGTCCAATTGTGCTTCGGGCAGGGGATAGGTGCCCTCTTGTTCGATCGGGTTCTGGGTCGCCAGCACGTGAAAGGGCACACCCAGGGGGCGGTCTTCGCCCGCAACGGTCACGGTCTTTTCCTGCATCGCCTGAAGCAGCGCGGATTGGGTCCGGGGGCTGGCGCGGTTGATCTCGTCCGCCATCAGCAACTGGCAAAACACCGGGCCAGACACGAAACGGAAGCTGCGCGTGCCATCCTCGGCAGTGTCCAGCACTTCGGAGCCCAGGATATCTGCCGGCATCAGGTCGGGCGTAAACTGGATGCGGTTACCATCCAGTCCCATCACCGTGCTCAGGGTTTCGACCAGCCGGGTCTTGCCCAGGCCGGGCAGACCGATGAGCAGGCCATGGCCGCCGCACAGCAGGGCCGTCAGGGTCAGTTCGACAACCCGCTCCTGCCCGATGAAACGATTGGTGATCGACGCCTTTGCCTCGGCCAGCTTGGTGCCAAGCGCCTCGATGTCGGTCACAAGATCCTCTGCGTCAGCCATGACTTCTCTTTCTTCCGGGGTATATGTTCCAATGAACAACGTATTGCCTGCGGGGAGAATGGCAAAAGATATGAGCGGACAAAAAACCGTGACACCGGATGCAGAAAGCCTTGTTGCCTCCATAACCGCTGCAAAAACGCGCGGAATACCGCCCGTTCACCAATGGAATCCGCCGTTTTGCGGTGATCTGGACATGCGGATCGCGCGGGATGGCACGTGGTTCTATCAGGGCACGCCCATCGGGCGGCCGGGTCTGGTCAAGCTGTTTTCATCGATTCTCAAGCGTGAGGACGGCAAGTATTTTCTGGTCACGCCGGTGGAAAAGGTGGGAATCACGGTGGATGACGCCCCCTTTGTCGCGATTGATTTCGAGGCGGAGGGCGCGGGCGAGGCGCAGGTGCTGACCTTTGTGACCCATGTCGATGATGTGGCCAAGGCCGGGCCGGACCACCCGATCCGTGTCGAGCGTGACGCCGAAACGGGCGAGCCGTCGCCCTATATCCTGATCCGAGCGGACCTTGAGGCGCTGATCGACCGCAAGAGCTTTTACAGGTTGGTGGATCTTGGTGTGCATCACGACGATTGGTTCGGTGTCTGGTCGGGCGGGCAGTTTTTCGGAATCATCCCCTCGGCTGAACTGCCCTGACCCAGGGCGCACCGGCAGGTGCGCCTTACGGGCGCGCCGCACACGGGGGTGTGCGTTCGGTTGGTCTGGCCGCGTCGCCGCGAGGGTAGCATATTGCCCGTAAGGCGGAGGTGTCCTCCGCCACCGTGACAAGGGGAGACAATGCATGGATCAGGGCAACGCAGTCATCATCGGCGCAGGCAGCGGATTGTCTGCATCGCTGGCCCGGGCGCTGCACGAACGGGGTCACCATCTGGTGCTGGGCGCGCGCAATACCGACAAGCTGGCGGGCCTGGCGTCCGAGACCGGGGCCGACACGGTACAAATCGACGGCAGTGATGCCGATGCCATGCAATCCCTGTTCGACGATCTCAGCGGACCGACGCGGGTGGCGATCTACAACCCCTCGGCTCGGCAACGTGGCCCCATCGCGGACCTGGACCCCGAAACAGTGCGCCGCGCGATCGAGGTCACGGCGTTCGGCGCGTTCCTGATGGGGCAGGCCGCGGCCCGCAAGATGCTGACGCAGGACCTGGTCGACGGACGGCGCGGCACGATTCTGTTCACAGGCGCGTCCGCCGGGGTCAAAGGCTTTCCGCAATCGGCACCCTTTGCCATGGGCAAGTTCGCGCAACGCGGTCTGGCCCAATCCATGGCACGGGAATTGCATCCGCAAGGCATCCACGTCGCCTGGGTCAATATTGACGGCGCGATCCTGAATCCCGATCCGAACGCCTGGCGCAAGGAGGGTGAGGACGCGATGCTGCATCCCGACGCCATCGCCGCCAGCTACATGCACCTGATCGACCAGCACCGGTCGGCGTGGTCCGAGGAACTGAACCTGCGTCCCTGGGTCGAGACATTCTGAAGCACTCAAACCGGGTGACGCTGACCATACGGCGGCCTATGGTCCGCGCATGTTTCGATTTGCCGCCAACCTGACACATCTTTGGGCCGAGCTGCCCTTTCTCGATCGGTTCGACGCCGCGGCAGGGGCGGGTTTCGAGGCCGTCGAGGTGCTTCAGCCCTATGACATCGCCGTGCCGGAGATACAGGCAGCGTTGGAGCGCAATGATCTGAAGATGCTGCTGCTGAACGCGCCGGGGCCGAACTATGCCGGTGGGGACCGCGGATTTGCCGCCGTCCCAGGTGGCGAGGCGCGGTTCGATTACGATATCCGTCGGGCGGTTCGGTACGCCCGCGCGCTGGGCGCGGGCATCATCCACGTGATGAGCGGGGTGGGCGACGGAGCCGCGGCGCGCACCACCGTGACCGATAACCTGAAACGTGCAGCGGAGACTTTGCCCGACGGGCTTATCCTGACGCTCGAGCCGCTGAACACCCGCGATAACCCGGGCTATTTCATGTGCCGCTATGATCTGGCGGCCGAGGTGTTGCACGACGTGGGGGCGGAGAATGTGGGCCTTCAATATGACAGCTATCACGCGCAGCTGATTACGGGGGATGCGCTGGCTTGCCTGCGGGACTACGCGCCGTTGATCCGGCACGTTCAGATCGGGGACGCCCCGCACCGGACCCCGCCAGGGACGGGCGCGATCGATTTTGCCGCCCTGTTCGCGGCGCTTGAGGATGTGGGGTACACGGGCTGGGTCAGCGCCGAGTACACGCCCGGGGATCGAACGGAAAAGTCGCTGGGCTGGTTTCGGCCTGAAGCCACCGGCTCGTGTGCCTGATCCGGTCTGTCCCACGGAAAGGCGCCGCTCTTCCACGGGAATATCAATAGGTTACGGATACGGATGATCAGTCTGTCAGGTTATGACCAGTTCTGGCGGCTTTGAACGGCACGTGTCGGTCAGGTGCCCTCGCCCGTTTCAGGGCGAACGGCAGCGGGAGTGGCCCAAGCGAGCGGAGCAGGCAGTGCCGCTGTCGCGAAGTCCACCCGCAGCACCCGTCGCGATGCCGGAGAGAGGGCGGGGCGCGAGCGGTGCAGGGTGTTCATGTGCAGGACAAGCACGTCGCCGCGAATGGCGTCTTCGGTTTCGGTCGGGGCGGTGTCATTGCCCAGATGGCTGCAGGGTACATATTCCATCCCGCCTGTTTCGGATGACACCGGATCAAGGAACAGACGGCAGAACAGCATGGTGTCGAGCACCGATTGCGGCGGGCGGCAATGCCATTGCCCGGCCTTGCAGGACCAAGTGTCAAAGCCCGGCATGTCGGCCCGGTCGCGAACCGCGATAATGCGGTCGCGGTGCCAGCCGACGCCCCAGTTCGCATCTGCCGACTTGTCAAAGGACACCACGCGGGTTGTCGTTGCCGTGCCGAACAGGTCCGAAAGGGTGCGCGTCAGCGGGCTGTCGGGCCCGAGTGCGGCATTCAATCCCGCGCTGGCCTGCACACGCTGCCCCGGCTTGCCCGTGACCGCGCCCAGCAGGTCGAGCGCCGCCAGACACCGCCCGCTCAACGCGCCGCGCAGCCACAGGCGGCCCTCGCGCCGGAACGTGGCACTGTGTTCAGGTGCTGGTTTCATCCCACTCCTTCAGAAAGCGTTTCGGGGCCATGTCGCGCCATGTGGCGCGGAGCCGTGCCTCGGCCCAATTGGGGTCGATGTGTCCGGCCGCCACAAGGATCAGCCCGTGCTTGGCATAGTGAGGATGCAGGAGGAACGTATCGGGATCGGCATCCATCAGCATCTCGCGTTCGTCGATGCTGGCCTTGAAGATGGCGGCGTCAACGTAAGGCGACCACCACGTCCACATCTTGCCGTGGGCTTTCAGGTTCTCGTTGCCCCAGCTTGTCGCCATTTCGACATGCGGCAAGTCGAGGGACAGGCCGAGGGCTTTGAGCCCTTCCCACGTTTGGATCATGGTCGGCTGTTGCGTCGCTGGTCGGGTGTCGGAGTTCATCGCAGGTGTACCGTAACCGCGTTTTGCGGATTGATGGGGAAGAATGTCTCGCATGGCCGCAAGCTGTGCGGGACAAGGCGGTCGCATGTCCTGGCTTTTGGATATTCGCACCCAAGGATGAGTGTGTCACTGAGGCTTCGCTCAGAGGCAAACAGCGATGGCCGCCAGCTCCTGGAAACAGCTTTTACGTTCCGAGTGAAGATGCAGTGTATTCTGGATTTGCCCGCGACGTCACAGTTTCTTTGTCAGTGGGTGGTTTTTTGGCTTATCAAATTTTTACAAATACTTAAGTCGCATTCAGACATCGTCGCGAACGGTGTTGAGGCAAGGCTGATCCGCGCCGCTCGTATACCAGATGATGGTGCTTTTGGTCGTTATCCATTCAGTCGAGCCGAAACACAAAGCGTTCCACGGTGTCTGGCACCCTTCAACAGTGTCGAAATTTTCCGGGATATGGTAAACCCTCCACAGGCGATGACGCGGCATACCGCGCTGTTGGGCTGGATTTGATCAATAGATTAGTGAACCTGACGACTTGAAAACTTCAAAAAGCTCAGTGGATGTAGCGACGGACGCCAAAAGCTTGGCCGGACCGACCGGTCTGGACAAGGCTGCGCATTTGACGGCCGTTGCCGAGATCATGCAAATGATCGACGGCTCGGGTCAGGATGCCGTGCCGGTCTTTCAGGCCATCCTGGCCAAGGCGAAATCGTTCTGCAACGCGCAGATGGCGGGCCTGATCCTCGCCACGGTCCAGGATGAGGTTCAGACCCTTGCCGCGCATGATGGCATAGAGGCCACGGTTGTCGATCTGTTCCGAAGCGGGCAGATGAAGATGGATGCGTCCCTGTCCTATGCGGCCAAGTGCATTCTCACAGCCGAACTGATCGCGCACGAGGATATGGCTGACAGCGACCTTTACCGCGCAGGCAGCCCAATCGTCCGCGCGATGGTCGACGACAGCAACATCCGCAGCGTGCTGTTCGTGCCGCTGATATCGGGGGGGCGTGCCATCGGGCTGATCACCCTGTTTCGCAACGAAGTTGCCGCCTTTTCCGCGGATGAAATCGCGCTGGTCGAGGCATTTGCCACACAGGCCGTGATTGCGATCAAGACGGTGCAGCAGTTCCGGCAGTTGCAGATGCGCGTAGAACGCGAGACGGCCTCGCGCGAGACGCTGGAAGTGATCAGCACCACACGCGAGGACGATCAGCCCGTTTTCGATGCGATTCTGCGCAATGCCAGCCGCCTGTGCCATGCGCCGTTGGCTTTTCTGAGCGTTGCGGATCATGAACGCGGGTTGGTTACGATCCCCGCCAATGTCGGAGCCCGCAGTGAATTCAGCGACGTTCTGGACGGATTCGTGGAACCGCTGAGCCGGACGGAACTGGTCGCTGTGCGGCCGATCCAGGACGGGCAGATCATTCGGCAAGACGATATTGCGGACGATCCTGTGTATTACCGCGACCGTTCCCCACGACGCGTGCAGATGGTCGAAGTCGAGGGGGCGCGGTCGGTTCTGGCCGTGCCGTTGATCAAGGATGGGCAGGGGTTGGGTGTGATCGTGCTGTACCGGCGCGAGGTGGACCCGTTTTCCGATGACGACGTCGATCTGGTGTCGACCTTTGCGGCCCAGGCCGTGATCGCGATGGAGAATGTGCGCCAGTTCCGCGAGTTGGAAGAGACGCTGGAGCGACAGACGGTTACGTCGGATATCCTGAGTGCGATCAGCCAATCGCCCACGAACGTGCAGCCGGTGATCGAAACGATCGTCAGCAACGCGACACGCATGATCGACTGCGATCTGGCGATATTTCATCTGAGAGAGGGGGACCAGTACTGGCCAGCGGCGGGGGCGCAGGGCGATGGTGCGCTGATCACCGACAAGATCCAGGAAGGCGCGCGGAAACTGGCCACGCGCTTCACCTCTGACGGGGCGCCGTTGCAGCCTTTGGCGCCGGACCTGAACTTTCCGTCGCGTGCAATCGTGAACCGGCAAACGCTGCATATCATCGACTGGGAGAATTACGATCTGCCCCCCTTTGAGGAAGAGCGCGGCAAACAGGCTGGCGTAAAGGGCGCGATCTATATTCCCCTCATTCAGGGTGACGATTGCCTGGGCTCGCTGGCCCTTGTCACGTCGACAAGAACCGCCTTTTCCGATCAGGACATCGACCTCGCGCAGTCGTTCTGCGATCAGGCGATCATTGCGTTGCGCAATACGCAGTTGTTCATCGAAACGCAGGAGGCGCTGGAATACCAGACAGCGACGTCAGACGTGCTTGGGGTTATCTCCCGTTCGCCCAATGAGCTTGATCCGGTTCTGGAAGAAATCCTCAAGGTCGGGTCGCGCATCTGCAAGCCGCAATATGCCTTTATCGCGCTGCGCGACGGGCGCGACGGACTGTACCATATAACTGCCCGTTCGGACGTGCCGGATCATGTGGCCGAATTTTTCCGCAAGAACCCTGTTGCGCCGGGCGAAGGCACCTGTATCGGCCGCACGGCGCTTTGGGCCACAAGCGTCTATGTGCCGGATGTCGCAGAGGACGACAGCTATACCTGGATGGAGGCCGCCTCGACCGTCGAGTACCGGGCGATATTGGGTGTGCCGATGGTCAAGGATGGCGAAACCGTCGGCGTCATCGTGATGACCAGCCAGAAAGCCGATCCGTTTTCTGACAAACAGATCGTGCTTCTGGAAACATTCGCCGCCCAGGCTGTGATTGCCATCAGCAACGCGCGTCTCTTTGACGAGGTGCAGGAGCGGCTCGAACGTGAGACGGCGACCAAAAACATCCTGAGCGTTATTTCGCAATCGCGCGACGACGAGGCACCGGTCTTCGATGCCATTCTGAGCAACGCCTCCCGGCTCTGCTCTGCGCCGGTTGCCGGGCTCGTCACCGCTGACTACGAGCGCGGCAAATACGATCTTGTCGCGTCACGCGGCGCGCGGCCCGAATTTGTTGAAACGTTGCGCAACAACCCACCTGATCTGGATCCGGAGCGGTTCGCCGCCGCCCGTGCCATGTTTGACAAGCAGGCGGTCCATATTGCGGACCTTGGCGATCCGTCTCTTTACGGTGCAAACGAAACCCACCGCATAGAGGCCAACAAGCTGGAAGGTATCCGCACGGCCCTTTTTGTCCCGCTGATCTGGGAAAACAAATCCATCGGTGCAATCGGGTTGTGGCGGCGTGAAGTCAGGCCGTTCGCTTCGGACGAGATCGCCCTGATCGAAGGGTTCGCAGCCCAGGCCGTCATTGCCATAAGGAACGTACGGCAATTCCGCGAAGTGCAGGCCCGCACGGCGGAGGTCGAAGAGGCGCTTGTGCGCGAACAAGCCAGCGCGGAAATCTTGCAGGTCATCAACGAAGCAACCTCTGATCTGCAACCTGTGTTCGACCTGATCGTGCAGAAATCGGCAGAACTGTGCGGGGCGAAATTCTGTGTGCTCGACCGGTTTGACGGCACATACTATCACTTTTGTGCACAACACGGGTTTTCGGACGCGACGGTTGGCGACCTGTTGGCCGATTACCCGGTGACAGACCCACGGGGCCATATGTCAGCGCTGGTTGTGCAAACCGGAGAGGTAAACCACTTTGCCGATGCGCAGGCTGCGGACTACTTCAAGCCGGAACTGGCCAAAAAAGCGGGCTACCGCCGCGTCATGGGCGTGCCGATCAAGGCCAATGGCGTGGTTTGGGGGGGCATCGTGCTGGGGTGGCCGGACACTGCCCCGCCTGACCCGGGCCATGTGGAACTGGTACAAGGCTTTGCCAATCAGGCCAGCATCGCCATCGAGAACGCGCGGCTGTTAAGCGAAACCCAGACCGCGCTTGTGCGCCAGACGGCCAGTGCGGACATCCTGCGGGTCATCAGCGAAACGCAATCCGATCTGAACCCGGTCTTTGACGCAATCCTGAGCCGGGCGGCGACACTGTGTGATGCGCCGATGGCCAGCCTGAACATCGTCAACCCCGAACGCACCCATGCCAATCTGGTGGCCCACCACGGGGACCGGTTGCAGGCGCTGGAGGTGGGCAAGACCCAATGGCCGCTGGATGACAACCTGTCCAACGCGGTGGCGATCCGGGACAAGCAGGCGGTGCAGATCGCTGATCTGATGGACACGGACCTGTATCGCGACGGCAACGACATTCGCCGCCATGCCGTGGACGACGAAGGGGTGCGCACCTTTCTGGCCGTGCCGTTGGTCCACAAGGGTGAAGGCATCGGCAGTCTTGCCCTGTACAAACGCGAGGTGAAGCCGTTCACCCCCGAAGACATCGCCTTGCTGGAAAGCTTTGCCGATCAGGCGGTGATCGCCATACAGAACGCGCGCCTGTTCAACGAAACGCAAAACGCGCTGGTGCGCCAAACCGCGAGTGCGGACATTCTGCGTGTCATCAGTGGCGCGCAGACGGATGTGCTGCCGGTGTTCGAGGCCATTTGCACCGCAGCCACCTCATTGCTTGCCAGCGATCTGGCCTTTGTGATGACAAGTGACGGAGAGACCTATTCGCCGGTGGCGGGCGCCTCGCCCGCGGGTATCCTGGATGATCTGGGGCCTCAGAACATACCCGTCGATCCGGCACAGAATTTCCCGTCGCAGGTGATCCGCAACCCCGAGGTGCTGCACCTGCCCGATTGGACCGCCATAGACCTGCCGCCACACGAGCGTCTGGTGCACGAGTCGTTCGGTGTTCAGTCGGCGCTGTATGTGCCGCTGATGAGCAAGGGCAAGTTGCTGGGGCTGCTGGTTTTTGCGCGCAGCGAGGCCAAGGCCTATTCGCAGGACGACATCGCGCTGGCCCGGTCCTTTGGCGACCAGGCCGTGATCGCCATAGAAAACACCCGCCTGTTCAACGAAACCCAGACGTCCTTGTCGCGTCAGACCGCCAGCGCCGATATCCTGCGTGTCATTTCGCAATCGCCGGATGATCTGCAACCTGTGTTCGACCGGATCACCCGCAGCGCGACCGAGGTCTGCGATGCGCGGTTCTGCATTCTCTGGCAGTATATTGACGGCATGATCCATTTCCGGTCGAGCAGCGGGTTCACCCAGGATTTCATGGACGCGTATCTTGAAGACTATCCAATGCGGCCCAAGGAAAACTCGATCGCTGCGAAGGCTTTTGCCAAAGGCGGAAGGTTTCATCTGGACGACGCGCAGGACCCCGGGAAATACTTTGATTTCGAAACGGCACGTACAAATCGCTTCAGGCACATGGTTGGTATGCCGGTGGTCACAAAAGGGCAGACATGGGGTTTGTTCATCGTTGCCTGGCCCGAAGACATGGTCCCGGATGACGGCCATTTCGATCAGCTCGAAGCCTTTACCGATCAGGCGGCCATCGCCATCCAGAACGTGCGGCTGTTCAACGAAACGCAGTCCGCTCTGGTGCGTCAAACGGCCAGTGCGGATATCCTGCGGGTGATCAGCCAGGCGCAGACAGACTTGCGGCCCGTGTTCGAGGCCATTGCAGGCACAGCGGTGCGATTGCTGGACTGCGACATCTGTTCTGTGATGATCAGTGAGGGTGACAAATTTGTCCCGAGGGGTGCCGCCAGTTCAGAGGGGCCGATCCGGGACTTGGGGACGGGCAGTCCGATTGATCCCGAGCGCAATTTTCCGGCGCAGGCGATCGTGAACAAGGAAATGGTGCATGTGCCCGACTTCTGGGCTATTGACCTTCCGGCTGACGAGTATTGGGCGCGCGAGAAATTTGACATTCATTCCGCGCTTTATATGCCGCTCTTGCGCGGTGATCACTGTTTGGGCGCTGTTGCGTTTTCGCGCAGGGTGACCCGCGCGTTTGATGCCGAAGACATTGAAATGGCACAGACCTTTTGTGATCAGGCCGTCATCGCCATTGAAAACGTTCGGCTGTTCCTTGAGGCGCAAGAGGCCCGCGAAGAGGCCGAAAAGGCCAACGAGGCCAAGAGCGCGTTTCTTGCCACCATGTCGCACGAGATCCGCACGCCGATGAACGCCGTCATCGGGATGAGCGGGTTGCTGATGGACACCGACCTGAACACCGAGCAGGACGATTATGCCCGTACCATCCGCGATAGCGGCGATGCGCTGCTGGGGATCATCAACGAGATCCTCGATTTTTCGAAAATCGAGGCCGGGCAGATGGACATCGAGGATCACCCCTTTGATCTGCGCAATTGCATCGAGTCCGCGCTTGACCTGATCAGCGGGCGGGCGGCGGAAAAGCAGTTGGAACTGGCCTATGTCTACGATGACAGCGTGCCCGTCGGGATCAGTGCGGACCTGACGAGGATGCGGCAAATCCTGCTGAACCTGCTGTCGAACGCGGTCAAGTTTACGGACGCGGGCGAGGTGGTTCTGTCGGTCACTGCCACGCCCGCCGAACGGGGCCGAACGCAACTGGAATTCACCGTCAGGGATACCGGCATCGGCCTGACGGGTGAAGGCATGGGACGACTGTTTCAGTCGTTCAGTCAGGCCGACAGTTCAACTACCCGCAAGTATGGCGGCACGGGGTTGGGCCTCGCCATTTCCAAGCGGTTGGCAGAGTTGATGGGCGGCACGATGTGGGCCACCAGCGATGGCCCGGGCAAGGGATCGACATTTCACTTTACCATTCTGGCCAAGCCCACCGATTTGCCCAAAACGGAAAGCCGCAACCTGGCTGGCGAGCAGTCAGAGCTCAGCGGCAAGCGGCTCATGGTGGTTGATGACAACGCCACCAACCTCAAGATCCTGACGCTGCAAACGCAGAAGTGGGGGATGCGGACGCACGCATTTGCCACCCCGGCGGAGGCACTGAAAGCTGTGGATGCAGGCGCTGCGTTCGACCTTGCCATCCTCGACATGCACATGCCCGAGATGGATGGTGTGGACCTTGCCCGGGCGCTGGCACAACGCGTCCCGGACCTGCCCAAGGTTTTGTTCAGT
>JBCBFX010000039.1:0-34987 GCA_038527345.1 Pseudomonadota bacterium | reverse complement strand
CGACGGCCATACCTCTGGCCCGAAAATCTACGCCTACAAGAGCCACGCAAACTATTGCCCTGCCGGCCTGCAACCCATCACGATCAGCGGGGTGATCTGTTGCGGTGTGCCGAACCAAAGCGTCAGCTATCAGCAGATGCTGGCCCATCCCGTTGCCAAGAAGCGGCATGTCGTACGTCGCAGCGCCCGCGCCAACTGTCCGGTTGGCACGAAGGGATGCACCTTTGACTGACGTTTATCAAACCGGCAACGGGTGGCGGGATCAGAGCAGTTTCAACTCGCCCGCCATCTGACGCCCGTCACGGCCTTCGAGCAGCTCAAAGCTGACTTTCTGGTTGTCGGCCAGCCCTGTCAGGCCCGACCGTTCCACAGCTGAAATATGTACGAAAACATCTTTGCCGCCCTCTTCGGGAGCGATAAATCCGTATCCTTTCGTGGTGTTGAACCACTTCACGGTGCCAGTTGGCATATCCCGTGCCTCCTTTCGTCTTGCAGTCGTCCCGCCATGCGGGGGTCGTGAACGCCTTGGACGGGTCTCAAATCGTTAACTCCGTCGCCGATGCCGTAAAAGATTGCGCGCCCGTTGCGAAATTCAAGGTGGGTGGGCTGTATTCCGCCCGCGATGCCCGTTATTTCAGCAGATGAAACGGAGGGCCGATATGGAAATCTACGGACTGAAGACCTGCGACACCTGTCGCAAGGCGATCAAGGCCTTGGCGGACGCCAAATTCGTCGATGTCCGGGCAGATGGCGTGCCGTCCGCAGTGATGGAACGGGCGCTTGAAGCGTTTGGCGAAAAGCTGGTCAACACCCGGTCGACCACATGGCGCATGCTGGACGACGCGGCACGCGCCCGGCCCCATGCCAACCTGCTGGGCGACCATCCCACGTTGATGAAACGCCCGCTGATCGTCGCGGGCGACCGGATGCATCTGGGATGGACGGCTGATGTGCGCGAAGCGCTCGGCCTGGACTAGCCGCCGCGTGTGGCGAGGAACCGGTCGATCGAAATCGGTCCCGCCCCCTTGATCATCAGCACCAGCAGCAGGAATACCCACAGCGTGCGCTGGTCTATCAGTTCAGGTGCATTGTTGAACCATGTGCCCAAGGCCGCCCCGTGTCCGGTTACATCGACAACCGTTTGCACGACGATGAACCCGATCATGGCCAGTGCGGCAAGCCGCGTGAAGAAGCCGACAACGATCAGCACCGGCAATACGTATTCCGCCACTGTGCCAAGAAAGATCACCAACCGCTGAAACCCTGTCATTTGCGTGACGTCCCACAACACCGCCTCGGCCGCCTTGGGAAAGATCTGGCCGAACGCGCCGGCAGAGGGGGAAAAGATGCTGCCCTCGATCTTGGTCCCGGCAGAGTTGATGAAGTAGATGAAGAACACCGCCAGAAACACGAACCGGGCAAAGGTGGGCAGCCATATATCGCCCTTGTCCATGGGATCGAAAACGGCAGTTCTGAGGCGCGTGAGGGCAGTCATGGTTGTTCCTTTGGGGTCTTGAGGTCACAAAGCGCGCCGTTCTGCATCAGCAGCGTCAGAAGCGGTGCAAGGTCGAATTCTGCGTTGTGGGCGGTGGCTGCGCCCTGTGCATCGGACAAAGGTGCACCGTCCTGCACGGCTGCAACCCATGCGGCCGCGGCCGGGTCAAGCGCATGGGGGTGCGGGTCGAACTGCGCCCGCGTGATCAGCGTGGGCTGCGCGCCAGGCTCGGGTTTGGGCGCATCGCCTTGGGTGTTGAAGCGCCAGATGTCGTAGAGCGGCCAGTCAGAGCGGATCAATTCGACCGCAGGCGACAGGCGCAGGGTCGCGGCCATCAGGTCCTCGGGCGGCAGTTCAGCCAGCCGCGCCGGATCCAACGGGGTCGCATCCGCCGCGTGATAGGATCGGCGCAACGCCAGTTCCAGCCGCGCGACATCCGGCAGATATCCGATATGGGCCAGCGGTTCAAACCCCTCCAGAAAGGCGGGCATCTCGGTGCCATAGTGCATCATCAAGGGCGAGGTTGGCGGGTGCGCCCGTACATAAATCGGGGCCAGCCGGTCGAAATTCGCATCACCCAGCAGCTTGGCAATCACGGGAAACGCCGTGCGCAGCGCGTCGACAAGGGCTACGGTGACATTGTTGCGGTAAACGTTGAACCGCTTGGTGGTCGGGCGGCCTTTGCCATCGATCAGCCCCTCTGGCACCGCGCAATCGGGGTCCAGCAGGGCCGCGCGGAACGCAGATTGGCCCGTCATGTGATCAGGCTGCCGATACGGCGGCAAGGGCCGCGGCGGCGCGCTCGGCCTCGGTCCGCAGGATGGGCCAGTCGGGCACATCATTGTCCCATTCGACCAGCACCGGTGCCGGACCCGTACCCGCCAGCGCATGGTCCAGCAGGTCCCAGACCGGATCGGCCGTGGCCCGGGCATGGCTGTCGATCAACAGGGGCGCGCCGTGATCGTCGGTGTCGTCGTCATGGCCGCCGACGTGAATTTCACCCACTGCATGCAGGGGATAGGCGTCCAGATAGCCCTGGGCCGTATAGCCGAGGTTCGTGGCCGAAATGAACACATTGTTCACATCCAGCAGCAGCCCACATCCGGTGCGGCGCGTCAACTCGGACAGGAAATCAGTCTCGGACCAGGTGCTTTCGGCAAAGGCGAGATAGGAGGACGGGTTTTCCAGCAGCATCTGCCGACCCAGCGTGTCCTGCACCTGATCGATGTGATCGGCGACGCGTGTCAGCGTGGCATCGGTGTAGGGCAGGGGCAGCAGATCATCAAGGAACTCGACCCCGTGGGTCGACCACGCCAGATGTTCCGAGAAGCTGGCAGGCGCCAGCCAGTCCATCAGCGTCTTGAGGCGCGCAAGGTGGTCGGGGTCCAGCGCCCCTTCGCTGCCGATGGACAGGCCCACGCCGTGGACGGAAATGGCAAAGTCGTCCCGCAATGCGCGCAGTTGCGCATGCGGGCGGCCACCGTCGCCCATGTAGTTCTCGGCATGGACTTCCAGCCATTGCACCGGGCCGGGAGCGTGGCGCAGATCGTTGAAATGTCGGGATTTGTACCCCACGCCGGGGGCCGCGGGCAAGCGGGGCGGCGTGTACGTCGCGTCCAGCATGGCATGACCTCCGGGATGGGGGGATGTGCCGGGCAGCCGTGCCGCCCGACCCGTTCCGTGCGCGGCCCGCTTATGCGGGCAGGTCGCGGTTCAGCTCTTCCAGCGACCCTTGGCGCGGGGTGCCGTCGGCCTGCTGGGGCAGTTCGATCTCGGCGCAGGTGCCTGCGTCGACCAGCGTCCAGGCGTTGCCCTGATAGTCGACGGTCGAGGTGCCGGCGCAGGTCGTGCCGGGGCCTGCGGCACAGTCGTTTTCACCGGCCAGCGACACACCATAGCATTTTTCCTTGGACGCGGCCTGGGCCGAGGTGGTGGAATGTGCGGTCACGGCCGCGGCCACGGCGCCTACGATTGCAACGGTCTTGAACGTCTTCGACATCTTCTGTTTCCCTTTCGGATATCGGTTACATAACGGTCGTGACGCCTAGATAAGGTAGTCCCCACCCGAAACGCCACTCACGAGGCCGTGTCTCACGACGCCGTTATGGAAAGTTAGACCATTCCAGCCGATCAAAGGCAATTCCGCCCCGATTGTTGCAACGACGGGGGCGAATTGTTGCAAAACCGCGCCTTAGCGCAGGTCTGGCGGCGTCGCGTCAGCCTGCAATTGAGCGACAAGCGTATCGAGTGGCTGTACGCTGGTTTGCTTTTCGCCCAGTCGCCGGACGGATACGGTCCGTTCCTCGACCTCGCGCCCGCCCACGGCCAGGATGACAGGCACCTTGCCGACCGAATGCTCGCGGACCTTATAGTTGATCTTTTCGTTGCGCACGTCGGCTTCGGCCCGCACGCCTGCGGCCGTCAGTGCCGCGACGACCTCGGCCACGTAATCATCGGCATCGGACGTGATCGAGGCCACGACCACCTGTCGCGGCGCCAGCCAGAACGGCAGCTTGCCTGCGTGTTCTTCGATCAGGATGCCGATGAAGCGTTCGAACGACCCCAGGCAGGCGCGGTGCAGCATGTACGGGCGCTGTTTCGAGCCGTCGGGCGCGACGTAGGTCGCCCCCAGCCGTTCCGGCAGGTTCGGATCCACCTGGAAGGTGCCGCATTGCCAGACCCGGCCGATCGCATCGGTCAGGTAGAAATCCAGCTTGGGCCCATAGAACGCGCCGTCACCGGGTTCGAGGGTAAAGTCGCGGCCCGTGGCCTTGATCGCAGCTTCCAGCGCCCCTTCGACATGGTCCCAGCTTGCGTCGCTGCCGACCCGGTTTTCGGGGCGGGTGGCGAACTTGATCTCGAAGTCCTCGAACCCCAAGTCGCCGTAGACATCCGCGAGGTAATTGATGAAGCCTGCGCATTCGGCCTCGATCTGGTCCTCGGTGCAAAAGATGTGCCCGTCATCCTGGGTAAAGCCGCGCACGCGCATGATCCCGTGCAGCGCGCCGGACGGCTCGTAGCGCGAACACGATCCGAACTCGGCCAGCCGCAGCGGCAGGTCGCGATAGGATTTCAGGCCCTGATTGAACACCTGCACGTGGCAGGGGCAGTTCATTGGCTTCAGGGCATTGATCGCTTTTTCCTTGGCGTGTTCCTCTTCGACTTCGACGATGAACATGTGCTCCTGGTACTTGTCCCAGTGACCCGAGGCCTCCCACAGCTTGCGGTCGACGACCTGCGGGGTGTTGACTTCCCTGTAGCCTGCGGCGCGCTGCTGGCGGCGCATGTAGTCCTGCAATTCGGTATAAACGGTCCAGCCGTTGGGGTGCCAGAAGATCTGGCCCGGCGCTTCTTCCTGCATGTGGAACAGGTCCATCTCGCGGCCCAGCTTGCGGTGGTCGCGCTTGGCCGCTTCCTCCAGCATGTGCAGGTGCGCCTTGAGCTTTTCCTTGCCGGTAAAGGCCACGCCGTAAATGCGTTGCAGCATGGCCCGGTTGCTGTCGCCGCGCCAATAGGCACCCGCGATGCTCATCAGTTTGAAGCTGTCGCCCGGCACCTGGCCAGTGTGTTGCAGGTGCGGGCCACGGCACAGGTCCTGCCAGTCGCCGTGCCAATACATGCGCAATGGCTCGTCGCCCGGGATGCTGTCGATCAGCTCGACCTTGTAGGGCTCGTCATTGTCCTTGTAGTGCTGAATCGCGCGGTCGCGATCCCAGACCTCGGTGGTCACGGGTTCGCGCTTGTTGATGATTTCGCGCATCTTCTTTTCGATCAGGGCCAGGTCTTCGGGCACGAACGGCTCTTGCCGGTCGAAATCGTAGTACCAGCCGTTGTCGATGACCGGGCCAATGGTGACCTTGGTGTCGGGCCAGATTTCCTGCACGGCGCGGGCCATGATGTGGGCCAGATCGTGGCGCACCAACTCGTTGGCCTGCGCTTCGTCCTGCATGGTGTGGATGGCGATGCTGGCATCGGCGTTCACGGGCCATTGCAGGTCCCAGTGTGCGCCGTTGACAGTCGCGCTGATCGCCTTTTTGCCAAGGCTTTTCGAGATGCTTTCAGCAACCTGCGCAGGGGTCACGCCTGCGTCGAAGTCGCGCGCATTGCCATCGGGAAAGGTAAGGGAGATTTGGGCCATATCGGCATCCTCGTCAGTTTGGCGCCCACGGAACGCCCGGTTGCGGGTTGGTTGTGTGCGGCTCGTTTGACAGGGCGGCACAGGGGCGTCAAGCGCTGTGGCTTGCGGGGGACAGCCGCACCGACAGCAGCAGATGCAAAAGCGCCACGCCCGCGGCCAGCCCGGCGGCAAGCCCGACGGACGACAGGCCGAACTGGGTGATGACGCCCGCCCCCAGCGCCGATCCGACAGCGGCCCCCACGTATATCGCCGCCGCGTTCAGCGCCAGAACCACAGGCGCGCGCGCGCCCGCTGCCCCGATCAGCCGCACCTGCTGCCCGGACATGAAGGACCAGCCCGACACCGACCATGCCAACGCAAGGGCCATCAACAGCACGTCATTGACCGGCAGCAGGGAAAACATCGGCATCACGGCCATCTGGCACAGGCAAAGCACGGTCAGCGTGCGCCGCCACCCGATCCGGTCGGCGAGGATACCGCCCAGGATATTGCCGATCACGGCTCCGATGCCAAAGATCACCAGTACCGCCGTGACCCCGTCGCGGCCATAGCCCATCGTCTCGCTCAGCAGTGGCGCGATGTAGGTATACAGCACATAGGTCGCCCCCAGAAAGCTGGCGGTGAAGAACGTGGCCAGCATCATCCGTCCGTCCAGCAGAATGGTGCCAAGATCGCCCAGCGACACGGGCTGAAAGCTCAGACCCCGCGGCACAAAGGTCCACACCAATGCAAGGCAGGGCAGGGACAGACCGACCACGATCCAGAAGGCCCAGCGCCAGCCGAACGTATAGGCGACCCAACTGCCCGCCGGCACCCCGATCACCTGCGCCAGCGTCAGGCCAAAGAACACCGCCGCCAGCACGCGTGCGCGCTGTTCCACGGGATACAGCGCCGCCGCCACCGCCGCTGCGACGGGCGTGAACAGCCCGGCCCCCGCCGCAGCCAGAACGCGGGCCAGCCCGAGCACGGTCATCGACGGCGCCAGTGCCGACATCAGCGCCGCCATCAGGAACAGCCCCAACCCCAGCGCCATCACCCGCCGCCGCCCAACCGTTCCGGTCAGCGACACCAGCAGCGGCGACAGCACCGCATAGGCCAGGGCATAAACCGTCAGCAGCACGCCGGCACTTGCCGCAGACACGCCAAGATCCGAACCCAGCGGTTCCAACACCCCCACGATGACGAATGCCCCCATACCGATCAGGAAGTTCGAGGCAGACAGGACGGGGATCAATAGGCGGGGCGTGGTCACCGGCCTTACTTAGTGCGGTTGGCGGAACGGTCGCAATGCCAATGCCCCGGCCACCCGTCGGCATACAACGGCATCCCGAAAAACCGACATTTCCGGGTCGAATTGCGACCTTTTTGTCTGGACTCCACCGCGCAGGCCGTTATCTACGGACCTGTTCACTATCGGAAACCCAAGGCGGATCGGGGGATATTCAAGTGCCCAAGTATAACAAGACTTTCGAGCTGTCAGTCGAAGACCTTGACCTGATCGAGGACGCGCTGCGTGCCTCGAAAATGACGCATACCCAGGCCGAGCTCAAGGTGTCGCCGACCACTGAAAAGGCGCGTCGAATCCACGATCTTCTGGGGCGCTTGCACAATCAGAAGACGTTCTTTCGCCCCGCCAAGGGAACTTATGTCAGCGGCTGATCCAGACGCATCGAAAACCGCGGGCCGTTCATGGGGCGGCGGATAAACCCTGCCGCCACGTAGAACGCGGCGGCGGCCCGGTTATCCGGATGTGTGCCCACCGTAAGAAAGCTGCAATTCAGCATGCGGGCATGTTCCTTGCTTGCATCGATGAATGCGCGCCCCACGCCTGATCCGCGCCCCTCTGGTCGTACAAACAGGTGGTGCATATCCATCCCGCGCACCCCGATTTGCATCTGCGCCAATGGGAGCAGCGCCGCATACCCGATCAACCGTGCCGTCGTCTCGGCCACCAACACGTGAACCCAGGGCGCTGGCCCAAGGGCATCACGGGCTAGGGTGGCAGGGTCGGTGACCGGTACGTCTCCGTGATGCTCGGCCAGGTCGCCGATCATTTGCACAACAGCATCAAGGTCGCGGTGTTCCAGCAGTCGAATGGTCAGGGTCATCGGTCATGTCCTTTCGGGCGGGCGCCCGGGCGGACATGCAAAACCGCGCCAGGCGCGGAAGTTGAATCAGGGGGTCAGGCAAGCATGCCAACTGCGCGCAGGATATGCAGCGTTTTGCGATACGATTTCTGTGCCGGACATGTCATGCCGACGGTGTGGCGCATGCCGCCGCCAAAGACAAGCGGCGGCATGGTGTTCAGGCGGTAAACAGCGCCCAGCCCATCAGCAGGCAACAGATCCAGCCGCCGGTGAATATGATGGGGCGGGCCGGAAAGCGGGCTGTGCCGGTGGCGTAGCCGATCGCATGGGCCACCCGCAGCAGCATGAAGGCAACCGACGTCCACAGGGTCAGGGCCGTGAAGCCATCGGCCCGATCCACCAGCAACACCAGGATGGCAAAGGGCACGGCCTGTTCCAGCAGGTTCAGGTGCGCGCGATAGGCGCGGTGCACCCACGGGCGCTGATAGCTTGGGTCCGGTGGTCGGATGAAACCGTCAGGCGCGTCCGCAGGGATCGAGCCTTCTGGCGCGGTGTTCACGCCCACGATATACGGAACCCACAAGGATGCGGCCATGATGGCCAGCACGCCCAGGATCATCAGTTCTGTCGGCATCGTTTAAGCCTCCGCCTGATCCATGGGGCCGATCCGGGTGTCCTCGCCCGTTTCCAGCCACGATTTCAGGCCCGACGCCCAGCGCACCCAGCCATCGGCCACCCCTTCGCCCGGCACCGCAGGGCCGCCCAGGTCATAATGCTCGATGGTCAGGCGCATGAAATCACCCTCGGGTCGTATCAGGTAGATGACGCGGCTGGTCGGGCTGGCACCCCCGTCCCAATGCGGCTCGAACGTCCATTCCATCCGGCTTTTCGGGTCCGACGCCAGCAGCGTGTTGGTCAGCATCGGCGTGCCATCGGGCAGATGCATGGTGATGGCATCGCCGTTGCGCGTGCCGTGGCTGGCCATGAAGTGGTAATGCGCGATGGCCTTTTCATCCATCAGCACATCCCACAGCCGGTCCTGGGTGGTCTTGATATAGGTTTCCATGACGAAATCGGGTTTTGACATCCGGGTCTCTCCTTCGAGCTGCGATTTAAGGTCCAGAACTGCCCGGGCCGCCGGTTTGACAAGCAATGGCTCGATCCAGCGGTCGATCGCCTGCTGCAAGGGCAGGGCGTTGAGGTAGTGATGCTTGTAGCGCCCCACCTTTTTCGTGGTGACAAGTCCCGCATCCTCGAGAACACCAAGGTGCTTCATCACACCGAACCGCGTCATGTCGAGCTGCCCCTGCAACTGTTGCAGGGTCTGGCCGTCGGAGTCGCGCAGGCTGTCCAGGAGCGTACGGCGTGCCGGATCGGCGAGGGCTTTGAAAATCGAATCCACGTGGCCCTTATACGTGAGTAAATAGTCACGTGACAAGATGGTCACTTATAAAATCACCCTGCGTCAGGATGGACAGGCCCGGTGCGCCTGCGCATGATCCGGCAAACGAAGCAGGGGGCGGGATGACGGAACCGAATTATCTGGACACGTCGCGGGGGCGGCGGCTGGCCTATCACCGGACGGTCGGGCAGGGCCCGTGCATCGTTTTTCTGGGGGGACTGAAATCCGACATGGAGGGGACCAAGGCCATCCACCTCGAAGCGTGGTGCCGTGCGGCGGAGCGTGCGTTCCTGCGTTTTGACTATTCCGGCCACGGCCAAAGCTCGGGCCGTTTCGAAGAGGGATGCATCGGCGACTGGGCCGAAGACACGGCTGCGGCGCTGGACGCGCTGACCGACGGGCCGCTGATCGTGGTGGGCAGTTCCATGGGTGGCTGGCAAGCACTGCTATATGCGCGGGCGCATCCCGACCGCGTGGCCGGGCTTGTCACCATCGCGGCCGCCCCTGATTTTACCGAAGACGGCTATTGGGCCAGTTTCACCGAAGTCCAAAAGGCGGCGTTGGACAGGGACGGGCAAATCGCCATGCCCTCCGATTACATGGAGCCCTACATCATCACCAAACGGCTGATCGAGGATGGGCGCGCGCAGCTTGTGCTGCGCGATCCTCTTTCATTGCCGTTCCCGGTGCGGTGCTTGCAGGGCACCGCCGACACTGCCGTCAGCACCGAAACCGCGTTGCGCCTGCTGGATCACGCCGACAGTCCCGACATGCGGCTGATGTTGATCAAGGACGCCGACCACCGCTTTTCCGATGGCCCCTGTCTGGGACTGATCGAAGGGGCCATAACCGACATACTGGAGACCATCGCATGAGAGCCTTGGCCAAGTTTCTGGGCCGATTGCTGGTCATTCTGGCCGCGATTGCCGTGGGGTTGTGGCTGTTCGGCCCGTACGAGGACGCACCGCTGACGCCAAGTGCCGACATGACGCCGGGTGCAGACCTCGATGCGCATTTCGCGGCAGTTGAAGCCGCGTTCGACGACATCACACCGGGGGTGGAAAAACGGGTCGTCTGGGCGGATGCGCCGGGACAGCGCACCGATTGGGTCGTGGTCTATGTCCACGGCTTTTCGGCCACGTCCGAGGAAATCCGCCCGGTGCCGGACCGGGTGGCCCAAGGGCTGGGCGCCAACCTGATCTACACCCGCTTGCAAGGCCACGGGCGCAGCGGCGATGCGCTGGCCACCGGCACGGTTCAGGGTTGGGTGAATGACTTTGCCGAGGCGATGGCCGCAGCGCGCGCAGCGGGGGACCGGATCGTCGTCATGGCGACGTCGACCGGTGGCACGCTGGTCACGGCCATGGCGCAGGACGCGAAGATTATGGACGGAACCGAGGGGCTGATCCTTGTGTCGCCCAACTATGCGTTGAACAATCCGATGGCGCCATTGCTCAGTTGGCCCGCTTCGCGCTATTGGCTGCCGGTGCTGGCGGGCCAGCAGCGCAGTTTCGAGCCCAGCAATGACGGCCACGGCACCTATTGGACGACGGAATATCCCAGCACTGCGGTCTTTCCCATGGTCGCGCTGATCGATGCGGTGGCCGACATGGACCACGGCGCGCACAATATCCCGGCGCTGTTCTGGTATGCCAGGGCCGACGCGGTGGTACGGGCCGACGCCAGCGATGCGGTTGCCGGCGCATGGGGGGCTGCCAGCACCGTGGTCAACCCGGTGCTTGGGGACGGCGACGATACCTTTTCCCACGTGATCGCGGGAGACATCCTGTCGCCCGGCCAGACGGAATCGGCGGTCGATGGCATGCTCGACTGGGTGCGGGGCCTGGGCAACTGATGCGCCGCCCGGGCAGCATGTGGAGCCTTGAGACCCTGGGCCGCGTGCGCCTGTCGAAACACTTCTACATGCGCGATTTCCTGTATTCGGAGATCGGGAATTTCCACCAGATACAGAACCTGCCCCGGAACCCTGATCTGGCCATCGCCAACGGGCGGATGCTGTGCACCGAATTGCTGGACCCGCTCGAGGAAACCTTTGGGCGGCTGGCGATCCGGTCAGGCTATCGGTCGCCCGAGCTGAACCAGTTTGGCAACGAGAACAAGCTGAACTGTGCGCGCAACGACAATCCGCTGGAATGCCATATCTGGGACTGGGCCGATGGGGACGACGCGATTGCGGGCACGTCACTGGCGATCCCGTGGTTTGCGGACGGGTATGCGGCGGGGCGTGACTGGCGCGATCTGGCGTGGTGGATTCACGATCATCTGCCCTACAGCGCGATGTGGTTCTTTCCCAGGCTCTGCGCCTTCAACCTGGATTGGCGGCCCGTGCCGCGGCGCATCATCGGCAGCTATATCGCGCCCAAGGGCCTGCTGTTGCGGCAGGGCGGAATGCCGGACGAACCGTTGGCACAGCGGCAGGCGCGCTATGCCGATTTCCCGCCCTTTCGCGGCATCGCCTATCCGTGACCGCGGGTGCGCTTCTTGGGCTTGCGGCGGTGGTCGCGAGCGGCCATTGTGCGCCAAAATCGGTCCCAAGGCAGGCAATCCAATGGCAGTGAGCACAAGGCAGGGGCATGGCTGAGCCCATTGTTCTTCTTCCCGGCATGATGTGTGATGCGCGGCTGTTCGGCCCGCAGATCGCAGCGCTGTCTTCGGAATTTTCCGTGATGGTCGGCCCCGTCACCCGGGGCGAGCGGATCGAGGAGATTGCGAGCGGTCTGCTGGACGAGTTGCCGCAACGCTTTGCGCTGGCGGGGCTGTCGATGGGCGGGATCGTGGCGATGGAGATCCTGCGCCGTGCGCCGGACCGGGTGACGCGTCTGATGCTGATGGACACCAATCCGCTGGCCGAAACGCCGCAGGTCGCCGCTGCGCGCGAACCGCAGATCGTCAAGGTGCGTGCGGGCCGCATGGTGGACGTGATGCGGGACGAGATGAAGCCCAATTACCTTGCGCCCGGCCCGTTTCGGAACGAAATCCTGGACATGGTGATGGACATGGCCGAAGCGCTGGGCCCAGAGGTGTTCATCCGCCAGAGCCGCGCCCTGCAGCGCCGCCGCGACCAGCAGGGTACCCTGCGCAAGATCAAGGTGCCGACCATGGTGCTGTGTGGTGCCCACGACGCGCTGTGCCCGGTCAAGCGGCACACGTTCATGGCCGAACTGATTCATGGGGCGGTGCTGCGCGTCCTGGACAACGCAGGCCACCTGCCGACGCTGGAGACCCCGGACGAGGCGACGCAAGCCATCCGCGACTGGATGCGTCTGCCGCTGGTCCTGCGCTGATCCCATTGCCGCTGCGCGACGACATGTTTCAGGGGGCTCTGCCCCCGTCGCTGGCGCGACTCCCCCGGGATATTTTCAGCCAGAAGAAACGCGCAGGGCGTCGCGTTCGGATTTTGAAACGATATAAACGTCGCGGACGGGTTCACCGCTTTTGACATCGAAAAACGGTGTCTTGCGCCAGCCGCCGGTGAGCCGGCGGGGCAGGACGCGGCCGATCATGGCCCAGAGGAAATGGCCCATCCCCTCGTGCCCCCGCTTGCCGTTGGCCTTGCGCACGAAGGCGCGGACCTTGATCGGGCCCAGCGGGCTGTCATCGTCCAGCCTGTCTGTGCGGAAGGATGCAAAGGCCAGCTTGGGCGAGCGGGTCGTGTTGAACAACATGGCCCCGCAACACCGCGCCTGCCAGCGCAGGATACCGGTGTCGGACAGCGAGAAGACGGCCAACTGGTCAAGGCCTGCGTCGAACCGCACGCGGTCCGGTGTGGTCTGGTAGAGTTGCACGCCCCCCGGGGCCGGGTCGGGTTGGCCCGCGAACAGCTCGGCGTCGCGGCAGTCTCGGCAATGGCATTCGGCCCGTGTGCCCTTGGACGGGCCGACCCCCATCAGCGTGCCGGTCAGCTTTCCGCAATCGCAGGCAAAGGGCAGGTCCTGGCCCGCCATTTGGTTACGCGGCCTTGTTCTTGTTCGCGGCCTTTTTCGGCCCCGGTTTGGGCGAATTGGCGTCGATGAATTCAAGCACCAGCGGGCGGATATTGTCGCGCCAGCTGCGGCCCGCGAAGATACCGTAGTGGCCCGCACCCGGTTCGACGTGGCTGGCCTTTTTGTCGTCCGGGAGGCCGGTGCACAGATCCAGCGCGGCCACACATTGCCCGGGGGCCGAGATATCGTCATTGGCCCCTTCGACCGTCTTGACGGCCACGGTGGTGATCTTGCCGATATCGACCTGCTTGTCGCCCACGGTAAAGACATTCTTGGCGATCTCGCCACCCTTGAAGATCCGTTCCACCGTTGACAGGTAAAATTCAGCAGTCATGTCCATCACGGCGAGGTATTCGTCATAGAAGCGGTTGTGCTTGTCGTGGTCCGACGCCTCGTCGCGGGCGACGCGGGTGATCTGGTCCGAGAACGCCTTGGAGTGTTTTTCGGCATTCATCGACATGAACGACTGCAATTGCAGCAGACCGGGGTAGACCATGCGCCCGACCCCCGGGTACTTGAAGCCCACGCGCTGGATCATCATTTCCTCGAGCTGGCCCATGGTCACGCGACGGCCAAAGTCGGTCACGTCCGTGGCGTTGGCATCTGGATCGATGGGTCCGCCGATCAGGGTAAGGGACCGCGGCTGCGCCTTTGGGTCCTGTTCGGCCAGATAGGCGGTGGCGGCCAGCGTCAGCGGGGCCGGTTGGCACACAGCGATGACGTGGGTATCGGGACCCATCTCGCGCATGAAGTCGACGAGGTAGAGCGTGTAGTCCTCGATGTCGAACTTGCCGGCGCTGACGGGGATGTCGCGGGCGTTGTGCCAGTCGGTGATGTAGACCTCGCAGTTCACCAGCAGCGACTTCACGGTCGAACGCAGCAGCGTCGCGTAGTGGCCGGACATCGGTGCAACCAGCAGGATCTTGCGCGGCTGCGTCTTGCGGCCCGAGACGTTGAAGTGGATCAGATCGCCAAACGGCTTTTCGACCACCTTGTCGATGCTCACCAGGTGATCGCGCCCGTCTTCGCAGGTAAAGGTGCGGATGCCCCAATCGGGTTTGACGACCATGCGTTCGAATGTGCGTTCGGTCACTTCGCCCCAGGCGCGCATCCATTGGACCGCCGGGTTGGGGATCATCGCCATGGCGGGATAGGCCCCCAGCGCCGCGGCGGTCGCACCCAGCCACTGGTTGGTGTTACGCATCGTCTCCATGAGATCGTAACTCATCATGTAGCGCATGAGGGCCTCCTTTGGCATGGCGGCGCGCAGATCATGCGCCCGCGTCGGACGGTTTGTCGCTTTGCCCCCTGAAACATGCGACCTTAAAGAGAGCACGACCTTGCGTAAGGTCCATGCTGCGGCTGCGAGATTAGAATGAAGAGGTTCATATGACAACCAGTGACACAACCGATGGTGCTGTGTCGGGCGAAAACCTCGACAAATTGAACGCAAACCTCAAAAAAGTCGAAGAGTTGACGCAGCGTCTGACCCAGGTTTTGACGCACCGCAGCACGCACAACCCGGCGCTGGATGGCCCGAATCAGGAGCTGTTCACCAAGGCCGCGACAGCCTATTGGCAAGAAGCGTTGCGCGATCCGTCCAAGATGCTGGAGCATCAGCTGCAGTTCTGGTCCAAGTCCGTGACCCAGTTCGTCGAAGCGCAGCAGGCGCTGTCCGCAGGCAAGTTGCAGGCCCCGGCCGACCCCGGCCCCAAGGACCGTCGCTTTGCCAATCCGGTGTGGGACACGCACCCCTATTTCAATTACGTCAAGCAGCAGTACCTGATCAATTCCGAGGCAGTCCTGAACGCGGTCGAATCCGTGACCGACCTGGACGCGTCGGAAAAGCAACGCCTTGCTTTTTTCTCGCGGCAGATCGTGGACATGATGGCACCCACCAATTTCCTGGCCACCAATCCGGATGCGCTGGAAAAGGCGGTGGCGACCGAAGGGCAAAGCCTGATTGCCGGGTTGGAAAACCTGATCGCCGATCTTGAAGCCAACAATGGCGAGTTGGTGGTGCGGCTGGCAGACGAGTCGGCGTTCGAACTGGGTCGGAACATCGCCACCACGCCGGGCAAGGTTGTCTATCGCAACCGCATGATGGAGCTGATCCAGTACACGCCCACCACCGAAAAGGTGCACAAGACCCCCGTGGTGCTGTTCCCGCCCTGGATCAACAAGTTCTACATCCTGGATCTGAAACAGCAGAACAGCATGGTGAAGTGGATTGTCGAACAGGGGCACACGCTGTTTGTCGTCAGTTGGGTGAATCCGGATGCCGCCTATGCCGGTGTCGGGCTCGAGGAGTATATCGAAGACGGTTACCTGGCCGCCATCCGCGAGGCCAAGGCGATCACGGGCGAGGCGCAGGTCAACGCGATCGGCTATTGCATCGCGGGCACCACGCTGTCGCTGACCCTGAGCCTGCTGAAGCAGCGCGGCGACAAGAGCGTGAAATCCGCCACCTTCTTTACCGCCCTCACCGATTTCGGTGATCAGGGTGAATTCACGCCGTTCCTGACCGACGACTTCATCGACGGGATCGAGGCGGAATGCGCCGACAAGGGCATCCTGCCGTCGGTCATCATGGCGCGCACCTTCACGTTCCTGCGGTCCAACGATCTGGTCTATCAGCCCGCGATCCGCAGCTACATGATGGGGGAAACGCCGCCTGCCTTCGATCTGCTGTACTGGAACGGCGACGGGGCCAACCTGCCGGCCAAGATGGCGATGCAGTATCTGCGGGGCCTGTGCCAGCGCAACGAACTGGCCGAGGGCGGCTTTGACATTCTGGGCCATCACCTGACGCTGGATGACATCGACGTACCGCTTTGTGCCATCGCCTGCGAGACGGATCACATCGCCCCGTGGAAGGACTGCTATCGCGGCGTGCAGCAGATGGGATCGAGGGACAAGACCTTCATCAAGACGCAGTCGGGTCACATCGCGGGCATCGTGAACCCGCCCAGCAAGAACAAGTACGGTCACTACACCAATGACGATCTGAGCCTGGACCACGCCGCCTGGTCGGAAACGGCCACCTTCCACGAAGGGTCCTGGTGGCCGCGCTGGGGGGCCTGGCTGAAAAAGCGCGGTGGGTCGCAGGTCAAGGCCCGCACGCCGGGTGATTCTGCGCACCCGGTGCTGTGCGACGCGCCCGGCACCTATGTGACGGTCAAGGCAAAGCCCTGATTTTCGACACTGTTTTCCCTACGTAAACTTTTTCGCTGCATTGCAGCAAAAAGACTTGAAATGCTGCGCCGCAGCATGTATGTTCGTTGCAGATGCAGAAACCGGGAATGGTCCCGACACGATCTAAGCAAGGACTGATTACCATGGCCAAAGCCACACAAGATATGACCGCGATGTTCAAAGACGTTATGGGCGCGTTCCCGATCGACACCGCTTCGATGGAAGACGCATTCAAGACCGCAACGACGCTGAACGAAAAACTGAGCCACGTCGCCATCGATGCCGCCGAGAAATCGACCGAGATTTCCTCGAAATGGACCAAGGAAACCCTGGCCAAACTGGGCGACATGTCCAAAGCCAAGGCAGAGCCTGCCGACTACGCCAAGGCGATGACCGACTTCGCGTCGTCCTACGCCGAAGTGACTGCAGAGCACATGGCCGCGTTTGCCGAAGTTGCCAAGAAAGTCCAGATGGACACCGTCGAACTGATGATGGCCGCCGGCAAGGACATGAGCGAAGACGCTCAAGCCGTCGTCAAGAAGGCGACCGGCGAAATGACTGCCGCTGCCAAGAAAGCCGCAGCCAAGTAAGCGCACGCTCCGAGATACTGCGCCATCTTTCCTCCCTGAAACGGCGCGGTCACTATGGCGGGTTCTTCGGAACCCGCCTTTTTCATTTGGACAGCCGGTCTGCCAGCGCGTCAAAGATGCGCCGCACGCGCGGGTTGGTGCGCAGGTCGGGATGGGCGGTCAGCCACATGGGCAACCGCCCGACGGGCGCATCCCGCGCCACGCGCTGCACCCGGGGTTCCGCATCGCCGACGCTGGTCTGAAAGAACCCGATCCCGCATCCGGCCACGACCATCTGCCAACAGGCGACCTGGTCATCGCAGCGGATGCCAAAGAAATCCCGTGTCACCTCCAGCCCCGCCGCCCGCAGACCGTCGATGATCAGCGTGCTGCGGTCATATCCGATGATCCGATGCCGATGCAGATCATCGATGACCTGCGGTTCGCCATGTTGCGCAACGTATGTGCGCGCAGCATAGGCCCCCAGCGGCACGTCGCAGACGTGGCGGGTGATCACGTCCTCTTGCGTGGGGCGGTACATGCGCAGTGCGATATCCGCTTCGCGGCGCAGCAGGTTGTCGGTCGTGTCCGATGATACAAGTTCGATGGCGATGTCCGGATGGGTCGCGCGCAGGTCGCGCAGGACGTCCGGCAGGACAAAGGTCGCCACCACGCGGCTGGCGGTGATGCGGACCGTGCCGGCCAGCGTCTCGTCCTGCCCCTCGGCCACCACGGAAAACCGCCCCGCTGCATTGGCCATGGCGGCGGCATGTTCCATCAGGTCGGTGCCCGCGCGGGTCAGGTGCATGCCGGATCGCTGCCGGTCGAACAACCGTGTGCCCATGCCATCCTCGAGCTGCGCGATATGGCGGCTCAGCGTGGGCTGGCTGCTGTTCAGCGCCCGTGCGGCGGCCGACAGCGACCCGTGTTCGGCTACGGCAACAAAGGATTGGATGTGGGACCAGTCGTGAGAGGGCATGCTTTGGTATCCATTTTTGGATACCATATCCCGAATTTGGGCAAATGATATGTTTTTTCGGATGGGTCATGTCTGTGATCGCAACACCTGCGAAAGGACCGCACCATGCCATCTGTCATAATTCTCGGGGCCACGGGCCGGTTTGGGCGCGCCGCAGCCATCGCCTTTGCCGATGCAGGCTGGCGCGTGACGCAGACGGCGCGGCATTGGCCCAGGGCAACCCCGGACAAGATCACGGTGACACCCACCGACCCTGATGCGCTGATCCGCGCGGTGACCGGGCACGACGTGATCGTGAACGCGCTGAACCCGCCATACCCCGATTGGGCGGATCAGGTGCCCAGGATCACGGACGCGGTGATCGCGGCAGCCAGGGCGACGGGGGCCACCGTGTTGATCCCGGGCAACGTCTACAACTACGGGTCCGCTATGCCCGCACTTCTGAACGAAGACACGCCATGGCACGCCAACACACAGAAGGGTGCCATTCGCATCCGGATGGAACGCGCCTATCGCGACAGCGGCGTGCGCACCATCGTGCTGCGGGCGGGCGATTTTCTGGACACCGCGCAAGGTGGCAACTGGTTCGACAGCCACATCGCGGTCAAGGCTTGGCAAGGCACACTGATGTATCCCGGCCCGCGCGACGCCGTCCACGCATGGGCGTGGTTGCCGGATATGGCGCGGGCCGCCGTCGGGCTTGCGGAACGGCGCGCCGACTTTGCCGCGTTCGAGGAATTCGGCTTTGCAGGCTACACGCTGACCGGCGACGCACTTGTGGAACTGGTGCAGCAGGTCGTGGGGCGACCAATGCGGATCCGACGCATGCCATGGCCGCTGGTGCGGGCCATGGGACTGTTTTCGCCGTTGATGCGCGAGGTGACAGAGATGCGGTACCTGTGGCGCGTGCCGCACCGGGTGGACGGGTCCAAGCTGTCACGCACGCTGCCGGACCTGATCCAGACCGCACCCGCCGACGCCATCACCCACGCGCTGGCTGCATGGAAACCGCAGCACGGCTGACAGCAATCGCACGTGGTCCTTTCTTTTTCCAGAACGCGGGCCTAAGCTGCAATGCAGCACGCACGCGGGGAGAAGACACGTGACCGAAAAGCCAGCGCCCTTGCTGATCAAGCGATACGCCAGCCGCCGCCTCTACAACACCGAGACCAGCGACTACGTCACGCTCGAGGATATATCGGGCTTTATCCGAGACGGGCGCGAAGTGCAGATCGTCGATCTCAAGACCGGGGATGACCTGACGCGGCAATACCTGCTGCAGATCATCGCCGAACACGAAAGCCGTGGCGAAAGCGTGCTGCCGGTGGATGTGCTGAACGATCTGGTGCGCAGCTACATGGGCGGGGGTGCCAGCGTCGTGCCGCAGTTCCTGCAGGCATCCTTTGAAATGCTGCGCGACGGGCAAAGCCGGATGATGGAAAACATGTCGGCGATGAACCCTATGTCAAAGATGCCCGGGTTCGACGCGATGCAGGCGCAGCAACAGGCCTTTATCAAGGCGATGACCGGCGGATTGGCCAACCAGTGGAGCGGACCCGGCAAGGAAGAGGCCGAGCCCGAAGCCAAGGAACAGGGCGAAGACCTCGACGCGATCAAAAAGCAGCTTGCCGAGTTACAGGACAAGCTGTCGAAACTGTCCTGAACCGGCAGGGCGCACCGACAGGTGCGCCTTACGTGGATCAGGTGCCGTAGGCCGCTTCCGGCAGCGTGGCCGCTGCCACTGCATCCAGAAGAACATCCGCCACCGTATCGAGTGTCTCGACCGGCAAATGCACCGGCAACCGCACGTCGCAGGCCCGCATCAGCATCGCCCGGGTGCGCGGCAGATCGGGGACATCGCCCAGGAACTGCCAGTTCCAGAACGCGCGCGCATTGTCGGCACTGCGGCCAAAGACCTGTACCTTGACCCCGTCAGCCGCAGCGGCGTCGACAAAGCGATCGACCTCGTCATCGCTCAGGCCCAACAGGTTGAACTGGATCGAGTCCGGCGCGCGCACCTCGCCCTTCAGCGGCGCGGGCACCTCGATATGCGGCGTCGCCTCGAGCAGGGCCGCAACGTGGTCGTGATTGCGCCGCCCGTCCGTGACGCGCTGTGCCAGATGCGGCAACTGCGGGCGGATCACTGCTGCACTCAGGTTCGACATCCGCAGATTGTACAGCGGCCAGCGGTTCTGGTGCGTGGCAAAGGCGTCCTGTAGTACCGGGTGCTTTTTCCAGTTATGCTCATACGCGCCCGACATGATGATGGCCCGCGCCACCAGATCGGCATCGTCGGTGATCATGATCCCGCCTTCGCCCGCGTTGATCATCTTGTAGGACTGGAAGGAAAAGCAGCCCACGCGCCCGATGGTGCCGATCTTGCGGTGCCGCCACGTGGTGCCAAGGCTGTGGGCCGCATCCTCGATCACCGGGATGCCGGCGGCATCGCACAGGTCCATGATCGCATCCATGTCCGAGGTATGGCCTCGCATGTGGCTGATGATGACGGCCTGGCAACGCGGTAGCTTGGCCCGGAAATCGTGCAGGTCGATGCGGTAATTCTCACCCACCTCGCACAGGACCGGCACGCAATCCGCATGCACCACCGATGACGGAACGGCAGCAAAGGTAAATCCGGGGATCAGCACCCGGGCATCGCGCGGCAGGTCCAGCGCCTTGAGCGACAGGAACAGCGCTGCCGAACAGGAGGACACGGCCAGCGCAAAACGGCTGCCCATCATCTCGGCAAATTCGGCCTCGAGCAGGGACACCGGCGCATCCTCGGGCGCGGTATAGCGAAACAGGTCACCCGATGCCAACAGGCGGTCGATCTCGTCCCGGGCGGCGGCGGGAATGGGTTCGGCGGTGTGCATGTCAGGCAGGTTCATATTTCAGATTCCTTATGCGCTGTTTTCGGTTTTCTAAATCCGTTATGCGCAAAAGGAAACGATTTTGTGACGGATCGGCGGGTTACAGCCCCAGACGGTCGCGCAGGCCATACCAGGTCATGGCCAGCACCAGCAGGGGCGACCGCATCGCCGCACCACCCGGAAAGGGAGCCGTGGGGATCGCGGCCATGGCGTCGAACCCGTCCGATTGGCCCGTCACCGCGCGCGCCATCAGCATGCCCGCATGGGCTGCCGTGCCGACACCATGGCCGGAATAGCCCGATGCGCTCAGCACATTGGGGGCCACACGGGCGAGGTACGGCAGGCGCGTCATCGTGATGGCCAGGGTGCCGCCCCAGGCATAGTCGATGGGCACATCGGCAAGATGCGGAAAGATCTGCGTCATCGGCTTGCGCACCTTGGCCGCAATGTCGCGCGGGAAACGGTAACCATAGCTTTCGCCGCCGCCGAACAGCAGGCGGTTGTCGTGGCTCAGCCGGAAATAGTTTACCACGAACCGGCCATCCGACACCGCAATGTCACGGGCCAGAACGGACGTCGGATCGTCCAGCGGCGCGGTGGCAGCCACGAAATTGTTGATCGGCATCACACGGGCGGCAACCTGGCGGTCCAACCCGCCCAGATACCCGTTACAGGCCAGGATCACGTGATCGGCAACGACCACACCGCCATCCGTGCGGACACGGGCCGGGGTGGCGTGGTCAACCTCGCACACGGCACTGCGCTCGTGGATCACCACGCCGGCCGCCTCGGCCGCGCGGGCCAGCCCCAGGGCAAAGCGCAAGGGATGCAGGTGCCCCGCCTCCCAATCCACGACGCCGCCCTTGTAGGCGGGCGACGGACAAATGGCGGCAAAGCCCTCCGCATCACACATCTCGACCGGGTAGTCGTAATGCTGTGCCATATGCGCGGCATAGCGGTGCAGATCCGCCACATCACCCGCGCTTTCCGCAGTCCACGCGACACCGGGTTTCAGAAAGCAGTCGATGTCATGGGCCGACACCAGATCCTTGACCAGCGCGACGGCCTCGCGCCCCAGATCCCACAGGCGCCGGGCATCGTCGCGGCCGACCATGTCCTCGAGATACGGTTGCTCGACCCGCTGCCCTGCGCCCAGTTGCCCGCCATTGCGACCCGACGCGCCAAAGCCGGCCCGATGGGCATCAACCACCACCACCCTGCGCCCGGCCTGCGCCAGATGCAGCGCCGCGGACAGGCCGGTATAACCTGCGCCCACCACGCACACATCGGCCCGCACCTCGCCGCGTAACGGCAGACGTGCAGGCGGCACATCGACCGTCGCGGCATACCAGCTGTCGGGAAAGATGCCGGTCCGGTCATTGGCGTAAAGCAGGTCCATTGTCTCTGTCCCCCAAAAATCCCCCCCGGAGGGTCGGGTTGCAGCTTCAGACGTTCAGCAGTAGATGTTCGCGCTCCCAGGGCGAGATGACCTGCAGGAATTCGTCGTATTCGGCGCGCTTGACAATGGAATAGACCCGCGCGAATTCCGGTCCCAGCACGCGGTGCAACGGTTCACACCCGTCGAACATGTCGAGAGCCACGCCAAGATGACGGGGAATGTCGCCATCGCCTTCGTAGGCGTCGCCGCGAAACTGGGCTGTGGGGCGCTCTTCCTCGATCAGGCCCAGATAGCCGCAGGCAAGCGACGCGGCGATGCCCAGATACGGATTGCAATCCATGCCGGCGATCCGGTTTTCGACCCGGCGGGCCTGTGGATCGGACAGCGGAATGCGGATGCCGGTGGTGCGGTTGTCACGGCCCCAGGCCAGGTTGATGGGGGCGGCATGGTCGCGCACGTAGCGGCGATAGGAATTGACGAAAGGGGCCATGACCGCCAGTGCCTGCGGCATGTACCGTTGCAGCCCCGAGATAAAATAGAAAAACGCGTCCGTATCGCCGTCCTGAGGGCCGACAAACAGGTTCTGCCCCGTTCCGATGTCCAGGATCGAATGGTGGATGTGCATGGCTGACCCCGGTTCATCCTTGATCGGCTTGGCCATGAAGGTGGCAAAGCAATCGTGGCGCAGCGCCGCCTCGCGGATCAGCCGCTTGAAGTAGAACACCTCGTCCGCCAGTTTGACCGGATCGCCGTGGCGCAGGTTGATTTCCAACTGGCCGGCCCCGCCTTCCTGGGTGATGCCGTCGATCTCGAACCCCTGCGCCTCGGCAAAGTCGTAGATGTCGTCGATCACCGGGCCGAATTCATCAACGGCTGTCATGGAATAGGCCTGCCGCGCCGCCGCCGGGCGGCCGGACCGGCCGGTCATCGGTTCGATTTCCTGTGCCGGGTCCAGGTTGCGGGCGATCAGAAAGAATTCCATCTCGGGCGCCACCACCGGCTTCCACCCCTTGGCCTTGTACAGATCCACCACCCGTTTCAGCACGTTGCGCGGGGAAAACGGCACCGGCACGCCCTTGCGGTCAAAGGCGTCGTGGATCACCTGCAATGTCCAGTCCCCGGTCCAGGGTGCTGCGGTGGCGGTCGACATGTCGGGGCGCAGGATCATGTCCTTTTCTATGAATCCCTCCTCGCCCGCCGCTTCGCCCCAGCCGCCGGTGATGGTCTGGTAAAAGATGCTGTCGGGCAGGTGGAAATAGTCCTGCCGTGCGAATTTCGACGCGGGCACGGCCTTGCCCCGGGCGATGCCGGGCAGGTCCGAGATGATGCATTCGACCTCGTCCAGCCGCCGACCTTCCAGGTAGGTTTGCG
Organism: Pseudomonadota bacterium; assembly: GCA_038527345.1. Classification (GTDB taxonomy): domain Bacteria; phylum Pseudomonadota; class Alphaproteobacteria; order Rhodobacterales; family Rhodobacteraceae; genus Tateyamaria. The sequence goes on along the minus strand of JBCBFX010000039.1, from coordinate 11,478 downwards.
CAGGTTCGGGCAGGTTGCTCATCCATGTGTTGGTGCTCATGCCACCGGCTCCCGCTTGAGAAAGGCCGCCATGTCGGCGGCGATGGTTCGGTTCTGTATGGGCTTGTCCAGCGTGGCCTGCGCCGCTGCCAGCCGGGCGTCGGGAACAACACCGGGGCCCCGATGGATGGCCAGTGCGGCAATCATGTCGGCATCGAATTCCGGGTGCGGCTGGATCGTCCAGATCCGGTCGCCATAGACCAGTGCCGCGTTTTCGCAGAATCCGTTGGATGCGATGACCTTTGCCCCCTCGGGCACCTCGACCACCTGGTCCTGATGCCATGCGTTCAGTGCCATGTGCACGCCGCCAAAGTCGTAGTCGCACCGTCCCACCGACCAGCCGCCGGGAAACTTGACCACCTTGCCACCCATCGCCTGCGCAATGATCTGGTGACCAAAGCAAATGCCCAGCATGGGCCGCCCGTCGGCGTGAATGGCGCGGATCAGATCCTCGAGCAGGGGGATCCACGGATGGTCCTCGTAGGCCCCGTGTTTCGATCCGGTGATCAGCCATCCGTCGCAGGCGTCCGGTCCATCGGGAAAGTGCATGTCGACCACGCTGAACGTCTCGAAAGAAAATCCATGGCCGTCCAGCAGTCGGCGGAACATCGCATCATAATCGCCGATCGTGCCCAACACTTCGTCGGGCGCGTGGCCGGTTTGCAGAATGCCGATTTTCATTGATCACCTGAAGGCTTGCGCGGGAAAGATAATCTGCCGCCTACACCGTGTCGAGGTAGATTTCGACCTGTTCGTCGTCGTTCAGTTCCGCCATCTCGCGGGCTTCCTGTCGCTTGGTCATGACCAGGTTGCGGATCAATTCGGCGTCAAGGATGCGCGCGATCTCGGCACTGCTTTCGAACCGGTCGATGGCGTCGCCCCAGGTGCCGGGCACCTGCGGCAGGTCCTGGGCATAGGCGTTCCCGGTGATCGGGGCAGGCGGGTCGCCTGCGTCCTCGATCCCGTTCAGCGCGGCCCCGAGCACGGCGGCAATCATCAGGTACGGGTTCACATCGCCGCCCGCCAACCGGTGTTCGATCCGCCGCGCCGCGGGCGGGCCCGAGGGGATGCGAATGGCTGCGGTGCGGTTTTCATAAGCCCAGGCGATCCCGGTGGGCGCATGGGCGCCCGGCACGAACCGCGCATAGGAATTGGCGTGCGGCGCAAAGATCAGGGTCGATCCTGCCATGGCGTTCAGGCATCCGGCCACCGCGTGACGCAGCAGGACGCTGCCCGCATCCCCGCCATCGTCAAAGACGTTGCGCCCGTCGGCATCCAGCAGCGAAAAATGCATATGCAGGCCCGACCCGGCGTAATCCGCATAGGGTTTCGCCATGAACGACGCGGCAAAGCCGTGTTTGCGGCCCAACCCCCGCACCAGCATCTTGAACAGCCATGCATCGTCGGCCGCGCGCAACGCGTCGGCTTGGTGCAGCAGGTTCAGTTCGAACTGGCCCAGCCCGCTTTCCGAAATGGCGGTATCGGCGGGGATGCCCATCGCCTCGCAGGCGTCGTACAGTTCGGTAAAGAAGGCGTCGAAGGCATCCAGTTGGCGCATCGACAGGATCTCGCCCGCGACGCGGCGCTTGCCGGTGCGGGGTGATGGCGGCACACGCAGCGACTTGCCCGCATCATCGATCAGAAAGAATTCAAGCTCTACCGCAACAACGGGCGTCAGCCCCCTGTTCGCAAACCGTTTTTGTACGGATGCCAGCGCCTGCCGTGGATCCCCGGCAAACGGTGCGCCATTCTCGTGAAACATCCAGATCGGCAGCAGCGCTGTCGGCGTATCGAGCCATGGCATGGGCACAAAACCCCGCTCGGTCGGGTGCAACACGCCGTCGCGGTCGCCGGTGGCCAGCACCAGGGGGCTGTCCTCGATATCTTCGCCCCAGATGTCGAGGTTCAGGACCGACAGCGGAAACCGCACCCCACCGTTCAGCGCCTTGTCCGCCGACGTCACGGGCATCCGCTTGCCCCGTGCCACGCCGTTCAGGTCGGCCGCGGCAACCCGCAGCGCGCGTATTTCGGGATGCTCTGCCAGCCAGCCGGTCATCGGATCAGGTTCGGTCGGACGCGCAACCGCTGCCGGGTGTTCGCGGGCAGGTGCCGGTTGAGCCGCGCGTTCACCAGTCCGAACAGCCCGATCACCAACAGGATCAGCAGGATGAAATACATCGCCAGGATCGGGTATGGAATGAACGGGTTGAACGTCTTGTCCGCGAAATAGTTGGCGTAATACAGCGCATCACCCCGTTGTTGCCATGTCGGAAAGCCCGAGAAAAAGACCAGCGTCGTGGCCTGAAACAGAAAGATCGCCTCGTTCGTGTAGGCAGGCCAGGCAAGGCGCAGCATCGTGGGCCAGACCACCCGCCGGAACCGTGACCAGCCCGACAGGCCATAGGCATCCGCCGCCTCCACCTCGCCCTTGGGTATGGATTGCAGCGCGCCATAGAAGATTTCGCCGGAATAGGCGGCGGTGTTCAGAAACAGCACCAGCAGCGCCCCCAGCCACGCCGAAGTGAAGGGGTCAAAGAACGGATAAACGCTCTTGAGGCTCTGGAAGGTGAAATAGGCAAAGAAGAATTGGATAAACAGCGGCGAGCCGCGAAAGACAAAGATGAACCATTCCGACGGCTTGCGCAGCCAGCGGTTGGAAGACGCCTTGCCCAGGGCGACCGCAGTCGCCAGGAAGAACCCAAGTGTCAGCGCCATCACGCCGAAGTAGACGTTCCAGATCATTCCGGACCCGATCAGGGTGAATTGCTGGCACAGCGTGAAATCTTCGCGCGGGAGCAGCCGCTCGCCGATGCCGATAGCACGCAGGCCGTAATCAGCGATGGTCTGGAGGCAGGACATCAGTGGATGCCTCCTGCAGCGCGCAGGATCGGGCGCGGCCCGGGGCAGGCCCGGGCAAACCGGAACGAACGAAGCACCATTACGCGGCCTTCCTTTGGGCTTCGCCGCCGGTGGTGGCCTGCCCGCGGGTCAGCCGCTTCATCAGCCGGTTCAGCGCAACCTCGGACACCTTTGTAAACAGAAGGTAAAACACCAGCAACGCAAGGAAATACCACATCCGCCAGTCACCGTGCGGATAGTCGGTAAAGCGCGGCGTCTTGATCCCGCCCAACTCGCGCGCCCAGTACACCAGATCCTCGACCCCCAGCAGGAACAGCAGGGGCGTCGCCTTGATCAGCACCATCCACAGGTTCGAAAGGCCGGGCAGAGCATAGACCCACATCTGCGGCACCAGCACCCGCCAGAACGTCTGGCGCGGGGACATGCCATAGGCTTCGGCCGTTTCAAGCTGCGCCTTGGGCACGGCGCGCATGGCACCGAACAGCACGTTGGCCGCAAAAGCGCCGAACACGATTGCAAAGGTCACGACAGCCAGCGAAAACCCATAGGTTTCGTGGACCCATTGCGGGGCGTTGCCCAACGGCATCTTGGCGGCGGTGCAGACGACGAAATCGTTGCCCTGCCGCACGGGTTCGGCCCAGTCGGGACACAGCGCACGGTGGCGCAGGTATTCGATCGCCTGATCCAGCGCGATGACAAAAAACAGGAAAAAGGCGATGTCGGGCACGCCGCGCACGATGGCGATATAGCCCTTGCCCAGCCATGACAGCGGCGCGATGCGCGACCTGGCCGCCATGGCCCCGCCAAAGCCGAAGGCCAACGCCGCGGGGGCCGTGATGGCCAACAGCAGCAGCACCGTGAACACCGACACATAGATCGACATGTGCTTGCCCGTGGTAAGGTAGCACATCATCCACTGCACATCAGGCAGCGTCGAAGGATCGGTGCAAAAGGAAAACATCAGGTCAAAGTGCAGGGCGGACCGCAGCCCGCCCTGCGACAAGACGATCAGAACGTCTCGCCAATCTCCCACTTGGTGATCAGCGCGTTTAGCGACCCGTCATCCTTCATCGACTGGATGGCCGCATCGAACTTGGCCTTGAGATCGCCGTCGCTTTCGCGCACGCCCATGCCGACGCCGCCCCCGATCAGTTCTTCGCGTTCCAGGAACATCAGGTCCGCGTCCTCGTCGACGATGGCGGCCAGGAATGACTTGTCGGCCAGCACTGCGTCCGCCTCGCCGTTCTTGACGGCGGCGATGGTTTCTTCGGGTGTGGCGAACTCGACCAGGGTCCAGCCCTGTTCCGAGATGAACGCCGCCTGGATCGTGTTGGTCTGGGCCGCGATCACACCGCTGGTGACATCGACGTCAGCCGATGCCGCGGCATAGGAGGACGGATCAGGCAGGGTGTAGTTCTGGGTGAAGTCGATCACCTCGTCCCGTTCGTCGGTGATGCTCATGCCGGCGATGATCGTGTCGTAGTTGCCGCTGACGAGGTTGGGGATGATGCTGTCCCATTCGTTCGTGACCCATTCGCACGTCAGTTCGGCCCGCGTGCACAGCTCGTCGCCCAGTTCCCGCTCGAAGCCGTCAACCTCGCCCGCGTCATTGATGAAGTTCCACGGAGGGTAGGCGCCCTCGGTGCCCATGCGGACGACCGAATGGCCGTCGGCCATGGCAAGCGTCGCGGCAAGCGTCAGCGCGACAGTGGAGAAGATGGTGTTTTTCATGGTGATACTCCCCTTTTTTGGTTGGGTTTACGCGGCGCGGGTCGCGGATAGGAACCCGCGCAGACGTTCGGATTTGGGCGCGCCGAACAGTTGGTCGGGCGGCCCCTGTTCTTCGATCAGGCCCTGATGCAGGAACACGACGTGGTCGCTGACATCGGCGGCCAGTTTCATGTCGTGGGTGACGATCAGCATGGTGCGCCCTTCGGCGGCCAGGTCCTTGATCACGCGGACGACTTCCTGTTCCAGTTCGGGGTCCAGCGCGCTGGTGGGTTCGTCGAACAGCAGCGCCTCGGGTTCCATACAGAGCGCCCGCGCGATGGCCGCGCGCTGTTGCTGGCCACCTGAAAGCTGGGCGGGGTAGGCGTCGCACTTGTCGCCGATACCCACCTTGTCAAGGTAGGCGCGGGCGGCATGTTCCACCTCGGCCGGGTCGCGTTTCAGCACTGTTACCGGTGCCTCCATCACATTTTGCAGGATCGTCATGTGGGCCCACAGGTTGAACTGCTGAAACACCATCGACAGGTTCGTGCGGATGCGCAGCACCTGTTTGGGCTGGGACGGGCGGCGGGCATGGGCGGATCCCTTCCACGTCACCGGTTCACCCTTGAAGATCACCTCGCCCTGCTGGCTGTCTTCAAGCAGGTTGCAGCAGCGCAACAGCGTGGATTTTCCGGACCCGGACGAGCCGATCAGCGACACGACGTCGCCGCGATGGGCGCAGATGTCGACGCCCTTGAGCACCTCGAGCGAACCGTAGGCTTTGTGCAGATCGTGGATTTCGATGACGGGTATGTCGGACAAGGGCGCGCGCTGCTTTGGTCAGGTTGCCGGGCATATGGCCGCAAATGCGCGGGCTTGTCCAACAGGAAATGCGAGGTTTCCCCCAAGAGATGCGGCGGTTGACGCATGGGCAGGCAGCAGACGTCAGGGCGCGGGGGGGTTCGGGATGGTCAGATAGTCCGCTTTGGCAATGGCAACCAGCCCCCGCAGACGCAAATCGCAACGGTCTTCTTGCGAAAGCCGCGCAATGGCGGTGGCGATGGCGTGTGCCAGCGGGACGGGATCGCGGCGTTGCGCGGTGATATAGGGCAGGGCCGGGGTCGGGGCGGTCCGGTCAAAGGCATCGAGAAACGCCATCGCATCCATGTCGTATGCGCCCCAGAGCAGTAAGGTCACCGCATCGATGGCGGCGTAATCGGCGTTTCCGTCAAGCACGGCGTCGATGCTGTTCACATGGCCATGTGTCTGTACGGTTTTCTGCGGGTGCAGCCCGCGCGATGACAGATGTGCGAGCGGTGCGGCCCAGCCCGATTGCGACAACGGATCGTTAAAGGCCAGCACGCCGGATTGTGCCAGGTCCCGCAGGTCGCGCGGGTCCTCGCGACGGCGAATGAGATAGCTGAAATAGTAGCCTTGCGGGCAATCGGGTAAATCGTAATCCGGTGTACCCACCAGCGTCACCCGGTCATGCAACCGCGCCCGATAGGGCAGGCCGCAGGTCTGTGACAGCAGCAGGTCGGGTGACTGCCAATGGTCCCACGGATCGCCATCGCGGGCCAGCGTGTCGGGCCCGCTTCCAAGCGCGCCCCTTATCCCGTCCCACAACCGATCATTTGCGCCGCGCAAGTGCAGCATGTCGTACATCGGCAGGGATGCAATCACCCGGTGACCCGTTGCCGGGCAAGCGCGCTGTCGCGGTCGGTGACGCCCAGCAGGTTGGACACAAGGCGCAGCAGCGCGTCCTCTTCCTGCTCGCGCTTGCCGTCGGCCAGGACGACCTGCCACAGCGCCTCGATCACGCCCAGTCGATCCTCGTAAGCCACAGCATCCTTGATCGCGCGGGTAAAGCGGACGGTGTCGGGGGCCTCGGCCTCCATCGCTTCGGCATCGGCGCGCAATGCCTTGGCATCATTGGGCGACAGCCCGTAACGAGCCTGCGTGATCTCGTCGATGCGGGCCTTTTCATCCGCGTCATAGTGGTGATCCGACCGGGCCACCCGCACCAGCAGGGCGGTCAGGGCCATGCGTGCGTCGGCGTCGGGCAACGGGGCGGGGTCGGGCTGGGTCAGCCGGGACAGGAGATCTTTGATCATGGCCCTGACATAGGCTGCTCGTGCCGCTTAGCCAAGCGCACGGCTCTTGATATCGGCGCTGTCCTCGGGCGTGATGCCCATCGCGGTCTCGATCTGGTGCAGCGTGTCCTCTTCGATGGGCACCTGTGCGCCGTCGGCCAGCAGCACCTGCCACATCGACATGGCCAGCCCCAGCCGGTCGGCATAAGGGATCGTTGCGCGCAGGATTTCGGCGAATTCCGGCGTGCCGGGGGCGTCGCGTTCCAGCGCTTCGCAGGTGGCGCGCAGCTTGGCGGCGTCGATCGGGCCCAGATCGAACGTATCCGACAGGATGCGGTCGATGGCCCCCACCTCGGACGCCTCGTAGTGCTTGTCGGCCATCGCGATGCGCACCAGCAGCGCGCCTAGCGCAAGCTGTGGCGTGGGTTCCGGCAACGCGGGTTTGTCCACGTGCCGCTTGGGAAACAGTTTCTCGAACATCCGGCCTTACCCCAACCTGTCGAACCGAGTTTTCAGATTTGCAGCCTCTTGGGCAAGTCCAAAGGGGGGGCGAATGACAAACAGGCCCGATCCCACCATGCCGTGCCCGGGGCGGGCGGGGGCAAAGCGCAGCTCGGATCGCAGGGCGTCGGGGTGATCTTTTACCAGCATTGTCAGCATCTTGGCGTGCGCGCCCGAGGTCAGGATCGGATACCAGAGCGCGATAATGCCGACATTCCACGCACGGTTGTATTTGCGGATGTGTCCGGGAATCGCGTCGTAATCGGCCTTGATCTCGTAGCTGGGATCGATCAGCAAAAGACCCCGGCGCGGGACAGGCGGAAGCATGGCGTGGGCCATGGCAAAGCCGTCGGTTTGGCGCACGTTGGCGGTGGGCAGGGCCAGCGACAGGGCGGCGTGTTCGGCCGGATGCAGTTCGGCGATGGTCAACGTGTCGGTGTCGCGCAGCAGGTGGGCCGCAATGGCGGGAGAACCCGGATAGGCATTCGGCCCATGCTGCGCGGTGGTGTGCGCAAGGCAGCGGGCATAGGGGTGGTCCGGTGCGAACCGGTCCCGCACGCGGGCGATGCCCTGCGCTGCCTCGCCCGTCTTCAGCGCCTCTTCGCTCGCGAGGTCATAGAGCGCGCGACCGCCATGGGTTTCGATATAGCTGAGCGGTTTTTCCTTGCGGGTCAGATAATCCAGCATCCACGCCAGCAGCGCATGCTTGTGCACGTCGGCCAGGTTGCCTGCGTGATAGATGTGCTGATAGCTTAGCATGCGCCGCTTATGACGGTGCAGCGCGGCCGTGGCAACGGCACTACGCTGCGTCTTTGAGCCAGCCGATAAAGCGCCCCTTGACCAGCCACGAGATGCCGAAGGACACCAGCGCCGCCGCTTCGCACCAGAACGTCCAGTTGCCTGCGTCCCACCACGGCCACGGTGTGCCGGTGATCGACGGAATCAGGACAGACGCCCCCATGGCAAGGATGGCAAGCACGATGATGCTGCCGGTGATGTAATAAAGCACATTGCGGACAACCTTGACCTGCGTGGGCTGGCCGTCTGGCCCGCGCTGGTCGTCGTCCACGGCCGTAAAGACGAAAAAGCAGAACCAGGCGAGAAAAAAGAACACCACGGCCGCGCTGGCATAGTGGATGGTACTGGCGAAGGCGAACAGGCGGAATGCGGCGCCCGGGTCCTGCAACAGGCTGGTGCCGGGCACAAAGTCGGCGGGTGCGATCTGCGCCGCCCCGTCGATCAACTGGAACAGCAGGATGGGACGGGCGGCGAAGTCCGCCAGATCACAGCCCCAGCCGCCTGTGGGAAACAGCGCCACGCCAAAGGCTCCGAAGCCTGCGAATGTGGCCAGCCGCTGTTCGGCGTGATGCACGTCTTCGCCCTTGTAGACCATCAGGTAGGCGCCGATGAACACAAGCGACCCCGTGAATACGGTGCCCCAGAACGGCGCATAGTAGAAATGGCTGATCGAAAAGCGGAAACAGGTGCGGATGAAAGGATCGGTCGATGGCAGGTGCGACGCGATCCACAGGATCACCGGCAGGCCAACGGCAACGCTGCCGACGACGCGCGCGAGGGCGCGCTGGTCGACGCCGGCGTAGCCGTCCGCGCCTGTGGCGGCGGGTTGATACCGGTCCTTGCCGGTCTGAAACAGTTCCATGCAATGGCCTTTCCGAACGACTTGGATCAATGCGCTCAGGGTACACGCTTTTGGCGAAATCACCTAGGCCGGGCCGTTTTCCGACGCGGAAAACGGATGGAAACCGACACGGTTTCCGGGGGCGCTGCGGTTGTGGCGGTGACAAAAATCCGCGTCGGATTTTCGGCGGAAACCGTGTCGGTTTCCGGCTAGACCAGGCGGCTCACGTCCCGTGCGGCGCGCACGAAGTCCTGAAAAAGCGGATGCGGCGCAAAGGGTTTGGATTTCAGTTCGGGGTGGAATTGCACGCCGATAAACCACGGGTGATCCGGCCATTCCACGATCTCGGGCAGGCGTCCGTCGGGGGACATGCCGGAAAAGCACAGGCCCGCCTTTTCCAGCTGTTCACGGTACTTGATATCCACCTCGTAGCGGTGGCGGTGCCGTTCATCGATGGCCAGCCCGCCATAGACCTCCGCCACTTTCGACCCTTCGGCCAGTACGGCGTCGTATGCCCCAAGCCGCATGGTGCCGCCCTTGTCGTCACCCACCTTGCGCTCGACCTTGTGGTTGCCCTGCACCCATTCCTTGAGGTGATAGACCACCGGTTCGAAACGTTTCTTGCCCGCCTCGTGGTCGAATTCCTCGGAACCTGCCGTCTTGATGCCGGCCACGTTGCGCGCGGCCTCGATCACGGCCATCTGCATGCCGAGACAGATGCCCAGGTACGGCACCTTGCGGGTGCGGGCGAATTCGGCCGCCTTGATCTTGCCCTCGGTCCCGCGTTCGCCGAAGCCACCGGGCACGAGAATGGCGTGGAACCCTTCGAGATGGGGGGCCGGGTCCTCGCTGTCGAACAATTCGGCATCGACCCATTCCACCTTGACCCGCACGCGGTTTGCCATGCCGCCATGAGTCAGCGCCTCGGCGATGGATTTATAGGCGTCTTCAAGCTGGGTGTACTTGCCGACGATGGCGACCTTCACCTCGCCATCGGCATGATGGATGCGGTCGCTGACGTCTTCCCACTTGGTCAGGTCCGGTTTGGGCGCGGGCGAGATCTGGAACGCGTCCAGCACCGCCTGGTCCAGCCCCTCGCGGTGATAGGCCAGCGGCGCGTCGTAAATGGTGCTGAGGTCCTGTGCGGCGATCACGCTGTCGGGGCGCACGTTGCAGAACAGCGCCAGTTTTTCCCGCTCCTTGACCGGAATCGGCCCCTCGGACCGGCAGACAAGGATGTCGGGCGCAATGCCGATGGACCGCAGTTCCTTGACCGAGTGCTGGGTGGGCTTGGTCTTTAATTCGCCGCTGGCCTTGATGTAGGGCAGCAGCGTCAGGTGCATGAAGATGCATTGCCCGCGCGGCTTGTCCTGGCTGAATTGGCGGATCGCCTCGAAGAACGGCAGGCCCTCGATGTCGCCGACGGTGCCGCCGATCTCGCACAGCATGAAGTCGACCTCGTCATCGCCGATCCCGATGAAATCCTTGATCTCGTTGGTGACGTGGGGGATCACCTGGATCGTCTTGCCCAGGTAGTCGCCGCGGCGTTCCTTTTCCAGCACGGTGGAATAGACGCGGCCCGACGACACGGAATCGGTCTTGCGCGCGGCCACACCGGTGAATCGTTCGTAATGGCCCAGGTCCAGATCGGTTTCGGCGCCGTCATCGGTGACAAACACTTCGCCGTGTTCAAAGGGGGACATCGTGCCGGGATCGACGTTCAGGTACGGATCCAGCTTGCGCAGCCGTACGGAAAACCCGCGGGCCTGCAACAGCGCCCCCAGCGCGGCCGAGGCCAGCCCCTTGCCCAGCGAAGACACAACGCCGCCCGTGATAAAGATATAGCGTGCCATTTGGTGCTGCCCCCCGTGGTCTTTTCTGGGCCCAAGGCCCGCTGCGACATACGCCAGCAATGCGTACCCCACGGGACCTCAGCGTATCAGGATTCGGTTCGACGGGGCAAGGTGGCCGCAACATGATGTTGCAGCTTTTTCCCGACCCTCAAGATTTTGCCTAGTCGGCGGAGGGGACCAGCGGCCCGTCTTCGCCTGGCGCGGGTGGTGTCAGATCGCCGCCGGGCGGGGTCAGGCTGTCCGCGGGCGCGTTCTGCGCAGGCGGAGTGATGCCAAGCTGATCGATCACAGAGGACCCGGCCGAATTTTGCGCGGCAATGATCGTCAGCGTCAGCGACGTGATGATGAAGGCGATGGCCAGAAGCCACGTCACCTTGCTCATGGCAGTGGCCGGGGCCCGGCCCGTGGTGGCACCACCGCCGCCGCCCATGCCCAGGCCGCCCCCTTCGGAGCGTTGCAACAGCACCACGGCAATCAGGCCGAGGGCGAGGATCAGGTGGATGATCAGAACGACGTTTTCCATGGGTGGGGTGGGCACCTTTGCTGCGCGATGGGCGGTATCTATGCAAGTTTGGGATGCGGGGCAAGGGCGGTTTGGGCCTCTGGACAATTGACGGTGGGGCGGCCCATGATCGGGCTATGCCACATGACCATTCCGACCACGACCACCCTCATTCGTTGCTGCCCCCGGACCCCGCGCTGCGGGTCAAGGCGCTGGAGACCATACTGACGCAGAAGGGGCTCATCGACCCTGCGGCGCTGGACGAGATCATCGACACCTACG
>JBCBFX010000038.1:0-36170 GCA_038527345.1 Pseudomonadota bacterium | reverse complement strand
CAGCCGCCGAAAAGAACGCGGCGGCCAGCATCTTGCCCTCGAGCCCGATGTCGAAAATGCCCGCGCGTTCCGAAAACAGTCCCGCAAGGCAGGCCAGCAAAAGCGGAATAGCCAGCCGCACGGTGGAGTCGAGCACCGAAAGATCGAAGAGGGCGAGAAGGTCCATGCGCTTACTCCCCCGGCTGCACGTCTGGGCGGCGGCGCATGGCCAGGAACATCCGCTCCAGCGGCATCCGCACCATGTTGTCGAGCGCGCCGGTGAACAGGATCACCAGCGCCTGGATCACCACGATCAGTTCGCGCGGGATCGACGTCCAGAGCGCAAGCTCGGCACCCCCCTGATACAGGAACCCGAACAGGATGGCGGCAAGGAACACGCCCACCGGGTGGCTGCGCCCCATCAGCGCCACGGCGATGCCGATGAACCCGGCCCCTTCGACCGCGTTCAGGACCAGCCGTTCCGCTTCGCCCATGACGTTGTTGATGGCCATCATGCCCGCCAGCCCGCCCGAAATCAGCATGGCGATCATCGTGATCCGCACGGACCCGATGCCGGCATAGCTGGCCGCGCGGTGGGATTTGCCAAAGGCGCGAATCTCAAGGCCCAGCGGCGTGCGCCAGATCAGCAGCCAGACCAGCACACAGGCCACCAGCGCCACCAGCAACGACACGTTGGCCGGCGCCGCCTTGGAGAAATTGATGCCGATGGGTGCCAGCAACTCGTGCAGCGATGGCAGGTGCACGGCTTCGGCAAAGCGTTCGGTGGCCGGGTCCATGCTGCCTGCGGGGCGCAACACATTGACCAGCATGTAGTTCAGCACGGCCGCGGCGATGAAGTTGAACATGATGGTGGTGATGACGATGTGACTGCCCCGGCTGGCCTGCAGATAGGCGGGGATGGCCGCCCACAGCGCACCGAACAGGGCAGAACCCACAACAGCCGCCAGCAGGGCGATGGACCAATGCGGCCAGGGGATGAACAGGCAGACCAGCGCAACCCCAAGGCCACCCAGCATCGCCTGCCCCTCGCCGCCGATGTTGAACAGCCCGGCGTGGAACGCGACCGCAACAGCCAGCCCGGTGAACATGAAGTTCGTGGCGTAATACAGCGTATAGCCCCAGCCATAGGTCGAGCCCAATGCGCCGGTGATCATCAGTTGCACAGCGGCGACCGGGTCCTCTCCGATGGCAAGGATCACAAGCGCCGACAGGATTGCTGCAAGTATCAGGGAAATCAGGGGGACCAGGATCACCTCGGCCCATTTGGGCATCACATCCATGCTCAGATCTCCTTGTGGGGGTCGCCGTGGGCGGGGGCGAGGTTGGCCTCGATCTCGGCCATGGTGTGTGGTTTGTCGGTGTCGGAAATGCCTGCCATCAGCAGTCCCAGTTCCTTTTCGTCGGTCTCAGCCGGCATGCGTTCGCCCATGATGCGCCCGTCGAACATGACGGCGATGCGGTCGGCCAGGCCCAGGATCTCCTCCAACTCGACCGACACCAGCAGGATGGCCTTGCCCTGGTCGCGCAGGGCGACGATCTGCTGGTGGATGAATTCGATGGCGCCGATGTCCACACCGCGCGTGGGCTGACCCACCAGCAACAGGTCGGGGTTCCGCTCGATCTCGCGCGCGAGCACGATCTTTTGCTGGTTGCCGCCGGAAAAGTTCTTGGCCGCCAGGTGCGGGTGCGGCGGGCGCACGTCGAAGCGGTCCATCTTTTCCTGCGTATCGGCCCGGATCGCGGCGTTGTTGGTCAAAAGCCCCGATTGGTAGGCCGGATCGCGGTGATAGCCAAAGGCGGTGTTTTCCCAGGCGGCAAAGTCCATGATCAGCCCTTCGCGCTGCCGGTCCTCGGGGACGTGGGCAATGCCCCGGTCGCGGCGGCTGCGGCCATCCGAATGGCGGCCGGACAGATCGATGGGCGTGCCGTTCAGCGTGGCGGTGCCGGTGGCGTCCTGATAGCCGCCCAAAACTTCAAGCAGTTCGGACTGCCCGTTGCCGGCGACCCCGGCAATGCCCAGAATTTCACCGGCGCGCACCTGAAGGTTGATGCCGCGCAACCGCTCAACCCCCTGTTCATCCACCACGCGCAGGTTCTGCACGTCCAGCACCACGTCACCGGGGGTGGCGGGTGTCTTGTCGACGCGCAAAAGCACCTTGCGGCCCACCATCAGTTCGGCCAGTTCTTCGGGGCTGGTGTCGGCGGTCTTGACCGTTGCGGTCATTTCGCCCCGCCGCATCACGCTGACGGTATCGGTGATATCCATGATCTCGCGCAGCTTGTGGGTGATCAGGATGATGGTTTTGCCTTCTTCCTTCAGGCGGCCCAGAATGCGGAACAGCTGGTCGGCCTCGGCCGGGGTCAGCACGCCTGTGGGTTCGTCCAGGATCAGGATATTGGCCTGCCGATACAGTGCCTTGAGGATTTCGACACGCTGCTGCATCCCCACGCCGATTTCCTCGATGACGGCGTCTGGATCGACCTTGAGATCATATTCCTGTTCAAGCTCCAGCAGCGATTTGCGGGCCTTGGCCAGCGACGGGCGCAACAGCCCACCATCCTCGGCCCCGAGGATGATGTTTTCCAGAACGGTGAAGTTTTCGACCAGCTTGAAGTGCTGGAACACCATGCCGATGCCGGCGGCGATGGCGGCCTGGCTGTCGGGAATATCGGTCTTTTTCCCGCCGATAAAGATTTCGCCTGCGTCGGCCTTGTAGAACCCGTAAAGGATGGACATCAGTGTGGACTTGCCGGCACCGTTTTCGCCGATGATGCCGTGGATGGTGCCGGGCATCACGCGGATCGAGATGTCCTTGTTGGCCTGTACGGGGCCGAAGGCCTTGGAAATGCCTTTGAGCTCGATCGCGGGGTCTGTCATCGGGGATACCTTGGCCGCGGGGCCAGATTTTTCCTTAAAAATCTGGGCCGCGACGGGATCATCCCGCGCGGCCCAGTCATGCGTTGCGCGTGCCTCAGAAGCTCAGCGCGGGGCAGCTGTCATCCGACATGTAGTCATGCACGGCCAGTTCGCCGCTGGCGATCTTGGCCGAGGCCGCGTCCACCGCGGATTTCATGTCGTCCGACACCAGCGACGCGTTGTTGTCGTCCAGCGCATAACCGACGCCGCCATTGGCCAGTCCCATGACGTTGAAACCGGTTTCCATGTCGGGGCCATCGGTAAAGGCCTGATAGACGGCGTTGTCCACGCGCTTCATCATCGACGTCAGCACCTTGCCCGGGTGCAGGTAGTTCTGGTTGCTGTCCACGCCGATCGACAGGATGTTTTCATCCGCCGCGGTTTGCAGCACACCCACGCCTGTGCCGCCCGCTGCGGCATAAACGACGTCAGCGCCCTGGCTGATCTGTGCCTTGGTCAGTTCCGACCCCTTGACCGGGTCGTTCCAGGCCGCTGGCGTGGTGCCGGTCATGTTGGCGATCACGTTGGCATCCGGGTTCACGGCCTTGACGCCCTGTGCATAGCCGCAGGCGAACTTGCGGATGAGCGGGATGTCCATGCCGCCGATAAAGCCGACGGTGCCGGATTGCGACGCCTTGGCGGCCATCATGCCGACCAGGTAGCTGCCTTCGTGTTCATTGAAGACGACCGAACGGACGTTGGGCGCATCCACGACCATGTCGATGATGGTGAATTTGGTGTCGGGATAGTCGGCCGCGACCTGACCCAGCGCGTCGGCAAAGGCAAAGCCAGCCATCACGATCGGGTTGGCACCGGCCTCGGCAAAGCGGCGCAGGGCCTGTTCGCGCTGGGCTTCGGATTGCAGCTCGATCTCGCGGAAGCTGTTGCCGGTCTCGTCGGCCCAGCGTTTCGCGCCGTTGAAGGCCGCTTCGTTGAACGACTTGTCGAACTTGCCGCCCAGGTCAAAGATCAGCGCGGGTTCGGCAAGGGCCGCACCGGCGGACAGGGCCATGGCCGCGGTTGCGCCAAGGATTTTCTGCATGAAGGTCATGTGGTCATCTCTCCCAGTATATTGGTTGGGGCAGGGGCAGCAGGGCCGCGTTTGCCCGGGATCGCTATGATCTGCCGGATTAGGCCGCAGGGGCCGGGTGGGGTCAACCGGTTTTTGCCCTTGGCGGCTGTGTGCGCGCGCCTGACCTAGGGGGAAGCGTCCCAAGCGGGCAAGGCCGCCCGCATCACCAGCGCGTCCACGGCGGGTGTGCGGTGCCGGTAATAGGCCGGGCGGCGCGCAACCGTCGAAAAGCCGTGCCGGCGGTACAGCGCGCAGGCAGCGGCATTGTCCGCAGCGACTTCGAGGAACGCCGTGTTCGCATGGGGTTCAGCGGCGCTCATCCACTCCGTCATCAGCGTGCCCCCGGTCCCCAGACGCCGATGCGCCGGATCGACCACAATGGTGAGCAATTCCGCCTCGCCCGCAACAGCGCGCCACAGGGCAAAGCCATGGTCGTGTGGGGTCAGGTGGGCGTGGGTGCCGTCCAGCAGGGCGGCGAATTCTGACGCTGTCCACGGTCGGTCGTCGGAAAAGCCCGCGGCGTGCAGGTCTGCCATCCGCTCAGGTGTCACGGCACGATCCGGGGCGGGGCATCGCGGGCGGGCGCTGCGTCAGGCGGTTTGATATAGAGGGGTGCGGGGGGCGGCGGAAAGGACGTGGCGTTGAGGTATTTGTATTCGGTCGTTTCGGCCATGCGCGCCGGGCCGTGATCTTCAAGCTCGCCGGCGTGTTTCACCTCGAAATGTGCCGCGATGTCAGCCGCCCTGTGTCCATGGATCTCCATGCCCAACGACAGTTGCAGATCTTTCGGCGGATTGGCCGGGTCGATCAGCCTGCCCGGACCAAAGAGCGCAGCACCCCCTTGCCCAAATCCCTGGACATAGGCCAGGTCCCGCGGTGCTGGCAGCGACATGAGTGTACCCGGCTGCATCATGTGGTGGCCATGCGCGATTTCGAAGCCCGTCAGTGCGAACACCGGTATCCCAAGCGCCAAACCCAGGCCACGCGCGGCGGACACCGATATCCGGATGCCTGTGAAGTTGCCGGGCCCGATACCGACACCGATCGCATCGACGTCCTGCCATGACCAGCCGCAATTGTTCAGCCAGTCTTCAAGCATTGGCATCAGCGCTTCAGCCTGTCCGCGTGCCATGTGTTCGCAAGTGCCGCCGGAATAGGATTCGGTGGTGCTGCCAATGGCGATAAACGGCCCGGAGGTATCAAACGCCAGAACCTTGGGCCACTTCTGCTTATTGTCGGGAAATCCCGGCTCAGACAGCGACAGGGCGCACCTCGGTCACTTCGGGGATGTAGTGGCGCAGCAGGTTCTCGATCCCCATCTTCAGCGTCAGGGTCGAAGACGGGCAACCGGCACAGGCCCCCTGCATGTGCAGGTACACGACGCCGCGGTCAAAGCCGTGAAAGGTAATGTCGCCACCGTCCTGCGCCACGGCAGGACGCACGCGGGTGTCGAGCAGCTCCTTGATCTGGCCCACCACCACGGCATCCTCGCCGTCATGTTCGGCATGGCCCGATGCGGGCGCCGCACCTTCGTCCATGACCGGTTGGCCGGACTGGAAATGTTCCATGATCGCGCCCAGCAGCGATGGCTTGATGTGATCCCATTCGACGCTGTCGGCCTTGGTCACGGTCACGAAATCGGCACCGAAAAAGACACCCGTCACGCCATCGACCCCGAAGATACGGCTCGCCAGCGGCGATTTGCCCGCAGCGTCGGCGGTCGGAAAATCGGCCGTTCCCATATCCAGCACGGTCTGACCGGGCAGGAATTTCAGGGTTGCGGGGTTCGGCGTGGATTCGGTCTGGATGAACATGGTGTGTCTCCTGCACAGGCTAGCCTGATATGCTGGCGCGGGGCTGCACTGTCAAGGTTTGGAACGGTTCTAAAGTGCGTGGCCCGGTTGATCAGGACGCACTGCAGAACAGATGTCGCATGACGCGTTGCGCCCGTAGCGCACCGGTTTCGGCGTCGCCGTCCTGCGCCCTGCGGACAAAAGTGACGCGCGCGTCCCGCAGTGCGGCGGCGATATCCTGCGACGGCACAACGGGCGTGGCACCGCGCACCCCAGCAGTGACCGGACCCAGCAGGCCGGCCAGTTCGAACCGGTCGTTCAAGACGGCGCTGCCGATCTGCGTCGGTGCGGCGGTGCCCCGCACGATGTTTATCCCCTGCAATACGACAAAAATGGTCGGGTCGATGCGCGCCGCCGCGCCGGTTCCGGTTGCCGCCGGATCAAAGGTTGCCACGCGCGCGGGTTGGCCGTCGTTGATCTGCGCGCGTCCGACGGGCATCCACGTGTTGGACCTGCGCCCGGTGGTCAGGATCGCCACGCCCCGTTCGACATCCGTCGCGACGGATCGCAGACGCGCGCCATCGGCCAACTGCAAGCGACCCCCGCAACCCTGAACGACTGCCGCTGCCGTCACGATATCGGTGTTATTCACGTAGAAGCCTGTGCCTGCAATCGGGCCCGGCGCGGCCGCAGACGGTTTGGGGTCGGGGGCTTTGGGCGCATCGCCGGAACGTTTGGCGGCCAGTTTCAGAACCCGGTCCAGTGTACCGCGTTTGGGCACGCTCAGGCCCTCTTGCGTGCCCGAGGCCAGTGCCGCCACGATCAACCGCGCGCTTTCTGCATCCACGTCCTTCCATTCGACCAGGATCGAGCCGACGCCGCTTTGCGCCTCGGCCGCACGCAGGTACGCGCCGCCGCCGTCAAGCGTGACGGCGAGGATCAGGCGTTTGTTCGAAAAGGACTGGTACGGACGCCCGTTGCCCGCATGCCGGTTGGCAACGGCATTGGCCAGCGTCAGGGCCTGTGGCAGGCTTTGGCGGATGAACTGCACGCGCAGTGTTTTTTTGTCGTTGGCATACTGTAGCCCGTTGCGCGTCGGCGTCGGCTCAAGCCGGGCCAGGGGCAGCATCGTCGAAGCCCCCAGGCCCTGCGGGGCCACCACATGCCAGCCACCGCGGGTCAATTCGCGCTGTGTGCGGCGCAGCAGACGGGCCACATGGTTCCAGTTGGGTGTGTCGACCTCGTGCCGTTCCTGGACCATGGCCACCAGCGACCGCTGGCTGCCGCCGCC
Source organism: Pseudomonadota bacterium (assembly GCA_038527345.1). Taxonomy (GTDB): domain Bacteria; phylum Pseudomonadota; class Alphaproteobacteria; order Rhodobacterales; family Rhodobacteraceae; genus Tateyamaria. Next base: position 29,097 of record JBCBFX010000038.1, on the reverse strand, counting down.
CCACGCGCCGTCAAGCAGGGCGTTGTAGTGCCCCTCGTAGGCAAGCCCGGCTTGCAGGATGCGCTTTTCGGCCCTGGTCAACCCTTGGGCAGAAAACGGGTCCGACAGCCGTTCCTGGGCAAAGGATGCACTGGCCACGACGCAAAGCAGCGCCGCGACCATTCTGAAAATCATGCGCATCTCGGCACTCCCCCTATTTGCCCTTGCGGCCCGGCTCAGGTGATCGCTTCGAGCTTCTCCTTGCTCAGGTCACCGGGCACGATGGTGATCGGAATGGGCAGGCTGCCCGCGTTCCGCGACATCTGCGTGACGAGCGGGCCCGGACCCTTCTTGTCGGTGCCTGCGCCCAGCACAAGCACGCCGATCTCGGGGTCCTCGTTGACCTGGGCAATGATTTCATCGACGGGCTGACCCTCGCGGACGACCAGTTCGGGGTCGATGCCCTGCTTGTCGCGCATCCACTTGGCGAACACCTCGAAATGGGCGTGGATCCGTTCGCGCGCCTCTTCGCGCATGACGTTGCCCACCCCGATCCAGTGGTTGAACTCGTCCGGAGGGATCACTGACAGGATCGCAACACCGCCGCCGGTATGGGATGCGCGCATCGCGGCAAAACGCATTGCGTTCAGGCATTCTCGGCTGTCGTCCAGAACGACAAGAAATTTGCGCATAGGTCACCTGTTGACGGGCTTCCATGGGATCATGACCGGGCACCGCGCCTGTGGCAAACGGAAAATCGCAAGCGGTATCAGGTCGTTGCGGCCCAATCCCAATACATCTCTCGCACCCGCCGGGTGACGGGGCCCATCTGGTACGAGGTGTCTTCGAACGCGGTCACGGGCGTGACTTTCATCATGTTGCCGGACAGGAAAACCTCGTCCGCGGCCTCGAAATCGTCAAAGGTCAGGACGGTTTCGACAACCTCCATCCCGTCGGCGCGCATGTTCGCGATGTGGCGGGCCCGGGTGATGCCGGCGAGGAATGTGCCGTTGGGAACAGGGGTGAAAACCACGCCGTCGCGCACCATGAACACGTTGGCAGTCGCACTTTCGGCGACGTTGCCCATGGCGTCGGCCACAAGCGCGTTGGAAAAGCCGCGGCTGCGCACGTCGGCCAGCATCCGGGCGTTGTTTGGATACAGACACCCGGCCTTGGCGTTGACCACGTTATCCTCGAGCACGGGGCGGCGGAACCGGGTGCGGCCCAGCGTGGCCGACGCGTCAGGCTTGGCCATCGGGATCGCCTCGAGGCAGAGGGCAAAGCCGGTGGCCTCGGGCTGCGGCACAATCGCGGTCGCGTCGCCGTGGATCGCCCAGTACATCGGACGGATATAAACGGGCTTGGCCGGGTCATAAGCCCTGAGGCCCTCGAACACGATCTCGACCATGTCGTCGGTGCTGACGGTGGGGGTGATCATCAGCGCCTCGGCCGACCGGTTGACGCGGTCGCAATGGGCCCACAGGTCCGGCGCATGGCCATCGAACCAGCGGGCACCGTCGAACACGTTGCCGCCCAGCCAGCTGCCGTGATCGGCGGCGCGCATGATCATCACGTCGCCGTCGTGCCAGGTGCCTTCGAAATAGGTGCGGATGTCGGTGCCGGTGGCCATGAATTACCCCTGTTGGACTGGCGAAAGTGCGATGCGCACTATGCGCGGTCTGACGCCCGGCGCAACTGGTAGACGCCCTCGGGCAGGTCCAGCGCGGCGGCCAGATCGCGCACCTGTTCGGGCGACAACGTCACCTTGGTGACCTGATCGGTGCGCGGATCGTACTGTTCGATGGTGACGCATTCGGCAAAGCTGTTGACGATGACGTCTTCTTGCAGCGGGGCCTTGCCATCATCCACCAGAGTGATCACGGTCGAGTCGAATTCGTGTTCGATGGTAAACATGCCCGCAGGCTAGGCCATCGGCAGAGGCTTGCAAAGGGGACAACAGACCGTGATCAAGGCTGGAAGCCGCCCGGCGGCGTGATACACTTGTTATCCTGTAAATCTGTAAGAGACCGCATCATGATCCGCCTTTGCGTCCTATTCGTGTCCCTTGTTCTGGTTGCCGCCTGTGACGAGGCTGTCGTCACGGCACCGACCGGTTCTGCACCAACGGTACAACCGGTCGACACCCCGCGCGAATTGCGCACGCCGGATCAATCGGCCCGCGCTTTTGCCGAGGTTGTGCGCCGGGTCGAGCCAGTGGCAGAACGCGAATGCCGGGCACGCACGAGCGGGGTCGATTGCGATTTCCGGATCCTGGTCGACGACCGTCCGCGCCAACCGCCCAATGCCTACCAGACGCTGGATGACAACGGTCGGCCCATCATCGCCTTTACCATCGCGTTGATCGCCGATGCACGGAACGAGGATGAACTGGCCTTTGTCATGGGCCATGAGGCCGCGCACCATATCGCCGGACATATCGCACGCCAGCGTCAGAACGCCGCTGCGGGGGCGTTGATCTTTGCCGGGCTTGCCTCTGCCGGAGGAGCGGACGCCAGTGCAGTCGAACGCGCCACACGCATAGGTGAGCAGGTGGGCGCGCGCAGCTATTCCAAGGAATTCGAGCTTGAGGCGGACGCGCTGGGGACCATCATCACCGCCCGCGCCGGATACCAGCCGGTCAAGGGCGCGCAGTTCTTCAATCGCATCCCCGATCCCGGCAACCGGTTCCTTGGCACCCATCCGCCCAACGCGCAGCGCATAGAGATCGTGCGGCGCACGGCGGCCGGCCTGTAGGGCCAACACGCAGCGGTTTGATCCTGATCAATGTCGGGTCCGGCAGTGCATGGCACGTTTGGACCAGACCTTGGTATCCGGGATGAACGCGATGACCCATTCGAACCTGAAGCAAGCTGCGGCCCGTGTGGACCGCATGGCCACCGCCCGCGGGCTGGACCTTCAAGAGGCCAGCATGCGCGCGGGACTTACACCAGACGACATCGCAGACCTTGTGCAACGCTGCACCGGCTGCACGCAGCCCGACGGATGTGACAATTGGCTTGCGTCCCATGGCGGGCAAAGCGTTTCTGCCACACCGGGCTATTGCCGCAACGCGGACATGTTCGCCCGTCTGGCCATCGATTCAGGCTGACACACCCAGACTGACCGCCCCGAAGAAACAGGCCGACGCGGCCAGAACAAAGCTGTGCCAGATGGCGTTCTGATAGCGCAGGGCCTTCATCGCATAGAACACGGTGCCCATCGTATACAGCCCGCCACCCAGCACGATCAGCGCGACCGCAGCGCCAGGCAGGCTGTGCCACATCGGCCAGATCAGCAAGACGCTGGCCCAGCCCATGGCAAGATACAACGCCAATGAACCGCGCGCGTCCGTGGCCCAGAAGCTGAGCTTGGCCGCTGCTCCGAACAATGCAATGACCCACACAGCGGCCAGCACCGCATACGCAAAGGCCGACCCGATCAGCACGACAAGCGGTGTGTAGGTGCCGGCGATTTTCAGATAAATTGCCGCGTGATCGATGCGATGAAACAGGGGACGGGTCCGGTCCCAAGGCAGCATGTGATAGGCGGCAGAGGCCACAAGCGCAAAGATCAACAGACCCGCATACACGCTGGTTGCTGCAATCCGCGCCACATCCTGCGTGGCATTCACATGTCCCACGAGGATCCAACCCGCCACGATCGCGCCAGCCACACCGAGCAGGTGGATGGATGCATCGGCGAACGTCTCGCGCAGGGAATATGGGTAAGGCATGGTTGCGACCTGGGCTGTTCAGGCCCCAAACCTACACATCAAGATGTCACGATTGTGTTGATGACGCGACGCGGCGCAGATGCCAGCGATATATCAGCGGGGCCAGAACGTGGTCATACACCTTGACCGCCAGCCAGTTGATCCCGGGCAGCGACACCAGCCGCGCCAGCCAGCGATAGCGCGGCATATCCTGCCACAACACGATAAAGGCGGGGATGCCGCCATAGATCTCGCCATTCTTCAGGACATGCAGACGCCGTGCGGCCTCGTCTGCGGTGATGTTCCACTGCGCCAGCGCCTGCGAATTCAGATCGTCAAAGCGAATCGGTAGCCCCGATTTCTCGGAATACTCCGCGTAGTGGTTGATCTCGAAACTGCAGACGGGGCAGTCGGCGTTGTAAAGAACACGTGTCTGGTCGGTCATACGCCAAAGATAGGTGCCAGACAGCGCGCTGCATCGGGCAAACCGACGCAGGGGTCAGCGCGGTTTGTTTCCGTCGATCCAGCGGGACATCATGGTCCGGTCCTTGAAACAACCCTCGGGGATGTCGCGGCGTTTCAGACGGGCGATGCGTTCGGCAAACTGCACCTGCTTGGCGCTGGGATAGTTGGCAAACCGACCCTTGGGCTGCGCCGCCTTGGTCCGGTCGATCCACGCCGACAGGCCCGCCCGGTCCCGCAGCAACGCCGCAGGCAGGGTCACACCCGCCTTTGCAGCCAGCGCACGGGCATAGCCGATCTGCCTTTCGGTGGCCGGTTGCACCGGTTCGATGGGCAGGGTCCGCTGTTCGGGTTCAAACAGGCCGGGCAGGGACGGATGATAGGACATGGGTTCTGTTCCGTTCTCAAGAGTGAGAACAAAAATAGAACATTAACCATCGGATTTCAACCCACCGGCCGAAAACCCAACTGAGCAGGCTACAGCTTGTTGTGGGTGCCGTCGCACAGCGGCGCATTGTCGGTCGCCTTGCAACCGCAAAAGAACAGCGTCTTGTCGGCCTCGGCGGTGTATTTCATCGGGTTGAATGCGGTGTCCTTGTGCGAGCCGTCACAAAACGGCTGTTTCGAGGATTGTCCGCAGGAGCACCAGAAATAGGTCTTTCCTGCCGTCACTTCGACGGGAAAGGGGGCGTTCTGCGCGATCTTGGGGGTGTCGGTCATGGCGTGGATGTCCTGTGTTGGATCATTCAAGGCTAAGCCAACTTGCCGGCGTTTCAAGCGTGCGGCACCAACCGCCCCCACAGGTCGTATGCGCCGGCCTCGTCGACCTCGACCGTCACGATGTCGCCGGGCTTCAGCGTCTGGTGGCCCTCGTCGATGAACAGGTTGCCGTCGATTTCGGGCGCGTCGGCCTTGGTCCGGCAAGTGGCGGCTTCGGCATCGACCTCATCCACGATGACCTCGATCCGTTGGCCCACCTTCGCGGCCAGCTTGGCTTCGGAGATGGCCTGCGCCTTTTCCATGAAGCGGTCCCAGCGGTGCTGCTTGACCTCGGGCGCCACATGATCGGGCAGCGCATTTGAACGCGCGCCGTCGACGTTTTCGTATTGAAAGCAGCCCACGCGATCCAATTGCGCTTCGTCCATCCAGTCGAGCATGGTCTGGAACTCTTCCTCCGACTCGCCCGGATAGCCCACGATAAAGGTCGAGCGCAGGGTGATGTCGGGGCAGATGGCGCGCCATTCCGCGATGCGGTCCAGCGTGCGTTCGGCGGCGGCAGGGCGGGCCATGCGGCGCAGCGTGTCGGGGTGGGCGTGCTGAAAGGGGATGTCCAGATATGGCAGCACCAGACCGTCCGCCATCAGCGGGATCAGGTCACGCACATGGGGGTAGGGATAGACGTAATGCAGCCGCACCCAAGCGCCCAAACCACCCAGGTCGCGGGCGAGATCCGCGATGTGGGCGCGATGGCCGCGATCGGTCGCATGTTTGATGTCGACGCCATAGGCGCTGGTGTCCTGGCTGATGACCAGCAATTCCTTGACGCCCGCCTCAACCAGCTTTTCCGCCTCGCGCACGACGGCATGGGCCGGACGGCTGACGAGGCGGCCGCGCATGTCGGGAATGATGCAGAACTTGCACTTGTGGTTGCAGCCTTCGGAGATCTTCAGGTAGCTGAAATGGCGCGGGGTCAGCGAGACGCCGCTGGCGGGCAGCAGATCGACAAAGGGATCTGGATCGGGCGGCACAGCGGCATGAACGGCATCGAGCACCTGTTCGTATTGGTGCGGGCCAGTGACTGCCAGCACCTTGGGGTGCGCGCCGGTGATGTATTCGGGTTCTGCACCCAGGCACCCGGTTACGATCACCCGCCCGTTTTCTGCCAGCGCCTCGCCGATGGCGTCCAGGCTTTCGGCCTTGGCGCTGTCGAGAAATCCACAGGTGTTCACGATCACCGCATCGGCCCCGGCGTAATCGGGGGATATGCCGTACCCCTCGGCCCTGAGCCTTGTCAGAATGCGTTCACTGTCGACCAACGCCTTGGGACAGCCGAGGCTGACCATGCCGATGGTGGGCTGGCCGGGACGGCGCGTGCCGTCCAGTGTCGGGGCAGGGGCGAGGTCGGGGCGCAGGTTGGGCGGGTTCGTGCTCATGCCGGGCGTCATATGCGATCACAACTGCGGCGGAAAGGGTTCCGCAAGCGGTTTGCCGCACGTTAGTCTGGGACAACGAAACGTCACGCGAACGGAGCAGTCACATGAAATGGATCGGTCGCCTGTTGGGCTTTGTCGTGGTGGTGATCCTCGTGGTGCTGGTGTCGCTGTTCTTTCTGCCTGCGGACCGTATTGCGAAACTTGCGGCCGATCAGCTGCGCACGGCAACGGGGCGCGATGTGACGATCTCGGGCGATGTGTCGATGACGTTGTGGCCGGTGCTGGGCGTGTCGCTGGGGCAGCTCGAGGTGGGCAACGCTGAATGGTCGGAACAGGGGCCGATGCTGACGGCCGAGAATGCAGCGATCGGCGTGGACCTGCTGGCCTATATCCGCAACCGCGAAATCCGCATCACCAATATCGAGGCGACGCGCCCCACGATCCGGCTGGAAAGCCGCGCCGACGGGCGGGCCAGCTGGATCTTTACCGATGCCAGCGGCGCGGCGCAGATCGAAACAGCAACCGCCCCGGACCGCGCCCCGCAGGCCGTGTCGATCCAGAAGTTGCAGGTGACGGACGCAACGCTGGTCTATGATGCCGAAGGGTCGGACCTTGTGTCCTATTCCGGTGTGAACCTTGCGCTGGACTGGCCCGAGCGGCTGGGACCCGCCACCATCGACGCCAGCCTGCAACCTGCGGGCCAAACGGTGCAGGTGGATGCGGTAATCGGAGGGTTTGCCGGGTTTATCGCAGGGCAGGTGCAGCCGGTGGACGCCACGATCAGCGCCGGTGGCGGGCGTGCCGCGTTGCAGGGGCGCGCCAACACCGCGGGCGAGGTTGCGGGCAAGCTGACGCTGGATATTCCCAACACCGATGCGTTCTTTGCCGCGCTGGCGCTGCCTCAACCCGGTCTGCCACCGCGTCTGGGACAGGCGGTTGATCTGAGCACGGATCTGACCCTGACAGCGGACCGGCGGTTGTCGCTGCGCGGGCTGACCGCTGATCTGGGTGGGAACGCCCTGTCGGGGGCGGCAGACATCGATCTGAACGGAACGCCCCGTGTGAACGCGCAGCTGAATGCAGGCGCGCTTGATCTGCGCAGTGCGACCGGTGGGTCCGGGCAAAGTGGCAGCGGCGGTGGCAGTGCCGGAACCGGCTGGCCCACGGATCGGATCGATGCCAGCGGGCTGGCGGCCTTTGATGGCGAAATCGCGCTGACCGCGTCGTCCATCGACCTTGGGCAGTTCAAGCTGGGCCAGACCCGCACCCTGCTGACCAACGACCGCAGCCGCATGGTGTTCGAATTACGCGAAGTGCAGGCCTATGGCGGCACGGTGTCGGGCGAGTTCGTAATGAACAACCGGTCGGGGCTGAGCGTGGGCGGCAAGCTGTTTGTACAGGGTCTGGCGATGCAGGACGTGCTGCGGGATGCGGCGGGCATCGACCGCCTGACCGGAAACGCCAATGCCGAGATGTCGTTTCTGGGGTCCGGGAGTTCGGTGGATGCCATCATGAAATCGCTTTCGGGCAAAGGCGCTATCAAGTTCGACAAGGGCACGATCATCGGGATCGACCTGGACCGGCTGATGCGGACCGGATCGGTTGGGGGAGGCACGACCGTGTTCGACAGTCTGGGTGCCACGTGGATGATCGACGGCGGCGTGCTGCGCAACGACGATCTGCTGCTGCAACTGGCCAATTACGAGGCGCGGGGTGCGGGGCAGGTGGGTCTGGGGGCACAGACCATTGACTACACGTTTACCCCGATTGCACTGCGCGCCAACGAGGGGACCGGGATCGCCATTCCGGTGCGCATTCGCGGGCCGTGGGCGAACCCGAGTATCCTGCCCGACCTCGAAGCGGCCATCGACCTGAACCTTGGTCAACAGATCGAAGAGGCAAAGGAAGAGGTCAAGGCAAAGGCCAAGGAGGCGGTACGCAACAAGGTGGCCGAGGAATTGGGTGTGACGGACGAAGGGCAGGACCTGGAAGAGGCGGCCAAGGACAAGATCGGGGACGAGTTGAAAAAAGGGCTGCGGTCGCTTTTTGACTGAAGGCGGGGCGGACGACACGTCCGCCTTACGGCAAGGCGCACCTTGGTGCGTCACCCGACTTCGGTCCGGCGGAGGACACCTCCGCCTTACGCCCGTAAGGCGCACCTTGGTGCGCCCGGCGGTTCAGATGGTCTGATCGTAGTCACCGACACCCGGTTCGGTGCGGATCACTGCGTCGACATCGGCGAAGATCGCCCGCATCTCCGCCTCGCTTTCGGGGCTTTCGCATACGACAACCAGGTTGGGCGTATTGGACGACGCGCGCACCAATCCCCAACCGCCGTTGTCAAGGATCACCCGCGCCCCGTTGACCGTCACGACCTCCTTGATCGTGCGTCCCCCGATGGTGCCGCCAGCCGCATGCAGATCCACAAGCTTTCCGACAAGTCGTTCCAGGATATCGTATTTTTCCGTGTCGGCGGCATAGGGCGACATGGTCGGCGTGGACCAGGTGCGTGGCAGCGCCTTGCGCAGGTCCGACATCTTCATGTCGGGGTTACGGTCCATCAGCTTGCAGATTTCGACCGCCACGCGCATCCCGCAATCATATCCGCGCCCGATGGGTTCGGCCAGAAAGTAGTGCCCGGACTTCTCGAACCCGGCCAGCGCGCCGATCTCCTTGACCCGGCGTTTCATGTGGCTGTGCCCGGTCTTCCAGTAGTCCGCCGTGATCCCGTGGGCCTGCAATTCGGGGTCGCTGGCAAAGAGCCCGGTGGATTTCACGTCCGCCACGAAGGTGCTGCCGGGATAAAGCCTGGCCAGATCGCGGGCCATGATGACGCCCACCTTGTCGGCAAAGATCTCCTCGCCCTCGTCATCGACCACGCCGCAGCGGTCGCCATCGCCATCGAACCCAAGCGCCATGTCCGCACCGCTGGCGCGCACGGCTGCCGCCATGTCATGCAGCATCTCCATCGCTTCGGGGTTCGGGTTGTAGTTGGGAAAGGTGTAGTCGAGCTGCGTGTGGCTTGGCACAACCTCGACCCCAAGACGTTCGAACAGCGCGGGCGCAAAGGCCGACGCGGTGCCGTTGCCTGTGGCGCACACCACCTTGAGCGGGCGCGACATGCGAAAATCGCCCACCAGATCATCGAGATATGCCTCGCGCACCCCGTGCACCATTTCGTACCCGCCGCCCGCGCGGTCCTTGCCGCGTCCATTCAGGACGATGTCGCGCAGTTCCGACATTTCGTCCGGACCGTGGGTCAGGGGGCGTTCGAACCCCATCTTGACCCCGGTCCAGCCATTGGGATTGTGGCTGGCGGTCACCATGGCCACGGCGGGCGCATCCAGGTGGAACTGGCTGAAATAGGCCATCGGGGACAGGGCCGGGCCGATGTCCTTCACATGAATGCCGGCCTGCATCAGGCCCACGATCAGCGCATTCTTGATCGACAGCGAATAGTCCCGGTAGTCGTTGCCCACGGCGATCACCGGTTCGATCCCGCGGGCGTGCATCTGGGTGCCAAGGCCAAGGCCAAGCGCGGTCATGCCGGGCAGGTTGATTTCATCCGGGTATTTCCACCGCGCGTCATATTCGCGGAACCCGGTGGGCGCTATCATCGGGTCGCGCAGAAATTCCCATGTGTTCTGGGCGACAGTGGGCAATGGTTTGGTCATGAAAATACCCGTTCTTGGTAAGGTCAGATCGTAATGGGGCGCGCCTTTGCCAGCGCATCGAATTGCATCAACGTGTCGATCAGTGCTGGCATCTGGTCGAGGTAGATCATGTTCGGGCCGTCGGACGGCGCATTATCGGGGTCGGGATGTGTTTCGATGAACACGGCCGCCACGCCGATGGCCACAGCGGCACGCGCCATGACGGGGGCAAATTCGCGCTGCCCGCCGCTTGATCCGCCCTGGCCGCCCGGTTGCTGGACCGAATGGGTGGCGTCCATCACCACCGGATAACCCGTTTGCGCCATCTGCGGCAGCGACCGCATGTCTGCCACCAGCGTGTTGTAGCCGAATGACGTGCCGCGTTCGGTCAGCAGGATGCGGTCGTTCCCGGTGCTTTCGACCTTGGTCACGATATTGCCCATCTCCCACGGGGCGAGGAACTGGCCCTTTTTGACGTTGACCACGGCACCGGAGTTGCCAGCGGCCAGCAGCATATCTGTCTGGCGACACAGAAAGGCGGGGATCTGGATGATGTCGGCCACTTCGGCTGCGACTGCGCACTGCGCTTCGGTATGAACGTCGGTCAGGACCGGTACGCCGATGGTCTCCTTGACCGTCTGAAGGGCGCGCAGTCCGCCGTCGATGCCAAGGCCCCGCTCGCCCGAAAGCGATGTGCGGTTGGCCTTGTCATAGCTGGCCTTGAACACGTATTGCGCACCCGCCCTGTCACAGGCTTCTTTCATCTGGCCTGCGATCTCGATGCCCTGATCGACGCTTTCGATCTGGCAGGGACCCGCGATAATCGTCAGCGGACGGTCATTGCCGATCGTCAGATCGGCCACCTGGACATGTTTCATAATCAGCTTGTCACCTGTTCGCGCAGGATCGACGCAGTAAGCGAGATCATCAGGTAGATGCCCGCAAAGACGAGGAATGCCAAGACCGTGTTCTCGAACGCGCGGGGATAGGTGGGCTCCTCGGGCGCGATGGGTTCCACGGCAACGGTGAGATATCGCACCTGGCGGCTGGCCTCGACACGGGCCTGTTCCATCTGTTGCAGGGCCGATTGCATCATCATGTCGCGCGCAGCGACGTCGGCCTGTGCCAGCTGGATGCGGGCGGACAGTTCGGCCAGCGAATTCTCGCCCTTGCTGACATCGGTCATCCGGTTGTTCAGCTTGTCCAGCGTATCCTGCAAGATGCCGATCTCGCCCCGGGCCGCGGCCACGCGGCTTTGGTTCGGGCGCGCATTGTTTAGCAGGCTGGCCAGTTCGATCTCTTTCTCGATCAGCTGGGTTTCGACCTGACTGATCTGGGTGCGCAAGGACGAGATGACGCCTTCGGGGTCCAGCGTGGAACCCGCTATCTGCAGTCTGACAAGCTCTTCCTGTGCGGCGCGCCGCTCGGTCTCGGCCCGCTCGAACCCTTCGCGGGCATCTCGCATCTGGTCGTCACGCTTTTGGGCAGACAGGCTGTTGACCCGTTGTTCGGCATAGTCGATCAGCTGACGCGAGAATTCTGCCGATACCTGCGGGTCGGCGGCGGCGACCTCCATCCGGATCATGCCTTCGGTCGGGTCATAGCCGATTTTGACGTTCTTCTTGTAGGTCTTGTAAGCCTCTTCGTTGCTGGGCTCTTCGCTCAGCCGTTGGATCGGGTCGATCCACCCTTGGGTGAAATGCGACTTGAAGCCCACGTCGCGGTCCAGTCGCAACATCGCATCCTTGGATTGCAGGAACCCCTGCACTGCGATGCTGTCGGCGTTGGTGGCAAATTGCGTGGGCAGGAGGCCGCCAAGCGGACCGGCGCCACCCGAACCCTCGTTCTGGATGATCAGGAATTCTGATTTGGTCGCGTACATCGGTGTCGCGATGGCGTAGAAATAGTACCCGGCAAGAAATGTCGGCAGTGCTACGAAAAAGGCCAGCCGTACCAGCAGCAGGCCCATCTTCTTGCGGCGGCGGCGGCCGATGTCGCTCTGGATGTTCCTGATTTCCTGGGCGCGGCGTTCGGCCGGGCTGACCTCGGTGGAGGGCAATTGCGTCCTCTGTACCGGTACGGTCTGCGGCAGTTGCACCTTGCCCTGCGATCCATCGGCGGACTGGGCGGGCAGTTTGGCGATGGCTTCGGAATGCTCTTGCGGTGCGCCGGGGGTGGGCGGGACCACGAGTTCCAGCATGTTGGAGCGTTGGAACGGGTCGATCCCCTTGGCGCGCAGCAGGCGCACGGCGTCGAAATCCGATGTCGGGGCCAGCCCGTGTTTCTGCGCCACGCGGCGGGCCATGCGCAACTGACGGCCGGTCAGCCCCTCCTGGCGGATGGCTTCGATCGTGTTTTCGCTCGCCACCTCTGCCGCCGAGGCCACTTCGCCCGCAGAGGGCTGCGGACTTGGTTCAGAACGCGGTTGTTGCGGCGGGGGCGGCGTAGTTGAACCTGCCCCGCCCTTGGCCGCAGCGGCGCTGCTGCCCGGCGTCGGGGCCGCGCGCTTGATGCGGAATTTTCTAGCCTTGGGTTTCGTAGTCATAAAGTCGCTTCGCCTCTTCCAAGGTGTCGAACATGTGCAGCTTTCCATCCAGCAGGACGGCGGCGGAGCGCGCGAATTTCTCGAGCGTCGACGCCTGGTGCGACACGATGATGATGGTGGTGGTGCGCAGCCGTTCCCGCAGCACGTCACCGGCCCTTCGGTTGAATTCCATGTCGGTGGACGATGGCATCCCTTCGTCGATCAGGTAGATGTCGAAATCCAGCGCCAGCATCAGCGCAAAGGAAAACCGCGCCCGCATCCCCGATGAATAGGTGCCGATGGGCTGGTCGAAATATTCGTCCAGATTGCACAGCCAGCGGCAGAAGCTTTCGACATAGTCGGGGTCCAGCCCATAAAGCCGCGCGATATAGCGGCTGTTTTCCAGCGCCGAGATCTTGGTGATGACCCCGCCCATGAAGCCCAGCGGAAACGAAATGTTGCAGCCCCGGCGAATTTCGCCCTCGTCCGGTTTTTCCAGACCCGCCATCATGTTGATCAGGGTCGTCTTGCCGGTGCCGTTGGGGGCCAGGATGCCAAGCGAGTTGCCCATGTCCACCCGGAACGACACGCGGTCAAGGATCACCTTGTGCTGCGTGCCCGTCCAGAAGGACTTGGATACGTTCTCGAACTCTAGCATTCCGTGCTCCGCGGCGTGCTGCTCTGTCCCCACGAGGTGGGAAGCCTGGACCCTCCTTACCAGAGGTGTGTTAACGGCCTAATCACCGACTTTGTCCACATTATGTCCAAGACTTGAACAAATGTATAGATTTCGCCGCATTGTCGCGGCGCAAACAACAAACGGTCGGCGTTGGCAGTGCGGGCGCGGTCAGGCTTCCTGCTTTTCGACGCGCAGCAGGCGCCCCGCCACAATCGATATGACAGCGGCAAAGAAGCTGAACAGCGCACCCATCTTGGCCGCATCCTGCGTGGGCCCGGGATCAAAGGCGGCAGCGGCAAAGAACAGCGACACGGTAAACCCGATGGCCGCCACGCAGCCGATCACGACCAGATCGATGATCCGCATCCCCTCTGGAATCCCAAGGCCCAGCGGTTTCGCCGCGATCCAGCCCATCAGCAGGATACCCACCGGCTTGCCGATCAGCAGTCCCGCCAGCACCAGCCACGTGGCATCGCCGATTGCGCTGAACTCGACCCCCGCATTGAGCAGCCCAAAAAAGAACAGCACCACCTCAACCGGCTTTTTCAGCCCGTGTTCGATCTGGTTCAGCAGGTCCGTCAGATAGGTTTCGGCAGCCGAAAAGATGCCGAATGCGCGGTCGGCGTGGGGGATCGTCGGCACGATGGGCAGCAGCCCCAGCGACGGGTGCAGGCCCGATGCCATGAAGCCGTACCAACTGAACGCCCCGGCAATGGCATAGGGCCAGAAGCCGAGCGTCTGGCGCACCCACGTGGAATTCCGCCGGTCCTGGTCGCCCCGATCCATGTAGCGCGGCAGCCAGTTGGCCAGCACGAACACGGCCACGGCGGCAAAGACCGATAGCAGCAACCAATGCAGTGCCAATTCACCCGACGGGTAGAAAATCGCCAGGATCACAAGACCAGCGGCATCATCCGCAATCGCCAGCAGCAGCAGGAACCGCACCGCCGGGTGCCCCGCCCCAAAGACCAATCGCCCGACCAGATAGCTGAATGCGATGTCCGTGGCCGTGGGGATCGCCCAGCCATTGACCACGGCATCATAGGTCGATGACCCCATGATCATCGCCAGACCCAGATAAACCGAAATCGGCCCGATCATCCCGCCCAGCGTCGCAAACAGGGGCGTCGCCGCCTTTTTCCCGCGCAAACTGCCGTTTTTCAGGATGACCGCTTCCCACACTTCCTTGGCGGCGATGCCAAAGAACAGGGCCATGAGCATGTCGTTGACCAGGTAGTGGGCCGACAGGACCTTGGCCGCGCCATCGGCGGCATACTTGTCGTACCCCTCGCCATAGGTCTTTTTCCAGTAATCGTAATCCAGCCCGACCCAGTCGTTGAACCACAGGGGGTATTCGACGAAATGATGGTAGGAATGCGCGTCGATGTTGGCCCAGACCAGCGCCAAGACCGCACCGATGATCAGCAGCAGCGAATATTCGGTCAGAAAATTCCAGACGCGGTACATCGCAGGTCCCCCATTGGTCTGTGTTTCAGGGGTCGTAGCGCATCAAATGGTCTGGGGCAACGCACCTGCGTGCGGGTGCGTCGCACTTTTGCGTCCGTGTGGCGTCAGGCAATCAGTTGCCAGGCCGCCCCGGCCATGACCGACCCCACCAGCGCAAAGGTCAGATAGGCGGCAAAGACGCGGGGTTTCACCAACGCCCAGACCGCGATGGCCGCAGGGATCGAACTGACGCCGCCCGCCAGCATGAACGACATCGCGGCACCGTTCGCCATGCCCTGATCCAGCAGATCGCCGATCAACGGGGCGGCAGCGTAACCGTTCAGGTAGGCGGGCATACCCACCAGCGCGCCCAGCAGGATCGTGCCCAGACCACCGCCCCCCAGCACTGTCGCAATCAGGTCCGCAGGCATGTAATGGACCATCAGCGCCTCGATCACATAGGCGAGCGTCAGCCATTTCAGCAGGAACACGGCGTTTTCCATCCCTGCATGGCGAAAGATCGTGATGCGTTCCGGCACGGTCCAGAAACGCCAGACCGGCGTGGCTGAAAACGGCGCCTTGACCCCGCAGCAGCCGCCCACTTGTGGCTTTTCCCGCAGCGGATCGGCAAAGACAGGCGTGCGCGCCAGCAGCAGCGTGCCAAAGCCGCCGAACATGCCAAGGGCCACTGCGGCCACGGTCTTGGCCAGCGCAAACTCCAGCGTGATCGCGCCGGTGGTGATGGCGAACATCGCCGGATCCATCAGGGGAGAGGCGAGCCAGAACGCCATGACCGCCCCCAGCGGCGCACCCACGGCCAGAAGCGCGGCGATGAACGGGATCACCTCGCACGAACAAAAGGGCGACAGACCGCCCAGCAGGGCCGCCATCACGATCATGCGGGCCGGGTTGCCTTCGAACGCTTTGGCGAGCAGGTTCTCGGCCCCCGTTGCCTTGAGATAGGCAATGGCAAGCACGGCAAAGGCGATGAAGGGCAGCGTTCCCCCCAGTGCCGCGATGGCAAAGCGGACAACGTCGTCGACGCGGGCAAAGTCGAACACGGCCACAATGGCCAGGATCGCCGCGATGGCCAGCCAGACGCGGTCAATGCGGCGCAGCCAGCCCAGGGTTGGCGTGTTCGGGGTCGTTGTATCAGCCATTGGGGTCATCCTTGGGGGTGCTGTCGGCGCAACATTCGGTCAACAGGAATTCGGAAAGATCTTGCACCTCGTCAAAAGCGACGGCTGCGCAGATGATGGACCGGCCCTGTCGTGCCTGCGTGACCAGCCCCGCACTCGACAGGATTTTGACATGGTGGGTCAGGGTCGATCCGGTGACGCCGACACGTTCGCCAAGGGTGCCGATGCTCAGCCCCTCGGGACCGGCGCGGACCAGCGTGCGCAGGACGGCAAGGCGTTGTTCGGACCCCAACGCGGCAAAGGCTGCCGCGGCACGGGTCAGATCGAGCGGAGAGAGCGATTCCATTTTCATGTTTCTAGAATTGTCGAAATGACGGAGTCGCGCAAGCCTTATTTCGAAAAATGTCGAAATGATTGCCATTGGCGGTGCGCACGCTTAGCTGCGGAACATGGACATGGTTGACGAGATCACCGCCTGCCGCATTTGTGCGGACCGTTTCGCTGCGACCGAAACGGGCCATGCCCCGCGTCCCGTGGCATGGTTTGCGCCCGGCGCACGCATCCTGATCGCCGGGCAGGCCCCCGGGGCACGGGTGCACGATTCCGGCCAGCCCTTTACCGACCCATCCGGCGACCGCCTGCGCGACTGGATGGGCGTGAACTGGGACACGTTCTATGACCGCAGCAGGATCGCCATCGTCCCGATGGCCTTCTGTTTTCCGGGCTATGACGCCAGGGGATCGGACCGTCCTCCGCCCAGGATCTGCGCGAGGACATGGCGCACCCGCGTCATGGATCATCTGGGCGATATCAAGCTGACGCTGCTGATCGGCGGATATGCGCAGGGCTGGCATCTTGGCACCAAAGCGGGCGTAACGGATACCGTAGCGGCATGGCGCGACCATGCGCCCCGGACTTTCGCCTTGCCCCATCCATCCTGGCGCAATACCGCGTGGCTGAAGAAAAATCCGTGGTTCGAGGCCGACGTGCTGCCGGTTCTGCGCGCCCGGGTGCAAGAGGTGCTGGCATGACAGAAACCCCGCTGGACCGGGCCCACGCGGCCATGATGGCGGCCCCTGACGATGACGCCGCGCGGCTGCGGTTCTTCGAACGGCTGGGCGATGCGGAACTGTTTCTGCTGCTTGAGGGCGAGGCCGAGGGCGAGCAGATCACGCCACAGGTCTTCGATCCCGGGTCCGGCCCGCTTGTGCTGGTCTTTGACCGCGAAGAGCGTCTGACCGCCTTTGTGGGCGCTGCGGCGCCCTATGCCGCCATCTCGGGTCGTGTCGTGGCCGGGTTGCTGGCGGCCGAGGGGCTGGGTCTGGGGCTGAACCTGGATGTGGCTCCGTCGTCCTTTCTGCTGGACGGTGACGGCGTGGCGTGGTTGGCGCAAACGCTGGGCAACGCGCCGGACCGGGTCGAGGCGCGGCTGGCGGAACTGCACCCGCCTGCGGGTCTGCCGGATGTGCTGGTGCAGGCGCTGGACACCAAGCTGGCGACGGCAACCGGGCTGGCGCAGATGGCGTATCTGGTTGGCACACAGACGCAGGACGGCGCGCGCGGCCACATGCTGGCATTCGTCGGCGCGATCCCCGGCGCGGATACAGGCCTGTCGCAAGCCGTGGCCGAGGCGCTGACCTTTTCCGGGATCGAGGCCGGCGCGCTCGACGTGGGCTTTTTCGACGGGGCGGACCCGGTCACGGAACGGCTGGCGCGGGTGGGCCTGCGGTTCGACCTGCCGCAACCGGCCCCCGCCACCGCGGGTCCTGCCGCACCGGGCATGGACCCCGCCCACCCACCACGGCTGCGCTGATCACGGACGGCTGCCGGTCAGTCACTTCGGCGCGAGGCGGGCTGATACGAGGGGTGCAATGCCGTATCTCGGCATCATCCGGGCGTGATACAGCGCCACGGACCTTTTGATCCAAGCATGGGACCCTGATGATGAACCGCTTTACCCTGACCATCGCCGCTGCGGCCAGCGCGCTGACCTTTGCCACGTCCGCCTTTGCCGGTGACCAATACGTGGACGAAACCGGATATGCCGTGTCGGGCTATGATGTCGTGGCCTATTTCGATCTGGAACAGAACCCCGTGGGCCAGACGCAGACCGCACCCGTGCCCGGCAACGCATCGTTCACGGCGGACTACAACGGTGCCACCTTCGCCTTTTCGACCGAAGCGAACCGCGACAAGTTCGTGGCTGACCCTGCCCGCTATGCGCCGCAGTTCGATGGCCACTGCGCCTATGGCGTGTCCAAGGGCGGCAAGGTGCCGGCCAACCCCTATCTGTGGCGGATCGTGGATGGTAAGCTGTTTCTGAACATCACCGACGTGGTCGTGGGCTTCTGGGAAGAGGACATTCCCGGCAATATCACCAAGGCCGACACCAACTGGGTCGATATCGAAGGGACGGCGGCATCGGATCGGACGATCCCGAAATTCACGTCGCAAGCTCCGGCAGGCTGATCGAATGGAGGCCCCGATGACCAACAGCGATAACCTTCGGGGCACGGCCCCGGCGCGGATGACGCGCCGGGCCTTTGGTTTGGCGGGTGCGGCAGCGCTGGTCGGCGGCACCGTGTTCGCGGCCCGTTGGTTCAACATCACCGCCCAGGCGAACGGCGAAGGCGCGCTCAGCGCGCCCGACGTTCACGCCGCGGCAACCGGCGGTGCGCTATTGCTGGTCGACATTCGCCGCCCCGACGAATGGGAGCGGACGGGACTGGGCGAAGGGGCCGTGCCGCTGGACATGCGGCGCAAGGATTTCACCAGGGCACTGCTGGACTACACCGGGGGGCGCACCGACACGCCGGTGGCGCTGATCTGTGCGCGGGGCGTGCGGTCCCGGCGGATGACAGAGGTTCTGACCGGTGCCGGCTTTACCACGATCATCGACGTGCCCGAGGGCATGCTGGGGTCGGGTGCAGGGCCGGGCTGGTTGAAACGGGGCCTGCCCACCATCGCATGGGCTGCCCCGGGGCAGGGCTGATCCCGATGCGCGCGCTGACGCGCGCACGCCATGTTTGATGTGCGCGATGCGCACAGCCCAATTCCACCCGATTTACTCTGCGGCGATGTTTGGCGCGTCGATCCGGGCGCGCAGGTCTGCCCGCGCGGCCCGCGCGCTTTGCACGATGGCCGGTTCACGCAGCGTCAGCGGGCTGTCCAGTCGCAGCCCGCGGAACAGCGGCACGGCACTGAGCGCCGACAGCGGCACAGCAAGCAGCAGGCTTGCCATGATCGGCAGCAGCCACCACGACACGAGGCCCGCCAGCAGTCCCGCCATCAGCAAAAGGCCCAGCACGGTTTCGACCGCGTGAAACTGCGCCAGCGTGCGCAGTGGATAGGCCCGCGCGTCGCGCCGCTGCGGTTGCCAACCGGTGCCGCGTCCCACGAGGCTGCGCAGCACGGCGCGGGTCTGCTGGATCATCATGATCGGCGCATAGGCCACCGACAGGACCAGTTCCGCGACAACCGCCCCGGCAAAGGCGCGCCGCCCCCCGAAATGCCGAACCGCCGCAGGCCGTCCCGCGATCAGGGCGGCCCCCGTCATCTTGGGCAACAGCAGCATCGCGTACATCACCGCCAGGAACACCGCGCTGTCGATATGGGTCATGGCGGGGGGCCAGTTGGGGAACAGCGGGTTCGCCTCGTTGAAATAGGAGATCACGTTGGTGTCCGCGTCCCGGCCCAGCAGCGCCCAGAACACCAGCAGCACGAACCACGCAGGCGACATCAGGTACGCCGCCGCCCCCTGAAACAGGTGGAAACGGCTGACCGGGTGCAGCCCGCGTGTGGTCAGCAGGCGCAGATGCTGCATGTTGCCCCGGCACCAGCGGGCATCGCGCAGGATGTAGTCGATCAGGGTGCCGGGCGTTTCCTCGAAACTGCCCGTAACACGCGGCAGGAACCGCACGCGCCACCCTGCACGGCGCAACAGCGACGCCTCGACAAAATCATGGCTCAGGATCAGGTCGCGCCGACCCAACAGCCCGCGCAGATGCGGCAGGCCGGCCGAGGCGGCAAAGGCGCGCGTGCGGATGATGGCGTTGTGGCCCCAGTAGTTGCCTTCGTCCCGGCTCCAATGCGCGAGCCCTTCGGCCAGCAGCCAGCCATAGGCCACGTTGGAAAACTGCTGCATCCGGGCAAAAAGCGTGTCGGCGCCAATGAGCTGGGGAAAGGTCTGGACCAGTCCCGTGCCGGGGTCTGCGGCCAGTTCCGTGGCCAGCCGGTCGATGGCGCGGCCAGACATCAGGCTGTCGGCATCCAGAACCAGCATCGCCTCGTACGCCGCCCCCCAGCCGGTGATCCAGTCGACAAGGTTACCAACCTTTTTGTCCGTGTTGTCGGCACGGCGGCGATAATGCACCGGAATACCCGAAGGTGCGGCATCGCGCAGGGCAAGATAGGCCTGCCATTCCTGCGTGGCGATGGCATCATCCTGCGTGTCGCTGAGGATGAACAGGCTGTAGCGATGATCAGATCCCTGCCGCGCGAGGTCGTCCAGCATGGCCGCGGCGTTGCCGACCACGTTCCAGGGCACTTCGTTGTAGACTGGCACCAGCAGGGCCACGTCAATGGGCGCGTCGGCTTGTGCGCTGCGTGCCTGATCAAGGCGGCTGGCCACGCCGACACCAACGGTCGAAACGGCCAGTGTGACCCAGATGAAGGTCAGCCCGATCAGCCCCAGCAGCAGGTATTCGAGGCTGGACATGCCGCTTGCGGCAAAAAGCGTGCTCAGCCCCCAGATCATCAGCGCGGTCCCCGCCACCGCAGGCAGAAACACGGCGAGCCGCCAGACCGGGCTGCGTGCGTTGACCAGCCGCCGCACGGCTTGCGGTGCGCGCGCAAGGTTCTGCGCAGGCATCGCCAACGGTGCTTGGGGGGGCATGTCGCAGTGCTGTTGCGTCATGTGCGGGTCCACCGGTACAGCCACACTTCGCTGAGTGCCGCGCCATCCAGTCGCAATTGCGCACGGAACTCTGCCCAGTCTGCGTCGCCCGGCGTAAAGGTAAAGGCCAGCCGTGGCCCGCCGGTTTGCGGGTTGCGCTGGATTATCCCTTCGGTCACGTCCCCGGCGCTGGAGCGCACAAGGCGGTCCACCTGGCTCAGGTCGTCCGGGACGTGGGGGGCGTTCTCGAAGTCGATGGTGAAGATGCGCCCGCCCTCGGGCCGGCCACCGGCGGCGGTGTTCAGAACGCGCAGGGGCATGTCGCCGCGCGGGGCAGGGTCCGCGCCCCAATCAAGGCGATAGGTCATGCGGTGCGACGTCCCCGCCACAATATCGTCCGCTGGTCGCCAATAGGCGACGATGTTGTCATAAATCTCGCGATCCGCCGGGATTTCGACCAGCGCGACGCTGCCGCGCCCCCAGCCTTCGCCCGGTGTCACCCACAGACCGGGACGGCGGTGATACAGCGCCTCCAGATCGTTGAAGTCGTCGAACTCCCGGGCCCGCTGCATCAGGCCGAAACCGCGCGGGTCGTTGTCGCCAAATGCACTGATCTGCAAGGTCAGCGGGTTGGCTAGCGGCCGCCAGATCACCTCGCCCGCGCCATTGTGGATCAACAGGCCGTCATTGTCGTGCACCGCGGGGCGGAAATCATCAAAGCGTTGGCGATCCATGTCGTCAAACAGGAACATCGACGTCAGGGGTGCGATGCCCACGTGTGTCAGGGTTTCGCGGGCAAAAATCTCGGCCTCGACCTGCATGCGCAGGGGCTGACCAGGGGCAATGTCAAAACGGTAGGCCCCCGTGCAGGATGGGCTGTCGAGCAGCGCGTGCAGGATCAGATTGTCGGCCCCGACGCTGGGGCGTTCCAGCCAGAAATGGGTGAAGTCGGGAAATTCCTCGCCCATCGGATCGCCGGTTTTCAGTGCCAGACCGCGCGCTGACAGGCCATAGATGTCGCCGGTGCCGATGCCCCGGAAATAGCTGGCACCCTGGAACACCGCGTATTCCTCGTAGATGCCGGGCTGGGTCAACGCGGCGCGCAGGCGCAGACCGGAATAGCCCAGCGTGTCGTCGATGGGCACGTCGGGAAACTTGTCGGTGGTGTCGAACACGCCCATGTCGAATTTCAGCGGCCGGGCCTGATCGCCCTCGACCACGTATGTCTTGACCGCGCGGGGAAAGTACAGGCCGGGCGGAAACACATCCACGCGCTGCGGCGCATCGGACCCTTCCCACAACCCGTTGCGGCTGTCGAACCAGATCTTGCGGTACTGGTCATAGGTCAGGTTGCGCCACGCCTCGGGGATCAGCGGGCGGGGCTCATAGGCGCGTGCAGCCTTGTCGCGCGCCATCTCGATCACATCGGCGGCGGAAAACGGGGTTGCATCGCCCAATTGCAGGCCAGGCTCGCTTTCGGCCCAGCCGGTGCGGGGGGCGGCGGCAAGGGCCGCAAGGGCCGTCAGGAATTCGCGCCGCAGCATCAGGATTTCTTCCACGGGGTCGATTTGAACCACCCGGCCAGATAAGCGGTCAGGATCAGAACGCCACAGCCAAAGGCGTTCACGGCCAGCACGGTCAGCGTGTCGCGACCCAGCATGTCCATGGCAAAGCCGTTGAACAGGGCCACAAAGATCGACACGACAAAGACGGCCAGCGACTGTTGGCCCACCTTCAGGATGATGCTCAGGATCCGCTGCCACACTCGGGCGGCCAGATGCGAACCATGGGCGACAAGCCGGTGCCCCTTGTCCCCCGCCAGCACCCAGGCCAGATAGGCGAGGGCGAGGAAATGCATGTAGCGCAGGATGCCAAAGTCGGTCTTGGTGAACCAGGCCCGGTTGTCGGCCCGCCAGTCGCGCGCCCATTCGAACCCAAGCTCGCGCACGCCGATGTTGGACAGCGGGATGTTGGCCAGCACCACCACCGTGGCAAGGGCAATCAGCGGCCACGTCACGGGGGGTTTGGGCAACCAGCCGCGCATGTAGGCAAAGCCGGTAAAGAACAGCAGCTGCCAAGCGAACGGGTTGAAGAACCAGTAGCGGGCGTAATTGTCCGTATCCATGAAGGGGAAGCGCACGAAGTTGGGATAGGGCAGGCCCAGCATCTCGGACACAGCCCGCTGTGACAGCAGCCACAGGCCGATGATCACGGCGGCCAGCAGCCACAGATGAACCCGGGCCAGAAATACATAGAGCGGCATCAGCGCCAGCACGACGATATACATCGGCAGGATATCGAACAGGTTCGGCACCCAGCGCAGCGTCATCAGGTTTAGCAGCATGTCGGGGTTGGTCCATTTGTCACTTTCGACAAACAGCATCCACAGGTTCAGCCGCCCCCAGTAATTCATGTCGCTGATGTCCAGCTGCGTCAAAAACACCAGCAACGCGGTCGAGGCAAAGAACAGCCCGATATGCGCCCAATAGACCTGCCACATCCGGTAGAGCACGCGCGCGGTCCCCAGCATCCACCCCGCCCGATCGAATGTCGCGCCAAATGCGATGGCCGACGCCATGCCCGAGCAGAACACGAACATCTCGGTCGCGTCGGAAAAGCCCCAGCGGGCCGGTATCCAGGACGTCAGAAAGTTGCCCCGCGTGTGGGCAAACAGGATGATGAACATCGCCAACCCACGAAAGAAATCCAGACGGATGTCACGCACCCGCGCCGTGCTGGCGGGGGTGGTGGCCGCAGGGGACGCGGCGGTCTGGGTGGGGTCGGCGAAAGTCATGGCCGGTCTCTACTTGAAGTCGTACATACGAGTCAGCCCCCGCAGATCACTGCGCGGGAATGCGCCGCGCGTCCTGAATGCTGGCCAGTCGCGTGGCGGCGAACCGGTCCATGGCCCCTGCGCGCCGCGCGATGCGGTCTTCGATCAGCGTTTCGGTGGCATCCACCATCCCCGCACGGATACCCGCATCAATGGTCATGCGTTCAAACACATCGCGTTGCGCGTGGCTGCCGCCGATGGTCTGCATCGAAGGGCGCGCAGCGGCAAGGCTTTGGAAGGCCGCATCATAGCGCCCTTCGGCAAAGGCATTGAGGCCAGCGAGTGCCGCCTTGCCCGGATCGGCCACACGCGCCGGCATCTCGCCCTGCCGTGCGGCATCCACGGCAAAGCGGGCCGTCATCGCGGCCTGCGCATTCCTGCGCCCGGCTGCCGCCAGCGCCAGCTGATAGTGCAGATCGGCAAAGACCAGACAGCCGTCATCGGTCCGGTTCTGGGCATAGTCCGCCAGTTCGTTCCAGCGGTCGCCGACATCACGCCCCTCAAGCTCCAACCGCATCAGAAGGGATGTGGCGTTGGCAATGTCGCGATAGTCGTCGGTCTTGTCGGCGCGGATCTGGCTGTCATAAAGCGCCATCACGATGTCCAACTCGCCCCGGTCCAGATGCAGAAGCGCCTTGTGCCACCACACGTGGTAGCGGAAGTTGTTGCAGTGATCCCATGCGGCGCAGTTGTTTTCGATCAGCGCGATGCCGGTGTCGGGACGCGCCGTCATGTCATAGACGTGGGCCACCGCGTGCAGGCCCCAGGCGTCATCGCCTGCCAGTTCCAGTCCCCGCAGACCCGCAGCTTCGGCCGCATCATAGTCGCCCGTTTCCTCGAGCGTGAAGGCGTGGCACCCCAGCACATACCCTTCAAGCGCGTGACCCTTGTGGGCGTCCAGCACGTTTTCGATCGAGGTGCGCATACCCGCGCCATCCCCCAGGATGAACCGGATCGCGTGGCTGACCTTGGCCGACAGCGTGTCGGTCGGGTGATCGGCCAGCACACGTTCCATCGCGGCAATGGCACCCGATGGGCGGCCATCCAGCCATTCGCCCAATGCCCGCACCCAAAGCCGTTCGCGCGGGGTGCCTCCGTTTGCGGCCAGCGCTGCAACGGCTTGCTTGCCCGCATCCACGGCGACATCCCACAACTCCTTGCGGCCCATCATCAGTGAAAACAGCCCCTTGGCCGCAAATCCCATGGCGAAATGCGGTGCGCCCGCCAGAACCGCGCCCAGATGCGTCGGCGTCGCCGTGCCGTGCGCGAGAAAGGCGTGGATCATGCCGTTCCACTCGTCAACCAGTGCCGGATCATTCAGGCTGACCGGAGCGTGGCAAATATCGTGCATCATGTGGGCGGTACCTTTCACCGGAAGTGATCTGATTTGCATGTACCGCAACTATGTACGCTTCGCATGATTTACGGGGCCGTCACACGCAACCGTGAAGGGCATGTCCCTGTTTCGTGAGCAAAATTTCAGCGAGGGGGCCGCGTTTTGGCGGAATTCGGCCGAGCGCGCAAAGATATCACTCTGCCGCGTCGGTATCCGTTCGCGCCTGCAACATATCGAGCACGTCTTGCGTGTCCTGCCCGCAGCGGGGTGGGGGGCGTTTGTACTGCACCGGCGTGCGCGAGAATTTGAGCGGGTTGCCCAGCAGACGCACGTGATCGTCCGCAACGCCGTCGCAGGGCATGTCCACCACCGCACCGCGCGCCTGTGCCTGGTTGCTGGACAGGGCCTGTGCCACGTTGTGGATCGGCCCGCCGGGCACCTTGACCGCCTGCATCCGGGCCAGCAGTTCCGCAGTGCCATGCCGCGCAATCAGCGGGGCCAGCGCCGCCGTCAGCGCCACACGATGTTCGATCCGGCCAAGGTTGGTCGTGAACCGGGGATCTCGCCCGAGGTCGGGGGCGTCCAGGCAATCGCAGAACCGCGCGAACTGCGCGTCGTTGCCGACCGCCACCAGCACGTGGCCGTCGGCGGTTTCGAATGCGTCATAGGGCACGATGTTGGGATGCGCGTTGCCGCGCCGTTCGGGCACGTTGCCCGACACAAGGTAATTGCACCCTTCGTTGATCAGCCATGCCATGGTGGCGTCGACAAGGCTCAGATCGATATGCTGGCCTTCACCGGTTGCATCGCGGTGGCGCAGGGCGGCCAGGATGCCGATCGTCGCATACATCCCGCACATCACGTCCGCGATGCCCACGCCCACCTTGGTGGGCACGCCGTCGGGATCGCCGGTCAGCGACATGATCCCGCCATAGCCCTGCGCCATCAGGTCATAGCCGGGCTTGTCCCGGTTCGGCCCGGTCTGTCCGAAACCCGAGATCGAGCAATAAACGAGCGACGGATGCGCCTTGAGCAGCGTGGCATGGTCCAGCCCGTATTTTACCAAACCGTCGGGCTTGTAGTTCTCAATCACCACATCGGCACGGGCGGCCAGTTGGCGGGCGATGTCCTGCCCTTCGGCAGTGCCGAGATCCAGCGCGATGGATCGCTTGTTGCGGTTCGACGACATGAAATAGGCCGACAGGTCCGTCCGGTTCCCATCCGCGTCGCGGGCATAGTTCGGCCCCCAGGTGCGGGTGTCGTCGCCGCCTGTCTTTGGGTTTTCGACCTTGATCACCGTGGCCCCCAGATCGCCCAGCATCTGCGTGGCCGTGGGCCCTGCCAGAATGCGGCTGAGGTCGAGGACAAAAAGGCCGTCCAAAGCCCCCGGCGTGTCAGATGCGGCCATCATAGGCTCCCTTGTCGATCACCGCCGCAATGACGGTAAAGGTGTCGGCCTGCATCGCGGTTTCAAGGGCGCTCGTCAACTCGGTCCGGCTGGTGACGGTGTGGCCCGCCCCGCCAAACGCGCGGCCCATGGCGGCAAAGTCGTGGTGCGCAAAATCCACGCCGGCATTCGGCAGTTGCCGCTGCCGCTGCTTCAACTCGATCAGGGCCAGCGAGGCATCGACAAAGACGACAAAGATGGTGTTCAGGGCCAGTTCGGCAGCTGTTGACAGCTCGCCCGCGACCATCAGGAACCCGGCATCGCCGGAAAAGCTGACCACCGTGCGTTCAGGATCGGCCACCTGCGCGCCCATGGCCAGTGGCACCGCGCATCCCATGGTGCACAGGGCCGAGGATTGCATCAGCCCGCGCGGCGCGTAGCATTCCCACATCTGGCTCAGCAGGATGCGGTGTGCGCCGCTGTCGGCGGTGGCCAACGCATCACGGGGCAGGGTGGTGCGGCAGGTGTCGATCACCGCCGCAGGCCCCCAGTCCTCATCCGTGGGGAAGGCTTCGGCCAATGCGGTTTTGGCTGCGGCCACCTCGCCGTCTACCCAGGTGTCGCGCGGGGTCACGTCGGCGGACATGGCGCGCAGCGTCTCGCCGCAATCGGCGATCACGTTCATCGTGGCCTGGTGCATGTAGTGGTGGTTCGGCTCCGCCGTGATGTCGATCATGGTCTGGATGCCGGGGTAATAGAAATCGCGCCAGCCTGTGCGCATCTCGATCGGGTCGTAACCCAGCCCGATGATCAGGTCGGCGCGGTGGATCAGCGGCAGCAGGACCTGGTCCGCCTTGGGTGACAGGCCGGCGCCACCCAGCGCCAGCGCGTGATCCTCGGGCAGGATGCCCTTGGCCTTGTAGGTGGTTACAACGGGTACGCCGAAGGTTTCCGCAAAGTCGCGGAGCGTGTCGCCGATATCGGCGCGGTTGGTGTCAAAGCCCTGGTTCAGCGCATCGACACCCACGATCATCACGGGACGCTCGGCCCGCGCCAGGTGCGCGCGGATCTCGTCCAGCACCGCGGGGGCCGGGACCAGTGGCGCCGCCATGGCACGCCGCGCCGGAATGGTCGGGGCCGCGGGGGCCACGGCGACGCTGATCGGGACGTCGACATGCACGGGGCCGGGCCGCCCCTCGGTCGCGATGCCCACGGCCTTGTCCGCAATCACGCAAGCCGCGCCTGTGTTCAGGGTAAAGCTGGCCTTGGTGATGGGGGCAAAGACCCGGGTCTGATCCAGCACCTGGTGGGTGTAGGTCTGCGCCTCGTCCGCATCCACACAACCCGCCAGCACGATCAGCGGCACGCGGTCCTGATGGGCGTTTGCCACCGCGTTCACACCGTTCAAGGCACCGGGGCCGACGGTTGCCACCAGGATGCCGGGTGCGCCGGTGCGGTGCCATGCCCCTTCTGCCATGAAGGCGGCGGCGTTTTCGTGTTTGCACAGGAGGAACCGGATGCCCGCACGTTCCAGCGCGTCCACAAGGGTCAGCACCTCGCCCCCCGGCATGCCAAAGGCAAGACGGCAGCCCGCATCGTATAGACGGGTCGCCAAAACGTCGGCGGCGCGGGGTGGGGTCGGGGCGTGTGTCATGGGATCGTCCGGCGGTGATACGTCGCCGGGGTTCTGTCATGCAGCGCGATGACGCACAACTCACACCTGCGTGGCTGCTTGTTTCAGGCAAGTTGTCGGGTTGCGCCCCTTGACCTTCCAGTGACAGGAGACCTTATGTCACCGGCATGAAAGACACACCACTCAATTTCGGGATCACCGGCATGCACTGCGGGTCCTGTGTCGGGCGGGCCGAAGCCGCCTTGGCCGCGATACCCGGTGCGCGCGACGCGCGCGTGAACCTCGCCACACATTCGGGGCAGGTAACCGGTGTGGATGCGGATGCCGTTTCAGATGCCCTTGCCAACGTGGGATTTGATGCCGAGGTGACGCAAGGGACAGTGCACATCCCTGACATGTCCTGCGCGTCCTGCGTGGCGCGGATCGAGGATGCCGCGCAGGCAGTGCCCGGTACGTTGAGCGTGCATGCCAACCTTGCCAACAAGACGCTGACCTTTGCGACATTGGGGACCGAAACCGCCATCCGTGACGCATTGACCGCCGCGGGCTATCCGGCGGATGCGCCCTTGGCCCCCCATGCAAACGAACCGCTGGAACAAGACGCGACGGATGCGCTGTTTCGGCGTTTCCTGCTGGCGGCGGCGTTGACCCTGCCGGTGTTCCTGACCGAGATGGGCAGCCATATGTTCCCACCGCTGCACCACTGGCTGATGCGGACGGTGGGCACCGACACCCTGCAATTGTCGCATCTGATCCTGACGGCACTGGTCCTTGCCGGGCCGGGGGCGGGGTTCTTTCGCCGCGGTCTGCCGGGGCTGTTCCGCGCACGGCCCGACATGGACGCGCTGGTGGCGCTGGGCGCGGGGGCCGCGTTTCTGTTTTCGGCGGTGGCGGTGCTGGCTCCGCGGGTCCTGCCGCCCACGGGCGTCTATTTCGAGGCGGCGGCGGTCATCGTCACGTTGATCCTGATGGGCCGCTGGCTCGAGGCGCGGGCCAAGGGGCGGACGGGCGATGCGGTGCGCGCCCTGCTGGGCCTGCGCCCGGACACGGCGACGGTGGTGCGGGATGGGAAGGATGCCCTTGTCCCGCTCGACACGGTCCAGCCCGGCGACATCCTGCGCGCCCGCCCCGGTGACCGGGTGGCCGTGGATGGCACCGTGACTGATGGGCAGACCCATGTGGACGAAGCGATGCTGACGGGCGAGCCGTTGCCCGTACACAAGGCACCCGGCGACACTGTTCACGCAGGCACGCTGATCACGACCGG
>JBCBFX010000037.1:0-38142 GCA_038527345.1 Pseudomonadota bacterium | reverse complement strand
CCTTGGTGGTGTCTGATCCCAGTCCCCAGACCTTGCCAACCTTGTCGGCCATCTCCTGACCTGCCAGATCGGCAATCCAGCCATTCATCGAATTGTAGCCCGTGGCATAGACGATGACATCCGCATCCAGATGGGTGCCGTCATCCAGAATGACACCGGTTTCATCGACTTCGACAACCTGTCCGCGCTTTACCGTGATCTCGCCATCGATGATCAACTGGCTGGCGCCGATATCGATGTAGTACCCCGACCCGCGCCGCAGATACTTCATGAACAGGCCGGACTCGTCGTCACCCCAATCCAGCCAGAAGCCCGCCTTTTCAAGACCATCATAGAACTCCTTGTCCTGCTCCTTCATCGCCGCATAGGCGGGGATCTGGAATTCGTGCAGGATCGCATAAGGCAGCGAGGCAAAGATCAGATCGGCTTTTTCGGTGGTCATGCCCGCCTCGACCGCGCGTTCGGAATACAAGTCACCCAACCCGATCTCCATCAGCGTGTCGGACCGCACGATGTGGGTTGACGACCGCTGAACCATGGTCACGTCCACATCGTTTTCCCAAAGGGCAGCGGCAATATCGTGGGCCGAGTTGTTGGACCCCACAATCACGGCCTTCTTGCCCTTGTACTTGTCTGGCCCGGGATGTTGCGAGGAATGGTGCTGATCCCCCTTGAACGTGTCCATGCCGGGAAAGCTGGGCATGTTGGCCTTGCCGGACATGCCCGTGGCCATGACCAGTTGTTTGGGCTTCAGCACCACCTCTTCGCCGTCCCGGTCGACGGTAACGGTCCATTCCTTGGTCGTCTCGTCATAGCTTGCGGACTTGGCGGTGGTGCGGGTCCAATAGTTCAGTTCCATCACCTTGGTGTACATCTCAAGCCAGTCGCCGATCTTGTCCTTGGGCGAAAAGACGGGCCAGTTGTCGGGAAACTTGAGATACGGCAGATGGTCGTACCAGACCGGGTCATGCAGGCAGAGCGACTTGTAGCGGTTGCGCCAGCTGTCGCCGGGCCGGTCGTTGCGTTCCACGATGATCGTGGGCACGCCAAGCTGGCGCAGCCGCGCGCCCAGGGCGATGCCGCCCTGTCCCCCGCCGATGATCAGGCAATAGGGTTGCGTCTTGTAGCCAAGCTCAACCTCTTCCTGCTCGCGCTCTTCCTTCCAGGTGGTGCGGTGCTTGCCCGCCCCGTGTTTCGCGCCCAGCGGGCGCTGAAAACCTTTCGGTTCCTCGTGTCCTTTGAGTTCGACCATCGTGGTCAGCAGCGTCCAGATCAGCCCGTCCTTGAGACGGATCAGGCCATAGCCGCGTGCCACGGCCGTTTCGAATTCGATCCATGCGGTGGTCACGCCGCCGTCCTCGGCCGGGATCTCGCCATCGGCGATTTTCCAGCCTGTGGGCTTGGTCGTGGCAAGCTGATGGCGCAGCATGTCGGCGACCTGGTCCTTGCCCTCGACCGTTTTGATGTTCCACGTAAAAGATACCAGATCACGCCAATAGCAGTCGTCCTGGAACATAGCTGTAGCAGCGTCGATATCGCCCCGTTCAAGGGCTGCGCCGAATGTGTCCAGAAAAGTCTGGGTCTGGTCCGTCAATGTCGTATCGAGCATGGCTTCCTCCCAATTTGATCCGTGCTCCGGACAGTCTAAGGGAGGTCTGACGATTCAATCCACAGTTTAAACCAGATGCGGCTCGAATGCCGGTTTTCGGCTCAATAGCCGGCATGCGGCGGGTGCCGGACCAGCGCCCATTCGTACCAGATGATTATACCTTCGCTGCAGGCCGTTGATTTCAAGCAGGTGGATCGGCACCCATCCTGGGACAGCCGATGTCGCCTACCCGTCCGCCAGCGTGTCCATCTTGCGCGCCAGCTTGGCATCAAGGGTGCTCAACCCGCCCACATCATGGGTGGTCAGCGTCACCTCGACCGTCTTGTAGACGTTGGACCATTCGGGGTGGTGGTCCCATTTCTCCGCCCAGATCGCCACCCGGGTCATCCATCCGAAAGCGTCGGCAAAATCGGCAAAGACAAAGCTCTTTCGGATCGCATCGCGCCCGTCCGCCATTTCCCAGCCGGTGGCCATCAGCGGATCGAGCACGGTGCCGCGGGTCTCTTCGCTCAGTTTTTCGGTCATTATTGCTGCTCCTCGATCTGGACTTTCTTGAACGGGCCATATTCGGTCAGGATTTCGATGTCTTCCTCGATCGCTGCGCGTTCGGCCCGCAGATATTGCGCGATGGCGTCGGCAAAGCCCGGGTCACCGACCCAGTGCAGGCTGTGGCATTGTGTGGGCAGGTAGCCACGGGCCAGCTTGTGCTCGCCTTGCGCGCCCGCCTCGACCCGGGACAGCCCGCGCGCGATGGCGATGTCGATGGCCTGATAGTAACACAGTTCGAAATGCAGGCAGGGGTGGTGTTCGACACAGCCCCAATAGCGGCCATACAGCACGTCGCGCCCGACAAAGTTCAGCGCCCCCGCCACCGCGTATCCGTCCCGTTCCGCCAGAACCAGCGCCACATCATCCCGCAACGTCTCGTGCGCGATGTCAAAGAAGGCCCGCGTCAGATAGGGCGTGCCCCATTTGCGGGCGCCGGTGTCCTGATAGAACCGCCAGAACGCGTCCCAATGTTCGGGGCGCAGACCATCGCCCGAATACGTGTTGATCGTACCCCCGAACGCCTGTGCCTGCGCCCGTTCCTTGCGGATATTCTTGCGCTTGCGGCTGGACAGGTGGGCCAGGAAGTCATCGAAACTCTGATACCCATTGTTCAACCAATGAAACTGCTGCGTGGTGCGCGCCATAAGGCCCATCTGTTCGCCCGCAAGCCGTTCCTCTTCGGTGCAGAAGGTGACATGTAGGGAGCTTAGCTTGTTCTGCGCGCCCACCTGGATCGCGCCCTGGATCAGCGCAGACATGCCCGCCACCGGGAAGTCCGGGTGAGTCAGAAACCGCCGCCCCGTGGCGGGGGTGTGGGGGACTGCGATCTGAAGTTTTGGATAGTACCGCCCGCCTGCCCGTTCGTATCCATGCGCCCAGTTGTGATCAAAGATGTATTCGCCCTGGCTGTGGCTTTTTGCATACATCGGTGCCACGGCGATGGTCTGACCGTCGATCTTTGCCTGAAGGTATTGCGGCTGCCAACCGGTGCCGGTGCCGACCGAATTGCTGTCTTCGAGCGCCTTCATGAAACGATAGGTGGTAAAGGGATCGTTGGGCCGCCCGCCATCCGCCACCTCGGGACAGGCGCAGGCGTCCCACGCCACCTGCCCGATGTCATCGAGCCGCGGCAAAACCCGTATTTCGATTTCCTGTTCGGACAATGCGGCTTCCATGGGCCCCTCTTGCGCTTGACCCTCTATCTGTGGCGGGCGCGGCGCGGATCAACCGGGATGGGGGGCAAGGAAGCCCTCGAAGGTGATATTCTGCGCGACCTTGCGCGCCTGTGCCTCTTGTTCGGGCGACTTGACGGTCCAGCACAGGATATCCGCCCCCTGCGATTTCAGCGCGGCAACGCGTGGGCGGTCGAGGTCGGCGACCTCGTGGCTGATGAAACTGGCGCGGACGCGGTCATAATCGGGAATGTCCCGCAACCGATCGCAGGTGGCCGCAGACAACGGCCAGTCCGCAGGATCATAGCTGCTGGTGGTCAGGCCACGCGGAATGTCTGGGCAAAGGTCCGCCAGACGGGCAACCGAATGCGGATTGAATGACATCAATGCCACCGGCCCCGCATAGCCCCGCAGTGCGTCTGCGGTGGCCTGTTCCAGCGGGCCGACGGCATCGCCCATGCCACCGTCCTGGTCCTTGATCTCGATCAGCAGCGGCACCTGCCCCGCGACCAGTGCCAGAATCTCGGGCAGTGTCGGGATGCCCTCGTCCCCGCCGCGCAGTGGCGTGCCGCCAAGGGTTGCGGCGGGAACCAGCCGGACCGGTCCGGTCCCGTCCGCCAGACGGTCCAACCCATAGTCGTGAAACACCATCGCTGCGTTGTCGGCGCTGAGTTGCAGGTCAATCTCGATCCCGTAGCCGTGGGCAATCGCTGCGCGAATGGCCGCGCGGCTGTTTTCGGGCCGTCCGTCCGTCACATCATGCAGGGCGCGGTGCGCCAGCGGCGCACGCAGGAAGGCAGGATCGAGACGCGGGATCATGCGACCTGAAAGATGCCTTCGATCTCGACCGCGACACCCAGCGGCAGCGATGCCGCCGACACGGCTGACCGGCTGTGACGCCCGGCGTCACCCAGCGCTTCGACCAGGAAATCCGAGGCCCCGTTGATGACCTTGGGCTGTTCGGTGAAATCGGCGGTCGAATTGACGAAACCCGTCAGCTTGACCACCCGCACCAGCTTGTCGATGTCACCACCGCACGCGGCCTTGACCTGCGCCAGCAGGCTGATGGCACAGGTGCGCGCGGCTGCGGCCCCCGCATCGGTGTCCATGTCGGCACCCAGCTTGCCGGTGATCAGCCCGTCCGGCCCGTTCGAAATCTGGCCCGAGACATAGACGATGTCGCCGATCTGGACGAACGGCACATAGTTTGCCGCAGGCGCAGGTGCGTCCGGCAGGGTGACACCAAGTTCGGATAGACGGCTGGCGATGGACATGGGTGTGTTCCTTTCTTGCGTTTCGCGTGACGCTAGACCGGACCGGCACCAGAGAAAAGCGGCTAATGCCCACGCAATGCATCGCCGGAAGGTGTGCAGGCAAGGTGCGCTTAACTCTCGCGGAACGCCCGGTTGAAATAGTCCGACATAGGCTTGACCAGGTAGTTCAGCGGCGACCGGTCGCCGGTGCTGATGAACGCCTCGACCGGCATGCCCGGGATCAGCACCTGACCATCGGCCAACCTGTCTATTTCGCCGGGGTTCAGAACGATTTCGGCGCGGTAGTAGCTGATGCCGACATTCTCGTCCTCGAAGGCATCCGCGGACACCAGCACCACGTTGCCGATCAGTTCGGGCGTGGTGCGTTGATCAAGCGAGGAAAAGCGCAGGTTCACCGGCTGACCGGCGACAATCTGGTCAATGTGGATCGGGTCGACGCGGGCAGCAATCACCAGCGGGCGGTCCTGCGGGATCAGGAACAGCACCGGATCAGCGGGACGGATCACCGACCGTAGCGTTTGCACGCGCATATTGTAGACGATGCCCGACACCGGCGCGCGAATTGCCATGCGTTCGATATCGGTGATAAGACCCTGGCGCTGTTCGATCAATTCGACTTCGCGGGTGCGCAGGTCACGCAGCCGGGTGATTGCCTCTTCGCGGCGTTCGCTGCCGATGCGCAGCACTTCGATGTCGATCTCGGTGATGCGTTGTTCGGCCTGCGCCTTGGTCGCGGCCAGTTCGCCCAATTGCCCGTCAAGGGACGCGGCCTGCCGTTGCAGGGCCAGCACACCAGAGGCTTGCGCAAGACCGCGTTCCAGCAGGCTTTGCTGGTTGGCCAGTTCCTGTTCGATCAGTTCAAGCTGACGCCCCAGCGACGCCTCTTGCGCCTCGACCCCGACGATCTGGTTGCGGATCTGGCCGGCGCGCTTTGCCAGCTGGTCCTGGGTGCGGGCAGCGGATTCGCGGCGTGCGACGAACAGGTTTTCCTGGCCCTGTACTAGGTCGGCAACGTCCGGGCGTTCGGCCGCGGCCTCCAGCAATTCCTGTTCGAACACGATGACGTCCTGATCATCCCGCTCGGCCTCGAGCCGACCGCGGCGGGCCATCATCTCGAACAGCTGCCCCTCGACGATGGCGAGGCTGGTTTGCATCTGCTTGACGTCCAGTTCGACAAGCAGGTCGCCTGCCTGTACGACATCGCCTTCCTTGACCGCGATCTTGGACACGACACCGCCCTCCGGGTGTTGTACGACCTGCCGGTTCTGGTCCACCTCGATCCGGCCTGACGCGATGATTGCGCCGGCAATCTCGGTCTGGGTCGCCCAGACACCGAAGCCGCCCAGAAGCAGCGTCAGCCCGAAAAAGCCAAAAACCACCCAACCGCGGGCTTTCCACGTCTTGTCGCTCATGTCACGCCTCCTGCGCCTGCGGGCGCGCGCTGAATCTGTTCATGGTTCTTGACCATGGATTTCAGCACCTCGTCCTTGGGGCCGAATGCGGTGCGCACACCTGCGTCAATCACCAGCAGCAGTTCGCATTCCTGGATGGCTGCGGGACGGTGGGCCATGATGATGACCGAACGCGCTTCGGACTTCATCTGGCGAATGGCCTGATTCAGGGCCTGCGTCCCCTCGTTGTCGAGGTTCGAATTCGGCTCGTCCAGCACCAGGATCACCGGGTCGTTGTACAGCGCACGCGCCAGACCGATCCGCTGGATCTGTCCACCCGACAGCCGCTGCTGGCCCGCGTTGATGCGGGTGTCATAGCCTTCGGGCAGTTCAAGGATCATCTCGTGGGCATCCGCCTTTTTCGCGGCGGCGACCACCTTGGCATCGTCGGGTGCGTTGGACAGCCGGGCGATGTTTTCAGCGATGGTGCCGTCAAACAGCTGCACGCGCTGCGGCAGATAGCCGATGTGCTGGCCCAGCACGTCCGGTTCGTATTGGTCAAGTGATGCTGCATCCAGCCGGATCGAGCCGCCTGCGGGCCGCCACACACCCGTCAGGCACCGCGCCAGTGTCGACTTGCCCGCACCGGACGGGCCAATCACACCCATCGCCTTGCCCGGCGGCAGATCAAAGCTGAGACCGCGCAGCGCCGCCATCTTTTCGCCCGGGGGAACGACCGTCAGCGACTTGGCCACCAGCCGTGCCTTGGGTTTGGGCAGGCTGGTCCGGTCCTGTTCCGGGGGCACGCTGCCCAGCAGTTCGGACAGTGCCGTCCACCCCTTCGACGCGCGTTGCGCCACGGGCCACTGCGTCAGCATCAACTCGATCGGCGCCAACGCACGGCCCAGCAGGATCGAACCCGCGATCATCGCGCCCGGCGTCATTTCGTTCTGCAGCACAAGATAGGCACCCAGACCCAGCATCGCGCTTTGAAGGAACAGGCGTAGCGTCTTGGTCAGCGAGGTAAAGCCACCCCCCACGTCCGTGGCCTTGATCTGTTCCTCAAGCGCTTCGGTCCGCGCCTTTTGCCAGCGATCAAATGCGGCATCACGCATCCCCATGGATTGCACCATCTCGGCTTCGATCCGAAGCTGATCTGACATCGTGGACGCCACCTGCCCTGCATGACCGGCCTTGAGCTGCGGCAGCCGCGACAAGAGCTGGTTGGCCAGCGCGATCAGGATCAGAACCCCTCCCCCCGCAAGGGCCAGAAACCCGAGCCACGGGTGGAACAGGAAGATGCCCGCGATAAAGATCGGGGTCCACGGAAGGTCAAAGAACGCAAGCAACACAGGCGAGGTCAGGAATCTCTGGATGGCTTCAAGGTCGGCAAGACCCGATTGGGTCTGCAAATCCGGTGCCACCGCCGATTTGCGCACCACCGCATCAAACACCCGCCGATCCAGCCGGGCCTGAAACCGGGCCCCCACCCGCGCCATGATCCGGCCACGGGTGTAATCGAGGATGCCCATCACGCCGTACAGGAACACGACCAGCAGCGACATTGCGATCAGCGTTTCTTCGGATTTGCTGCCCAGCACCCGGTCATAGACCTGAAGCATGTACATCGGCCCGGTCAGCATCAACAGATTTGCAAAAAGGCTGAACAGCAAGACGGTCCAGTAAAGTCCCCGGCTCTCGGAACGCGCGTTGCGCAGCTCTGCCTTGCCCAGTTTCAATGTCTTATCCTGCATGGGCACCTTTTAGTTTAGCCAATCGCCCGGTCCTGTTTTCGCGCGCGAGCCCGAGAAATTCTGTCACGCATGTGCCACAACTCACCAATTCCACGATGCGGCCTATGGGCATTTCGCATGAAGGTATTAGGTAGTCCACTTGTATACAACGGAGTAATCAATTGCCCGCATTCGGTACCATAACACGCCTGCTGCTGTCAGCGCTTCTTTGCGTGGGTTTGGCCGCATGCAGCGCGCCCCAGGGCGCATCGGTTTCACCCGATGGGGTCTACGATCCCTATGAGACGCAAAACCGGCGCGTTCACACCTTCAATCGGGGCCTTGACCGGGCACTCGTCCGGCCTGCTGCGCTTGGGTATTCCAGCGTTCTTCCGGACGAGATCGAGGACAGCGTGGGCAATTTTGCCGAAAACCTGGGCGAACCGTCGCGCGTGGTCAACAGCGTGTTGCAGGGTGATCTGCGCGGTGCGGGAATTTCCACGCTGCGCTTCGTGACCAACACGACACTGGGCTTTGGCGGTCTGTTCGATGTCGCCACCGACTTCAAGGTGCCCGAGCACGACACCGACTTTGGCGAAACCCTGCACGTCTGGGGTGTCGGCGAGGGGGCATATCTGGAACTGCCGGTGCTTGGCCCGTCAACCACCCGGGACACGGTCGGGATCGTCGTCGACTTGTTTACCAACCCGCTTAGCTATAGTTTGGACGAGCCTGAAAAATACTATGGCACCGTCGCTGGCGCGGCATCAGGTCTGAGCCGACGCGGAAGGTTCACCGAAACGGTGGACTCCATCCTGTACGAAAGCGCAGACAGCTACGCGCAGGCGCGCCTGATCTATCTCCAGAACCGCAGGTTCGAGTTGGGGGATGAGGACGCGGGTGCCGAAATCGATCCGTTCGCACTGGATACAGAGGGTTTTTGATCATGGACCGACGTTATTTCATTGCTGCGACATCCGCTGCCACGCTGTTGCCTGCATTTCCCGCACTGGCGATCACCGAAGGCGGCGCCACGCGTCTGGTCGATTCGCTGGTGGGCGACATCAACAAGGTCATCGCCTCGGGCAAGGGCGAGAACGCGATGTTCCGCGACTTCGAACGGATCTTTGCCCGTTACAGCGACACCTCGTATATCGCTGCCTACGCCATGGGCGTGGATGGCCGACGCGCATCCGGCGCGCAGAAACGTGCATTCTCCAAGGCCTTTCAAGGCTACATCGCCCGCAAATACGGCAAGCGGTTCCGCGAATTCATCGGCGGCCGCCTCGAAGTGCGCGGCGTCAAGGCAGTCAAGAACTGGTACGAGGTGGACACCACCGCGTTCCTGCAGGGGGAATCCCCCTTTACCGTCACGTTCCATGTTTCGGACCGGTCGGGCAAGAACCTGTTCTTCAACATGTTCATCGAAGGCATCAACCTGCTGCTGACCGAACGGACCGAAATCGGTGCGCTGCTGGATCGCAACCGCGGCGACATCGACGCGATGATCGCGGACCTGCAACGGGCGGGCTGAAACCGCTAGCGGTCGCTGCCCGACACACGATCCTGCGGGCGACCGGGTTCGCCGATGCTGCCCAGTATATCGCGCACCAGCATTTCAATGATGCCGTCGGTGTTGCGCGGCACCTCGCGGCGGCGCTGCGCGGGCGCGGGGCTGGGCTGAGCGGTCTGTACCGCACCACGCGGGGCCATCATCGGCAGGGGTGACACGGGCACCCCTTCGTGGACACGTTTCATGGTTTCGGCCCAGATCTCGGCAGGCAGACCGCCGCCCGTGACACCGGTCAGCGGCGTATTGTCGTCATACCCCATCCAGACCCCGGCCACGTAATCCGCTGTGAACCCGATGAACCACGCGTCCCGCGCGGCCTGTGTGGTGCCGGTCTTGCCTGCGGCCTGACGGTCACCCAACCGGGCGCGCGCGCCGGTCCCTTCGGACACCACCTTTTCCATCATCCAGATCAGTTGCGCCGCCGCCTCTTCCTGGATCACACGTTCGCCGATGCCACCGCCGGTGCCCATCAGCGGTTCGTCATCGCCCTTGAGCTGGAGATTCACCAGACCATAAGGCGTCACCGACGACCCGCCGTTCAGGATGCCCGCATAGGCACCCGTCATCTCCAGCAGATTGCTTTCCGATGCGCCCAGTGCCAGCGCCGGACCCGCGGCCAGATCGCTTTGGATGCCGAACTGGCTGGCCACCTGCCGCACCAGCTCGCGGCCCACGCTTTCGCTGACCTTGACAGCAGGGATGTTCAGCGACTGCTTCAGCGCCTCGGTCAATGTCACGCGCCCGCTGTAATCGTTGGTGTAGTTCTTGGGCGACCACGGGCCCGATCCGGGAATGTCAATGGTCAGCGGCGCATCCTCGACCGTGTCCAGCGGCGAGTAACCAAGATCCAGCGCCGCCGCATAGACAAACGGTTTAAAGGCCGATCCGGTCTGCCGGTTGGCCTGGATCGCGCGGTTGAATACGCCCGTCACCCGCGTCTCGCGCCCCCCCACCATGGCGCGCACCGCGCCATCAGCGCTCATCACCACGATGGCGGCCTGCGCCTTGGACCCTTCGCGCACCTTGGTCTCGAACACCTGCGCCAGCGCGTCCTCGGCCGCCTTCTGGATGCGTTGGTCAAGGGTGGTGGCGATAATCACGTCTTCGGTCGTGTTTCGGGTAAAGAATTCGGGCCCGCTGGCCATGACCCAATCCGCGAAATAACCGCCCGCCTTGCGCCGGGCCGCGGGGGACAGGGTGGCGGGTTCAGCCTGCCAGCGCGCGACCTGCGCGTCGCTCAGATATCCCTGTTCGCCCATAAGGCGCAGGATGGTGGCCGCGCGATCCTGCGACCGCTTCAGGTTGGCCGTGGGCGCAAAGGTCGAGGGTGCAGTCAAAAGCCCGGCCAGCATCGCCGCCTCGGCCGCATTCAGGGCCGACGATGGTTTGCCGAAATAACGTTGCGCTGCTGCTTCGGCGCCATAGGCCCCGCCGCCCATATAGGCCCGGTTCAGATAGATCGACAGGATCTCGTCCTTGGAATACTTCGCCTCCATCGCAAGGGCAAAGACCGCTTCCTTGGCCTTGCGTTGCAGCGACCCGCGGCGGCAGTCGGCGACATATTGCGCCTCGCTTTCCCATTCCGTGGGGTCATATTCCACGCCCAGACACAGCAGCTTTGCCGTCTGCTGCGTGATGGTCGACCCGCCGTGGCCCTGCAACGGCCCGCGCCCTTCGCGCCGGTTGATCCGAATCGCGCTGGCGATACCGCGCGGGCTCAGGCCGAAATGGCGGTAAAAGCGCTTGTCCTCGGTCGCGACCACCGCATTCCTGAGATCCTCGGACACGCTGGTGGCTGTCACCGCCCCGCCATACTGATCACCGCGCCAGGCAAAGGTTTCGCCCTCGCGGTCCAGCAGGGTCACGGACCCGCGCGCGCGGCCATCCAGTAACTGATCGACACTGGGAAGGGTGGTGTAGACGTAGCCCACCGCAAGGCCAAGCAGGATCAGCGCCACCACCGTCGCGCGTGATATCACGACCCAGATCAGGCGCATGATCCAGCGGAACACGCGGACAAGGATGTTGCGCTTGGGCGCAGCCGTGCGCGGCTTGCGTGCGGGCGCGCGACGCGCCGGTTTCTTGGCGGTTGTCTTGGCCTTGGGATAGCGGCGGTCCGCCACCAGAGGCCGCTTGCCCTTTTTCGAGTTGCTCATCTATGACCCCTGCCCGGCCTTGTGTTTGCCCTGATCATATAAGGTTTCAAATCCATTGCTACGCCGTTGGGGCGACAAGTTTCGGATTCTGGAACGGCTAAATTTTCATCATTTTGCGGTATTTGCGCATTTTTTGTGCACATACGTCGAATTCAGAGCCGGGAAATCGGGGCGACGCCTTTGCCCTGACGGCGCAATACACTCTTTTCCCGTCATCTCGCAGGGGTGCCTGCCAAGTGAAGGGGACACACGTGAAACTCATCATTGCAACAATCAAGCCGTTCAAGCTGGAGGAGGTCCGCGAGGCGCTGACCGAAGCCGGCGTGCGCGGCATGATGGTCACTGAAATCAAGGGCTTCGGGTCGCAGTCCGGGCATACCGAAATCTATCGCGGTGCCGAATACGCGGTGAATTTCGTGCCCAAGGTCAAGATCGAGATCGTGGTGGCCGCCTCCATGGCCGACCAGATCGTCGAAACCATCACCAAAACCGCCCAGACGGGCAAGATCGGCGACGGCAAGATCTTTGTCCTCGACGTGGAACAGGCCGTGCGTGTCCGCACCGGCGAAACCAACGAAGACGCGCTGTAAGAGCGGCTGAGAAGGGAAACTAGAAATGAACCTGAAACGACTTATTCCAACCGCGGCCGCTTTGACGGTGCTGCCGATGGCGGCCATGGCGCAGGATGCGGCGCCGGGCTTTGACGAGATCGGCCCCTACATCATGACAACCCTGCTGTTCTGCATGGCGGGGTTCCTGGTGTTCTTCATGGCCGCAGGCTTTGCCATGCTCGAAGGCGGCCTGGTGCGGTCCAAGAACGTCACCATGCAGATGACCAAGAACATCGCGCTCTTTTCCATCGCGGCGATCATGTACTGGCTCGTCGGTTTCAACACGATGTATCCGGGCGACTTCAACGGCTACTTTGCCATTGGTGGGCAAACGGTTCTTGATGCCGTGGGTGTTGCAGCCGAAGACGCGGCGCTGGATTATGCGTCGGTCGGCTCTGACTTCTTCTTCCAGCTGGTGTTTGTGGCCGCGACCGCGTCGATCGTGTCGGGTGCCGTGGCCGAGCGGATCAAGCTGTGGCCGTTCCTGATATTCGTCGTTGTCCTGACCGGTATCCTGTACCCCATCTCCGGCTCCTGGCAGTGGGGCGGCGGCTGGCTGTCCGAAGCCGGTTTCTCCGACTTTGCCGGCTCGACCGTCGTGCACTCCGTTGGCGGCTGGGCCGCTCTGGCCGGTGTGATCGTACTGGGGCCGCGTCTGGGCAAGTACAAGGACGGCAAGACAAACCCGATGCCCGGTTCGAACCTGGCACTGGCAACGCTTGGCACATTCATCCTGTGGCTGGGCTGGTTTGGCTTTAACGGTGGGTCGCAGCTGGCGATGGGCACTGTGGGTGACGTGTCCGACGTGTCGCGCATCTTCGCCAACACCAACATGGCGGCGGCAGCCGGTGCTGTGACAGCGCTGATCCTGAGCCAGATCCTGTACAAGAAGCCGGACCTGACCATGGTGCTGAACGGCGCGCTGGCAGGCCTGGTATCGATCACCGCCGAACCGCTGGCCCCGACCCTGTTCGGTGCGCTGTGGATCGGTGCGATTGGTGGCGTGATCGTCGTCTTCACCGTGCCGCTTCTCGACAAGTTCAAGATCGACGACGTGGTCGGTGCCATCCCGGTACACCTGTTTGCAGGCATCTGGGGCACCATTGCCGTCGTGGCCTACAACGGCGATGCCAGCCTGGGCACGCAGTTGATGGGCATCGTGGCCTACGGTGTGTTCACCTTTGTTGCATCGCTGATCCTGTGGTTCATCCTCAAGGCGGTCATGGGCATCCGCGTCGACGAAGAGGCCGAAATCAACGGGCTGGACATGGCCGAGCTTGGCATGGAAGCCTACCCGGATTTCTCGAAAGGCTAGGGCTCCTTCCTCTCAAGCCAGAGAACCAACTGGTCGGGCGTTCGCGCCCGACCTTTTTGTTTTGCAATACCCCAGGGACGGGTAGGTGGCGGACCGGCCCTCCGGGGGGAGTTTATCCGGCGAGATGAAGGGGATCATCGCATAGACGGAATTGGCCCGCACAGTCGCGTGTCTGATCCGATTGGCGCGATGTGCAGGTCAGACCCCGGCGGCAACAATCGCCTCGGCCAGCACCGGCACGGTATCCGCATTCAGCCCCGCGATGTTCACGCGGCTGTCGCCCACCATGTAGATCCCGCTTTCCTCGCGCATCTTCACCACCAGTTCGGGTGCAGCCCCAAGGCGCGAGAACATGCCACGGTGTTCGGCCACAAAGCCGAAGCGGTTGGAGCCGGAGCGGCGTTCCAGCTCCTTGGCCAGTTGTTCGCGCAGGGACAACATGCCCAGCCGCATCTCTTCCAGCTCTGCCATCCAGTCGGTGCGCAGCGCATCGTCGTTGAGGATCGTCGTCACCAGCCGCGCGCCGTGGTCCGGGGGAAAGCTGTAGTTCTGGCGGTTGAGGAAGGCCAGCGTGCTTTGTGCGACGGCCTTGTCCGTGCCCGCCGCCGTCAGCATCAGGATGCCGGTGCGTTCACGGTAGATGCCGAAATTCTTGGAACAACTGGCCGCGATCAGGCTTTCGGGGACGGCGGCGGCCACTTTGCGTGTGCCGGCGGCGTCCTGTTCCAGCCCGTCGCCGAAGCCCTGGTAAGCGATGTCGATCATCGGCGTCGCCCCGGTGTCATTCAACACACCGATCACTGCATCCCATTGCGGGCCGGTCAGGTTGGCCCCCGTCGGGTTGTGGCAGCAGCCGTGCAACAGGATCACGTCGCCCGCTCTGGCCTGTTTCAGGTCCGCAATCATGCCGTCGAAATCGACGCCGCGCGTGTCGTGGTCGAAATAGCGATACAGCACCGTTTCCATACCGAGGTAGTCGAGGATCGACAGGTGGTTGGGCCAGGTCGGGTTCGACACGAACACCCGCGCGGCCGGGTTGGTCAGCCTGATCAGTTCGAACGCCTGCCGTACGGCCCCCGTTCCACCGGGCGTGGCCACGGAACTGATGGCCGCCCGCGGCACCGCGTCACCCAGAACCAGCCGCACCATCGCGTCGTTGAAATCGGGCGCACCGGCCAACCCGACATAGGATTTGCTGGTCTGGTTTTCCCACACCTGCTGTTCCGCCGCCTTGATCGCCCGCATCACCGGGGTGTTGCCGGACGCGTCCTTGTAGACCCCGACCCCCAGGTCGACCTTGGTGTCGCGCGGGTCATCCCGGTACATCTGCATCAGCGCAAGGATGGCATCGGGTTTCTGGGCTTTGAGGTGTTCGAACATCAGGCGTCTCCTGTCGCCACGGGAACGGTGGGGAACATCCCCCATTCCGTCCAGCTTCCGTCATATAGGGACCAGCTGTCGTGGCCCATCCGCTCAAGCCCGAGGGCCAGAACAGCCGCCGTCACGCCCGATCCGCAACTGGTGATGACGGGCTTGTTCAGGTCCACGCCCGCGGCCTCGAAGATGGTGCGCATCTCGTCCGGTGACTTCATCGTGGCGTCGGCGTTCAACAGGCTGTCATAGGGTACATTGCGGCTGCCGGGGATGTGACCGGCGCGCAGGCCTTCGCGGGGTTCGGGCGCATCGCCACGGAACCGCGCGGCGGACCGCGCATCCACGATCTGGGGCGCGCCCAGTTTCGAGGCCTGGCTGACCTGCGTCACGTCCCGCACCAGGTGGTTCTGGAACCGTGCGGTCAGGTGCCGGTCCTTGACGATGGGCGGCATGTCTTCGGTCGGGTGCCCTTCGGTCTGCCACTTGGGAAAGCCGCCATCCAGCACCGCCACGTCGCGATGCCCCATCAGGCGGAACAGCCACCACACGCGGGCGGCCGAAAACAGCCCCGAGCCATCGTAGACCACCACCTGATGTCCGTCGCCCACG
The DNA here is from genome assembly GCA_038527345.1 of Pseudomonadota bacterium. GTDB lineage: Bacteria > Pseudomonadota > Alphaproteobacteria > Rhodobacterales > Rhodobacteraceae > Tateyamaria. Next base: position 22,776 of record JBCBFX010000037.1, on the reverse strand, counting down.
CCCATGGCCCGCATGCGCGACATGAACTTTTCGGGCGGCGGGGCCATATGCGGAAGGTCCGACCGGGCGTCGCTGACGTCGTCGATGTCAAAGAACCGCGCGCCGGGGATATGCGCGGCCTCATATTCGGCGCGCGCATCGCGATCCGAACCCGGCAGATACATTGATCCGTCCAGCACCCGCAGGTCCGGGTCCTTGAGATGCTGCGCAAGCCAGGCGGTGGACACGAGGGTGCGGGGATCGTCGGACATGGGTGACTCTCTTCGGGCGGTGAAAAACGCCTTTGGGTAACGCCGGGGCGACAACGGTGCAAGGGTCTTTGGCCCCCGCGTGCCTGTGTATCCGGGGCGCGTGCGGACCTGGCGATCAGCCCTGTTTCAGCAACCGCTGTTTTTGGCGACCCCAGTCGCGTTTGGCCGAAGTGTCGCGCTTGTCATGCAGCTTCTTGCCCTTGGCGATGCCGATCTTCAGTTTCGCCATGCCCTTGTGGTTGAAATAAAGCACGAGGGGCACCAGCGTCATGCCTTTGCGCTGGGTTGCGTTCCACAGGTTCGACAACTCCTTGCGCGAGACCAGCAATTTGCGACGCCGCCGTTCCTCGTGCTTGAACGATTTCGCCTGATCGTAGGGGGCGATGTAGCTGTTGACCAACCACAACTCGCCATCATCAACGGTGGCATAGCTTTCTGCGATGTTGGCCCCGCCTGCGCGCAGGGATTTGACCTCTGACCCTTCAAGCACGATGCCGCATTCGAGGTCATCCTCGATTGCGTAGTCAAAGCGCGCGCGCCGGTTTTCGGCGGCGACCTTGTAGTTGGGGTCTGATTTTCCCTGTGCCATGGCAGCGGGATGTAGGCGCTGACATGACCGCGCGCAAGGGTCGCGATTGGGCTTCACCGAATCTACAGGATTTGGTTAAAGGATATGGGGGCGAACGTTGCGAGGGGACTGGCGATGCGCCTTCTGTCTGTTTTTGTGGGTCTTTTGCTGCTTGTGGGCTGCGGTGATCCCGTGCCGCGGGGGGGCGAGGCGCGGATCATGGCGATGGGCGACAGCCTGATGGCGTGGCATGCCGCGTCCGACCGGTCGATTGCCGATGTGCTGGCGGACCGGCTGGGTGAACCGGTGGTGGACCGGTCCGTCGTGGGTGCCTCCTATACCTATCCCTTGCCGATCAGCGGCAGCCTGGGCTTGCGCATCAGTGCGCAATACGTGCCGGGCGACTGGGATTGGGTGGTTCTGAACGGCGGCGGAAATGACCTGTGGCTCGGGTGTGGCTGTTTGCGTTGCGATGCACAGCTGGAACGGTTGGTGTCCCCGGACGGCACGCAGGGCAAGATTCCGGCCCTAGTGTCACAGATCCGCAGGTCCGGCGCACGCGTGGCCTATATCGGCTACTTGCGGACGCCGGGCGTGACGTCGCCGGTGGAACACTGTGTCAAATACGGTGATGCGCTCGAGGCGCGGCTGACGGCCATGGCGGCCCGCGACAACGGTGTGGTGTTCCTGTCGAATCAGGACCTCGTGCCCAACGGTGACCGCAGCTATCACGACGTGGACCGCATTCACCCCTCGCCCAAGGGCAGTGCAGCAATTGCCGCCCGTGTCGCAGCAGAGATCGGCGCACGCTGAGGTGAACAGGGACAGGAGCAGGTCAGTGTCCAAGTTTGGGGCGTGCCCGGTCCCATGAGCCGCCAGGTCAGGCGGCCCGGTTCAATCGAATGTCTGCCCAGACGGGCAAATGGTCAGACGCGCGCCGCGCCAGCGCCCCCTGTTCGACGCCCGCATCCGCAATTGCCAGGTCATGGCTATGGGCAATCCGATCCAGCGCGGCCATGGGGCGCGCGGCGTGGAACGACCGCCCGGGGCTAAGCACGTTGAACCCGTCGCCCAGCGGTTCAAGTCCCTTGGTCGGAGACCATTCATTGAAATCGCCCAGAATCACGGCATCCTCAGCACCCGTTAGCTGAGCCGCGATGCTACCCAGTTGTTGTCGTCGGTGCCGGCGGACCAGACCGAGATGGGTGCCCACAACAGTCACCGGCCGCTCAAGTCTGGCGGTGAACCGGACCGCGCCACGGGGTTCCAACCCGGGCAACTCGACCGGCACCACGTCAGACACGGCCAGACCTTTGCGGACCAGCATGGCATTGCCGTGCCAGCCAAGGCTGACTTCGGATCGGGCCACCGGCAGCACTTCGAAATCCGTATGTTCCGCGACCAGCCTGTGCGGCAGCGCGGCGGGGCGGTCGCCCAGCCGCCTGTCCGCCTCTTGCAGGGCGATTACATCAGCGTCCAACCCGTTGATCACATCCACGATCCGGCCCGGATCGCGACGCTGATCCAGCCCGCGGGCCTTGCGGATATTGTAGCTTGCGAAGCGTACGACCTGTGCGTCGGTGGAGTTTGTCATTACATGGATATAGGCATCCATGCCGTCCGTTGAAGGGAGTGTGCCACCAACCATGCCGTTCTTGAGGGGTCAAAACCCGGTTCTGCTTGCTGTCTGGGCGGCGCTGCTGGTCACGGTGATCGTGGCGATGGCACTGGCGCGGTGGGAACTGGCCGTTGTCGCCGGGGCCACGCTGGGGCTGTCGATTGCGCCGGTTGCGCTGGCCTCGCGGCTGTCGGTGAACGTGCCGGTCGCGTTCCTGCTGGGCACGACCCTGTTCATCGTCGGCTCGATACTGGCGGGCGAGGCGTTGTCGTTTTACGAGCGGGTGTGGTGGTGGGATCTGGCGCTGCACGGGATGTCGGCGGTGGGGTTGGGACTGTTCGGGTTCCTGTTCGTGTTCATGCTGTTCGAGGGGGACCGCTATGCCGCGCCACCCTGGGCCATCGCGTTTCTGTCGTTCTGTTTCGCGGTGACAATCGGGGCCGTTTGGGAGGTGTTCGAGTTCGGGATGGACCGCGGATTTGGCTTCAACATGCAAAAAAGCGGGCTGGATGACACGATGGGGGATCTGATCGTGAATGGCTGCGGGGCAGCACTTGGGGCGGTCAGCGGTTTTTTCTATCTCAAGGGGCGGAACAGGCGGCTGTTTGCCCCGCTGATCCGGGAGTTCGTGGAAAGAAACCGGCGGCTTTATCAGCGGGCCAAGGATAGGATCCGACGGTGAGGAAAAGAGGTGTCCCACAGTGGGACAGCGATGCGCCCCAGAGACATCAATACGGTACGGCGACGCTTGTGCGATTTGGCAAGGGTTCGGGCTGTCATGTGGTGGAACGATCCTGCGGTGACTGCGCGCCGGAAGCGGTTTTTTTGAAGACTGGAGGAAAACCGGATTCGAAGTGGCCTTGGCGGTTTCCGCCCAACGGTTGAATGAAAGCGATCGACCGTATGCGTCGCGCATGGACATCGTTTTTTGCGCGGCGTTCTCGAAAGCAGATGCCTGGGATGGCTAGTATCCTATTGTGCTTCATCGGGGCGTAAGCCTTCGATGTATCGGTCATGGCTGCACGGTCATTCGACCGGGCGGATCTCGAATTTGACGGTCGTCTGCGATGCCGCCGAAACTTCGTTCTCGCCCACTTCGGCGGGGGTGACGCGGCCGCCAAAGCGGATCAGATAGGTCAGGCTGTCGCGGTCGTTGCGGGGGCCGGGCAGAACGACGGTGCTGGTATCCAATTGCGGCACGCCCAGCCCGAAACCCCGGGTTTGGCCGACCCTCATGACCGGGGTCAGGTTCTGGTCAAAACCTGCCAAAAGCGAAACCGGTACGTTGTTTTCCAGCCGGACCGGAATGGCCTGCACAAGATGTGTGGCGGGGCCGCTGGTCGCGATGGTGGCGGTGACAGCAACATCGCGCGTCACGACGATCCTGCGCCAGACAGACCATTCGGCAAACCCACCGGTTGGTGTGGGTATCTCGGACGCCGCGCGGATGGACGAGGCTTTGGTCACGCCTTCGGTGCGCACCACGAAACGCTCTGGCCCGTCCAGCGTCACGGATGCAGAGACGTCGGACGCCACAAACACGCTTCGGTCGCCGGGGCCGCGGCCCGGATCATAGGGCCGGTGGCTGTAGCTGTTGCTGTCGGACACGCTGATGTCGCGGCCTTCCCCCAAGGGCCAGACCGCGACATAGCCGCCCTCGGCCTTGCCTTCGAACGTGCTTGGGCTGCCGCCACCCGACCCGGATACGCCACCGCCGCCGGACGCGGCGGTCTGCGTTTGACGTGGGCAGTTGTTCGACACCGGATCGACAGGAATGCCATCAGCCAGGCCTGTGCCCAGGTCCATCAATTCCAGCACCAGGGCTGTGGGATCCTCGATCCCACAATCGTTGAAAAACCCGTCTACCTCGTCGTTCAGGGCCTGCTGATACCGGCGGTCCGCACTGACCTGCGCATAGACGGCGAATTCGGGGTAAATGCGATTGATCGGAATGACGGGCGCACAGGTGCCGGGGCGCGCGCCCGTGTAACAGGTGATGGAGGAGTTTTGCCGTGGCTTGACCGGGCAATCCAAGAGCCCCTCGTTGCCAACCATCGTCAGCGTGCCGGGCCCATCAAGCCTGCACATCACCGGCGCGTTTTCAGGATGGGTAACGGTAAACCCAAGCACCTCGCCGTCCCGGCAAGTGAGTGTCGCAGGCGTACGCACCAAGGCGTCCCCTTTGGCAATCACAACGCCGCTGACGGCTTTGGCGGGCGGCGCACAGATGCGCGCACCCGGCGGTGGGAAGGTCGCCGTGATGGGGACGAATTCCTGACAGGTCGAAAGCTTGGCCGGCGCGCCATAGGTCGCGTCGAAATTCCCGACATTCGAGAGCGCGCCAAGCGATGGCGTGCCGAATTGCACGTTGGTCTGCTGCGCCCCGGATGTGGTCGCTGTGACCTCGGCCGTGCCGCCCGGCCGGATGACCGAGGGTTCGACCGTCAACGTGATCTCCGGGTCCTGTACGGCCCAACCCAAATCCAGCCGATCAAACAAGCCCCCGAACACGTTCGACTTGGTGGTGACTGTCGCAGAGATGCCTTCCTGCGTGTTTTTCCAGCAGGCCAGGGCATGAAAGTCGCGCACATCCCAGGCCACTTCACCGCGATATCCAACGCTCAGATAGCGCCGGAACGTGTGCGGTTCCACCTTGGCTGTCCAGGTCCGCGCGGGGATCGTGATGGCGTTGAAACTGCCCTTTTCAACCGCGTCGCCCTGTTTCTCGACGGCTTCCAACCCGTCTTTGGTGACAGCGGTTGCCTGTCCCAGCCAGTAATCTTCGATCTTGTCCAGACCCTGCGCGACCTGATCTTCGATCTTGCGCGCGCCTTTTGCCTTTCCGATTGCGTTGGCGGCCTTGCCAAGGGCTGTCGCACTCGTGGCCAGGTCCAACACAGCCAACGAGGCATCCAGACCGTCCGAAAAGACGCGCACCTCGTAGGGTTCGCCCTTTGCGGTGATGACCATGTCGCCGAAAACCTTGCGGTCGTCATCCGCCAGAAGCGGATCACCAGGCACCGCTTGCCCCGCAAGGGACATGGTCGTGGGATAGTTGTAATCCTCTGTTTTCATATATTTGTCGGCCATTGTGAGAACGCCACCGACCAGCGCCGCGCCGGTCATCGTGACCGGCTCAAACGCGGTATACCCCATCACTTTTTGCGCGTCCTTGGCCGAGTTCAGGATCACCTTTCGATTGTACTCCCGTGCCCGGCCTTCGATCAGCAGATCGCTGATTTCGCGCAGGCCAACCTCTTCTGGCGGTGGCGGGCTTTCTACCTTGACCCTGGACAGGTAATCGGGCCTGACCCCGCGCGGGCCAGGCACGACATAGCGGATCTTGTCGATCTCGCCCTGTTGCAACCGCATCAGTTTCTCCAGCGCACCGCTGTTTTGCAGAACGCTTGCATAGGCCCGGTTCAGTACGTCCGGATCCGGGATTTGCCCCAGGCTGTCCCAGAACGGACCTTCGAGGCGGCCGCTCCGCAGAAAGCGAAACACAGGGTCGCCGCGCCCGGCTTCCGACCAGATGAACAGCGTCGCCGCCGCATAGCCAAGTTCGGGATCGACACTGCCGGCATCTGCCCGAAACTGCGCAAGAAGCGCCTGGTGATCGACGCCGTTCTTGTTCAAGCGCGCCACAAGGTCACCGATGACCAGGCGCATGACGACAGGCAGAGCTTCGGGAATATCGAGACGGGGCGCGATGGTGACGCGCAGACTGCCTGCATCTGCGAAATGGACGGTCAGGGTGCCGGACGCGCCCGGGCCGTCGGGATGATCGGGGACGTAAACGTCGACGCTGTGCGGAACATCGGCACGCGCCTCGGCGATCAGATCAACCTTGCGCCCGTCATCGAGCAGACCCCATACCGCACTGTCGAATTCGTCTGGCAGGCCCACCGCGATCAGCCGTGCGCCCGGAGCCTTGAGGGGCGCGTCGCCCTGATCCTGCCAACGCAGCGCGCGGTCTTGCGCCGTCAGTTTGCCCGTGCGCAACAGCATGTCGCGTTCCAGCAGCGCCTCCATCCGCGCCGCTGCGACATCGGCATCGATCTCACCGTTGATGGCCGCAAGGCTGAGCTGGGTCATTTCCTGGGCGATGCGGTCCAGTTGGTCCTGAACCGGGTCGGCGTGCGCAACGCTGACACAAAACAGCCATACAGCCAGCGACAATCTGCGCAACGCATTCATCGTGTTGGCCGCCTGCGCATAACGCAAATCGCGTCAGTGTCGAACGCGATCCGCTCGATCTTGTCGGCAGGCCCGACCCTGTTCACGGCATCGCGTGCTTCCTCACAAAGGTATTCCCGCAAGACTTGCAGCGGCGCGCCGGTGGCGCGGCGAGCGAAAATTGCCATCAGAATACACCAATGCACTGTCCGGCCCTTTCTATCGTCCAAGCGCTGCCGCGACTTCCGAGCAGTGCTTGGGGTTTGTTGCGTCAATAGATGTCACGCCAAGTGCGACCATGGCCGACAGCACCGCGCGCTTTTCTGCACTTGCCGGGCCGCGCAGGATCGGGCGCACATCCTGGATGAGCGGATCACAGGTTTCGGCTGCCGCAACCGGTCGGGGGATCGGCTGCGGGGCCGAATCCGCAAGCCCTGCGGCTTCGAGTGCATCCAGCAGGTCCGCACACTGGGCCTCGGTCCGGTTGTCCCAATCGGTTATCCCAACGCGGGCCACCGCAGCGAAATAGGCATTGATCCTGGTCTGTTCCCCTGTTTGACCGACAGAAACGGCAATTTCTTGGGTCTTGTCACAGGCCAGCGGGGCAGCGGGCACCGGGTCGGCGGTGTCTGGAACCGCGGCTGACATGTCAGGCAAATCGCCCACACGCGCCAGTGCAAGCCGCATGTCCATCTTGAGCATCTGGTGGTCGGCAGCAAGTTCGAGTGTCGCACGTTTCGCACTCAAACGGTCGAGGTATACCGTGACCGGTATCGGGACGCCCACCCAATCCGGCAGAACCGCCTCCCAACCGCTCGACCCGGTGCTGGTCATGCGGATGTTGTCAGGCAACGGGTCGGGCAGGCTCAGCAGCACATGATCCGCTTGGGGGACCACGCGAATGCGGCTGTCACCGGACAGATCAAAGGGTTGGGATTGCCCCATGAAAGTCAGGCTGCCGTCTATCCCATCCACATCATATTCAAATGCGTCGGGTGCAGGGTCCAGCGTGCCGCTGGCCAGCCGCGAAACATCGGCATAGCCACTGAGCCCGTCAAAGAACGTCAGGCACCGGCCCGCCGTACAGAAATCCGTCACCTCCAGCCCGCATTGATTTGCCCCGATGCCGCCGATCACACCGCCGCCAGTGGCGTCGCTGTACAGATTGAGCAGGCCAGTGCCCGGCAAGTCCCCGGTACAGGCTGCCCTTGCCACACCGGGGGCCAAGGTCGCGAACGCACACAGGATCAAAGCGAGACGCATCATTCCGCGCCACCCAGCCCAAGACCCTTGACCGAGATGTCGGCGCTGATGCGCTTGAATTCGGCCTGATCCACCTCGAACAGGGCAGCGCGTTCAAATCCGCCCCGGGATGCAACGAAGCTGTAGGGGATTTGATCCAGCTTCATGTTAAAGGCGGTCACGTTTCCATTGTAGAGGCGGCGCGCCGCTGCAATCTGGTCCTCGGTCTCTTCAAGCTGGGATTGAAGCAGCTTGATGTTGTCGTTTGCGGTGATCTCGGGCGTGTCTTCGGCATAGCCGACGAAATCGTTCAAGGCCGCCGTCAGGCCGGCCTCGGCGTGGGTTATTTCGTCCGGGGACCCGGTCCTGAGCAGCCGCGCGGCCTCGGTCCGGGCGTCCAGCAATTTGTCGAATATCGCGGTTTCATGCGCCATGGCCGTCTTGGCCGCCTCGACCAGGTTGGGGACCAGCGCATGCCGCCGCTTGAGCTGGATGGTGATCCCTGACCAGCCCTCCTTGACCCGTTCACGGCCCGCAACCAGCGCGTTTTGCGAAAGGGCCCAGGTGACGGGCACAGCGAGGACAATAACAATGACAAGGGTCGTCAGCACGGGCGTCCGCTCCTATTCCATGTAGGTCTTGAACAAGACGGCCGCTTCCGAGAAATCCTCGACCGCGCTTGTCAGCAGGTCCTGCAGGACGTTGTCCCGGGTTGTCTGAAAGTTGCGGTATCCGCCGAAAAACACCGTGTCGCGGTCGATGATGACGCGCGCGGCGTAGCTGTCGGCCAGATCAAGCAAAGTGGCCTGTGTCGCCGGCGTCAGCACTTGCAGCAAGGCGGCGCTGGACGTGCCTTTGGCCACCTTTTGGTCGTTTTCTGCGCGCAGACGGATATTGAATTTCGCATTGAACTGCGTGCTTTCGGTTTTCACGTCCCGATCCAGCGGCCCCTTTGCAGTGGCGAATTCAGGCATGATCTCGGCATGGATACCGGTGTCGCGGGTCAACCGGTACGCAACGACAAACATGGCGGTTTCGCCGTGTGTCGTGTTGGGATCAGCACGTACCCCAGCCTTTGGGCCGCCAAAGAACGCCTGTGATTCATGAACCGACAGGCCCATCCAAAACGGGATCCCGGCCTTTGTCGTTCCCCACAGCTCATGTTCCAGAATAATCGGAACGGATGCGCCCGCGCGCAGCACCAGCAGGCTTCTGATCCGTGCCGCGAGCTTGGCCACCTTGGGCTTGGGCAGCCGCGTACCGCCCAAAAGCCCGCAGGTGTGTGCCGCATTGGCGATGCGCGCCCGTCGGTTGCTGTTTTGGCCGGTCAGTTCCGAACCGAACAGGATAAAAAGAAAACAGACGGTGGCAACGGCGATGCCATGGAGCCACCAGATATCCGAAAACACGGCAACGAAGAAGCCTGCCAGACAGATCAACAGCGCCGGGAATGTCAGATTGCGCACCAGACCTGCCCATGGGGACGAAGTTGTTGCGCGCGCCTCGGGCACGGTGGCTTCGACCTGACCTTCGATGGGGTCCCAAACGCGCGTGTTCATGGGCCGACAGCCAGCATCGGAAGGCCAACGTCGGCAGGCATCAGGATGCGACGGTCAACAAGCGCGCCCGGTTGCAGCGAAACGGGCTGCACAAGCTTGCGCTTGCCGCCACCTGCAATGCCCCAATCCTCGACCACCAGAACATAATCACCGGGAAGTGCCAGAAGCGGACGCTTGGTGTCGTTTGCGCCGATGACAAACCGGTCCGGCGAACCATCGTCCTTGGCACTCCACAGTGCGTAGCGCACAAAGCTGTCGGGGTGCGCGGTGCCTGTGTCCGACACGGTTTGCAGCCGCAGCGCGGCGTGGGGCAACAGGATTTCGCCCTCACTGACGTTTCCGGGCGTGATATCCAGCGTCACGGGCGGCGGCGCGGTCGCATCCTTGCGGCCCAGGATCACACTGACCTCATACCGGCCCGGCGCGAACACCGACCGCAGTTCGGCCTCGTAACGGTCCTGTCGCGCGCCGGTGTCGAGATGGGTCAACCGCCAGGTAATGATGCTTGGGTCGATCAGATCGGGCGACAGCGGTATGGCGCGGAAATCGACGACACCTGCGTCAAGGGCAATGGTCGCATGGGTGACGTCGAAGCGTTCGATTGTCACCGGCAGTTCCACCTGGCCACCTGCGTAGCGGGCCCTGAGCAGATAGTCGCCCTCTTCCACGCTGATGGCCAACACGGGTTCGTAGCCGGCAAGTTTGGTGCGTCCGTCCGGCTGCCGGATCAGGTCGATCGTGAGTTTGTCGATCTGGCCCCGTTCCAGCGGCGGGCTGTCCGCCGTCAACTGCACGTTGATTTGCAGGTTATGCTTTGGTTCGACCTGTGGCGGCGCTTCGGTCTCGGTTTCGGGCGGGATGTCCCGGGCCACCGTCATCGACAGTGCGACTTCCAGTTCACCCTTGTTGTCGGCATTGAAATAGCGCCCGCCCGTTTCTTCGGCAAGGCAGGACACCGCCGCACCATCGCTGCGGCTCAGGCCGAACCCGACGACATGCGCCGTGAAATCAAGGCCCGCCTGTTCCAGTTCGCGCGCCAGCGCACATGGATCGGCACCGCAGGTTTCCAGACCGTCGGTCACCAAGACCACCGTGGCCTTGTCTTCTTTGTATCGCATGGCCTGTGCCGCGCGGCGCACGGCGTCTGTCAGGGGTGTCTTGCCCTTGGGACTGATCGCTTCGACGGCTGCGGACACAGCCGCTGACGCACCAGGGCCCGGGGGCACAAGCATCTCGATGTCGGTGCAATCACCTTTGCGGTTATGACCATAGGCAATAAGGCCCACGGGCCGGTCACCGACAGCGGTCTGCAAACTGCTTTGCACAACTTCGCGCGCGATGACGATCTTGTTCACGCCATCGATTTGTCCCCACATGGAGCCAGAGGCATCCAGAACAAGCATTGTGGAGTCCTGCGCGCTGGCAAAGCTTGCGCCATACAAGGCGCCAGCAAGGACAAGGTGAAGCGGTCTCATTCCTGGCCGTATTGCGCAAACAGTTCAATCATGGCTGCGCATTCCTGGTCGGTGGGGTTTTCGGCCATCACCTCTGCGCGGGCCGCCTGTGGTGTGACAGTTTCGCCCGACCGTTCCGCCAGTTCGAGAAAAAGCGCGATCAGTTCCTGACATTTGGGTGTGTCCTGGGTTTGCGCCCATGCAGGCTGCGGCAGGGACAAGATCAGGACACATGCAGATGCGAACAGATGCTTCATGGTCATTCCTCTGGTGTGGTGGTTAGCGATACTTGTCAAAATCGGCCTTGAAGCCGCAGGACAGATCGGCAGAGGCGTAGATATGCACCTCTCCCATTTCATCGGTTTTCAATGCGATGATATGCGGTGCGCGATCCCCGCCCTCGACCAGAAGTTCGCCCTTGCCATCGACAAGGCAAACCTGCCGGTTCTGATCCACGTCTTCGGAACACCGGATGGCGCCGCCCGTCGCGCGGATCACCAGGCTGTCGTATTGCATCAAGAGGATCGCGTTCTCGCGTTTCTCGTAATACGCGACTGTGTCGGACGTGATATCGCATGCGTCAGACGCATGAAGCGGTGCCGCCAATAAGGCAGCGGATACGCAAACAAGAGCGGATGTTTTTTGCATCATGTGTTTCCTAAAAATCGCTTTCATAGAATGACGGGACATCGCTCCCGGCGGCCTGATTTTCAGAGTCAGACAAGCGGCGCATGTCCTCAATCATCAAAGTTGATGAAAATGAGCGACAGCGCCGTTTCTCTGTCGTAGGGTTGCTGGCAGAGAAAAGGAAATTACATCCCCGGTTGAAGGGCTTACAGAGCGCCTTTCGGAAATTTTGCCTGTCTTTGATTGCCCCAGAAACGGAGGTTGAATGCCGTCAGACCCGCATGATCGGACGGTCCGATTGATTTCAGCGGCCTACGGCGTCGCCATCAAACCAGAACGGTTTGATGATTACCTGGCGGCCTGGGACGATTGGTTCGACGCGCAGATTGAGAATTCGGAACAGGCCTTTGCCGAGGTGTCGCCCGTCTTCAGCGATGCGCTCAATGCGGCGACGCATCTGGATGCAGCAATGCCGCGCGCGCCCCTGGAACAGTCGCCGGTGCCAACCGTGCTGCTTGACGCGTCGGGTCAGATCGTTGCCATCAACACACCGGCCGAACAGCTGCTCGAAGTCGAAAACCTTGATGCCAGGCTGGTGCTTTCGGACAGAAGGCTGACAGGCCATCGTTTGGGCCATGACAAACACAGGACGTTCCGAATTGCCGGCGGTCCCGGTCAGCGCAGCTTTCTTGCGGTTGAAACACAGGTCAGCGCCACCCTGCAAACGGCATATCCGACCGCGCATTCCGCGTTGTTTCTGTCTCATATGGACTGGAACACCGCGTTTGAGAGCAAACTGGCCAAGCAGCTTGAACTGAGTGCGGCGGAACTGAGGGTCGCGCGGGGTTTGCTGGAAGGGCGGACGGCGCAGGAAATCGCCGGGGACCTGAGCCGGAGCTTGCCCACAATCCGCAGCCACATAAAGGCGCTGCTGCAAAAGACCGGTGCGCGGCGCCAGACGGAACTGGTGCAGTTTCTGACCATCTTGCGACAGGTGTCGGACACGGCTTCGGGCGATGCAGACTTGTCCAGTGGCAGCGGCTTCGAACAGGCTCTGGTCACCGCGCCCGCGGGGCGGCTGCAAGTGGTTCGCTATGGTGTAGGCCGGCCGATGCTGTATTTCACAACGTCCTCCTGCCCGGAGGAAACCGAACCCTTTCGCGAAGCGATGGCTGCTGCAGGGTTTGCGGTGCTGGCACCGGTCCGGCCGGGATTTCGTGACAGTGATCCGGTCCGCGGCGATGCGTCGGATGCACTGTTGGACAATTGGCTTGATACCCTGATCGGGCTGGCAGGACCGAACCCATTGATTGTCGGACACAGGGAAGGTGGCATTCTGGCTGCACGTGCTGTTGAACGCCTTGTGTCCAAAGGCGAACCCGTGGCCGGACTTGCACTGCTTTCGACCGGGGCTCCGGTCAGAAACCTGAAGCGCTTCGACGACACCCCGCCGAGTATTCGCCGGTCCTTTGTGGGTGCGCACATTGCGGCCCCTGCGCTGCGGTTGGGGTATCAGGCCGCGGTCCGCATCTTTCGCGCAAGTGCCATCGGACAGAACCAAATCATCCGCTTCTTTCACAAGGACAGCCCGGCGGACCGGCGCAAGCTCAACGATCCGGCATACCATGAGTTGACCCGGAATTTTCTAAGTTACTGCTTTGATAATACAGATCAAATCGTGCGTGATGTCGCGCGCTGGGGAAGCGACTGGTCAGACACGCTGGATGTTGCGGCACAGGCAACCTCCGTCCTGTTCGTGCACGGGTCTGAACATGTCTTCCATCGCATCTCGGACATTCAAAGGCTGATGGATGAGGGGACGGATGTGGCGCTTTTGGCGCTGGAAGGAGCGGGGCAACTGGCGATTTACGAGCATCCCAAGACCATAGCCGCATCCCTGCTGGAGCTTGTTTCCGACTGAACGCTTCGTATTTCTCGGAATTTGCAGCAACAGCCTGACCATGCAGTTCCCACGACAGCGACCCGAAAATCGCAGCGCCGTGCAGCCGCAGCGTGACGATTACGCACGCAAATCGGACGGGCGTCGCGCGATGCGCGAAGGTCGTTACATGATGCGGGGCCTTGTTGACTGGTTCGCGGCACTCGCCCGACCGCGCCCTTAATCCCCCAGCTTCTTGTGCACCTCTTCAAGGTCGATTTCGCCGATGGGCATCTTGTTGCCCGGGTTTTCAAAGTCGTATTTGAAGACGTCGAAATCCCGTTTGTAGATTTCATAGACCAGATGCATCGACAGGTCGTCGAAGTAATCCTCGACGGGGTGCGCACGTTTGGGGCCGTGCCCTTCGCTTTCGTTGAAGCGCGGGACCTTTTTCAGGTCGATCTTTTTGGGCGTCTTTACAGCCTTCATTACGTCGGCCATGCCCTCGTTGAACTTCTCGGTCCAGATGATCTTGTCGTACCGGCCGCCGTTGACGATGAAGGTGGACACATGCCCCGACATGGCGGACCAGTGAATGTCCGGCTCCATCGGGCGGCGCCAGCGGATGGTGTCGCGGGCAAACAGCAGGAAGCGGCGGAACGACTGGATCTGGTCGAACTCTTCCTTGCCGTCGTCGCCGCCCACCTCGATCCCGTATTTCTGGATCAAAAGCGGCACCAGGTTCCCGCGATACCGTTTGCCGTTGCGCTGGATGCCGCAGATTTTGTCGAAGAAAGACGACAGAATGCGGGTGTAGGGGTTGCGCACGCAGGTAAAGGCATAGGAGCCGTGAGTTTTCACGTTTTGGGTGATCAGCGGCTGACTGGCTTCCAGCGCCCATTTGTGCATCCCGCCCTGGGCATCGTGAATGTCGCCGTCGAAGAATTCGCCGTGATCCGAATAGAACATGATCTGACCAATGGTCGAGCAGGCGCACTTGGGCACCACGCGGTACACCACGCTCTCGCTCTCGGTCATCCAGGTGCCGGGAAACCCCATATGCTCGTCCCTCATACGTTGCCGCGTTGCTGCGCAGCACACTTTGGTCACAAAAAACCAAAGAAATGTTGTTTATTCAATCTCTCCTTAGCCTTATCTACGTAAACAATCAGGCGTAAAGGGGCAGTTAAGTTTCTAGAATGGCAAAAATCGCCTACATACTGCTGTGTCACAAGGACCCGGAGGCCATCATAAAACAGGCCGAGCGGTTGACCGCGGCTGGCGATTACATGTCGATCCACTTCGACGCACGGGCCAACCCCGCCCATTTCGCCGAGATACGCGCCGCCCTCAAGGACAATCCCAACGTCACCTTTGCCCACCGCCGGATCAAGTGCGGTTGGGGTGAATGGAGCCTGGTGCAAGCCACGCTGTACGCCGTGGAGTCCGCAGTGGACGCGTTCCCGCGGGCCACCCATTTCTACATGCTGTCGGGCGATTGCATGGCCATCAAGTCGGCTGAATACACCCATCGCTTCCTTGACGAAAACGACGCCGATTTCATCGAAAGCTTCGATTATTTCGAAAGCGACTGGATCAAGACCGGCATGAAGGAAGAGCGGCTGATTTACCGCCACTTCTTTAACGAGCGCAAGCACAAGTGGTTGTTTTACAAAAGCTATCACATGCAGCAACGGTTCGGCCTGACCCGCGAGATACCCGCCGACATTCAGGTGATGATCGGCAGCCAGTGGTGGTGCCTGCGCCGCCAGACCATCGAGTGGGTGCTGGATTTCACCCGAAAGCGCAAGGATGTGATGCGCTTCTTCCGCACCACATGGATCCCGGACGAGACGTTCTTTCAAACCATCGTGCGCCACGTCGTCCCCGAGACCGAAATTCGCACCCGCACGCTGACATTCCTGATGTTCACCGACTACGGGATGCCGGTCACGTTTTACGACGACCACTACGATCTGCTGCTCAGCCAGGATTTTCTGTTCGCCCGCAAGATCAGCCCCGAAGCGCAGGACCTGAAACGCCGGCTTGGGCTGCTTTATGCCGCCGAGAACGTGCAGTTCCAGATCTCGAACGAAGGGCAGAGCCTGTTCCAGTTCCTGACCGGACGGGGCCGGATCGGTCGCCGATTTGCCACCCGCTTCTGGGAAACCGAAAGCACGCTGGGCCGAAACCGCGAACTGCTCATCATCATCTGCAAGAAGTGGCACGTCGCCAAGCGGCTGCTGGAGCGCATCCGCCAGATGACCAATGTTCCGGCGATCGAGTACCTGTTCAACGAAGAACACACCGCCCTGCCCGATCTGGGCGGCATCCAGAAGACATTGGAAAAGCGCACCCGCCACCGCCGCGCGCTGATGCGGATGCTGTTCGACTATTACGAGACCGACAAGCTGATCGTGTGCATGGACCCCGGCGAAATCGATCTGTTGCAGGATTTCGCTGGCGACCGATCCATCACGCGGATGCTGGAAGTGCAATGCGAGTTCACCGATGACTACCTGATCGGGCACGCCATGCGGGTGGGGCTGGCAGGCGAACAGACCAGCCCCGAGACGCTGGAACGCCTGCTGCCCACCATCCGCAACGACATGACGTTCGAATCCGACCGCATCCGTGATGCGGGTTTCGAACACCTGGACCGCATTCGCGAAGCCGCCGATATCGACGACAACGCCAAGGCCCTGTCGAAATTCCTGTCCGTCAGCGATAGCCATGCCCGCGAAATTGCGTCGGTCGACTACCTGTTTTCCGACTGACGATTTGGACATCACATGATCCCGCTCCGGTATGATCCGCGTGTGGCCTGGGTGCCTTTCCTGATCGCGGCGGGTGTGTTTCTGTCTGTGGCCTTTGCCCTGTTGCGCCCGGCGGGTTCGGCAGAGATCAGAGGCGCACTGCAGCTTCCATTCTGGGCGCTGCATGTGTTTCCCGCGCTGACGCTGTTGCAACTGGCCCAGGTCGGGCTGATGGCCCTTCCGGGCTATGGCAGACCGGCCATGATCGTGTGGGTGCTGGCGGCGGGTGTTCTGGGGGCTGCGCTGTTCACGCCATGGGCTCTTGCGATGGACGCGCTGTTCAATTCCGGCGGCGCTGCGGCGGTGCGCGACGAAACGTTGATCACGGAATTCGCGAACCTTGCGCCGGTTCTGGTCGTGATCTGGGTGGGCCTGAATGCGGGCCGCATTCTGCGCCTGCGCGATGAACCGCCGCCCAGCCTGGATGCGGCGGCTGTGGGCACGGCGAACCCCGCCTTTTGGCGGGGGGTGGCGCCGGACCTGGGCACCGATCTGGTGTCGGTCTCGGCCGAACTGCACTATATCCGCGTGCGCACGACGCGGGGCAGCGATCTGGTGCTGCGCGGCTTTGGTGATGCGGTGCGGCAGCTCGGCAGCGCGCCCGGCCAGCAAGTCCACCGATCCCATTGGGTGATGCTGCGCCACGTGGACCGGATCGAACGTGTGGGCCAGCGCGCTGTCGCCCACCTGTCCGATGGCAGCACCGTACCCGTGAGCCGCGGCTACCGCGCAGCGCTTGAACAGGCGGTGGCCGCGCGCGGGTCTGTTGGTGCATGAAGCGGGTCGACTGGTGCATTCGCCATGGCGAACGGCACGTTGGTACGTCAGGTCGGATGCATCACCATACATCACAGAGGCGACCATGACACGTACCCTTTTACTGACCACATGCCTGCTGACGGCATCCACGCTGACGGCACGGGCGGATGGGTCCTTTTACGTCAAACTGTTCGGCGGCCTGTCCGACCTGCAGGTCGACACGCTGAGCTTTGGCAGCACCACATCGCAAGCCGACTTTGACACCGGCATCGCGGCGGGCGGTGCGTTTGGCTATGACTATGCCGGCAGCCCATGGCAGGCCGAGATCGAGTACACCTATCGCAGCGCCGACATCACGCCTGCGGCCAGCCTGGGCACCGGGGGCGACTATGCCTCGACCTCGCTGATGGTGAACGGCATCTATGCGTTTTCCGCGGCCGGGGCGGT
Source organism: Pseudomonadota bacterium (assembly GCA_038527345.1). Taxonomy (GTDB): domain Bacteria; phylum Pseudomonadota; class Alphaproteobacteria; order Rhodobacterales; family Rhodobacteraceae; genus Tateyamaria. The sequence continues at coordinate 5,380 of JBCBFX010000037.1, read as the reverse complement.
CAAGCCGTATGTCGGTGCCGGGATCGGTTTCATGACCGAGGTGGATCTGGACATCGAAGGCGGCGCTGCGGCGGGCGAGTACGAAGACAGCGGCGTATTTGCCGCACAGGTCATGGTCGGCGCGGAATATGCCGTGTCGGACCGCGTCGGCCTGTACGGCGAATTGCGGTATTTCACCGCCGGCTCACAGACGATGACGGGCGGCAGCGGCACGATCGAGGCGGACTATGACAGCCTCGATGCCATCGTTGGGCTGAGCATCCGGTTCTGAGCGGCGCGCCCGACAAAGCGCTCGTGCCCGGGGCGGCAACGCTTTATGCACGGGCGCATGTCTGATGCTGCACTCACGATATTTGCCATCACCCTGCCCGGGCTGGAACACACCCTCGCCGATGAGGCGCGGGCGCTGGGTCTGGATGTCGCCGGGGTGGAACCGGGCGGCGTGACCTTGGCCGGCGGATGGAGAGAGGTCTGGCGCGCCAATCTGGAGCTGCGCTGTGCCACCCGCGTGCTGGTGCGGTTGGGTGATTTCATGGCGTTTCATCTGGCCCAGCTCGACAAGCGCGCCCGCAAGTTCGACTGGGGTGCGGTGCTGAACCCGGGCGTGCCGGTCCGGGTCGAGGTGGCCACCTCGCGCAAGTCCAGGATCTATCATGCCGGTGCCGCAACCGACCGTATCGCGGGCGGGCTGACCGCCGCAGGCTACACCGTCACCCCCGAGGCCCCGGTGGTGCTGAAATGCCGGATCGATGACAACCGGGTCACGATCAGCGTCGACACGTCGGGCGAACCGCTGCACAAGCGCGGGCACAAGCAGGCGGTGGGCAAGGCCCCGCTGCGCGAGACGCTGGCGGCGGCGTTCCTGCACCAATGCGGGTACGACGGAACGCAGCCGGTGTACGACCCGATGTGCGGGTCCGGCACCTTTGTCATCGAGGCGGCAGAGATGAGTGTCGGTTTGCAGGCGGGCCGCGCGCGTGGCTTTGCGTTCGAGCAGTTGCGCGGATTTGATGCGGATGCAGTGGCGGGCTTGCGCTGCCTTGACAGGCGGGGCGCACCACAGGTGCGCCTTACGGGCCAGGACCGCGATCAGGGCGTCATTGCCATGGCGCAAGACAATGCCGACCGCGCCGGTGTTGCGGACATCACCGATTTCGCGGTGGGCCGGGCCGAGGACTGCACGCCGCCGGACAGCCCGCCCGGCATCGTCATGATCAACCCACCCTACGGCGCGCGCATCGGCAACAAGAAGGCGCTGTATCCGGTCTATGGCCGTCTGGGACAGGTCCTGGCGGAACGGTTCGCGGGCTGGCGCGTGGGCATCGTCACCAGCGAGGCCGCTCTTGCCAAGACCACGGGCCTGCCGTTTCTGCCAGACGGGCCAAGCATCGCCCATGGCGGATTGCGGGTGAAGCTGTGGCGGACCGGGCCGCTGGGCTGAGGCCATGACCGTACCCAACCTCCGGGACCTTGTTGCGCGGCGCAGGCTGAGCGAAGGATTGCCCAAAAGCCAGGTTTGCAGGCCCGCTCTTTCCCGACGTCAGGCCATCGGTAAGCTGACCGCGTGAGCATCAGCCTGCACATCATGGATCGGGGCAATGCGCTGGCGACCCGCCGCGCCGAAATCGAGGCGGCAGCACAAGCCGCCATCGACATGTACCGGACCGGAACGGATCTTTCGGAGGTCGACATCTCCCTTCTGCCCACGGACTGGGGAACGGACCAGCCGTTTTGCGTTGCGGCCGCAACGGGACCGCACGGCATTCAGGTAAAGATCGAGACATCGCGACTGGACCAATACGCGATATCCACATCGTTCTTTCGCACGATGGTCCATGAACTGCATCACTGTCTGAGGTGGCGGCACGTGACCGCCTGGACCGTGAACGAAGCGCTGGTGCTGGAGGGGCTTGCCTTGCGGGCCGACACCTTGGCAAGCCGCGACACGACATCGCACATCGCGCCGCCGGATGCGCCCCGGACAGAGGAACGGTATGTCGCGCAGTACGGGCATGCGCCGCTGCAGGATCATCGGGATTGGCTTTATGCCTCGGATGACGGGACAGAGGGCAAGCCGGCACGGATCTATTCCGTGGGCGATTACCTGATGACAAGGGCGCTGGAGACGCTGGGGACGGACCCCTTTGCCGCCGCCGCGTTGCCCGCATCCGTTCTGATCGAGGCAGCGCTGAGGTCTCCGGCATGACATCCCTGCCCCGAACCCTCGGAAAGGCGCAAGGCGCGCCCTACTTCGCTCGCCACGTGTCGAGCCACCGGCGAATGCGACCGCGCCGTTCCTGCACCGCGTCGCCGGCCGCTTCGATGTTGTCCTGCCATTGTTCCAGCGTCGGATCGATGCGCCGACGCCGGAACCGGCGCCAACGGACCCAGATGGCGTAGAAAAACGCCGCCAACAGCGTCAGCACCACGATATTGATCCACGGGACGCCCTTGTGCGCGTCCGGGCCGGAAACCGGCTTGATCGAAATCGCGTTGGGAAAGATCGTCAGAAATTCGTTGCGCCAGCCGTAATGGGTGATCAGGTACCATTCCGGATTGGCGCGGGTCGAGGTTGCATCAGCCGCTTCGGTAAACAGGTTCGACGTGTCGAACTTGAAATAGGGCGGCCAGCTCCAGCCCGTGTCCTCGTTCCGGTAGACCATGGGCCGGCCGTTGGCCTGCACGGTCTGAAGGAACTGCACATCGCGGTTGATCAGCCCGTCCGACTGTTCGTCGGGCCGCGACCAGAAGATGCGCGTCCAGTCGTTGAGATCCTGGCGTTCCTCGAACACCCGCACGATCCGCACGATGTCGCGCTGCGGCAGGGTGTAGTGCAAGAAGGCCCCCAGCCCGACCCAGAAGACGATCAGCAATGTCCAGCCGATGTAACGCATGAGGTTCCCTTTCAGGCGAAGTTCACAAGATAGACGATCAGGCTGATCAAGCATATCGGCACGACATAGACACCCAGGATCAGCTTGCGGCGCAGCGATGTGTCATAATCCCTGAGGCCCTCGCGCACATAGGCCTCGCGCGGCATGTTCACGCCGCCCTCGTCCCATTCCGCCTCGAGCCGGTCGCGCGCCTTGGCACGCGAGTAAAGCGACAGGGCCAGGTAGATCACACTCAGCACCACAAAGGTGACGATCAACAGTCTCAGCATGGTTCTCTCCTACCTCCGCACCGCGCCCCAGGGTCCGACCCGGTCGATCAACGTGTCGCGCACGGGCTCTTGCATCGGCGCATCATGCCCGAACAGTGCCGCCCGCGCCCCCGCCTTGTCCGCTTGATACTCGGCTTCGAGATATTGCGCGACATATTCCTTCTTGTCGTCGGGCCAGCGCGCATAGGCCTCATAGAACGCCTGCTTGTGGCAAATGAACAGTTGCCGAACGTCCCGGGGGGAAAGTTCGCTGAGCAGCATGTTGACCAGTTCCGCATCTGCCGTGTCGGCGGCGCGCAGGGTGTAGAAATAGGCCGGATGCGCGGACGAGATGCTGGGCCACGCCGCCCGGTGTTCCGCCCAGTTCACCAGCGCCCCCAGCGCGTGCCATTCCTGCGGCAGCTTGTCGGTGTGCTTGCGCGCCAGGGTGCGCAGATCGCGCCGCGTGGTGCCCGCAAGGTCCACCCCCTGTTCGGTGAGCGAAGACACCAATATGAAATCCATCTTTTGCCGCAGCACCGCCGCCCCGTCGATGCCGCGTGCCTTGACGATGGGTTCGACCAGGTCGTTGTATTCGAGAAACTTGGCGATCCGGTTCCGGTCCGTCAGGTCAAAGCTGTATTTGATCGGCACGTTGTCGGGGGCCATCTTGCTTCCGATGACGGCTGGATGATCGACCGTCTGAAAGATATACAAACCGCCGAAATGCGCGGTCCAGAAGTTGCCCTTTTCGACCGTCAGCGGTTTCAGCGTGACCGGGTTGCGCGTCACGTCGCCCGTGTCGCCCGCCAGTTGGATCATCTCGCCGATCAGCACGTCGTCGAACCACGCATCCTCTTCGCTCAGGAAGGTATCGACCTTGTCTGCCAGCCTGGCTGCGTTGCGCACGGTGCCGCGGGTGGTGTCGGCCTCGACCGTGATCGCCTTGAGGTCGAACAACCGGTCAGGTGACGATACGTCATAGACCGAATTCACCAATTCCCCCGCCACCGCGTCGCGCGCGGTCAGCGCAAACAGCGCCGCCTCGTTTTCCGCGATGAACCGTTGCAGGATGGGCCGAGAGGTCGAGAATTTGGCGTCCAGCAGCGGGCAATGGCGCTGTTCCGTGCTGAGCAATATGAACTGCCGATTGACGCCGGCATGGTTGAGGTAGAGCGGATCGCCCAACTCGTTTCCCACCTCGGGCGAATAGCCGGAAATGTCGATGTAGAAATCGGTGAGGGTGGTGCGCTTGCCGGTCAGGTGTTCCAGCGCGCGGTTGTAGCGTTCGACCAGCGCGGGCGAAGCCACGTGGAACAGGTTGCCATACATCAGACCGCGTTTAATCAGGCGGATCATGGGGTGCCTCCATTCGCCATGTCCCTGCCCCGCCAGTACTCGACCCGCTGAGCCATGTTGAACCAGCACAGCAGCAGGATCGGCACCCAAGCGACGGCAAACAGGATCGACCCGCGCACCGCGATTTCAATGGCAAGGAACAGGCCGCCCATCTCAGCGGCGCGGGCGAATTTGCCGGGTTGCGTCGCGGCGAAAAGCGCGGCGGAGAGCAGGACCAGCACAAGGGCAGAGACCGCAACGGCAATGGCGACCTTTGCTTGCGAGCGGGTCTTGGGCGGGGAGATAAAGCGCGGCACCACCCAGCCAAGCGCACCCGCGATAAGGAGCGGGAGGCCGGTGTTCCAGAGGGTGATGGTGTTGGTCATGGATTGTTCCTCAGTCGCAGCGCTGGCGAGGCAATGTGGAACCGGTTGCCATACATAAGGCGGCGTTTGATGAGGCGGATCATGGGTGCCCCCCCAAGAAATTCAGTGGGTTACTGGGATCTGACGACCGATCTGACCAAATATCCGACTTTATTAATCCGTTTATCCCATCTTGAAGCTCCCGCAGCCCAACGTTTCTTAATCTAGCAATCTGATCTTCCGGCAAGTCGCTAACAATACTTGCTACTTCGGAGAGGCGGTTCTGGACAATCAAATAGGGCTCAATGGACCTATCTGTCCATGTCACTCCAGTGTTTTCTAAAGAGGTAAAGAAGTCTGCTACTGCATTTCGATTTCTAAAGAGATGAATTTCTGTATCACCTTCAGTTTGAGGCAAAAATACGGCCCGTTCGGGCGTAGAGTGAGCCGAAAAGAAGGTGGCTTCAAGGTGAATGAGGTGAGAAATGCTTTTGAGAAAGACGTCCAATAGGCGTGTATTCTCTTCGGCTCTATG
>JBCBFX010000036.1:0-38507 GCA_038527345.1 Pseudomonadota bacterium | reverse complement strand
CTTACATCCGATATCTTCGAACCGTCTCGTGGATCGGAAAACCCGAATTTCGACACTTTGGACCGGATGAAGTCGTGGTTTCAGCATTCTGAAACTGGTCTCGAGGGCGTGAAAGAACTCTACGAAATGGCGGTTATGTTTTTCCACGCTGGCTACCACTCCGACCGCATCGTCATCGACCCCTCCGTCGTCCGCGGCCTCGGCTACTATACCGGCCCGGTCTACGAGGCTGAACTCACCTTTGACGTTCAGAACGAAAAGGGCCAGACCGTCCAATTCGGCTCTGTCGCGGGTGGCGGGCGCTATGACGATCTGGTCAAGCGCTTCACCGGGCAGGAAGTCCCGGCCACCGGTGTCTCTATCGGGGTCGACCGACTGTTGGCCGCCTTGCGTGCGACGAACCGGATCGGGTCCCAAACCCAAGGCCCCGTCGTCGTCACCGTCATGGATCGTGACCGTATGGCTGACTACCAGCGGATGGTGGCTGAACTGCGCGGCGCCGGCATCCGGGCCGAGGTCTACCTGGGCAACCCCAAGAACTTTGGCAACCAGCTCAAATATGCAGACAAGCGCAACTCTCCCGTCGCCATCATCGAGGGTGGCGAAGAGCACGAGCGCGGCATGGTGCAGATCAAGGACCTGCACCTTGGGGCCAAGATCGCGGAAACCGCCACGCACGAGGAATGGGCCGAAAACCCCAGCCAGTTCGAAGTGCCGCGCGATCAGATGGTGGCCAAGGTGCAGGAGATACTGAACGGATGACCCGCGTCCGCGCCCTTGCCCTGCGCGACCGTTTTGTAGGCGCAGGGGCGGCCGTGGTCGAGCCGCCGATCCTGTTGCAGGCGGACCTGTTGCTGGATCTTTATGGCGAGGATATCCGCGCGCGCGCCTACACCACCAGCGACGCGCTGCACGGCGAACAGATGCTGCGCCCGGACTTCACCGTGCCGGTGGTGCAAATGCACATGGCCGGGGGCCAGGACGCGGCACGCTACACCTATGCGGGCGAGGTATTTCGCCGGCAGGAGGACGACCCCGAGCGCGCCAATGAATACCTTCAGGTGGGATACGAGGTCTTTGGCGGCGACACCCCCGCAGCGGCCGAGGCAGAGGTGTTCAGCGCCGTGTCCGACGCGGTTGCCCATCTGGACCTGCGGGCGGCCGCGGGAGACATCGGCATTCTCATGGCAGCCGTGGACGGTTTGCGCACCAGTGACCGGCGCAAAGCCGCACTGCGACGCCATATCTGGCGGCCGCGCCGGTTTCGCGCCTTGCTTGACCGGTTTGGCGGGCGGGCGCCCGTACCGGAAAGTCGCACATCCCTGTTGGCGGGTGACACGCACATCGGCGCGCCCGTGATCGGACTGCGCAGCCGGTCAGAGATCGCAGCCCGCATCGATGCCCTGCGTGCAGATGCGGCAGAGGCGCCCATCAGCGGGGCCGAGATGGAGGGGCTGGATGCGCTGCTCTCGGTGCGGGAAACCTTGCCCTTTGCCCTGGCTCAATTGCAGGATCTGACCGTCGATTTGCCCGCGATCCGGGACGCCGTGGGCAGGCTGCGCGCCCGTGCCGATGCTTTGTCTGACCGCGGCGTCGATGTGGATGCGCTGCAGTTCGAAGCCAGCTATGGCCGCACCTCGATGGAGTATTACGACGGGTTCGTCTTTGGGCTTTATGCTGCGAACCGGCCCGATCTGCCTCCGGTGGCCAGTGGTGGGCGCTACGACGCCCTGACCCGACGCTTGGGCGGTGGCGATGCCGTGCCTGCCGTGGGGGCCGTGATCCGCCCGGGTCTTGTGGCCGAGCTGGAGGGCGCGGCATGACGATCAAGCTGGGCGTGCCGTCCAAGGGGCGGCTGATGGACAAGACATTCGACTGGTTTGCCAAACGGGGCGTGACGCTGTCACGCACCGGGTCGGACCGGGAATATGCGGGTGCGGTCGACGGGATCGACGGCGTGGTGCTGGTGCTGTTGTCGGCGGGCGAAATCCCACGCGAACTGGCGGCGGGGCGCATCCACTTGGGTGTGACGGGCACCGATCTGGTCCGGGAAAAGCTGCCGCTGTGGGAACAGCAGGTGAAACCTGTCGCGGAAATGGGCTTTGGCCACGCCGATCTGGTGCTGGCCGTGCCACAGGCGTGGATCGACGTGGATCTGACCGATGATCTGGATGCAGCCGCCGCCGCGTTTCGGGCGCAGCACGGGTTCCGCCTGCGGATCGCCACGAAATATCACCGGCTGGTGCGGGAGTTCCTGCGCGATGCGGGTGTGGCGGACTACGCTATCGTTGACAGTCAGGGCGCGACCGAGGGGACGGTCGCGAACGAGACGGCAGAGGCCATCGCCGATATCACGTCGAGCGGTGAGACTCTGCGCGCCAACCACCTGAAAATCCTGTCGGACGGCCTGATCCTGGCCAGCCAGGCGACGCTGTGGCGCAGCCGTGTGGCCCCCGTGGACGACGCGGACCGCGCCGTACTCAACAGCCTGCTGATGCGGCTGGAGTAGGGCCAGGCAGACTTTCGATGAAAGTCTGTGTCCAAAGTCTCGACGAGACTTTGCACCGCGGCACCGTCCTGACGATTGACCGTTGTCAACGCGCAGACCGGCCGTTCGTGCTGGGATGGTATCCAACGACATCCACCCAGTGTCATGGTGACACGGCCCGGGGAAAGGAGCCGCTCATGAAGATCCTCATTGCCTATGCCACAAGCGAAGGACACACCCGCGACATCGCCCGCACCACGGCTGACCGGCTGGTTGATGCAGGGCACAGCGTCGAACTGCTGCGCGTCGCGGATGCAGGCGACATTTTCCTGACCCGCTTTGACGGGGCCATCATCGCAGCCCCGATCCATACCGGGCATTACCCCAAATCACTGGCGCGGTTTGCCGAGGCGCGGGCAGATGATCTGGCGGCCTTGCCCACGCTGTTCATGTCCGTTTCCCTGGCGGCGGCTGGGCATGACGCAGACGACTGGTTGGGGCTGGAACGGATACTCGATGATTTCATCACCGCAACCGGCTGGAAGCCGGGGCAGGTGGCGCAGGTGGCCGGCGCCTACAAACCGTCCGAATATGATATCGTGCGGCGCTTTCTGATGCGCCGGATCATTGCCGCACATGAACCGGACTTCGATCTGGACAATGATCACGTCTATACTGATTGGGAAGGGTTGGCCCAAACCGTGGACAGCTGGGTGAACAGGCTGAAAAACCCGCAAAAGGTGGTCATCGGCTAGAACGACGCGGCGCCGTCTTGCCCGGCGTCAGAGCACGCCGATTTCGGCCAGCGCGCGGTTCAGTTCCACCGGCAGCGGCTCTTCCCGTTCGCGGCCCTTTGGCAGGTCGGGGGGGGCGTCCTCGGGCTTGAGATAGCGCCAGCCCTGAAACGGACGCTTCAGCGCCGATTGCACCCGGATCAGCTCCGGGTCCGACACGATGGCGCAACGGCGGATGCCGTCACTGCCAATCACCTCGTCCAGCCGGATGATGCGCTGTCGGCAAGTGACCACGCCCTTGACCACCCAAAAGATCGACCCGCCCTTCAGGATCTCGGCCTCCCGCTTGGGCCACATGCGGGTGACGTGGCGCGGATAGCCGTCGGCAGTCCTGGCGCGCCGGGTCCTTTGCCACGCGATCAGGTCGTCATAGCTGTCGCTGCCCACCGACAGCTTGATCAGGTTGATGTACTTATCCACAGAGTCGTCCCCATGCCACACCTCATATTGTAGCGTCCAAAGGTGTTTCTGCAACGTATTGGGTGTGGTACGGTGATTTTCCTTTCGCGTACCGAGAGATTCGACTGCCACCACGGGGATGCCTTGATGACACGTTTTGCTGCGCCGATTGCCGAACAGATCTGGGACATGAAGTACCGCTTCAAGGACGCGGACGGCACGCCCATCGACCATACGGTCGAAGACACCTGGCGGCGCATCGCCCGTGATCTGGCACAGGTCGAAAGTGACCCCGCCCCGTGGGAAGACACGTTCTATCAGGCGCTCGAAGACTTCAAATTCCTGCCCGCGGGCCGCATCACCGCTGGCGCGGGCACCGCGCGCAGCGTGACCCTGTTCAACTGCTTCGTGATGGGCACGATCCCCGACAGCATGGGCGGCATCTTCGAGATGTTGAAAGAGGCCGCACTGACAATGCAGCAGGGCGGCGGCATCGGCTACGACTTCTCGACCATCCGACCCAAGGGCGCGGCGGTCAGCGGTGTGGCGGCGGATGCATCGGGGCCGCTGTCCTTCATGGACGTGTGGGATGCGATGTGCCGCACCATCATGTCGGCCGGCAGCCGCCGGGGCGCGATGATGGCCACGATGCGCTGTGACCACCCGGATATCGAGGATTTCATCACCGCCAAGTCCGACGCGGCGCGGCTGCGCATGTTCAACGTTTCCGTGCTGGTGACGGACGCGTTCATGGAGGCGGTCAAGGCCGACGGCCCGTGGGAATTGAAATTCGACGGCAAGGTCTATCACACGGTCGAGGCCCGCGATCTGTGGAACAAGATCATGCAGTCCACCTATGACTATGCCGAACCCGGCGTGATCTTTATCGACCGCATAAACGCGGCCAACAACCTGAACTATGTGGAGACCATCGCCGCCACGAATCCCTGCGGTGAACAGCCCCTGCCACCCTACGGCGCGTGTCTGCTGGGGTCGATCAACCTGGCGCGACTGGTCGCCGATCCGTTCGAGGATGCGGCACACCTCGACAAGGACGCGCTTGCGGACCTTGTGGCCACTGCCGTGCGGATGATGGACAACGTGGTGGATGCGTCGAGGTTCCCGCTCGAGGCGCAGGCGCAAGAGGCACAGGCCAAGCGCCGCATCGGGCTGGGCGTCACGGGGTTGGCCGATGCGCTCTTGATGCTGGGCCTGCGCTATGGCTCGGACGCGGCGGCGCGTCAGACCGAACAATGGTTGCACGCCATCGCCCGCGCCGCGTACCTTGCGTCGGTGCAACTGGCCAAGGAAAAGGGCGCTTTTCCACTGTTTGAAGCAGACGCATTTTTGGCAAGCGGCACCATGCAGGCCATGGACGCCGACGTGCGCGACGCCATCGCCGCACACGGCATCCGCAATGCGCTGCTGACCTCGATCGCGCCTACGGGCACGATCAGCCTCTACGCAGGGAATGTCAGTTCCGGGATCGAACCGGTCTTTGCCTATGCCTACACCCGCAAGGTGCTGCAAAAGGACGGCAGCCGCACCGAAGAGGAAGTCGTGGACTACGCCGTGCAGATGTGGCGCGACAGGTTCGGCGACGCCGAATTGCCGGACTTCTTCGTGAACGCCCAGACGCTGGCCCCGGCCGATCACGTCAAGATGCAGGCGGCGGCCCAGAAATGGGTGGACTCGTCCATTTCCAAGACCATCAACTGCCCCGAAGACATCAGCTTTGACGATTTCAAGGATGTCTACATGCAGGCCTGGGATACGGGCTGCAAAGGGTGTACGACCTATCGCCCCAACGCGGTGACGGGGTCAGTGCTGAGTGTGGCAGAGGACAAGCCCGCCGATCCCGCGGTGGTCGCCAATGGCGACGAGGAACCGATGCAGCCCCATGGCGACGTCATTTACATGTCCGAACCGCTGGACCGGCCCAACGCGCTTGAGGGGAACACCTACAAGGTCAAGTGGCCCGACAGCGAACATGCGCTTTACATCACCATCAACGACCTGGTGATCGGCGGCCACCGTCGCCCGTTCGAGGTGTTCATCAACTCCAAGAACATGGAGCATTTCGCGTGGACCGTGGCGCTGACCCGCATGATCTCGGCCGTGTTCCGGCGGGGCGGGGACGTGTCATTCGTGGTCGAGGAGTTGAAAGCCGTGTTCGACCCGCGCGGCGGTGCGTGGATGCAGGGCAAATACATCCCCTCGATCCTCGCGGCCATCGGTGGCGTGATCGAACGGCACATGATCGACATCGGCTTTATCGAGGGCGAGGGCATGGGCCTCAAGACCGACCCGCAAGCGGAGGTCGTGGGCATGGATGCGCCGCGCGGCAAATCCTGTTCAAGCTGTGGCAGTTTCGAAATGCGCATGATCGAAGGGTGCATGACCTGCGCATCCTGCGGCTTTTCGAAATGCGGCTGATCCGCGCCTAGTCCGATTGCGGCGCAGACAGATCGCTGCTGCCGCTGCCATTCCCGCCAAAACTCGGGCTGTCGTCCGTGGCGCCGTCCACCGGGGTGGTTTCGAAGGGCGGTATGCCGGTCAACCCATCGGCCTCGATCCGCGCCACCATCGGTGCGGTGCTCAGAAAATCGAGCCCGGTCGCGGTGACTTCCATCACGACCAGCGGTTGATCCGCGATGGGGTCCACGAGCGGCGCCTCGGTCAGGGGCAGCATGGTCTGCATCATCGTCTTTACGCTTTCCATCGTCGCGTTGGCCCCCATGCCCGCGATATCTTCCGGCGCGGCCAGCGACACGATCACGCGCACGATCCCGTCCGTTTCGGCGACGGAACGCAGCGCATCCAGCGATTCGGCCTGTTCAGGGGTCATCGCATTCTCTCCTGCGGCCAAGACTGTTCCGTATAGGCCAAATACGGCCGAAAGAATTGCCTTTGCTTTCAAATTCATGGCGCGCGCCCTCCTGCTTGGGTCTGCCCGGATCACACCCTTTTCACATGGAAATCCGACCGCTCAAGGTCAAGTGTGCTACCCTTAATACGTGCATAGCGTCGCGTTTGATGCGCGGATAGTCGCTTTCGCAGTTTTTGTATGAACACATTTTCAAAAGGAGAATAGCATGAAACATGTGCTCTTCACTTGCTTCGCCGCCTTGGCCATGGCGGCCTCACCTCCGGGGCTCAGATCAGCAGCAGCACAAACCGTCAGCCCGGACCTGCTTGCCAAGGCGGAAGCACAGGACACGGTGCGGATCATCGTCCGTCTCGATGTGCCGTTCGACGCGACCAGAAGCGTCGATCAGGCCGAGGCCCAGGCATTCCAGGCCGCGCAGTCGCGATTGACCCGTTCTCTCGGGGGCGAGCTTGCCTATGCAGAGGCGATCGAGGGACTGCCGCTCAGCGTGTTGGAGGTGACAGCCGAACAGTTGCGTGCGCTGCAGGACAACGAAAACGTGGCGGTGGTGCAAGAAGATGAACTCGCGGCACCCATTCTCGCGCAGTCGATCCCCCTGATCGAAGCCGACACCGCCCACGGGCGTGGACAGACCGGCAGCGGTCACGCGGTGGCCGTGCTGGACACCGGCGTCGACCTGAGCCACGCGGCCTTTGCGGGCAAGATCGTCAGCCAGGCCTGTTATTCCACCACATCGTCGGCCAATGGCGGGTCACAGTCGCTGTGCCCCGGGGGCGCTGCGGCATCCACCGCGAACGGATCGGGCAACGACTGCTCGTCCTCGATCTCGGGATGCGGGCACGGCACACATGTCGCCGGCATCGCCGCCGGCAACGGCGGGGGCGTGACCGGTGTCGCGCCGGGCGCGCAGGTTGTCGCGGTCCAGGTGTTTTCCCGATTCAACTCGGCCGCGACCTGCGCACCGCGCGCCGCACCCTGTGTGCTGTCCTACACGTCGGACCAGATCAAGGGGCTGACCCGGGTGCGTGCGCTGGCCCAGGCCGGTACGATCAAGATTGCCTCGGCCAACATGAGCATCGGCGGCGGCAAATCGACCACCGCCTGTGACGGAGACGGTCGCAAGCCGGTCATCGACCAGCTTCGGGCGCTTGGTGTCGCCACGGTGATTGCGTCGGGCAACGACGGCTTTTCGGATGGCGTCAGCTTTCCCGGCTGTGTGTCGACGGCCGTAACGGTGGGATCGACCACCAAGTCCGACACGCTGTCCAGCTTCTCCAATTCCGCCGCCATGGTGGACCTGCTGGCGCCTGGCTCGTCGATCAATTCGGCGCGTGCGGGCGGTGGCACGGTGACGTTCAACGGCACCTCGATGGCAACACCGCATGTTGCAGGGGCCTTTGCACTGCATCGCGGCTGGAAATCCGGGGACAGCGTGGCGACGATCGAGGCCAAGCTGAAAAGCACCGGTACACCCGTGACGGGCAAGGGCATCACAAAGCCGCGGATCGACGTTGGTTATGTGGGGCAACTGGTCCTGCAACCGGTCAAACCGCTGAAATCGCCGCTGGCGTTCGGAACGGTCTGGTTCAACGGGGCCAAGCAAAAGGGCTATGGCAACTGGTCGTCCACCTTCAATTCGACCTACAACCGGTACGAAATCACGATGACGGGTCAGAACTACTACTACCTGAACTATGTCACCGTGATCACGCCGATGGACAACCGCTTTTGCAAGTCGTCCTCGGTCAGCGGCAAGCTGCTGGTCTATTGCTACACGCATAGCGGCCAACCCGCCACGTCGCGCTTTGGCTTCGTGACCTACAAACCCTGATTTTCAAGCAAACGACTTACACCGAAAGGATCAATACCATGTTCAAGGATATTATCACCGCAACCTTCGCACTCATGCTCGGGGCAAGCCTTGCCCTGGCACAGGATGACAGCGCGGGCGGCTCACTGGACGATGCGTCCGATGTCAACACCGTCGCCACGGGGCAGACGTTGGAACCAGACGATGCCGACCGCGATTCCGCGGGCGGGGTCGAGGGCGGGCAATTCGTCGCCTTCGGCAAGTCTCCCCTCGCCTATGGCACGGTGCTGTCGAACGGGACCAAGTACAAGGGATCGACAAACTGGTCGTCGACCTACAACAACACCTACAAACGGTACGAGATCACGATCAACGGCAACAGCTACTACTACCTGAACTATGCGACCGTGATCACGCCCGCAGGCGACAACCGCTTCTGCCGGTCGTCGTCGGTCGGTGGCAAGTTGCTGGTCTATTGCGCGGACCACACCGGGGCCACGCAGCCCGCGCGTTTCGGCTTTTTGACGTTCAAACCCTGATCCGCCGGTTCCGGCATGAAATTGCAGCGCGCCTGTGGTCACGGCCACCGGCGCGTTCGCGTGTTCAAAGGTTGCTTTAAGGTAAGGATGCAACACTCTGGATTCCGTTGTGAATTTTGGCTTCACAGCTGGAATCTCATTTGTTAACGTTTTCTAAATAAAAAAAAGAGCAAGGCAGGCATACAGGCAATGGAAACGGGCTTTCGTGGCACGTTTGTCATATCCTGGTCGCAAACAGAAGTGGACGGTCTTGAGGCCGCACCGTTGCAATCGTTGACGGTGGGTGCTGCGTGGTCGTGGCGCGGGGACGCCGTGCGTGTGGACGGCCCACAAAGTGTTTTGCGTCTGGATGGGGCAGATGGTTCAGAAACGATGCGTCGCCGCGCGGCGCGCATGGTGCAGCGTCTTGTGGGTGCTGCGCTGACATATCAACCCGCACCGGCCGATCTCGGGCACGAAGACGACACACCGCTGGTCGACAGCAACTTCGTGGTCACCGATGGGGCCAAAAGCTATACCGTGACGCTGATCGAAGTGGGCGGCGGTGTGCAGCCTCTGCTGATGTTCCTTGACGACATGCCGCCCCGCAACGGCGAGTTGTGGGTCGTACACCACACGCTGAACTACCACCCCGAAGACAGTCACGGCGAAGGCTCCGGCGGTGTCATCTGTTTCACTCCCGATACGCTGATCGACACGGTCGTCGGCCCCCGCCCGGTCCAGGACCTGCGCGAAGGCGACCAGGTCCAGACCCGTGACAACGGCGTGCAGGACATCCTGTGGACCGGCAGTCGTCGCATGTCGGGCGCGCGTCTGTTCGCAATGCCGCGCCTGCGGCCCGTGCGCATCCGGACCGGCGCGCTCGGTGTGGAACGACCCGATCAGGAATTGCTGGTCTCGCCCGAGCACCGCATGCTGATCAAGGGCGAGATTGCCCAATCCCTGTTCAATACGCCCGAGGTTCTGGTTGCGGCCAAGGATCTCGTGAACGAGAAAACCATCACGGTCGACACGCAATTGCGCGAAGTGACGTATATCCACCTGCTTCTGCCCCGGCACGAGGTGATCCGTGCCAACGGCATCGAAACCGAAAGCTTCCATCCGGCCAACGCCGCCCTTACGACGCTGGGCGAGGTGGACAGGGCGCGCTTGCTGGCGCAGTTCCCGGAACTGGAATTCGACCCCCACACCTATGGCAGCTACGCCCGCCGCAACCTGCGCGCCAGCGAAGCCGCGATCCTGCGCCACGCGGCCTAGATGCTCGGTCGCGCGCCGACAATCGCCGGCGGGCGGTCCCGGGCTATCTTTCCTCGTCCGGGCGGGGCGTGGTGTCATTGCGACAGCCATGGTTGACGTCTAGATATTCGTAGACGCCGAAGTAGTCCCGCATGTTGGCGCGCAGGGCATCTGAATAGACTTGCCAGCCCGCGTTGACGCGCGCGTCGGTGCCCGGATAGCGCCCCAGCGGGGTCAGCCCGTCGGGCCAGATGCCAGGTGATGCGGCATGGCTTTCGGGAACTGTTGTACCCTGCTTGTCGGGGGCCACTTGCCGGGCCTCGGCACGGTTCGGCCCCAACTGGTTCAGCAGTATCGCGCCGGTCACGTCGGCAGTTGCGTGTCTCGCGGCGGACAAACCGACGTCGCTCTTGCCGATCATGCCGTGGACGGAACCGTCAAAGATGTCGAAGGTGGGTGGATCGAAATCGTTGGCCTTGTTGCGCAGGACGGTCGTGGGATATGTCCCATCCGGTGGCAGCCGGATACGCCCGAGATGGCATGGTTCACCCCATCCGCCGCCGCGCGCCGGAATTTTGAGGAAAATTCCGGCCGTTTTCCGACTTCGGAAAACGTGCCGCTAAAATCCTGGTGTGCCTTTATCGTCCGGGTGTCGGGCCAGGTGCTTGGCTTTGATCGTCTCTGATGTGTCGCGCGACCCGTCATGGCTCCAGCCCGGCGGCGCCACCGCATACATCATCCGTTCGCGCCAGCTCAGATCACGCTGCGTGACGTCCCGAAAAATGCCCACCCATTCGTGGAATGCCACCCGGACCGGGTTGAACGTGCCCAGGTTCTGCACCAGGCCGTAATCCGGCTTCTCATTCTCCAACTCGGGTACGAAGGTGCCGAACAGCTTGTCCCAGACGATGAACACCCCCGCGTAGTTCGCATCCAGATAGCGCGCGTTGCGCCCATGGTGCACCCGGTGATGGCTGGGCGTGTTCATTACCGCCTCGAACCAGCGGGGCATACGCCCGATCGCCTCGGTGTGGATCCAGAACTGATAGATCAGGTTGAGCCCGCCGACAAACAACACCATAGCTGGATGGAAGCCAAGCAGGATCAGCGGCGCGCGCACCACCATCATGAAGGTGAACGTGCCCGTCCATGTCTGCCGCAGCGCGGTCGTCAGGTTGTAGTGCTGGCTGGAATGGTGGTTCACATGGCTGGCCCAGACCCAGCGGATGCGGTGCCCGAACCGGTGCACCCAGTAATATCGCAGATCGTCCAGCACGAAACACAGCAGCACCACCCAGACCGACGTGCCCATATCCAGCGGTGTGATTTCCCACAGCAGGATGAAAAAGCCCCAGGCGATGAACCCCAGCAAGATGCCCGAGGCCACGTTGCCCGCCCCCATGATCAGAGAGGTCACGGCATCCCGAGTCTCGTACCGTCCGCCGCGTCCCTTGATCACGATCCAGGTAAGTTCAATGGCGATGGCGGCGATGAACAGCGGCACCGCCAGTTGCACCACGTCGGGGTATGTCAGGTCACCCATCATGTCTTGGTCATCCAGTCTGTCCATTCGTCCTGTTCGGAAGGGGAAAGGGCCAGGCGTACCCGCGGCGCGGTATAATCGCCAAGGCGCAGGTCGACACGACCTTTCACAATACGTGTCACTTCGGCCCCGGTCAGGCGGCGGGCGCAGGTGTCCGCACCGAATTGCCACAGGATGCCGCGCCCCTGCCGGGCCTCCACGCGCGCGGCGCGACCGTCCTGGGTGACATGAACGCTGTGCACGGCGTCATCCGGCCAATGCCGAAGCCAAGCCGCCCGCGCCGTGTCTTCTGTCAGCGGTGTTGCCCGGCTCAGCCCCAGCAGATGCAGCGCAAGCGCAATGCCTGCGATGCCACCCACCACCAAGATCAACAGGATGTGCAAAGGCACCGGCCTGACCCTCCCTGACCGCAATTCAGCGGAGACGGTGCGCTATCGTCAAGGGTTGCGTCGCGTCAGGTCGGCGGCGCTATGATCTGGGAGCCAGCCATTGAACGCTGGCGTTGTGGTGCCGCCATTGCTACGTCGCGCATCATGCGCCGTATTTTGTTTCTTTGTGGCAAGGCCCGCATGCGCAGCCCCACGGCTGCGGATGTCGTCGCCACTTGGCCGGGTTTTGAGACTGACTTTGCCGGACTCAGCAATGACGCTGACGAATACGTCTCGACAGAACATCTGGACTGGGCCGACTTTGTTATTGTCATGGAGCGGCGTCAAAAGCGGCTTTTGCAGAAGCGATTTGGCGCTCACCTTCGCGACGTCCCTGTCCGCGTTCTGGATGTGCCTGACCGCTTTGCGTTTATGGAACCCGCGCTGGTGGAGATGATCACACCGCGCGTGCGCCGCATTTTGTTGGCGAATGGCGGTTAGCTGCTTTCGTCCTCGATCAGCGCCGCGATAATCGCCTTGGCGCTGTCGCTGGACCAGTCCGCATCACCCCGCAGCCGTGCGATTTCGCGGCCCTCCGGGTTGATCAGCACCGTGATCGGCAGGCCGAACACGGCCATCTGCGCGGCCAGTTTCTGCTTTGGGTCCTGATGGCGGGGCAGGTTGTCGACACCGATCTCGTCGAAAAACTTCACAATGCCCGCCGGATTGTTGCGCCCCGTCGCGATGGTCACCACCTCGAACGTGTCGCCGCCGAATTCTGTCTGCAATTCCGACAGCATCGGCATTTCCTTGCGGCAGGGCGCGCACCACGTGGCCCAGAAATTCAGCAGGACATACTTGCCCGCGTAATCCTCAAGCGTGCCTTGCCCCGCATCGTCTGCCAGCTCAAAGGGCGCGTTCGATACCGCCTCGGGCGTGGAATGAAAGATCAGCTTCTTCATGTCGCCCGTGCGCAGGCCCTCGGCCACGGTCGTGTCCGCCTGTCCGGGAATTGCAGAAAGCCCCAGCGCGATGTAGAGGGCGGCGGCAACGATCTTTTTCATCTTTTCATCCTCAGGTGGGCCAACGATGACCGACAAATCTGCAAACGCGATGTGGGGGGGGCGGTTTTCGGCCGGGCCAGACGCGATCATGGAAGCAATTAACGCCTCGATCGGGTTTGACCAGCGCATGGCGTCCCAGGACATCGCAGGTTCCCGCGCCCATGCCGCCATGTTGGGCGCCACCGGCATCCTGAGTGATAAGGACGTCGAAGCCATACGGAAAGGGCTTCTCACGGTGTTGTCAGAGATCGAGGGCGACACATTCGCCTTTTCCGCCGCCCTGGAAGACATCCACATGAACGTCGAGGCGCGGCTCAAGGACCTGATCGGCGAACCGGCGGGGCGTTTGCACACGGGCCGCAGCCGCAATGATCAGGTGGCCACGGATTTCAAGCTGTGGGTGCGCGACCAGTTGGATGCGGCAGAAGGGGCACTTCTGTCCCTGATCGCCGCCCTGCTGGATCAGGCCGACGCTGGGGCCGATTGGGTCATGCCCGGCTTTACCCATTTGCAGACCGCGCAACCCGTGACCTGGGGCCATCACATGATGGCCTATGTGGAAATGTTCGGGCGTGACCTGTCCCGTGTCCGCGATGCGCGCGCCCGGATGAATGAATGCCCGCTGGGGGCCGCGGCGCTGGCTGGCACGTCCTTTCCCATTGATCGCGAGATGACCGCTCAGGTGCTGGGCTTTGACCGGCCTGCGGCAAACTCGCTGGATGCGGTCAGCGACCGCGACTTCGCGCTGGAATTCCTGAACGTGGCCAGCATCTGTGCCATGCACCTCAGCCGCTTTGCCGAAGAGTTGGTGATCTGGTCCTCGGCCCAGTTCCGGTTCGTCACGCTGTCGGACCGGTTTTCCACCGGCTCATCGATCATGCCGCAGAAAAAGAACCCTGATGCAGCTGAACTGATCCGGGCCAAGGTGGGCCGCATTTTCGGGGCCAATACCGCGCTGATGATGGTGATGAAGGGACTGCCGCTGGCCTATTCCAAGGACATGCAGGAAGACAAGGAACAGGTGTTCGACGCCGCCGACAACTGGATGCTTGCGCTTGCGGCGATGGACGGGATGGTGCGCGACATGACCGCCAACCGCGACGCGCTGGCGGCGGCTGCGGGCGCGGGCTTTTCCACGGCGACAGACCTTGCCGATTGGCTGGTGCGGGTGCTGGGCCTGCCGTTTCGCGATGCGCACCACGTCACCGGCAGCCTTGTGGCGCTGGCCGAGGACCACGGCTGCGACCTGCCGGACCTGACGCTGGACCAGATGAAATCCGCCCATGACGGGATCACCGATGCCGTCTATGACGTGTTGGGCGTGGACAATTCGGTCGCTTCGCGTACATCCTATGGCGGCACCGCGCCCGCGCAGGTGCGCGCGCAGATCGCGCGATGGAGAGAGGTACTGGCATGACATTGCGCGCATTGACCCTGTTGGCCCTGCTGGCCGTTGCCGCCTGCGGCGTGGATGGTGAACCGGTACAGCCCGACGCGTCGCTGGGAATCGGGATCGGCAATGGCGGCGTCCGGGTCGGTGGCACCGTGGGGGTCAGCAGCGGCCCGCTGCGTGTCGGCGTCAGCGTGTTTTGACCCCATGACCCCGTTGCGCGCGATCTACCTTGGCCTCGCCATCTGGGGGGCCATCCACCCGATGTACTACTTTATCCAGTGGTTCAATGAAAACGGCTACAGCCTGATGGCGATGGTCGATGCTTGGCACGTGAACGCCGCCACCAGCGGGCTGGTTTGGGATCTGACCATCGCCGCCGCTGCCCTGACTGTATTCATCGTGGCCGAGGTTGCGGTGCGGCGCAACTGGCTGGCGCTGGTCGCCATTCCGGCCACGTTCTGCATCGGCGTCAGCTGCGGTTTGCCGCTGTACCTGTTCCTGCGGTCGCGTCCGATCACGTAGGATTTTCCCTAAATCGGAAACAATCACGCCCCATTGTTGCCCCTTTTGCCCGGTATTCCAGCCGCAGGCAGGAACTGGACAACAGCGGGGCAACGCTATGACAGACACAGGCATTCAGGCGCCGGGCGGCGCACTTCTTCAGGGGCCGGACGCGCCCAAAAAACCCGAAGCACCGGTGATCGCACAGGTGATGCAGCAGCATGGCGTACATCCCCTGCGCCAGATGCGCGAAATCTTCGCGATGCGCGGCGGCCAGCAAAAGCTGGGGTCGAACGAATACTACAGTTTGCGGGTCTATGATCCGGCAATCCCGATGGCGGAAAAGCGGATGTTTCTGGGGCAGGGCGGCACCAACGCGCTCAACACCCTGTTGAACCCGCCCAAGGCCGTGCCCACGCGGTCCTTTGTGGGTAACAAGCTGCTGTATACCCAGCTTCTGGCGCAACTGGGCATCGGCACAGCGGCGACCCAGGCCATGGTCAGCGGTTACCGGTCCGCAGGCGCGCTGCCCACGTTGCGCAGCGCAGCCGAGATCGAGACATTCCTGCGCAAGGACGCCGCGTATCCACTGTTCGGCAAGCCGCATCACGGTTCGCTGTCCGAAGGGTCGGTGCGGATCGACGCGCGGGACGACGACATGCTGCGGCTGGGCAACGGTGTCATGCAGAATATCGCGGATTTCGCGGCCGAAGTGATCGACCGCTATCCCGGTGGCTTCCTGTTCCAGACCGCATTGGACCCGCATCCCGACATGGCCGCCATTTCAGGCCCGGCCATCGGCTGCGTTCGCGTGGTGACGGTCAATGACGGCACGGGTCCCAAACCGGTCTATTCGGTTTGGAAGCTGCCCGCGCCCACGGCCATGTCCGACAACTTCTGGCAGGACGGCAGCCTGCTGGCGCATCTGGATCTGGACAGCGGCAAGGTGCTGTCCTGCGTCCGCGGCACCGGCCCCAAGGCCGAGATGCTGACCGAACACCCGACCTCGAACGCCCCGCTGGTGGGCGCGCAACTGCCGCACTGGGACGCAACCCTGCGGATCGCGGTGGATGCGCACAACGTGTTCCCGGAATTCGGTGTCTGCGGCTTTGACGTCGCCGTCACGGCGGACGGCCCCAAGGTGCTGGAATGCAACGACAACCCCGCGCACATGCTGTATCAGCTTGCCACGCATCGCGGGTTGCAGAACCCCGATCTGGCCCCGATTTGGGACCGCGTGATCGAACGCCAGAAAAAACAACTGGCCAAGATGGACGCGGCGCAAAAGAAAATGCGCTAAGCCTTGATTGATCCTCGCCCCGCGCACCGCTAAGTGCGCGGGTATGGATCATTTTCTGTACCGCGATGGCGTCCTGCACGCCGAGGATGTGCCCCTGCCCGTGATCGCGGCAGCGGTCGGCACGCCATTCTACGTCTATTCCACGGCGACGTTGCTGCGCCACTTCCGCCTGTTCGACGAGGCGCTGGAAGGCACCGACCACCTCGTCTGCTATGCGATGAAGGCGGCCAGCAATCAGGCGATCCTCAAAACCCTGGCGCAGGCCGGCGCGGGCATGGATGTGGTGTCGGGTGGCGAATACATGCGGGCCAAGGCCGCGGGCGTACCGGGCGACCGCATCGTGTTTTCCGGTGTCGGCAAGACGGCCGATGAAATCCGCCTGGCCCTGACCGGCGGCATCCGCCAGTTCAACGTCGAATCCGAACCCGAGATGGAGGTGCTGAACCGCGTCGCGGGCGAGGTCGGTGTTATAGCCCCCATCACCATCCGGGTGAATCCGGACGTGGACGCCAAGACCCACGCCAAGATCGCCACCGGCAAGTCCGAGAACAAGTTCGGCATCCCCATTGCCCGCGCCCGCGAGGTCTATGCCCACGCCGCCCGTCTGCAAAACCTCGATGTGATCGGCATCGACGTGCATATCGGCAGCCAGCTGACCGATTTGGAACCGTTCGAACTGGCCTATCAAAAGGTCGCCGAACTGACGGTGCAACTGCGTGAGGACGGGCACGATATTCGCCGCCTCGATCTGGGTGGCGGGCTTGGCATCCCCTATGCCCGCTCGAACGAGGCCCCACCGCTGCCCACGGATTACGGCGCGCTGATCAAGCGCACGGTGGGCCATCTGGGCTGCGAGATCGAGATCGAGCCGGGTCGACTGATTGCCGGCAACGCCGGGCTGATGGTGTCGGGCGTCATCTACGTCAAATCCGGCGAGGGGCGCGATTTTCTGATATTGGACGGGGCCATGAACGATCTGATCCGCCCCGCCATGTACGAGGCATATCACGATATCGTCCCGGTGATCGAACCGGCCCCGGGCACCGAACAGGCCCCCTATGACATTGTCGGGCCGGTCTGCGAATCCGGCGATACATTTGCCAAGCAGCGCAATATGCCCACCCTTGCCGCGGGCGACCTGGTCGCGTTCCGCAGTGCCGGGGCCTATGGCGCGGTCATGAGCAGCGAATACAACACCCGCCCCCTGATTCCAGAGGTTCTGGTGCATGGCGATCAATACGCGGTGATCCGCGCACGTCCAACCTTTGACGAAATCATAAATCGCGATACCATTCCCGAATGGCTTTAGGGCGCTATCCCGCGCCCGCCACGCCCGGAGAGGCCGCATGACCAAACGCTCCACGTCCGAATTGCGCGACAGCCTTGCAGGCACGCGGGTTGCCCTGCGTCTGACTTGGGCCGGAATGCTGGCCGAAGGGCTGGTGCAGGCGCTGTGGCCGCTGATGACGATCGTGCTGGCGGTGCTGGGAGTCCTGATGCTGGGCCTTCAGGACACGATGCCGGTCGAAGCGGTCTGGACCGTTGCCGTTGTCGCTGCCATTGGCGGTGTGGCCGCACTGGGCTATGCGATCCGCGTATTTCGCCTGCCCACCAAGGGGCAGGCGATTGCGCGGCTGGATGAAACCATGCCGGGCCGTCCCTTGCAGGCGCTACTCGACAAACAGGCCATCGGGGCCGACGACGACGCGTCCAGCGCGGTGTGGCAGGCTCACAAGAAACGCATGCTGGACCGCGCCACGCAGGCCCGTGCCGTGCCCGCCGACCTGCGCATCGCGCGGCGCGACCCCTTTGCGCTGCGCTACATGGCGACGCTGATATTTGCCGTGGCGCTGCTGTTTGGCTCGATCTGGCAGGTGGGGTCGGTATCGACGATGACACCCGGTTCGGGCGGACTGGCCACGGGGCCCGTGTGGGAAGGATGGGCCGAAAGCCCGCGCTATACCGGGCGGCCGACGATCTATCTGAACGACATCACCGACGACACGCTTGAAGTGCCGGTGGGCAGCCTGATCACCTTGCGGCTTTATGGCGAAGTGGGCGCGCTGACCGTGGCCGAAACCGTGTCTGGCCGGTCGGGCGAGGTGCCCCCGGCTTCGGCCATCGAACAGGATTTCACCGTTGTCCAGTCCGGCGAGATTGCGATCAACGGCCCCGGCGGGCGCACATGGCAAGTGGCCGTGCTGCCCGACGAAAGCCCGGCCATCACCATCCTGAGCGCACCTGATTCCAGCGCACTGGGTGAAATGACACTGCCGTTTCAGGCCGAAGACGACTATGGCGTCGAAGCGGGCGAGGCGCGGATCACGCTGGACCTGGGCGCGGTGGACCGTCGTCACGGCCTTGCCATCGCCCCCGACCCACGTCCCGAACTGACCGTGTCCCTGCCGATGCCCGTCGCGGGTGACCGGACACTGTTCGACGAAAACCTGATCGAGGATTTCAGCGAACACCCCTGGGCCAACCTGCCGGTCACCGTGACGCTGTCGGTGCTGGATGCCGCCGAACAGCAGGGCGAAAGCACGCCCACCGCAATCGTACTGCCCGGCCGCCGGTTCTTTGATCCGCTGGCTGCGGCCATCATCGAACAACGCCGCGATCTGCTGTGGTCGCGCGGCAATGCGACCCGGATCGGCCAGATCCTGCGCGCAGTGGCGCACCGCCCCGATGACGTGTTCCGCAAGGAAGTAGACCAGTTGCGCCTGCGCCGCGCCATCACCCGGCTGGAAACCCTGGCCCGCTACGGCCTGACCGAGGAACAGCAGGAAGACGTCGCCCGCGACCTGTGGGACCTGGCTCTGAACATCGAAGAGGGGGACCTGTCCTCGGCTCTTGAACGGTTGCGCCGTGCCAAGGAACGGCTGAACCAGGCCATGCGGGACGGCGCCAGCCAGGCCGAGATCGAAGAGTTGATGCGCGAGCTGCGCCGCGCCACCGATGACTACATGCGGCAACTGTCCCGGCAGGCGGAACTGGATGCCGACGCGAACGAGGAAAACAGTCAGCAAAACCAGGGCGAACAGCTGCAAATGAGCCAGGACGACCTGCAGCGCATGATGGACCGCATTCAGGAACTGATGGAACAGGGCCGCATGGCCGAAGCCGAACAGGCGCTTCAGGAACTGCAAGAGATGCTGGAAAACATGCGCGTCACCCAAGGGCAGGGCGGCGAAGGCCAAAGCCCCGGCGAACAGGCCATGGAAGGGCTGGCCGAGACGCTGCGCGAACAGCAGGGCCTGAGCGATCAGGCATTCCGCGACCTCCAGGAGCAATTCAACCCCAATGCCCAGGCCGGCGAAAGCCAGGGCAACGAGGGCCGCAGCGGCGGTCAGGGTCAGGGCCAGCAGCACAGCCAGGGCGGTCAGGGCCAGGGCGAACAGGGTGACAACCAGCCCGGTGGTCAGGGCGAACAGGATCAGGCCGACGGCCAGGGGCAGGGCGGCCAGCAGAACGGCGAACAGTCGCTGGCGGACCGCCAGCAAGCGCTGCGCGACGAACTGCGCCGCCAGCAGGGCAACATGCCCGGCGCCGGCACGCCCGAAGGTGACGCGGCACGCGACGCGCTGGACCGTGCGGGCCGCGCCATGGAAGGGGCCGAACAGGCCCTGCGCGACCGCGATTTTGCCGACGCCATCGACAATCAGTCCCAGGCGATGGAGGCGCTGCGCGAAGGCATGCGCGCGCTGGGAGAGGCGATGCAGCAACAGGCGCAGAACGGACAGCAGGGACAGGGCCTGAGCGAGGCAGACCGCCGCGCCGAAGCGCGCGACCCCTTGGGCCGCGAGCCGGGATCCAACGGTGCCATCGGCACAGACGAGGGGCTGTTGCAGGGCGAGGATGTCTATCGCCGCGCGCGTGATCTGCTGGACGAAATCCGCCGCCGCTCGGGCGATGGCGAACGGCCCGATGTCGAGCTGGATTACCTCAAGCGGCTGCTAGACCGGTTCTGATCGGGATTATTCTGAAGCAGGCCCGGTGCCGGCAGCGCTGTCGAGCCAAGCCAGCATCGCTGTGACGTGACCGTCCAGCCAGACCCGACCGGCATCCACCTGCGCCACATAGCCGCTGAGATAGGGATCGACCCCGGGCACAGACCGCGCGATCTGCGGCGCAAAGACATAGATCACGCCAAGGATCACGGCCAACAGCACAACCAGGAAAAAGCCGCGCCGAAAGCCGGATGCCTTTTTCTGCGGAACAGCGGTTTCCGGACTGGGATCGGCGGATGTGGTTCCGGCCTGACGGTCGCTGGTGGACCGCAGGGTGGAATTGATTTCTTCGATGTCGGGCAACAGATCACGGCGCGACCCGATGGCGGCTGCGGCGGCTGCGGCTTCGGCGGGGTCGCTGTCGGGGTCGGCATACACCGCTTCGCCGCGCATCCGCGCCATGCGTTCGCGGGCTTCGCGGGCACGTCGGTCCGCTTCGCTTTCCGCGGAATCGAGACCAAGATCGGGCTGCGTTTCCAGGCTTTCCGTGTCGGCCGCGCGGGCCTGCGCTTCGCGCTCGGCTTCCTGCCGCAAAATGTCGGCCACAGCCGGATCGATCCCGCGGGATTCCGGTTCGGGGGCTACGGTGCGTTCCTCGTCTTCGCCCGGCGTGTCGTCGGGTTCGAGCAGATCGGGCGCGATTTCGGGCGCTTCCTCGACCTCGACCGGGGGATGGTCCGGATGGTGCTGAAACCAGGTCTGCCCGCAGTTCGAACACTGCACGTCGCGCCCTTCGGTCGGGATCACGTCGTCCACCACCTCGTACTGTGCGTCGCAATTGGGACAAATCAGCCGCATAGGTCACCCGCATTACCCTCGGGATCCACCATATGTTGTGTTCGCCGCGCAGAAAAGTCATAAGTGCACGCCCTGTCGTCAGGGCAATCAGATTGAAACCGGCGTGGTGCTGAGGCACAACAGGTGCAACAAGTCGGGGGCAGGCGTGATCGAGCTGGAAAATGTGGCCTACAGCTATGGCGGGGGCGAGCTTTTGTCGGATATTTCCGTCAAGCTGGCACCGGGGTCCTTTCATTTTCTGACCGGCCCGTCGGGCGCGGGCAAGACCACGCTGCTCAAGCTGTGTTACGGCGCGCTGTTGCCGACAGCCGGGCACGTGCGTCTGTTCGACACCGATGTGCGGGCGTTGGAACGCGATGACGTGGCGCTGATGCGGCGGCGCATTGGGGTGGTGCATCAGGATGTGCAATTTCTCGACCATCTTCCGGTGGCCGACAACATCGCCCTGCCGCTGACCGTGTCGGGGCGGCACGCGAATGCCGCTGGGCAGGACCTGAACGAATTGCTGGCGTGGGTGGGGCTGACCAACCGCGCCGATGCGGCGCCGCCGGAACTGTCGGGCGGCGAACGGCAGCGGGCGGCCGTGGCCCGCGCCGTCATCATGTCGCCCGAGGTGGTGCTGGCGGACGAGCCCACCGGCAACATCGACTGGGAAATGTCGCAGCGTTTGCTGACCCTGCTGGTCGAACTGAACCGGATGGGCAAGACGGTGCTGATCGCGACCCACGATCTGGGCCTGATCCGCGCGGCCAAGGCGCAGGTGCAGGCCCGCGTGCTGCGGATTTCGAACCGGCGGGTGCAATTGGCGGGGGCGGATTTGTGAGGGTGGATGCGACGATGTTGCGCGCGCTCTGGTCCGGAGACCTGCAAGCGGACCGGGTGGTGCCGCCTTCGGGTTTTACCGCGCAACTGACCCTGTTTGCTGCTGCGGCCATGGCCTTTCTCGCCGTCTTTGCGCTGGCCTTGTCACTGGCTGCCGGGCGGTTGGCGGCGCGCTGGGGGGACGAGTTGGCCCAGACGGCGACAATCCGCATCGTGGCCCCTGCGGATCAGCGGGCGATCCAGACAACGGCGGCGCTGCAGGTGCTGGACACCACGCCCGGGGTCGCATCGGCGCGTGCGCTGAGCGACGACGAACAGGTGGCGCTGCTGGCCCCGTGGTTCGGGGCGGAACTGTCGCTTGACAGCCTGCCGGTGCCGCGCCTGATCGAGGTGGGTACGAGCGACGGCTTTGATGCGACGGGCCTGCGCCTGCGGCTCGCGGCCGAGGTGCCGGGCGCGGTGCTGGATGATCACGGGCGCTGGCGGGCGCCGCTTGTGCAGGCGGCCACGCGGCTGCGGCTTTTGGGGTGGGCCGCGGCGGGGCTGATCCTGGCGGCGGTGGCTGCGATGGTGACGCTGGCCGCCAATGCCGCACTGGCCGCCAATGCGCAGGTCGTCGCGGTGCTGCGGCTGGTGGGGGCCACCGACAGCTTTATCGCACAGGCCTTTGTCCGGCGTTTTACCTTGCGCGCGCTGATCGGGGCCGCCGCAGGCGTTGTCGTCGGGCTGGTCGCGGTCTGGCTGATGCCGTCGGACGGCGACACACCGGGCCTGTTGACCGGCATCGGGTTCCAGGGCGCGGGCTGGCTGGTGCCGCTGCTGATCCCGGTCATTGCCGCTGCTGTCGCAATGGCCGCCACAACCTTTGCCGCCGCACGCGCACTCAGGCACCTGTCATGATCCAATACCTCCGCTCGCTTGTCTTTGTTGGCCAGATCTACCTCATGATGCTGGTGATGGGGCTGGTCTTTGCACCTTATGCGATCCTCAGCCCCGATGGTGCCCGCTATGCCTGCAAGACTTATTGCCGGTGGGTGAAATGGACCATGGGCTGGATGGTTGGTCTGCGCTACGACGTGCGCGGCGATATCCCCACGGACGAGGTGATGATTGCGGCCAAGCACCAGAGCTTTCTGGACATCATCCTGATCTTTCACGCTGTGCCGGCAGCCAAGTTCATCATGAAACGCGAGTTGCTCTGGGCCCCGGTGATCGGCATCTATGCGAAACGTCTGGGCTGTATCCCGGTGGAACGCGGCAAGCGTGGGGCCGCGATCCAGAAGATGGTGGATGATGTTCATGCAGGGCGGGCAAGGCCCGGGCAGTTGGTGATCTATCCGCAAGGCACGCGTATCCCGCCGGGGGTCAAGGCCCCCTACAAGGTGGGCACGGCGATCCTGTATGAACAACTGGAACAGCCATGCGTGCCGGTGGCCACGAATGTGGGCCTGTTCTGGCCAAAGCGGGGGATCATGCGCAAACCCGGTGTGGCGGTGGTCGAATTCCTGCCGCCGCTCGACACCGGGCTGGATCGCGGGGCGTTCATGGAAGCGCTGGAAACCCGGGTCGAGGCACAGTCGAACGCGCTGATGCGCGAAGCGGGGTTCGTGGTCGATGAAATTCATTGAGGATCTCGCAACGCTCGAAGCACTTTATGGCGCGCCGGGGCAACCCAGCCTGCGCAAGGTCGCGGATCACCTGACGCCGCTCTATCGCAAATGGGTGATGGCATCGCGGTTTGTCGTTCTGACCACCGTGGGGCCTGACGGCACCGACGGGAGCCCGCGCGGCGACGATGGTCCGGTGGTCATGGAACTGGATCCACAGACGCTGGCCCTGCCGGACTGGCGCGGGAACAACCGCCTGGACAGTCTGCGGAATATCGTGGCGGACGGGCGCGTGTCGCTGATGTTCATGGTGCCGGGGTCCAACACGGTGGTGCGCATCAACGGCATGGCGCGGCTGACCACGGATGACGCGCTGCGGGCGCGGTTCGAACGCAAGGGGCGGCAACCCGCCACGGTGATCGTGATCCGCATCGGCGAGGTCTATACCCAATGCGCCCGCGCGCTGTTGCGGGCCGGGCTGTGGTCGCGCGACGATGCCGAAGGGTTGCCCACTCCGGGTGAAATTCTGGCCGAGGTGTCAGAGGGCGACGAAGGCGGAGCCGCCTATGACGCGGCATGGCCTGCGCGCGCCGCCCGCACCATGTGGTAGCGTTTTCCGAATTCGGAAAACGGCCCGGAAAACGACTTCGTTTTCCGGCACCGTTCCGCCGTCAGGGCAGCAGCACTGCATCAATCGCGTGGATCACGCCGTTGGTCGCAAAGATGTCCGGCTGGATCACGTTGGCATCGTTCACCTTGACCCCGGTGCCGAACTTGCCGACCTGTCCGTTGACGTCCAGCGTTCCACCCTGCACCGTCGTGACCGCCTGCCGAGTGCCCAGCACGTCGCCTGCCGTGATCTGGCCCGGCACCACGTGATAGGTCAGCACGCTGACCAGCTGATCCCGGTTCTCGGGCAGCAACAGGCTGTCGACCGTCCCGGCAGGCAGCGCGGCAAAGGCCGCGTTCGTCGGGGCAAAGACGGTGAACGGCCCGTCGCCTTTCAAGGTGTCGACAAGGCCCGCAGCCTGCAGCGCAGTCACAAGGGTCGAGAATTCCGGATTGGCCGCCGCGACGTCGACAATGTCGTCCCCTTGCGGCTGCGCACATGCGCCAAGGGTCAGCAGGGCGGTGCCCCCGCCCAGCAGTTTCAGAGTGTTACGGCGATTCATGGGTCGTGTCCTTTCTGTTGGTCTGCCCGTACGGGCCTGTCGATGGTTCAGAAAAGAGCGATTGGGACGAAAAAGGAAACAGCCGCGACTGACGGGTACGGGGCGGTTCGGTGCCGGTGGTGGAATTCCTCCGGCTCGCACCCATGTGCTGCGCGAATTCTCGCCGTTCGTGCACCGCCTGGCATCCGGATGGGACGCAATCGGCCCCTTCCGGATCACGCCATACCGGCCCTGCGCACGGGCGCATACCTGCCTACATATGGATGGCGCCTTGCCCGCAGGCGAGTGCGGCTTCGCGCACTGCTTCGGAATAGGTGGGGTGGGCGTGACAGGTCATTGCCAGATCCTCGGCGGCGGCCCCGAACTCCATGGCGACGCAAATCTCGTGGATCAGATCCCCCGCAGCCGGTCCGATGATATGGGCCCCAAGGATGCGATCGGTGTCTGCATCCACCAGGATCTTTACAAAGCCGTCGGCGGCAAAGTTCGCCTTGGCCCGGCCATTGCCCATGAAGCTGAACTTGCCCGCCTTGTATTTGCGGCCCGCAGCCTTGAGGGTTTCCTCGGTCTCGCCGACATTGGCGACCTCGGGGTGGGTGTAGATCACGCCGGGGATCACGCCATAGTTCACGTGCCCATGCTTGCCTGCGATGGTGTCGGCGGCGGCCACGCCCTCGTCCTCGGCCTTGTGGGCCAGCATCGGGCCGTCGATCACGTCACCGATGGCATAGATGCCGGGGACGTTGGTCTGCCAGTGGGCATCGACCTTTATCTGGCCGCGTTCAGACATTTCGACTCCGATCGCATCGAGGCCCAGCCCGTCGGTATAGGGTTTGCGCCCCGTGGCCACCAGCACCACGTCGGCATCCGCCACATGGTCGCTGTCATCCTTGCGCAGCTTGTAATGCACCTTGGCCTTGGTCTTGGTCGCTTCGACCTTTTGCACGGCGGCCCCCATCGTGAACCCGATGCCCTGTTTCTTGAGGATGCGCTGGAACGTTTTTTGCACCTCGGCGTCCATGCCGGGCGTGATGGCGTCCAGGAATTCGATCACCTCGACTTCGGCCCCCAGACGTTTGTAGACCGACCCAAGTTCCAGCCCGATCACGCCAGCACCGATCACCACCATCCTTTTCGGGACCTTGCCCAGTTCCAGCGCACCGGTGGAGGTCACGACGACCTTTTCGTCCACCTTGACCCCCGGCAGGCTGCTGGGTTCCGAGCCCGAGGCGACCACGATCGCCTTGGCCTCGTGGATGTCATCGCCCACCTTGACCTTGCCCGCCTCGGGGATCGACCCCCATCCCTTGAGCCAGTCCACCTTGTTCTTCTTGAACAGGAATTCGATGCCGGAGGTGTTCTGGCCGATCGTGTCGGCCTTGTATTGCAGCATCTGCTTCCAGTCGACGGACGGTGATTTGCCCTTGAGGCCCATGGCGGCGAAGTTGTGTTCGGCCTCGTGCAGCATGTGGGAGGCATGCAGCAGCGCCTTTGACGGGATGCACCCGATGTTCAGGCAGGTGCCGCCCAGCGTGTCGCGCCCTTCGACAACCGCCACCTTCAGCCCGTTCTGGGCCGCGCGGATGGCGCAGACATAGCCGCCGGGGCCGGAGCCGATTATGATTACGTCGTAAGAAGCCATGGTTTTGGTCCTTTTGTTGTGCGGTCGGACCGGGGCGCTGCCCCGGACCCCGTGGTATTTTGGGTCAAAAGAAGATCAGATGAGCGTTGCAACAAGCATGAGAGGGGCGGCGAGGAAGCCCACCATCCAGATCAGCGACCGCCATGGGGTCAGGCCGAAATAGTAGGCGGGAATATAGAGCGTCCGGGCGATCAGATAGGTCCAGGCGCATATGGCAGTGAAGCCGGTGTTCGCCTGCGCGAGGCTGACGACGAGAACGGCGATGGTGAACAGGGCCAGGCTTTCGAAATGGTTTTCCCAGGCGCGGATCAGGCGCGCGGTCCGGTCGGATACCTGATCCTGAAGGTTTCCGCCAAGCCGTGTGCGGTCACGCGGCGACAGCGTCTTGCCCGGCGACAGTTCCATGTTGGTCGGGATCGCCATCAGGCAGAATTGCACCACCTGCAACAGGGCCGCGAGGGCCAGGGCTGTGAGTTCGGGGGTCATGCGGTCTGTGTCGTCCGTGCGGCACGCACCGCCTGTGCGATCAGGCGGGCGCGCATGTCATAGCTGCCAATGCGGGCAGAGGGGTGCGGGGCGGTCACATGGTCGATGCCGAAATGGCTCAGCACGCGCGCGCTGTCCGTTCCCAGCGCGACCGGACGGCGGCCCATCACCTCGTGTCTGCCGACGGCGTCAAAGCTCGCACGCGCATGCGCTTGCGGGATCGTGCTGGATCGCTTTGGGGTGAGCAGGTGAAAGACGGGCGTGATGTAGATGTCGGCGCGAGTGAGGCCCAGCAGCGCCAGCATCCGGTCGATCACCTGGTTGTAGGGGATGTTCGGCAGGTAGCCCGTGCGCTTCAACGTTTTGCTGTGCGCCGCCGCAGATGGCGCATCCAGCCAGTCCTTCGACATCAGCAACGGCCCCTTCAGATTGCCGGACGTCATCTGGATGGGCGACACATAGTCTCCGTCAAACCCGGCTTCGGCCAGCGTCGGGTAGCCGGGCAGGGCAAAGGCCCGTCGCGCCGCAATCGCGCGTTCATATGCGGCGCGCAGGCTCATGTCCCCAGCAGCGGCAGGATCATCAGCACCAGCCCGCCAAGCGAAGCGAACCACGCGATGGAACGCACCAGTGGGATGCCCGAGGCGTAGGCGGGGATGTAAGCGACGCGCGCCCAGAACCACAGGGCCGCGCCCGTGGCGGTGGAGGCGGTGCCCAGATCCGTGACCTTGAGCATGAGCGCCAGCGCGACAAAGGCGGGCAGGTTGTAGACGTAGTTGCGCAGCGCCCGTTCGGTGCGGGCCGCGACCGCGTTCTGGTCACGGCTTTCGTCCTGTGGCCCGAGCGCCCAGCCGAGGCCCTTGGACAGGTCGGACAGGGTGGCTTGGATGATCATATGCACGATCAGCAGGATCACGGCGTAGGTGAGGTAGGTGAGTTCTGGTGTCATGGATCTTCCTTATCGTTTTTTGTGTAGAGACCAACGCCGCGAAGTATCCAGTAAGAGGTTGTCGCATCCAATAGCTTCGTCTTTCCTGCAAGGCCTCGCAGGTCGCCAAACGGATTCTTGCCGGTGCGCTGGTCGATCTGATTTCCCATAGCCTCTATATAAAAAAGCGCGTCACTTATTGCTTGTCTCAAGTCAGAGCTTGTTACGGTCTTCCCGTGAATCTGCTTGTCCCTAACAGCTTCAGCACTGACCAGTTTATCGGCAGCAGCTTTTTGAATCGGTTTGCCGATAACGTTCTTAAAGATCGTTTTGAACGACTTTCGAACAAAATGCTGTTCTTGTAGCGCTTCGTCGACCTTCGCAGAATTGCACTTATGCAACCTAACTAATCCACATTTAAGCGCACGGTGGTGACCTTCTTCTAGCTTCATGAAGATGTATGCCAGCGCAATTTCGTACCTGTCGGAGCCGTCCAGAAGCCCATCGAGGTGCCCCAAATAAGTTCGAACAGCCTCAGGAAGATTATCGTACTGCTTTCGAAGACCTCGATAAGACTTTGCCATGCGCCTTTGCCCTCACAAATCCATCAACAACCGCCTCGGATCCTCCAGCGCCTCTTTCACCCGCACCAGGAATGTCACCGCGCCTTTGCCGTCCACGATCCGGTGGTCGTAGCTCAGCGCCAGGTACATCATCGGGCGCACCACGATTTCGCCGTTCACCACCATCGCGCGGTCCTGGATCTTGTGCATGCCCAGAATGCCCGACTGTGGCGGGTTCAGGATCGGCGAACTCATCAGGGAGCCATAGACGCCACCGTTCGAAATCGTGAAGGTACCGCCCTGCATTTCGGCCATGCTCAGCTTGCCGTCGCGGGCGCGGGCACCCTTTTCGGCAATCGCCGCCTCGATCGCGGCAAAGCTCATGGCGTCGGCATCGCGGATCACCGGAACCACGAGGCCCGTGGGCGTGCCGGCGGCGATGCCCATATGCACGAAGTTCTTGTAAACGATGTCGGTGCCGTCGATCTCTGCGTTGACCTCGGGGACTTCTTTCAGTGCGTGGCAGCAGGCTTTGGTAAAGAACGACATGAAGCCCAGCTTGATCCCGTGTTTCTTCAGGAACAGGTCCTTGTATTCGTTGCGCAGGGCCATGACGGCGCTCATGTCCACCTCGTTGTATGTGGTGAGCATCGCGGCGGTGTTCTGGCTGTCCTTCAGACGCTTGGCGATGGTCTGACGCAGGCGGGTCATTTTGACCCGTTCCTCTCGGGCGGCGTCATCTGCGGGCACAGGTGCGCGCGGGACCGATGCCGGAGCGGTCGGGGCAGGGGCGCTCGCCGCGGCGGCCACGGCCTTGGCCACGTCGTCCTTCATGATGCGGCCATCGCGGCCCGTGCCGGTGACCTTGTCGGCGCTGATCCCGGCCTCGGCCATGGCCTTTTGGGCGGAAGGAGCGTTTTCCACATCCGCGCGCCCGCTGCCTGCGGATGCTGCGGGTGCGGCTGCCGGGGCGGCGGCAGGGGCTGCGGGTTGCGCGTCAGGGGCCGCACCCGAGGACGAGAGTACCGCCAACTTGGCGCTGGCATCGACGGTCGTGCCCTCGGGGGCCGTGATTTCGGCCAGAACACCGGCGGCTGGGGCCGGGACCTCGACGCTGACCTTGTCGGTTTCCAACTCACACAGCATCTCGTCCTGCGCGACGCTGTCGCCCACGGCCTTGAACCATGTGCTGACCGTGGCCTCGGTCACCGACTCGCCGAGGGTGGGGACCATGACGTCAACCGTATCGCCGCCCGAAGTCGCTGCGGGCGCGGCATCGGCGCGCTGTTCCTCGTGATGTTCGGTGGGGCCGTCGCTGGATGCGGCCGCCCCTTCGGTGATGTTGGCAAGCAGGGCATCGACGCCGACGGTCTCGCCCTCGGCGGCAACGATTTCGCCCAGGGTGCCGGCGACCGGACTTGGCACCTCGACCGTGACCTTGTCGGTTTCCAGCTCACACAGCATTTCATCCACCGAGACGCTGTCGCCGGGCTTCTTGAACCAGGTGGCGACGGTCGCTTCGGTGACGCTTTCGCCCAGGGTGGGTACGCGGACTTCGGTACTCATGGTCTTATCCTTTGATGGTCAGCGCGTCGTCAACGAGCGCGGCTTGCTGTGCTTTGTGTTGGCTGGCCAGACCCGTGGCGGGCGAGGCAGAGGTGGCGCGACCCGCATAGACGGGGCGGCTGTGCTTGGCCTTGATGCGGCTCAGAACCCATTCGATGTTGGGCTCGATAAAGCTCCAGGCGCCCTGGTTCTTGGGCTCTTCCTGGCACCACACCATCTCGGCCTGCTTGAACCGTTCCAGTTCCTTGACCAGGCTGATGGCGGGGAAGGGGTAGAACTGCTCGATACGCAGCAAATAGACATCGTCGAGGCCACGCGCGTCGCGTTCTTCCAGCAGGTCGAAATAGACCTTGCCCGAACACATCACGACGCGCTTGATCTTGTTGTCGGCGACAAGCCTGGTGTCGGAATTGCCCTGCTGGGCATCGTCCCACAGCACGCGGTGGAAGCTGGATCCGTTGGTGAATTCCTCGGCCTTGGACACAGCCAGCTTGTGCCGCAGCAGCGATTTGGGCGTCATCAGGATCAGCGGCTTGCGGAAATCCCGGTGGATCTGGCGGCGCAGGATGTGGAAATAGTTGGCGGGCGTCGTGCAGTTGGCGACGATCCAGTTGTCCTGACCGCACATTTGCAGGAACCGCTCCAGCCGGGCGGACGAGTGTTCGGGGCCTTGCCCCTCGAACCCATGCGGCAGCAGCACGACAAGGCCGGACATCCGCAGCCATTTGCTTTCGCCCGAACTGATGAACTGGTCGAACATGATCTGCGCGCCGTTGGCAAAGTCGCCGAACTGCGCCTCCCACAGGGTCAGGGCGTTGGGTTCGGCCAGGGAATAGCCGTACTCGAAACCCAACACTGCGTATTCCGACAGCATCGAGTCGATCACCTCGTACTGTGCCTGGCCCTTGCGGATGTGGTTAAGGGGGTAATACCGCTCTTCCGTTTCCTGGTTGACGAGGCCCGAGTGCCGCTGGCTGAACGTGCCACGGGTGCTGTCCTGACCGGCCAGACGGACAGGATAGCCTTCGGTCAGAAGCGAGCCAAAGGCCAGCGCCTCACCGGTGGCCCAGTCAAAACCCTCGCCGCTGTCGAACATGGCGCGGCGGGTCTCGACCAGGCGGCCCACGGTCTTGTGCAGGGGGAAGCCATCGGGGATCGTGGTCAGGCCGCGCCCGACCTCGGCCAGGGTCTCGTCCTTGATCGCGGTCTTGCCGCGCACGTATTCCTCCTTGTTGCGGTCCAGATGGGACCACTTGCCGTCCAGCCAGTCGGCCTTGTTCGGTTTGTAATCCTTGCCGGCCTCGAACTCGTCATTCATACGGGCCTGGAACGCGGCCTTCAGATCCTCGATCTCGCCCTCCGGGATCAGGCCGTCGCGGACCAGCCGTTCGGTATACAGGGTCAGGGTCGTCTTGTGGGTCTTGATCCGCTTGTACATCACCGGGTTGGTGAACATGGGTTCGTCGCCTTCGTTGTGACCAAAGCGGCGGTAACAGAAGATGTCGATGACCACGTCCTTGTGGAACAGCTGGCGGAATTCGGTGGCCACCTTGGCGGCATGGACCACGGCCTCTGGGTCGTCGCCGTTCACGTGGAAAATCGGGGCCTCCACCACCAGCGCATTGTCGGTGGGATAGG
Source organism: Pseudomonadota bacterium (assembly GCA_038527345.1). GTDB lineage: Bacteria > Pseudomonadota > Alphaproteobacteria > Rhodobacterales > Rhodobacteraceae > Tateyamaria. The sequence goes on along the minus strand of JBCBFX010000036.1, from coordinate 6,953 downwards.
GGGACGAGCGGCTGAAATGCGGCGCGGTCGTGAACCCGATCTGGTTGTTGACCACCAGGTGCATGGTGCCCCCGGTCTTGTGGCCCTTGAGGCCCGACAGGGCGAAACATTCGGCCACCACACCCTGTCCGGCGAACGCCGCATCGCCGTGCAGCAGGATCGGCATCACCTTGGTGCGTTCGTGGTCGTTCAACTGGTCCTGCTTGGCGCGGACCTTGCCCAGAACAACCGGATTGACAGCCTCCAGGTGGGACGGGTTCGCGGTCAGTGACAGGTGCACGGTGTTTCCGTCGAACTCCCGGTCCGACGACGCGCCCAGGTGGTACTTCACGTCGCCCGAACCATCCACCTCGTCGGGTTTGAAGCTGCCCCCCTGAAACTCGTTGAAGATGGCCTTGTAGGGTTTCGCCATCACGTTGGCGAGCACGGACAGACGGCCCCGGTGGGGCATTCCGATCACGATGTCCTGCAGGCCCATGGCACCGCCACGCTTGATGATCTGCTCCATCGCGGGGATCAGGCTTTCGCCGCCATCCAGACCAAAACGTTTGGTGCCCATGTACTTGACATGCAGGAACTTCTCGAAGCCCTCGGCCTCGACCATCTTGTTCAGTATCGCCTTGCGGCCTTCGCGGGTAAAGGCGATCTCCTTGCCCAGCCCCTCGATCCGTTCCTTGAGCCAGCTGGCCTCTTCGGGGTTCGAGATGTGCATGTATTGCAGGGCAAAGGTGCCGCAATAGGTGCGCTTCACGATCTCGATGATCTCGCGCATCGACGCGACCTGCAGGCCCAGCACGTTGTCGATGAATATGGGCCGGTCCATGTCGGCTTCGGTGAAGCCATAGGATTTCGGGTCCAGTTCCGGATGCGGGGTCTGGTCGCGCATGCCCAGCGGGTCCAGATCGGCCACCAGATGGCCCCGGATGCGGTAGGCGCGGATGATCATCAGGGCGCGGATACTGTCGAGAACGGCGCGCTTGATCTGGTCATCACTGACCTCCACGCCTTTCTCGGCAGCCTTGGCCTTGATCTTGTCGCCTGCGGCCTTGGCCTCGGCGGGGTCAGGGGCCCACTCGCCGGTCAGGGCGGCGGTCAGGTCGTCACCGGGCTGCGGCGGCCAGTCGGCGCGCGCCCAGGACGGCCCCTCGGCCTCGCGCTTGACGGAAACCTCATCATCGCCCATCGCCTTGAAAAACGCCTGCCAGCTTTCATCAACTGCGCCGGGATCATTGGCGTATCGGGCATACATCTGTTCGAGGTATTCCGCATTGTGCCCCTGCATGAAGGATGAGGCATGGAATTGATCGTTTTGGGGATGGTCGGTCATTGGGGCACCTCGTTGGATGGAGACGTCTTAGAAGATGGGAGAACCGCAAGCATCAGGGCCAATACATGGCTAATCGGAAGAGTGTACCGCAGTCCCGCTGCGATGATCTGCTCACGCAAAGCTATGAAAATGATCAAGATAGCGACCAAGGCTGCCAAACCTACGGCAACTCCAATTCGAGGGATTCCGACATCGTTGTATCGGCGCGCCAGCGCTGCGAGCAGAGGAATGCAAAATGTCAGCCATAGAGCCAGCAGTGCGACGGAAACTGCATCAGCGCTTCCAGAGTTATATCCTACCCAGAAAACGGCCTCATTTGCCAACCAACCTAAGCAAAGGCTGGCCACAGCGAAGAAGGCAAAGAATTGCCAGAACTCAGTGCGATTTGCGCGACCTTTGTAGTCGCTCCAATGCAAAAAAGCTCGTCGCACGGCTTGTTCAGTTCCCACAGTTCACCCCTTAATTGCCTCCATCACGGCCTCGCCCAGCGTTGCGGGGCTATCCGCCACCACGATGCCGGCGGACCGCATCGCTTCGATTTTGTCCTCGGCGCCGCCCTTGCCGCCCGCGACAATGGCACCTGCGTGGCCCATACGGCGGCCGGGAGGGGCGGTGCGGCCTGCGATGAAACCGGCGGTGGGCTTCCAGCGCCCGGCCTTCTTCTCGTCGGCCAGGAACTGGGCGGCGTCTTCTTCTGCCGAACCACCGATTTCGCCAATCATGATGATACTTTCGGTCTCGTCATCGGCCAGAAACATCTCGAGCACGTCGATATGCTCGGTCCCCTTGATCGGGTCGCCGCCGATGCCCACGGCGCTCGACTGGCCCAGGCCCATATCCGTTGTCTGCTTCACCGCCTCATAGGTCAGCGTGCCGGAACGGCTCACCACGCCCACGCTCCCGCGCTTGTGGATGTGACCCGGCATGATGCCGATCTTGCAGGCGTCGGGCGTGATGACACCGGGGCAGTTGGGGCCGATCAGGCGGGATTTCGAACCTTCCAGCGCGCGCTGCACCTTCATCATGTCCAGCACCGGGATGCCTTCGGTGATGCAGACGATCAGCGGCATCTCCGCGTCGATCGCTTCGAGGATCGAGTCGGCGGCAAAGGGGGGCGGGACATAGATCACCGACGCGTTCGCCTCTGTCCGCTCCATCGCCTCGTGGACCGAGTTGAAGACCGGCAGGTCCAGGTGTGTCATGCCGCCCTTGCCCGGGGTCACGCCGCCCACCATCTTGGTGCCGTATGCGATGGCCTGTTCGGTGTGGAACGTCCCCTGCGAGCCGGTCAGGCCCTGGCAGATCACGTGGGTGTTTTCGTCAATCAATACGGCCATGTCGGGCGTCTCCTTCGGGGGTATTTCCGGTGTGGGTTGGGGCGGTCATGCGGGCACCGTGCCCTTGCGCAAAAGCGCCTTGATGTTGTCGTCGATGGGCAGGCCGATGCGGTTCACGACCTGCAGGGTAAAGCCGGCGCGGCGCGCCACGTCGCGCAGCGAGGATTCGGTGAAATAGGTGACGTGGTCAGGGTAGCGAAAACCGCACCAGTTCGATCCCACCACGCGGCGGTTGATCGACCCGAAATTCGGAACGCGGACAAAGGCCGCGCCGCCGGGTTTAAGCGCGCGCCACACGCCTTTCAGGACACCCATCAGATCAATCTCGTGTTCGAGATAAGAATGCATGACGACACCGTCGAACATGTCCGGCTCGAACTGCCAGATCGCCTCGGCACCCGCGCCGTGAACGCATTGGCCGCCCCGGGCGCGCATCCGTTCGTCGGCGATGGCGTGCAGGCTGCGGCTGAGTTCGATGCCGAACGGGGTCATCGGTTCCGGCACGTTGTCCAGGTTGCCGCACCCGATATCCAGCACCTTGCCGTTGTTGAACCAGCGCCCCATCTGCCTTTTCTGGCCGCGATGGGTCAAGCCCAGGCGGTGGCGCAGGCTGCGGATCACGGGGCTGAGGCTGGTTGACCCGCGCGAGGCGTCTTTCTTCGCCTCATAGGTTTTCTCCCAGGCAAAGTCTTCCTCCAGCGCGTCGTAAGGCACGGGGTTGCGTAGATACACAAGCCCGCACCCGTTGCAGCGTGCAACGTGCCATTGGTCCTGCGAATAGGCATCCAACCGCGTGGCCGCGTCGGTTTCACAGGCCGGGCAGGGGCGCAGATCGGTCATCCGACGGCCTCCATGGGCGGGACCAGCGTCGCGTCTTCGAGCCGCCAGCCGAACCTGTCGATCTCCCATGCGTAGCGGTCGTTCAGAAAGGCGAGTGTGTTCGCGTCGTAGTAGTCGCGGGGATCGCCCAGACGGGCGTTGCGCTTGGGGCGATTGCGCCAGTGCGGCAGGTCTGAAAGATTGAAATCCGGCAGTTTCAGATCATCCGCCAGCGCCCGCAAATCGCGTTCGAGATGTTCAAAGCGGATGACGTGATCGCTGACCGGGGCACCGTCCAGCATATAGACCTGAACGCAGTCCATGGTTTCGAGATGGCGCACGGGAAGCCACGCGCGAAAGGCTTCGATCCGCATTTTCCTCGACACGTCTCGCGACATCACTTCGGGATTTCGGGCGCCGAAATTCGACACCTGGCGGGCGTATAGGTTCCTGGTTGTGTGGATCTTGACATACCGGTTCCAAGTGTCCTGCCCCAGCTTTTCGCGCACCTCGCTGGCGCGCATGTGGCCACGCCAACCGGTATCGTCGCGAAACTGGGTGCCGCCGCGTGCCGCGATGATACCGGCGTCGGAAAAATGTCCGGCGCGGCGCAGTGCGGTTTCGTCCAGCGGGTCCGGGGTGCAGTATTTTTCCAGCAGTCCCTCGACTGACGAACTGGCGGTCTTGAAAGTCTTGAGGAATATGAACTTGTGGCGATGGCTGACGAGGGTCACGGCGCCCTCCGATCCGGCGGTAGCCGGTCGACCCGGATAAAGGTGCGCACAGGCGCATCGCGCGTGCCGATATGGATGACCGCCATACGTTTTTGCAGCAACTCACGCGCCTCGATCAGCGCGGTTCCGATAGTTTCTGCATAGGGTGAGGGCAGCGCGATGGGCGTGCCAAACACGGGCGGCGTTGCCATCTTGGCCTGCACAGCCGCGATGGCCTGATCGCTGTGGTCGCCGTCCATGATCACTTCGCACCGCCGCTCGACGTGATCCGGCGTTCCGGGCGCAGGCGCGAGCGATTTGTCAAAGAAAGTCAGTTCAAAGCCACCGGCGTCCGGCGCCATGCGTTCGTGCGCTTGCGCGGCGGTCATGCCCTTGGTCATGCAATGGGCGACAAAGGCCGTGATCGCCGTCTGCGGCGCAGCGTGCGCGACACCCGCAAGGGTCAGAATCGATATGATGCAGACCACCGCACGCATCAGAACATCATCCGCATGACGGACGTACCGTCCGAGATACAGGTGCCGTCGTTGCCTTGTCTCTCGATCTGGACCCACAGAACGGTGCGGGGAATGAACGCGTGAAAGCCCGAGCAAGCGCCGTTCTGTGCTGGCACGGTTCCCGGCATCACGTTGGCGCCTTCGGGGCTGCCGGTGTTCAGCGCCACGTTCGGGGCGATCTTGGCCATTAGGGCCGCGGCAAAGGGCAGCATCGCCTCGGTGCCCCAAAGTCCGGTGCCGATCCTGCACTCGACGCTGATTTCGTTGATGGTGATTGCGGTAGAAACGGTATTGTCCGGCGTGGCGAACCAGTGCAGCACCTGCCCGCCGCCAAAATCCTCGGTGCTGTAGTCGAAACCAGCTGTTTTGAACGCTTCCAGCAAACCGGCCGGATGCTGATAGTTCTGCAGGCAGGTCCGCGCGGCAAGCTCGACGTTCAACGCCGCTGCTTCCATTTCCGTCATGGCACGGGCCTGCGCGCCGACGCCGAGGGACGCCAACGTCAAGCACATTGCCACGCTGAGCGCTGGCAGAGAAAAATGCGGACAGCTCAGCGCCACGCGACTGATGCCCCGGCTCCGAACACGTTTGTCCGGATGCTCAAGATAGTGCCGTCAGGCGCGCCGACGATGCGGAACCTTTGTTGCCCGCGGCCCTGCGACGCAATTTTTTCAAGGCGAAATCCCGCCGCGGTGACGGTATCGATTTTTGCTTGCGCCGTGGCGCGTGCGTTCGAACCGATTGTCGAGATCGAGCAGAGCGCGCGCGTGTCGGTGCCATTGGGGTTCAGGCCGACCAGAAGCCGTATAGGTCCGTCATCGATGCCACCGGATAGCAGCTGTGCGCCGGTGTTGTCTGAATTGACCCGTGCAGGTCGATCAAAATCGCGGATGTTGACCGCGTTCATGCGGCTCGCGATACCATTTATGTCAGAGATCGACGCCACGCAGACATCGGCAAAAGCTTGGACCGCACGCCCCCGACGCGTGCTTGGACGTGGACGGTCCGGGACAGATACCGTCTGACCAGACGCACTCTGCGTCTGCGCGACCGCGCGGGATGGGGCGGCGACGGCCCGTGTCCGCAGCTCCTCCGACCGCGCTCGCGCGGCCGCGACGGTCACCGCTTCGCGTTCTTCCAGCCAAACAGCGGTGGCTTGGATCCCAATCGGCGGCAATTCCGGCCCGGTGGGCTGTGTTGCGCGCGAAATCGGGCTGGTGCAGGCGGTCAATGCGCACAGCGCGCACAGTGTCAGACAGATACGCATGACATGCTATCCCTTGACCGCTTTCACGATTTTCTGGGCGCCGTCCTTCAGGTCGTCGGCGGCAATTACGTCAAGGCCCGAGTTGTTGATGATGTCCTTGCCCTGCTGCACGTTCGTGCCTTCGAGCCGGACCACCAGCGGCACCTGAAGCCCCACCTCCTTGACCGCGGCGACCACGCCCTCGGCGATGACGTCGCAGCGCATGATGCCGCCGAAGATGTTCACGAGGATGCCTTTGACGTTGTCGTCGCTGGTGATGATCTTGAACGCCTCGGTCACCTTTTCCTTGGTGGCGCCGCCGCCCACGTCGAGGAAGTTGGCAGGCTCGGCGCCATAGAGCTTGATGATGTCCATCGTCGCCATGGCCAGGCCCGCGCCGTTCACCATGCAGCCGATCTCGCCATCCAGGGCGATGTAGTTCAGGTCGTATTTGCTGGCGGCCAGTTCCTTGGGGTCTTCCTCGGTTTCGTCGCGCAGCTCGTTGACATCGGCGTGGCGGTAGATGGCATTGCCGTCGAACGACACCTTGGCATCCAGCACCTTCAGATCACCGCCATCGGTCACGATCAGCGGGTTGATTTCCAGCATCTCCATGTCCTTCTCGATGAAGGCCTTGTAAAGCAGGCCCATCAGGCCGACGCACTGCTTGATCTGTTTGCCGGACAGACCCAGCATGAAGGCGATGCGGCGACCATGGAACGCCTGGTAACCAGTGGCCGGATCGACGCTGAAGCTCAGGATCTTTTCAGGCGTTTCGGCAGCCACCTCTTCGATGTCCATGCCGCCCTCGGTCGAGCAGACAAAGCTGACGCGGCTGGTCACACGGTCGACCAGCAGGGCCAGATACATCTCTGTTTCAATGCCCGAGCCATCCTCGATATAGATGCGGTTGACCTGTTTGCCGGCGGGGCCGGTCTGGTGGGTGACCAGTGTACGGCCCAGCATCTTCTTGGCTTCTTCGGCAGCTTCCTC
>JBCBFX010000035.1:0-38920 GCA_038527345.1 Pseudomonadota bacterium | reverse complement strand
TCGAAGACACGATCTCGCGCTGGAACTGCTGCGCCTTCATCTGGTGCCGCGCACCGAAATAAAACGACACGATCACACCCAGCAGCCACCACAGCGGCTCGGGTACCAATGCGATGCCCTGCATCCGTTCGGCAAACCACAACGGCGCCACCATGGCCGACACGAACAGGCCCAGCGTGCCCAACGCCAGCGCCGGTCGGGGCAGACGGTTCACACCGTCCATGAAACGGTCAAAGCCCCCTTGCCGCGGGACCACGAATTCCTGCCCGAACTCGCGCATTGCCTGGCGCTGCACGGCACTGGCCCGGTCGGCACCGGCTTCAGCGTTTTCGCGAAACACCTCGGCGGTTTCGCGCACAACGTTGCGCCCGCCGCCGAACAACACGCCAAACAGACGTTCCATCAACCCCATGACGCGACCCTTTCTGCAAATTGCGCCGGGCTCATGTGGAACCGGGGCGCCATGAATTCTTCGGCCCGCTTGATCCAGCCGCCTTTGCCGCCGGCGCGGGTGCGGGCGTATTTGCGGCTGGCCGGACGGCGGTCCGCGATGCGGAAGTAATAGTTGCGCCGCGCGATCCCGTAGGCGTCGGCCAGATGTTCAGGGGCCTTGCGCCACGCGGCGTGGGCCGCGGCAATCGACTGCGGCCCCAGGGCCCCGTCGACGGCACAGTCATGCCCCATCTCGGAAAGCAGACGTTGAAGGATGCGGATCGCGTTGCCGCCCGCGTTGACATACATGTCGAACACGGTGGCGTGCAGCACTTGCGGCAACTCGCCGATCAGGGGCCGTTCGAAGTAGTGGCGGATAAAGATGTCTACCGCCTGCGCGCGGCTCAATTGCCGGACGTCACTTGCATCCACGTCCCCGTCCCGGTCCAGATCCAGGCCAAGCCGCCGCATGGTGTGGATCGTCACGCCGTAATTTGTGGCGCCGCCCGGATCATCCGGATCGTTCACATACCCGCCCTCGCGGCCCACGATTTCCTCGGCAATTTCTTTCACGCTCTGCATGGCAAGCCCCTTCGCCCCGGTTTGGGACAAGGTGCGGCAGAGCGGTTAACGGGGGTTAACCGCAGCGTGCGCTAGCCGTTGGGGTCCTGATAGACGCCCTGTTCCTTCAGCGCGTCAACAACCTCGGCCGGCATATAGGTTTCGTCGTGTTTTGCCAGTATCTCAGTGGCTTCAAAGACACCGTTCACGTAACTTCCGGTGCCGACCATGCCCTGATTCTCCTCGAACAGGTCCGGCAGCACGCCGGTATAGACGACCGGAACGGTGGCCCCGCCATCCGTCACTTCGAAGCGGATCGATTCGCCCTGCCCGCGGATCAGCGACCCTTCGGCCACCAGACCACCGATGCGGAACACCTCGGTCGGTTGCGGCGGTTCGGCCATGATCTGGCTTGGCGCACGGAAAAAGTTGATACCGTCGCGCATGGCGTAGCCAATCAATGCAGTCGACAGCGCAAGCGCAACGGTCGCAAGCGCGATGATCTGGATACGGCGTTGTTTCTTCAGGCTTTTCATGGGCGCACTATGGGAACAGCGGGGCCATCATCAGCCCCTCGGTCTCTGGGATATCTAACATCAGATTGGCGTTTTGCAACGCCTGTCCCGACGATCCCTTGGTCAGATTGTCAAGCGCGGCCACAACCACCACGCGCCCGGGCAGCCGGTCGGCGCAGACCCCGATGTGACAGAAATTGGATCCCCGGATGTGCCGCGTGCTGGGCACCTCGCCCATGGGCAGCACCTCGATGAACGGCTCGTCCGCATAGGCTGCCGCCAGCGTGTCATGCACTGCCTGCGCCTCGCCTTTGACATAGGCCGTGCCCAGAATGCCCCGGTTCGCCGGGATCAAATGCGGCTGGAACTGGATGCGCACGTCGCGCCCCGCCACCTTGGAGAACTCCTGATCAAACTCGCCCAGATGCCGGTGCGTGCCGCCCGTCGCATAGGCGTGATACCCTTCTGACAGTTCCGCATGCAGCAGGTTTTCCTTCAACGCCCGGCCCGCACCCGACACCGCCGCCTTGAGATCCAGTATGATCTCATCCAGATCGATCACCCCGGCGGCAATCAGCGGGCGCAAGGCAAACTGCCCCGTCGCGGCATTGCAGCCCGTGCCTGCCACCAGCCGCGCCCCCGCGATCTCGTCGCGATAGAACTCGGTCAGCCCATAGACCGCCTCGCCCTGCAACTCGACGGCCGAGTGCGGATTGCCGTACCACTTAGCATAATCGTCAGGGTCGCGGAGCCGGAAATCGGCGCTCAAATCCACGATCTTCAGATCATGCGGCAGGCCACTGATCACCTCCTGGCTGGTCTTGTGCGGCAGCGCGCAAAAGCACAGGTCGACGCCGCGCCAGTCGATCCGGTCAAACGGCACCATGGCTGGCAAGTCCAGATGGCGCAGATGTGGAAACACCTGCGCAACCGTCTGGCCCGCCTTGGAAAAGGCGCCCAAAGCCTTGATTTCAATGGATGGATGCCCGGCAATCAGCCGGATCAGTTCGGCGCCCGTGTAGCCGGAAGCGCCCAGGATGGCGATGGAATGGGTCATGTCAGTCTCGGAGTAAGGGTCAGATCAGGCGGCGTCAAAGGCGATCTGTCGTCGCAGAAACTGCGTGGCCCGCATGCTGACGGTCTTGGGGTCGCCCGTGGTCAGGAAACCAGCCGCGCCGGTGCCGATCTTGTCGGGGTGCCGTTGCAGGTAATCGGCCAGGCTGTCGCCCACCAGATCGGCTTGCGAAAACACCCGCACATCGGGGCCCAGCGCATCCTGAAACGAGTCTTGCATCAACGGATAATGCGTGCAGCCCAGAATGGCCGCCTGCGGGTCGGGCATCTTGCGTTTCAGCGCATCCACGTGGGACCGCACCAGCGCATCGGCCAGGATCATGTCGCCATCCTCGATGGCATCGACCACGCCGCCGCAGGCCTGCGCCTCGACGTCGACACCGATGGCGCGGAAGGCCAGCTCGCGCTGGAATGCCCGACTGGCAACGGTTGCGGGGGTGGCAAACAGCGCGACGTGTTTGGTGGCCACCTCACGCGGGGGGGAATTGTCGCCCCAGTTGCGTTCGGTCAATGCCTCGATCAGCGGGACAAACACGCCCAGCACCCGCTTGTCGGCAGGCACCCAGCTTTCCTGCATCCGGCGCAAAGCTGCGGCCGACGCCGTGTTGCACGCCAGGATCACCAGATCGCAGCCCGCATCGAACAGGCGCTGCACCGCCGCCGTCGTCAGCTGGAAAATATCATCTGCATCCCGCACGCCATAGGGCGCATGGGCGCTGTCGGCAAGGTACACGAAATCCACATCCGGCAGCCGTTTTTCCACGGCATCCAGCACGGTCAGCCCGCCCAGACCTGAATCGAAAATACCAACTGCCATCACGCGCCTTGCTGCGGCTTAACTACGATGCCGCTCTTCGAATTCGTAGCCCAGGTCAAACACCTTGCCCGGGTCCGGGTTCAGGTCATAAGTCGCTTTTCGCAGGAATTCCATCATCTGTTTGGGATCGCGCGCCATCGGGTCCAGCACATCGCGTCGAAGCGGTTCGCCCACGACAACGCGTACAGGTGTGTCCACGCGCTTCTTGAACTCCTTGATCAGCAGGCCAAGGCGCAGGGTGTTGTGCATATGGCTGGCAATCTGGAACAGGCGGCTGGTGTGACCGTCAAAGAACAGCGGCACCACCAGTGCCTCGGATTTGGCGACCATGCGGGCGGTAAAGCTGCGCCAGCCTGGATCCATCGGCTTGGAAAACGGCTTGGCCGCCGTGCTGACCGTGCCGCCGGGGAATACCCCGATTGCGCCACCATCGCCAAGATAGTTCAGCGCGGTTTTTCGGGTCTCGATGTTCATCGCCATGGCGTCACGCGTGTCATCAAAGCTGATGGGCAGCAGCACGCGGTTCAGCTCCTCGGCCTTTCTAAAGACCGAGTTGGCCATGATCCGGAAATCGCCCCGCACCATCGACAGGATGTGACCCATCATCAGGCCATCCAGAATGCCATAGGGATGATTTGCAATCAGTATCAAGGGCTTGTCTGACGGAATATTTTCGAGCGACCCGCCGATCACGTCCAGCGACAACCCGTAGCGTTCGACCATCACCGCCCAGAAATCGCGGCCCGCAGCGACCTCGTCCTCGTATCCCTGCGCGCGCTTGATCAAACGCAGCCGCCCGGTCGTGTTTTCCAGAAGGCGGATCAGCGCGCGCCCCCCCTTGGTCTCGGCCGAGTGGGCATAGCTGATTTCGCGGGCAATCTGGCGGGGCGTGCCGGGCATGACGGGTCGGGTTACCTAAGACATTTGCCGAGTTATCTAGTGTCTGGCGTGCAGTCTGACCAGACACTTTGACGCCAGTGTGACGCAGTTACTCAGCCGCTTGTGCCTGATCCGGCCCACCCGCGCGGATCAGCGCCAGCAATTCCTCGCGCCGCTTGGCGGCCTTGGCCTCATTCGCCTGTTTCACCGGACCGAAGCCGCGGATTTGCAGCGGCAATTCGGCCAGCGCAACAATGGCGTCGTGCGTTGCGGCGGCGTGTTTTGGCAACACCTCGGCCAGATCGCGTTCGTATTGCTTGATCAGCGCCCGTTCCATCCGTCGCTCTTCGGTCCGGCCGAACGGATCGAATGGCGTGCCGCGCAATCCCTTGAGCCGTGCAAGCAGGCGGAAATTCCGCATCATGGATGGCCCGTATTCCTTTTTCATCGGACGACCGTCGGGGCCGGTTTTCGACAGCATGGGCGGGGCAAGGTGGAATTTCATCGTGAAATCCCCGTCAAACTGTTCGCGGGCCTTGGCCTCTGTTTCCAGATGCAGGCGCGCGACCTCGTATTCATCCTTGTAGGCCAGCAGCTTGTGATAGCCCTTGGCAACGGCTTGGCGGACGGCGGTATCCTCGATGGCATCGACCCGCTTGCGGTAGCGTTTGGCCAGCCGCTTGCCCTGATATTTCACCAGATGATCGGCGCGATACGCAATCCTGTCCTCAAGCGACTTGGGCAGTTGGATCACCTTGGGTTCGGCGATGCGCGCAGCCTCTTCGGGATGCAAGACCGCCCAGCGTCCGATGTCAAAGGCCCGCGTGTTGCGTTCGACCGCGGCCCCGTTCAGGTCAATCGCCTGCCGGATCGCATCCAGCGACAGCGGCACCAGACCCCGCTGCCATGCCGCGCCAAAGATCATCATGTTGGAAAAGATGCTGTCGCCCATCGTGGCCTTGGCCAGATCGGACGCATCGAACATGTCCACCCGGTCACGCAACCGCGCCTGCAGCGCCAGCGTCAGCCGATCCGAGGGCAACGCGAATTCCGTGTTTCGGGTGAAGTCGCCGGTGATGATCTCGTGGCTGTTGACCACAGCGCCTGTGCGCCCCGAGGACGTCAAACCAAGCGTTTTTGATCCGGCACTGACGACCAGATCACCGCCGATCAACGCGTCCGCTTCGCCGGTGGCGACGCGAATGGCACTGATGTCGTGCGGGTCGTTGGCCAGACGGCAGTGGATGTGGACCGCGCCGCCCTTTTGCGCCAAACCCGCCATCTCCATCATGCCTGCGCCCTTGCCATCGATATGTGCGGCCTGCGCCATCACAGCCCCGATGGTGACAACACCAGTGCCGCCCACCCCGGTGATGACCACGTTCCACGTTCCACTGATCGTGGGCAGGTCCGGCATCGGCAGGTCGGGCAGGTGCAACTCGGTTGTGGCCTGCTTCTTCACCTGCGCCCCTTCCAGCGTCACGAAGCTGGGGCAGAAGCCCTTGAGGCAGGAAAAGTCCTTGTTGCAGGACGATTGATCAATCGCCCGCTTGCGGCCCAGTTCAGTTTCCACAGGTACGATGGACACGCAATTCGACTGCACGCCGCAATCCCCGCAGCCCTCGCACACGTCGGTGTTGATGAACACGCGGCGGTCGGGGTCGGGAAAGGTGCCGCGCTTGCGGCGGCGGCGCTTTTCGGCGGCACAGGTCTGGACATAGACGATGACGCTGACGCCTTCGGTCCCCGCAAACCGTTCTTGTACGGTCTGCAATTCGGCCCGTTCATGCACCGGCACACCAGCTGGGAAGCGGGACACATCCACGTCTTCCTTTTCGTCATAGACCACGGCCACATGTTCGCAGCCCATGGCGCGCACTTCGTTGACGATGCGGTAGGGATCAAGCCCGCCTTCGTTCCCCTGCCCGCCCGTCATGGCGACGGCGTCGTTATACAGGATCTTGTAGGTGATGTTGGTGCCCGCGGCCAAGGCCGCCCGGATCGCCTGCACGCCTGAATGGTTGTAGGTGCCGTCGCCGATGTTCTGGAACACGTGGGTCCGGTTCGAAAACGGCGCCTCGCCGATCCAGTTGGCCCCTTCGGCACCCATATGGGTGTAGCCGATGGTTTCGCGGTCCATCCACTGCACCATGTAGTGGCATCCGATCCCGGCATAGGCGCGCGACCCTTCGGGCACCTTGGTCGATGAGTTGTGCGGACAGCCCGAGCAGAAGTACGGCAGGCGGGCTGCGATCTCTTCGGCATTGTCGCTGCGCCGCGCCTCGTCCAGCGTCAGCATGCCAGCCTGGATGCCGTCGGTGTCGCGCCCTTCCTCGATCAGGATTTCACCCAGCTTTTGCGCGATCCAGATGGGATCGAGCGCACCGCGCGTCGGGAACAGTTCCTCGCGGTGCATGCCGCCCGCGCCGCCCTTGTACCAGCCATAGACGCGGCGGCCCCGGCGGTCGTCGAATATGGCCTCCTTGATCTGCACCTCGATCAGCTTGCGCTTTTCCTCGACCACGACAATCAGGTCCAGCCCTTCGGCCCAGTCGTGGAATCCCTGCATGTCCAGCGGAAAGGTCTGGCCGACCTTGTAGGTCGTGATGCCCAACCGCTCGGCCTCGTTCGCATCGATGTTCAGCAGGTTCAGCGCGTGCGTCAAATCCAGCCAGTTCTTGCCCGCCGCGACGAACCCGATCTTGGCACCCGGCTTGCCCCAGACCCGTTTGTCCATCTTGTTGGCGGCACTGAACGCTTCGGCGGCAAAGCGTTTGTGGTCGATCATCCGCGCTTCCATCTCGGTGGGCGTATCGACCAGCCGGATGTTCAGCCCACCCTCGGGCAGCGGGAAACCCGGCAAGGTAAAGGACAGGCGGTGCGGATTGCCATCGACGACGGATGTGGCCTCTACCGTGTCCTTCATGGTCTTCAGGCCCACCCAAAGGCCGGAAAAACGGCTGAGCGCCCAGCCATACAGGCCATAATCCATGATTTCCTGCACACCCGCCGGGGACACGATCGGGAAATAGGCATCGATCAAAGCCCACTCGGACTGGTGCAGCACGGTCGAGGATTCGCCGGTATGGTCATCGCCCATGGCAACGACAACGCCGCCATGTTTGGAACTGCCTGCCATGTTGGCGTGCTTGAACGCGTCGCCCGTGCGGTCCACGCCCGGTCCCTTGCCGTACCACAGGCCGAATACACCGTCGTACTTACCCTCGCCCCGCAATTCCGCCTGCTGGCTGCCCCACAACGCCGTGGCGGCCAGATCTTCGTTCAGACCGGGCTGAAAGGTGATATCCGAAGCGGCCAGTTGCTTCAGCGCGCGGGTCATCTGCATGTCCACGGCCCCCAGCGGCGAGCCGCGATAGCCCGTGACCAGCCCGGCCGTGTTCAGACCCGCAGCCACATCGCGCGCCTTTTGCATCAGCATCAGCCGCACCAGCGCCTGCGTGCCATTCAGCAGCACCGGGCTTTTGTCCAGATCGTAGCGGTCGTTCAGCGAAATCTTTTGCGTGCTCATGGCGGCGCCTCCCTGCGCGTGGCGAGTGTTGCACGGATCAGGCTCAATATGGGTCATAGATGCTGACCTGTCAAAGCGTTTCACGCAGCTTTGATCACTGGCACCCGGCCACGGGTCAGGAAAACCAGACCCTGCGCGCACCGAATATCCCGCTCGGCTCGACCGTTACCCCTGCAATTGCAGCACTCGAACAGAAAGGGCGCAACACTGCCGGTTCAATACATGGAATGGGAAGGGTGGATACATCCGATGTGGGAACACGACATTTCCCCTCTGTCGGTTTTTCCAGACGCCAGAACGCCGGGCGCATGGAAACTGGGATACATTCCCAACAAGCGCAAGGGCAGCGAAGTACAGGGCTGGAAAATCCACGTGGCGGTGCATCCCCAGGACCAGCAAGCCTGCTTCGACGTGTTGTCTCCGCTTCTGATCCGACTGCAGGCCGCGCACAAATTCCTTCCAATTCCAGTCGCGAACCGGCACCAGACCGGTTTGGCGGCCTGGCAACAGATCACCGCCGAAAGCAATGACGGCGAAGGGAAATCCTGTTTCGTCTATCCGCGCGATCCCGGCCACCTGTCCACGCTTGTGGACGAGATCGAGGGCGCGATCCGCCTGCACAACGCAACTGTCCAGTGGCATGCGCTGCACAATCACGACCCCAACCCGGGCTACATGCGCCCGTTTCCCGGCGGCACAAAGGGCGACCTGAAAATCGGCAAATCAGGGTTTGTCTTTACGCGATATGGCGGGTTTCGCGGCGAAATGACGGACCCCAGATACCAAAAGGTCTATGACCCGTTTGCCGACGACTATGTCAACGATCCCCGTTATGACAAACCGTTTCCCGCCTTTGCATCCAACATTCCCGGCCAAATTCGCGCCTTGATGTGAGAACAGGCGCACCGTCGACCCGTTTTCTGCGGCAATGCTTGCAAGGCGACGCACGTTAACGATAAACCACCGACGGGTGGCCGGTTCTGGTCGGCGCGTGAAAACAACAGGATGACGGCCATGGACTGGGACAAGCTGCGGATATTCCATGCCGTCGCCGATGCGGGCAGCCTGACGCATGCAGGCGACAAGCTGAACCTCAGCCAGTCCGCGGTATCACGGCAGATCCGGGGGCTCGAGGAATCGCTGAACGCCACCCTGTTTCACCGCCACGCACGTGGTCTGATCCTGACCGAACAGGGCGAGTTGCTGTTTGACGCCACCAGCGCCATGAACAAACGGCTTGACGCTGCCAGCGCCCGCATCCGCGACAGCGAAGAGGAAGTGTTCGGCGATCTGCGCGTCACCACCACCATCGGCTTTGGCACACTCTGGCTGGCCCCGCGCCTGGCCAAGCTGTACGAACAATATCCCGATCTGCGCGTCGATCTGATGCTGGAGGAAAAGGTGCTGGACCTGCCCATGCGCGAAGCAGACGTTGCAATCCGCATGAAGGAACCCAGCCAGGCCGACCTGATCCGCAAGCGGCTGATGACGGTCAAGATGCAGGTCTTTGCCACGCAGGCCTATCTGGACGCGAACGGCACGCCCGAAACAACCGGGGATCTGGCCGATCACCGGCTGATCTGCCAGAACGTGAACTCGGCGCAGGTCGGGGCCAGTTCATCGCTCGTGCAGGAACTGCTGACCTACGAGGTCAAGTCACTGCTGACGGTGAACAACTATTTCGGCGTCTTGCAAGGTGTCTTGCAGAACCTCGGGCTTGGCATCCTGCCCGATTACGTCAGCCAGGATGAACCCCGGCTGGTGCGGGTCATGCCCGAAATCGAGTCGTCCGACATCCCGGTATTTCTCGCCTACCCAGAGGAATTGCGCCAATCCAAGCGGATTGCCGCCTTTCGGGATTTCGTCCAGGATGAAATCATCGCATACCGCAAACAACTGAGAAATCAGGAAAAAGCGGAAGCTATGCGTTGAGTGCATGGCGGCTTTGCTGGGTCGGCCGTACGTTATCCCTTGATTGCTCGCAACGCCAACCCTACCTCGCTTCGTGAAGATACCGGCGCAGATGCGTCATCTTCATACCTCCCTGTTGGACTTGGCCGAGCTTCGCGCTCGGCCTTTTTTTTCGCGCAGACGCCATATCTGTGCAAAAATGCACGCTCTATAGGGTTGCCAATACGATCCGTGCGGGCGCACAGTTCCCAAAGCTAAAGTCGTCCAAGGGGGATCACATGCGTTGCGCACTTTCCATGATTGTTCAAGGCCTTGTGCTGTTGCTGCTGCTGGCGGCAGCGCCGCAGACCAGCGCGCAATCCCTTGTGCCCGGATCCGACGAGACGGCCGTTGCCGCACCGGCATTGCCTACCCCCCTGACCGAAGAGACGGCCAATGCCCTGATTTCGCGCCTTAGTGACAGCGAGGTGCGCGCCCTGCTGCTGCAACAGTTGAACACCCAGGTCGTCGCCGAAGAGAACGCCCGTGGCGGCCTGTCCCAGTTGTTCAGCATCGCAACGGTGGGCGTGGTGCAATCCGTCGGGGACGCGTTCGGCAAGTTGCCCGAACTGGGCCGCACGCTGTCGCGTGCCGTCGGCGTCTTCATGGATCGGCTGGGGACAAACGGCCTGACGCTGATGCTGGTGACCATGACCATCGCCATCATCAGCGCAGCATTGATCGAATTCGGATTCCGCAGACTGGTTCGGTCCTGGGTCGAAAACATCCGGGTTTCCGCATCCCCGTCCCTGCGCGACACGCTGGCCTTTCTTGCCAAACGGCTGACGGCGGACATCGTAGCGGTGATGATCTTTTTTGTGTCCGCAACGATGATCGCCAGCACAATCGGCCCCCGGCTTGGCATGGCGGCCGGATTGACCCCGCAACAGGGGGCGGCCATCGGCTACTATGTTGGTCCGATCTGGTTCAACCTGATCGTCCTGCCCCGCATCGGGTGGGCTGTGGCGCGCTTTTTGCTGGCCCCGCAACGCCCGGAATTCCGCATCATACACACCGACGACGCCACAGCCCGCGGCATATATCTGCACCAGGGTGGATGGGCGCTGTTGATGGGCCTGACCTTTTGGGTGCCGCAGTTCCTGGTCATGAACGGCGAAGAGCTGGGCAACGCACGCGCCGGATTCTGGTTGAACCTTGCCATCCATATCTATGTCATCTGGATCTACTGGCGCTACCGGTCCGGCCTGTCGCTGATGATGCGCGGAGCGGACCCCAACGTGACGCCGGGCGAAGCATTGGTGGCGCGGGCATATCCCTGGTTCGTGATGGTCGCATCGGCGTCACATGGTGGCTGGCGTCCATCCTGGGCGGGTTCGGCCTGTTCGAGCTGCTGGTCAAGCTGCCGCATATCTGGACGCTGCTGCTGATGTCCTATGCACCGTTCTTTGACCTGATCGTGCGCGGGCTGGTCCGGCACCTTATGCCGCCCATGACCGGCGAAGGAATGGTGGCGGAGCGCGCCTACGAATCCTCGCGCCGCAGCTATATCCGCATCGGCCGCGTGATCGCTTTCGCGCTTGTGATGGCGGCCATCGCCCGCATCTGGCAGATCGATCTCAGCAACCTTGCCGCGGCAGGCGTGGGCACACAGCTTGCCGGACGCCTGATCGAGATGCTGATGATCCTGGCCGTGGGATACCTGATCTACGAAAGCGTGTCGCTTTGGATCAACCGCAAACTGGCCGCTGAAATGACGGCCCTTGGCGGCGCGCCCGAAGAAGAGGAGATCGGCGGCGAAGGCGGCGGTGCGGGCGGGTCGCGCCTGTCCACCGTGTTGCCCCTGATCCTCGGCGTGGCCCGCGCCGCCATAGTCGTTGTTTTCGTGTTGCTGGCCCTGGGCAACGCGGGCATCGACACGACGCCGCTGCTGGCCGGTGCCGGGATCGTCGGCCTTGCCATCGGTTTCGGCGCGCAGAAACTGGTCACGGACGTGGTGTCCGGCATCTTCTTTCTGATCGACGACGCCTTTCGCACCGGCGAATATGTCGAGGTCGAAGGCACCATGGGCACGGTCGAAAAAATCTCGATCCGGTCCATGCAGTTGCGCCACCACAAGGGTCCTGTGCACACCCTGCCCTATGGCGAAATCCCCAAGATCACCAATTTCAGCCGTGACTGGGTCATCATGAAATTGCGGTTCACCGTCCCCTTTGGCACCGACCCCAACAAGGTCAAGAAGATCTTCAAGCGGATCGGGGCCGAGATGATGGAAGAAGAGCTGTTCAAGGACGATTTCCTGCAACCGTTCAAAAGCCAGGGCGTGCTGGAATTCGACGATGTGGGCATGGTGATCCGGGGCAAGTTCATGGCCAAACCGGGCACGCAGTTCACCATCCGCAAGGAAATCTTCAACCGCGTGAACAAGGCGTTCGAGGAAAACGGCATCGACTTTGCCCGCCGCGAGGTGCGCGTGGCGCTGCCGGGGCTGGACGACACCGACAAGCTGACAGACGAGGACAAGGCCAGCATCGCTGCCGCCGCCACCCAGGCCGCACAGGAAATGGCCGAAGCAGCGCCAGCGGCCCCTAAACCCGGGGATTAGGCGCGGCACAAAACCGTGATCCGGCAATCCGATGTGCGGGCGGGTGCGTAATGCTTTGCATAACAGGAGGATCAGACGATGTTTCGCATTTCGACCTACCGCACGGCGGGCCTGCTGGCGGCCGCCCTGGCTGTGATCACCACCCCCGCGCTGGCGCAGTTGTCTTCGGACCAGATCGCACAGCTCAAACAGTCGCGCGGCGCACAGGTGCTGTCGTCGGACGGAGCGCTGGTGGGTACCATGGACGGTGCGTCGATCAACGGCGACAAGGCCCGGCTGTTCCTGCGCGCCGCGCGCGGGTCCCTGTTCAGCCGCAAGGGCAAGCCGCTGGTGCTGAACACGTCCACCGACGACATCAGGCTGGTCAACGGCGCATGGGTCCTGTCGTCGGACGAATTGCGGGTCAAGGTGCGCGCCAACTTCACCCAGACCGAAGACGCGCCAATCACCATCAACCTGCCCGCCCGCTGACATATGCATAACCCCCGGGCCATGGCCCGGGGGCTGCACGAGGCGGGGGAGGAGACCTCGATTGGACGCAGCGTCCGGCACAGGGCAGCGGAGGCTTGCGATTGGACAGCCAGATGGCTGCCACACTTCGGCTTTGCGGCCGAAGGGGATCGGGTGGCTGCGACCACTCACAACCGCAGCCACCCGGGAAAATTGTTTGCTGATAAAAAATGTCTGCCTTAAATTCAGTCTTCGATTGGTCGAAAAGTGAGTGCGGTCCGAGGACCTAATGAAAGATTTTGGTCAAATTAAGACTGGTTAACGTACTGGTGACGACAGAAGCGCGCTTGCCTCGTACCGTCCCTGACTTGGTAACCAATCCAACCTCCGATGCCGGAGTGAAATACCCGTGAAATTCGCATGAAACGCACCGAAGACATTGATATTCCCGTATTTCGCGAAAAAACCGACGGCGATCAGGCCATCGGCTTTCCTTTTGGTGTTCACTTGCGAAACGGTGGTTAACGGTGCAGGGCACGGGTCCCGCCACGGGTCACGGGGGGAACGGTCGCCGTGCCCACGCGGGCCGCGTGCTGTGCCGTGACCGGGTGCCCGCCTTCTTCCACGGGGTGTGGGGGCAATGCGCTGTCGCATCCATCCAGAACCGGGCGTCCGGCAGCGGCATTGCATGCCATCATCCGCGCCACCGCTGGCGCGGCCCCGCTGGTGCCCACCAGTCGCGCCCGTGCGCCGGACAGCACACCGATAGACGGGATACCGGGCCGCAGCATGCTTTGATCCGCAACCGCCATGATTTCGGCCTGCCGGCCCCAGGCTTCGACCGCCCCCGCCGACGTGGTGCGCAGCCCGCCCGCCCCGGAATAGATCGACGGTCGCCCGCTGTGTTCCTCGTACCCGGCGACACGCCGGGTCACCGCGGATGAGGCCACGCCATTCATCGCGCCGTAGCCGCATACGTCCGGCAATTCAGCCGGAATGCGCTGCATCGCGCGGGCTGGACGCGGTGGTTTGGGCTTGTCCAGATCGACCAACCGGCTTTGCCGCCCGTGCGAACGCAGGTTGCTGGGGTCATCGTCCCGCTGCAACCAGACCAGCAGCGCCTCGGACGGGTCCAGCTTGCGCGCATTGGCACTGCGCGACACCGTCACGGTCCACAGCCCCGAGAGCGCGCGCCGCCCCTGTTGCCGCGTATAGGCCGTGGGGATGAGCGCCACCATCACCCGCCACCGGTTGCCCCGATGGAAATCCGCCGACATTTGGCCGACGTTCTGGCCCCCCATCTCGATCTCGAGAAACCGGCGCGGGTCACCTTCGTCATCGGCGGGCAGGTTCGGGTCCGGCGAAACATGCAGGGTCGCAGGCACATCCAGTGGCGCGCCACCCGGCGGCGCGATCGTCACCGTGTAGTCCGAGGCGTCGAAGCCCTCGGGGAACCACAGTTCCATGTAGCTGGACGTGCGGTCATCGGGCTGCACCTGCCAGCCGATGTTCAGGTCCCCCGATCCAACCCGACCCTCGTCGAAACGGGCATGCATGGACGAGCCGAAATTGTTGCCCGTTGGCATGATGAATTCCGTCACCGCCCTGGGGCGGCGGCTTTCGACCAGGTGGTTGATGGCTATCTCCATCTCGGATTGCCCGTCATGCCGACCCGCGCTCCACCCATAGGAAAAGTTCACGATCAGCGGCAATTCGGCCTCGCCATGCGCCTCGGCGATCCGACGCGCCCGTTCAAAGACGTAGTGGATGGCCGACAGCATGTACATTTCCTTGCCAAAACCGGACGTGTCCCAGGCGATGGTGTTGGGCAGTTGGACGGCGATGATCTGAACATCATCCCCCACGACGTGATCCGGGAACTGGCTGTCATTGCCCGCAGCAATTCCCAGCACGTGACTGCCATGGGTGGCGCCGCGCCGCAGGTGGGTGCCCAGCTCGGACACACCCGTCTCCATCGCACCGGCGGCGCGATAGAGCTGCGCCTCGTCGCGTGGGTAGGCCGTGCGCAGGTCATCGATCTGGCTGTTGACGTATTCGCGGCCAAACGGAACCGAAGCCTGCGGCTCGGCAAGTCCCGATTGCAACCAGCAATGGCTGATCCGCGTGCGCCCGTCTTCGCCCAGAAACGCACGGTGGGCAAAGGGCAGGCCATCGTCGATCACCGCCACGATGGCCTTGGGCTTGACTGTGGGCTTGGTCCAGGCGGCGGGGGCGGTGTTTTCCTGATACACCGGCACCCATGTGTCCGGGATCACCGGGAAATTGATCCGGAACCGCGGCACGATGCCGGGATCCGGCAGCTTTGATTTCAGGCGAAGGTCCTTCAGCCCGACGGCGATCTTGGCATCCTCGGGGTCGCCCGCACGTTGCAGCGGCGGGCCAAGATTTTGAAAGACAAAGGGCGTCACGGGCAGCGGATCGCCATTCGGCTTCCACAGGGGTGGCACGCGCACGACCATGTCGGAGGTCGACACCGGATCGGCCCCGCCCTCCATAAGTGCGGTATAAAACCCCGATTGCGCCCCCGCGATCAGCGGAAAGGAAAAGGGGCGGCCCAGCTCGTCGGAAAAAATCCAGCGTTCATAGGGCCCGGCATAGCGGTCGATCCGCTCGGTCTCTGGGCGTTGTGCGTACATGGCCTATACCTTCTGGGTTTCGGCCACGGCGCGGCTCCAGATCCAGCTGTAATGCGGTGTCGCGGCCAGCTGGAACGTGACGCCATCGGTCACGCCCATGGTGCCGGCATTGTTGACGAAATCGAAATCGGTAAAGTCGTGGTTGGCCGGCACGTACCGCTTTTCTGCCACGTCCGAGTTGCCGCGTCCGCACATGCTCAGGACCACTTCGCCGATGGCGGTGCCCAGAATGGCTCCGGCCCAGCTGTCGATCGGATAATGCACCCCCGCGACCGTGCGGTTGACGGTGATCCGTTCGGCCAGCCCGCGCAGCATGGCCTGCCGGTTGGCCAGATCGGGGAACCCGCCCCAATCCTGCGCCAGCGCGCTCAGCACGGTGGCGGCGGCATAGGCTTCGGTGGCATGAGCCGACGGGAAACTGCCATGGCCCGGTGTCGGGATCATCGGCAGGATGCGGCCATCCACCTGATCGGGGCGGCGCACCGCCAGCGCGTGTTTCAGGATCATCGCCACATGGGCCGCCGCCACCTGGGTTGCGGTGATCAACTCGAACGTATTCCCGTGCTGGCCCGCATGCATGCCCAGGATCATGGCAAAGTATTCGGTGGGAAAGCCCAGTTGCGACGTGATCTCGGCCCCGCGGTCAGTGCGAAGATCCGCATAATCGTTGACCATGGTGCATTGTTCCGCCAACAGCGCGTCCGACGGCAGCACGAGGTGCACCAGATCGCGCCCGTCAAAGGTCACGCGAGCCGATTTTTCGGTGCCATCGTCGGCCACGTCATAGCCCAGTCGCGTCAGGAATTCCGACACATAAAGCGACCCGCGCACCCACGTCGCCCAACGGTCGTTGTTGACCGTGTTGTTGAAGGCCAGCGGGTTTGTGGCCGTGGCGGGCCCCGTGGCATTGAGATGCATCAGTGCCTCTGCCGTGGTCTGCAAACCGACCGTGGTGGTGGCGCTGTACCCGCCGGGGTCCTGCGCACCCAGAAAGCCGCCGATTCCGACAAAGCCACCGACACCGCCGACCCCACCAACGCCGCCGACGCCGCCCACACCGCCGACGCCTCCGACACCGCCAACGCCTCCGACGCCCCCTACACCACCGTATTGTCCCATGAGACTACCCTTCTTTAAGAATGCTTTTGTTGAATCAGTTGACGCCGCTGGCGCGCAAGGCATCAATCACCTTTCGGCCCAGTTTCTGTTCCGTGACCGGATGCGTGATGCGGTAGCGTTCCAGGCTGAAATCCGGATCGACCTGCAAAAAGGCCTTGGCCGCCTCCCGGGCCTCTTGCCCGCGATCGAGGAAATGCAAAGCGGCGATCTTGGCCCGGTGCGTCGAAACATGCCGGTCGTTCACAGCCAGTGACCGATCCGCATATTCGAGAGCACGTTCGTAATTTTCCGCCGACAGGTGCGCCGTACTGGCAAGGCTGTCGTAATAATATCCAAACGGATCGATGGGCGACAGGCTGCGGGCCTTGATCGTGGCGGCCACGGCCGAAGACCCATCGCCGGTAAATGCCATCAGCGACCCCTTGAGCAGCCACGCAAGGCTTTCGTTGGGATTGATTTCCAACGCGCCATCAAAGCGCTGCGCGGCGGTATCGAAATCGCGCAGCATGATGTTGTTGATGAACCCGTCGATGGTCAGGCCCAGGCTGGTGTCGGGGTCGATGTCCAGCGCGCGGGCGCAACATTCAACCGCCATCTGCGTGTCGCGGCCGGGGTCCATCGAATACCCCTTCATCACGTTCAGCACATACCACTTGGCCAACCATGTCATCGGCTCGGCGGCACCGGTCATGCGCTTGGTCGCCTCGACCAGAAAGTCGCGGGACTTCAGGAAATCGCGCATCGCGCGGCGGTGCATCAGGGTGGCACCCGCTATGGTCAGATTGTGATCCGCCACATCGTTGATCGCCAGTGCCTTTACGCTGGCCACCGCCGAATGGGCGATGGACCGGGCCATCGAGTGGGCGATGGCATTCAGTTCGGTATTCAGCTTTTCCAGGTTGTTGGCGTCGTCGCAGCGGATCTCGCGGCTCCACACGATCTCGCCGCTGCCGGCATCGATGAAATCCACATCACAGGCGATTCCCGTGCCCGACCGACGGATCGACCCGGCGGCCAGGTAATCCACTTCGAGCGTGGTGCGCACTTCGGACACGATCACCGGCTTTTGGGCCATGACCCGGCCCGAAAGGTGGGAAATGACGGTCAGCAGCTTGGACCGTGACAGGATCCGGCAACACTGTTCGCCCACCCAGTCGCCCAGCGCGCGCAGCACCGGATCGTTGCCCAGCGCCGTCATCGGCAGGACAATCACTCGCGGACGCGGCCTGCCGACCGCCCCGGCCGCGGGCGAACGGTAAAGACCGGCAATCTGCGCGGGATTGGCCCGAATGCTTGACACCCAGTCCTGAAAATCCTTTTGCGCGACGTTCAGATCCTCAAGGAACATGCCCGCATTCATGTCCCCGACAAAACGGACATGTTCGAGGTTCAGCTCCACATCCGAATTCGTCGTGTTGAAAAACACATCGAATTGCGGGCCGAACAGCTTGCGCAGGTCCGACAGGGCGCGGCGCAGGTTCTGGTGACCGCAGTCATAGCCCGAATAGCCCCACAGCGTGTTTTGCAGATAGGTCCGCGTGCGACGCCCCAGCGGCGCTGTCGCCAGGATCGAGATCAGGGCACGGTGCTTGCTGCCGCGCACCTCCATTGGCGCGTCACCCGTCAGCTTGACGCTGCAGGTCCCGAACAAGCTGATTTCAAGCGAACCTTGCATCTGCCCCTTCTCCTTGGGGTCGAAGCTAACACCCGACATCACAACCGCCAAGGCATTCACAGCGTTTTCACGGTGCGTGTACGGCTTTGGCGGCTAGCCTTGTTCCACGATTTGACCCAGAGGCACGACCGGCATGACAAGCAGCGGCGAGTTCATTGATCTTTTGGATTTTTTCGAACGGTGGCCTGCGACACGCAGCACCATACTGGCGCTGTTGAACAGCGACCACGTCAGCCAGCAGGAACGCGAAATCCTGAACGCGATGGTCTTTGTCGTGGACCGCGTGGGACCTGACGATCTGGAACCCTGAGACCCGCGCGCGCAACGCCCCCTTTTCCCCCGGTGCCACCTGCACTAAGAGGACGCAAACCGCCGGGGGACAGACATGCAAGAACCACAGATCACCGAGGACCTGATCGCCAGCCACGGGCTCAGCCCCGACGAATACGACCGCATCCTCGGGATCATCGGCCGCGCACCGACCTTTACCGAATTGGGCATTTTCTCGGCCATGTGGAACGAACACTGTTCCTACAAATCCTCCAAGATCCACCTCAAGAAGCTGCCCACCACCGGGCCGCAGGTGATCTGTGGTCCCGGCGAAAACGCAGGGGTCGTGGACATCGGCGACGGTCAGGCCGTGGTGTTCAAGATGGAAAGCCACAACCACCCCAGCTATATCGAGCCTTATCAAGGTGCGGCCACCGGCGTGGGCGGCATCCTGCGCGACGTGTTCACGATGGGCGCGCGGCCTATCGCGTCGATGAACGCGCTCAGCTTCGGCGCGCCGTCCCACCCCAAGACCCGGCAACTGGTGCATGGCGTGGTCGAAGGCATCGGCGGCTACGGCAACGCCTTCGGCGTGCCCTGCGCGGGCGGCGAAGTGCGGTTCGATCCGGCCTATAACGGCAACTGCCTCGTGAACGCCTTTGCCGCTGGTCTGGCCGATGCGGACAAGATTTTCTATTCCGCCGCCTCCGGCATCGGCATGCCGGTGGTGTATCTGGGGGCCAAGACAGGCCGCGACGGTGTGGGCGGTGCCACCATGGCATCCGCCGAATTCGACGACACGATCGAGGAAAAGCGCCCCACCGTGCAGGTCGGCGACCCATTTACCGAAAAACGCCTGATGGAGGCGACGCTGGAGCTGATGCAAACCGGTGCCGTGATCTCGATCCAGGACATGGGGGCCGCGGGCCTGACCTGTTCGGCCGTGGAAATGGGCGACAAGGGCGGGCTTGGCGTCAAGCTGAACCTCGAAGACGTGCCGGTCCGCGAAGAGAACATGACCGCCTACGAGATGATGCTGTCGGAAAGCCAGGAACGGATGCTGATGGTCCTGCGCCCCGAATTGGAGGCCGAGGCCAAGGCCGTGTTCGATAAATGGGACCTCGACTTTGCCATCGTCGGGGAAACAATCCCCGAAGATCGTTTCCTGATCATGCACAATGGCGAAGTCAAAGCCGACCTGCCGCTGTCGAAACTGTCGTCCGAGGCCCCCGAATACGACCGGCCCTGGGAACCCACCCCGCCCGCGGAACCGCTCGGCGACGTGCCTGGCGTCGATCCGGTCGACGGTCTGCGCGCGCTGCTGGCCAGCCCGAACTACGCGGCCAAGCAATGGGTGTACGAACAGTACGACACCATGGTCATGGCCGACACGGCCCGCCTGCCGGGCCTTGGCGCAGGGATCATGCGGGTGCACGGCACCGACAAGGCGCTGGCCTTTACCTCGGACGTCACGCCGCGCTACGTCGCCGCGAACCCGGTCGAGGGCGGCAAACAGGCGGTGGCCGAAGCCTACCGCAACCTGACCGCCGTCGGCGCGAGACCGCTGGCCACCACTGACAACCTGAACTTCGGCAACCCGGAAAAACCCGCCATCATGGGCCAGTTCGTGGGGGCGCTCGACGGCATCGGACAGGCCTGTGCCGCGCTGGATATGCCGATCGTGTCGGGCAACGTGTCGCTGTACAACGAAACCGACGGTGCCGCGATCCTGCCCACGCCGACCATCGGTGCCGTGGGGCTGATCGACAGCCACAATGACATCATCGGCTGCGACGTGCGGGACGGCCACGTGGCGCTGCTGGTGGGCGAAACCACCGGGCATCTGGGCCAATCCGCCCTGCTGGCCGAAGTCTTCGGCCGGGTCGAGGGCGACGCCCCGCCCGTCGATCTGGACACGGAGCGCAAACACGGCAACTTCATCCGTGACAACCGCCACCTGATCACCGCCTGCACCGACATCAGCGACGGAGGGCTGGCACTGGCAGCGTTCGAACTGGCCGAGGCCGCGGGCGTCGGCGTCTGGCTGGACAGCGACGACACGCCGTTCCTGTTCGGCGAAGACCAGGCCCGCTACCTGATCGCCTGTAGCTTCGACAAGGCCGAGGCGCTGATGATCGCCGCCGGACAAGCCGGTGTGCCGATCCAGTCGGTGGGCAAGTTCACCTCCGACACGGTCTGGTTCTGCAACACGTCAAGTGCCACGCTTGCCGAACTGTCGGCAACATACCGCAGCAGTTTCGCCGCCACGTTTGCATAGTCGGGTCGGCGGGCGGGCGCCTTTGCCGCACGGCAAACAGAGCCGCCCGACGACCTAAAGCAGCGCCAGCAGTCGATCCCTGTCGCCCACGTCGTCGCGTTTCGAGATAACGCGCGCCAGGTCTTCCAACGATGCGATCGAATGGCCTGCGCGAAACGCGTCCACATGGGGCAACATCGCGGCAATGCCACGCGCCTTGGGGGCGAAATCTTCCCAGCGCAGCAACGGGTTGATCCAGATTAGCCGCCGGGCCGACAGGTGCACCCGCTCCATCTGGCGGGCCAGCGCATCCGGGTGATCCCGGTCCAGCCCGTCCGTGATCAGCAACACCACCGCCCCCTGCCCCAGCACCCGGCGCGACCAGTCTCGGTTGAAGGCCTCAAGGCACGCCCCGATCCGCGTGCCCCCTTCCCAGTCCTGCGCTTCCGCCCCTGCCGCCTTGAGCGCCGCATCCACGTCCCGATGCGCCAGATGGCGGGTGATATTGGTCAGCCGCGTGCCAAAGGTAAACGCATGCACCTTGGCCCATCCGGCCCCCTTGGCATTCGACACCGCATGCAGGAAATGCAGCACGACACGGGAATACTGGCTCATGGAACCGGAAATATCGCAAAGTACCACAAGGTTCGGATAGCGGACCCGGGGTGTCCTGAGCCGCAGGTCATGCAGCTCGCCCCCCTTGCGCATGGCAGCGCGCAGCGTGGCACGGGCGTCGATCCGGCCCTGGCTGGCCGCGCGACTGCGCCGTGCCGGGATCGGATCGACCGGCAGCGACATGCGGGCCAGCATCGCCTTGGCCTGCGCCATCTCGGCTGTGCTCATCTGTTCGAAATCGAGGGTCTTGAGCCGCTCTTCCTGGCTCATGGTCAGGGTGGCATCGATCTCGATCTCGGTCCCGCCCTCCTCCTCGGGCACGTCCAGATCGTCGGGCATACCAGCGCCGTCCAGCAGCGCCTCCGCTGCGCGCTTCTCGGCGGCCCGCGCACCGCGGTCTTCCTGTACGCCGCGCACCGCAGGCAGCATCGCGGCCATCATATGCTCCAGATACCGCGGATCGCGCCAATACAGGCGAAACACCTGCGCAAACACCGTCCGATGCTCGGGTTTCGAAACAAAACAGGCGTGCAGCGTCCAGTAAAAATCCCGCTTTTCGGTGAACCCGGCGGCCGTTACCGCCTCGATCGCGTCAATCACCCGGCCCGTGCCAATGGGCAGTCCCGCCCGGCGCAAGGCGCGGGCGAAATGGGTGATGTTACCTGCAAGCCTTGGGTTTTCAGGCAGTTCGAGCGGGACGTATTCAGGCATCTGTCAGAACCGGGGGCCAGCCCCCGGACCCCCGGGATTTTTTGGAACAGAGACGGGTCAGGCCGGCTCGAGCGAGGACCGTGCCTCGTCCAGCAGGCGCTTGGCTTCGGATCCCTGCAGCTTCTGGATGTCGTCCTGGTATTTCAGGATTGCACCAAGCGTGTCCGCGATGACTTCTGGGCTGAGGGTCAGCACGTCCAGCGCCAGCAGGCACTTGGCCCAGTCGATGGTTTCGGCAACGCCCGGTTTCTTGAACAGATCCTCGGTCCGCAGCCGCTGGACAAAGGCGACAACCTCACGGCTGAGCGTATCGGCCGCTTCGGGAGCGCGGGCGTTCAGGATCTCCATCTCGCGGTCGAAATCGGGATAATCCACCCAGTGATACAGGCACCGCCGTTTCAGCGCGTCATGCACCTCGCGGGTGCGGTTCGAGGTCAGGATGACGACAGGCGGTTCGGGTGCGGCGACCGTGCCCAGTTCCGGGATCGTCACCTGAAAATCGCTCAGCGCCTCCAGCAGGAACGCCTCGAACGGCTCGTCGGTACGGTCCAATTCATCAATCAGCAGCACAGGCGCGCCGTTTTCATCGGGGCGCATCGCATCCAGCAAGGGCCGTTCGATCAGGTATTCATCCGAAAACAGTTCCGCTTTCAGCGCCGCCCGGTCCGCGTCGCCCGCGGCTTCGGCCGTGCGGATCGCCACCATCTGCGCCGGAAAGTTCCATTCGTAGACAGCCGAGGACGCATCGAGCCCTTCGTAACACTGCAAGCGGATCAAACGGCGGCCCAGCCCGGCGGCCAGCGCCTTGGCGATCTCGGTCTTGCCGACGCCTGCTTCGCCCTCAAGGAAAAGCGGGCGGCCCAGCGTCAGGCTCAGAAACACCACCGTGCCAAGCGCCCTGTCGCAGACATAGCCCTGCGCGGCCAGCATCTCCTGCACCGCGTCGATTGTCTTGAGTTCCGGCATGCGCGTCCTCCCTTGCGTCCAACGTGCATCACCCACACGCGGCGTCAAGGTGTCCTAAAGGCGTATCCGTTGACGTGATTCGTGCGAAATGGCATGGTGTTAACAGCAGAAAAAGAGGTTTCCGGGCAAAATGCACCGGCACCCGGCAAGGCGGTTGGCAGATGACTTTTACCCATGGGGCGGGCGATTGATGCGCATAACCGCTGTGACCTGCGTCAAGAACGAGGGGCCGTTCCTGTTGGAATGGATCGCCTTCAACCGGCTGATTGGCGTCACCGACCACCTTTTTTATTCCAACGATTGCGACGACGGCACCGACACGCTGCTGGATGCGCTGGCAGCACGTGGCCTGTGCCAGCATCTGCCGAATCCGGCAGAGGGGCGCAATTACCAGATGGAAGCGCTGAAGGACGCGCGCAAACAGGACATCGTCACCCACGCCGACTGGGTCTGGGTCGCCGATGTGGATGAGTTTCTGAACATCCATGTGGGCGATCATACGATCCCTGCCCTGATCGACGCCTGTGGCGATCCGCAGGCGATATCCGTGACATTCCAGTTCTTTGCCAATGACGGGGTCGAGGATTACGAGGACAAGCCGGTGATCGAACAGTTTTCTCGGTCCCACAATCCGGACCTGTGGTGCGGCGAGGCCGCGATCGAGGTCAAGTCGCTGGTCCGCCACGACTTTCCCCTGCAATACTATGGCGCGCACCGCCCGTTCCAAAAGGGGAAGGCGCGCCCGGAATGGACCGATGGGTCGGGCCGCAAGGTGCCGCACAAGTTTCTGGTCGCCGCCAATCCCCGCCGCATCCGCCGTTTTCCCGCCCAGGGCGCGCGCGCTTTTGCAACGCTGAACCACTATGCCCTGCGCTCGCTTGACAGCTACCTGGTCAAGAACGACCGCGGCGACGTGAATCGCGAACACCGCGCCTTTGACGACACGTATTGGCGCGAACGCAACGACCCGGCCTGGCACGATCCCAGCATTCAGCGCTATTTGCCTGATCTGAAGGCGGCCCTGAACGATCTGAAAAAAGACAAGGAGATCAGAGCCCTGCACGAGGCTGCCGTTGCCGCCCACATCGCCAAACGGGACGCGTTGCTGAAACAGCCCGAATACAGGCAAATGCAGGAACAACTGCGCGCGGCCTCTACCCTGCCGCCACAGGAAGAGGCGATGCTGATCGAACTGGGCCTGATGGAGCCCGCGGCATGACGCTGAAAGTCGTGAACCTGGGTTTGCCGAAAACCGGCACCACGACACTGGCGCGCGCCCTGCGCCGTGCGGGCCTGAAAACGGCCGATCACCGCATCCGCGCCAAACAGACCCAAAAACCCGACCTGCACGGGGCTTTTGTGGCCGATCTGCTGTACCAAGGGTTCTACGAGACGGGCGATCCCGGCGCGTATCTGGGCGAATTCGATGCCGTCAGCGAAATGAGCGTGCTGCGCGAAGGGCGGTCGCTGTGGCCGCAGATGGATTTCGCGCTGATCGATGCGATCCGGCAGCATCATCCGGGGGTCAAGTTCCTCGCCTCGTCCCGCGATCCCTTTGCAATCTCGCAAAGCATGCTGGCCTGGTCCGATCTGGGCACCGCGCGGCTGCCGGCCGCGAACGTGCCCGGCCTGCCCGAAGGGTATGGAGAGACAAGCGCCCAGCGCATCGCGTGGATCGAAGGGCACTATGCCCATCTGCGCGCCCTCTTTGGCGATGACGACGATTTCCTGCAATACGACGTGGCCGACCCCACCGCCCGAGACCTGATCAGCGGCTTTCTGGAACTGCCCGTGAACTGGTGGGGCAAGGCGAATGTGAACAAGTTGAATGAGGTTGCGTGATGAAGATCCACCTGCATATCGGGTTGGAGCAGGTGGGCGCGGACCGTCTGCAAGACGTGCTGGCCGCGAAGCGCGACCAGATGGCGGCCAAGGGTGTGCTGTATGCCCGAAGCCCCGGCAACAAGAACCACACGCGCCTTTACATGGCCGTCACCGACCCCGACCACGTGGACCCGCTGCGCTACAACCGCGGCTATATCACCGGCGACAAGCAAAAAGTGCTGCATGACACGGTGGCCGCCGATCTGGCCAAGGAGGTCGCGCAGTTTTCGCCCGATCACCTGATCCTGTCGGCGTCGCAACTGGGCTGTTCGCTGGCATCCCGATCGGAACTTGAGCGGTTGCATGCCCTGCTGACGCCGCTGTCGGACGATATTCGCATCGTCGCCCACATCGACGAGCAGGCGCAGCTGATGACGCGGATCTATGCCGAACAGATCCTCGAGGGGCGCGGCACGTCTCTGGATCAGGAACTGGCGCTGGCGGGGTCCACGTCGTGGTGGCAGGACGCACTGGCCAGCGCCCCAAGGATCGACCCGCAGGCCGGCGTGTTCATTGAATCGCAGGCCGCGCCCTTCTGGCTGGACTTCGCCGCGCTCGAAAAGCACTGGAACGGGGTGTTCGGGGATGGCGCGCTGACTTTCCGCGCCTATGACGCAGAGCGGTTCGCATCCGAAAAGGTCACCGAAGAACTGCGCGAAGCGTTCCAGATCAAGCCCACCATCGGCAAGGCCACGGCGATTGAGGCTGGCGGCGTGCCAGCTGCCGCGTGGCTGGCGCGCGGGCGTCAATTGAATGACCTGATCCTCCAGGTGCTGAAATCCAGGAAACGCATCCTGCCCCGGCAGTTGTGGCGGTCTTTCGTCAATGAAATCAGGGTGGACGGGGACCCGATTGATCCTGCGACGCTTGGTGCGATCTCAAAGACGTTCAAGGATCGGAACGCGGCGCTGACCAAGGCGCACAAGCTGCCCAAGGACACGTTGAAAGCCCCCCGGGCCAAGAAAGCGTGGACCGAAGCGGACCCGACGCTTGGGTTTCGCGCCTCGCAATATCTGCTGGGCTTCATGTGGCGGATCGACAAGGCGACCAAACAGGAACGCAAGGGCAAGGCCGCGGACCTGGCCCGCCTGAACGGCACCAAGGTGCCCGAGGCGGCCAAGACCCAAGCCAACGGCCTGTCCGACACGGCGAGGAAAATCATGCCGCCGCTGGCGGTGCAGAACTTCGAAAAGCTGCGCACGTCGTCCTTTGCCCCGCACAACAAGTTGGGCGCCGTGGACGAGGAACAGCTTGCCGCCGCCTATGACGCGGTGCCGCCGCGTGACCTGCCCAGGGGCAACAGCGGCAACGTCATCGTCGGATGTATGAAGAACGAAGCCCCCTATATCGTCGAATGGGTCGCCTATCATCGCGCCATCGGCGTGGACAATTTCCTGATCTACACCAACGGCTGCGAGGACGGCACGACTGAAATCCTGGACCGGTTGCAAGAGATGGGCGTGCTGCAGCACCGCAACAACGACAACTGGAAAGGCAATTCGCCCCAGCAATACGCGCTGAACCAGTCGCTCAGGGAACCGCTGATCCGGGATGCCGAATGGATCATCCACATCGATGTGGACGAATTCATGAACGTGCGCACAGGCAACGGCACGCTGCACGACTTCTTTGAGGCGGTGCCTGACGCCACCAACGTCGCAATGACATGGCGGCTGTTCGGCCATAACGGCGTGACCGATCTTGCCGATGAACTCGTTATCGATCAGTTCGACCACTGCGCCCCGAAGTACTGCCCCAAACCGCACACGGTCTGGGGCTTCAAGACCATGTTCAAGAACATCGGCGCCTATGAGAAGATCAGCTGCCACCGCCCCAACAAGCTGAAGCCCGGAAAGAAGTCGAATGTGCGCTGGGTGAATGGTTCCGGCAAGGACATGACCGGGGAAGCCGCCGAAAATGGGTGGAGAAGTTCGAAAAAGTCAATCGGCTACGACCTGCTGCAACTCAACCACTACGCCCTGCGCAGTGCGGAATCCTTTCTGATCAAGCGGCAGAGGGGCCGCGCGCTGCACGTGGACCGGTCCATCGGCATCAACTACTGGATCCGCATGGACTGGTCCGATTTCCGCGACATCACGATCAAGCGCAACCTGCCCCGCCTGCGCGCTGAATACGACCGGCTGATGACGGACCAGACGTTGCGCGGTTGGCACGAACACGGGCTGAAATGGCACCGTGCCAAGGCAGATGAGCTTCACGCCAACCCGGAATTCAAGGACCTGTACGATCAGGCCCTCAAGGTCAAACTGACCGAGACCGAGCGGGTGGCCTATGCCCTCGCCCTAGATATGGAGAGCTGAGATGGACGGCAGCCAAACCATTGACCCCACCGGGTATATCAAATCCCGCGGGCTGAAATTCCCCAAGGATGGCACCTATTTGACCGGCAAGGTCCGGGGCCTGCTCAGGTCCGGAGACTACGAGCGGGACATGGCCGCTGCCGCCCTGAAAGCAACGCGCGAGGGCGACACGGTTCTCGATCTGGGCTGCGGGCTCGGTTTTACCACCGGGTTGATCGCCAACCGCCGCAAGGTCGAACACATCCACGGCTATGACGGTAACGCGCGGCTGCTGACCTATGCCGATGCGATGCTGGCCACCAACGGCATCAAAAACGTCACGTTGACCCACGGCGTCTTGGGCAAACGCAAATCCAGCGTTCCCTTCTACATCCGCGCGCCCTTTGCCGCGTCCTCCCTGCAAAGGGACGAAGACGCCGCCACCCAGGAGGTCAAGGTCGAGATGCATAACGTCAAGACCGTGCTGGGTGCCGTGAAGCCCACAGTGATCTTGTGCGATATCGAGGGGGGCGAGGCCGACCTGCTGGACGGCATCACCCTCAAGGGCGTGCGCGCCGTGATCGTGAAACTGCATCCGGGCCATATCGGCCACGACGGCATCCGCACCGTGTTCGATGCCTTGGGCAAGGCGGGTCTGGCATATGCTCCTGCCCTCAGCGCGGCCCGCATCGTGGGTTTCACCGCCGCGTGACACATCTGGCCCTGCTCACGGTCCGCAACGAAGGGGCGTTCCTGCTGGAATGGCTGGCCCATCACCGCGCCGTTGGGTTCGAGGATTTCCTCATCTTTTCAAATGACTGTGACGATGGCACCGATGACATGCTGGATCGGCTGGCACAGCTTGGCTGGCTGACCCATCTGCGCAACGAAGGCCCCTATGACAAGGGCGGCATCCAGTTCACCGCGTTGAAAACGGCGGCCAAGATGCAGCAGGTGAAAGGGGCGGAATGGATCCTGCCCCTCGACATCGACGAATTCGTCAACATCCACACCGGCGACGGTACTTTGTCGGCGCTGCACGCCGCGCTGCCCGACGCGACGGCCATCACGCTGACATGGCGGCTGTTCGGCAATCACGGGCAAGTCCGTCACATCGACCAGCCAATCACCGAGACCTTTCCCATGGCGGCCCCCGAAATCCTGCACTGGCCGTGGCGCGCGTCGATGTTCAAGACGCTGTACCGCAACGACGGCACGTACCGCAAACCCGGCGTGCACCGGCCCCGCAGCCCGGTCGAGGAACGGCTGGGACGCGCCAAATGGTACGACAGCCATGGCCGGGCTCTGGATGACCAGTTCAAGACCCGGCGCATTTTTTCCACCTTCGGGCGGCCCAACTACGGGCTTGCACAGCTCAACCACTACCCGCTGGGTGCCATGGAGAATTACGTGCTCAAGGCCGATCGTGGCCGCGCGGTGCATTCGGACGACATGCTGGGCCTCGACTACTGGGTAGAACGGAACTTCAACACCGACCGCGACAACACGATCCGCCGCTATGATATGGCGCGCGATGCGCTGCTGGCCGATTTGCGCAGCGATGCGATGCTGGCCGACCTGCATGACGCCGCCGTGCACTGGCGCGCGCGACGGTTTGACCAGCTGATGCAACAAGAACCGTTTCGCGCCCTGTTCGGCCGTTTGCTGATGGCCCCGCCCACGCGCCCCGTTACGCGAAAGGCGGCGCAATTCATGGTGCGCTACGCCAATCTGGGCCGCAAACCCCAAGGCGACACGGCACAGTAACCCCTAAAACTTTCCTCATTTCTGCCCAAATACACCGGGATAACGGTGCCAAACCCGCGGGTGCAAGCGGGGCATGAGGACAAAGCGATGCAGGATGACGTTCAAGGATTCGACCCGGATCTGGCCGATCTGCCCAAGGGCGGTTGGCTGACCAGGCTTGCAGGCGTGGCCGAAGCGCACGGGTTCTTCAAGCCGCTGGGCAAGCGCCATTTCGCCGCCCATGTCTCGGGCAGCGACACGCTGATCGTCACCTTCGAAACCATCCAGGGTATGCGCGCCCTGTCCGACAACGCCGAGCCGCTGGGTTGGTCGATGGTGCGCGAACACGGCTGGTCGCACCTGTGCGTGGCCTCCGACGGCGATACGTGGTTCCGCGACAGCCATATCTACGGCCTGTTCGACACGCTGATCGATGACGGCTTCTTTGACGATTACGAACAGATCCTGTTCTACGGTGCCGGTCCGTGTGGCTATGCCGCCGCCGCCTATTCCGTGGCCGCCCCGGGCGCGCGCGTTGTGGCGATCCAGCCGCAGGCCACGCTGGACCCGCGCGTGACCGAATGGGACGACCGGTTCACCGATATGCGCCGCACCGACTTTACCACGCGCTATGGCTATGCGCCCGACATGCTGGACGCCTGTGATCAGGCCTTTGTCCTGTACGACCCGGCCGAAACACTGGACGCGATGCATGCGGCCCTGTTCACGCGTCCCGGCGTGACGAAACTGCGCCTGCGTCACATGGGCGACGCGATCCAGGGCGACCTGATGGAAATGCGCGTGCTCAAGCCGCTGCTGGAACAGGCCGCCAACGGCACGCTGGACGAAGATGTCTTTGCCCGCGCCTATCGCAACCG
Source organism: Pseudomonadota bacterium (assembly GCA_038527345.1). Lineage (GTDB taxonomy): Bacteria > Pseudomonadota > Alphaproteobacteria > Rhodobacterales > Rhodobacteraceae > Tateyamaria. The sequence continues at coordinate 9,072 of JBCBFX010000035.1, read as the reverse complement.
CCGCCGCTATCCCGCGTACCTGCGCCGGGTGATGGCCGCGCTTGATGCACAGGACCGCGAAGAATTGACATATATGATGGCCCGCAACGTCACCAGCCGCATGAAGGCCCCGCGCTTTCAGCGCCGCCTGTCCGAGATCGAGGCCAAGCGCCGGCTGGCCGAAACGGACCCGGACGCGCCGACCCTTTAACGCCTGCCCGGCCCGTGTTAACGGGCGGCCATGACGTCGATCACAATCCCCCGCCCCGACGATTGGCACCTGCACTTGCGTGATGGTGCCATGCTGCGTGCCGTGCTGCCCTGGACCGCACGCGACTTTGCCCGCGCCATCATCATGCCCAACCTCGTGCCGCCGGTGGTGACGGGCGCGCAGGCCGCCGCCTACCGTGACCGGATCATGGCCGCCCTGCCCGACGGCATGGATTTCGAGCCGCTGATGACGCTGTATCTGACCGAGGACACGGACGCCGACGATGTGGCCGCAGCCCATGCCAACGGTCTGGTCAAGGCGGTCAAGCTGTATCCCGCAGGTGCCACCACCAACTCCGCCTCCGGCGTCACGGATTTCTCCAAGGTACAGGGCGTCCTCGACCGCATGGCCAGGATCGGCCTTCCGCTCTGCGTCCACGGCGAGGTGACGGACAGCGACATCGACATCTTCGACCGCGAAGCGGTGTTCATCGACCGCGTGCTCGACCCGCTGCGCAAACGCACGCCCGGGCTGCGGGTGGTCATGGAACACATCACCACGTCCGACGCCGTGGACTATGCACTGGCACAGGACGACACGCTGGGGGCCACGATCACAACGCATCACCTCGTGATCAACCGCAACCATATCCTCGCAGGCGGGATCAGGCCACACTACTACTGCCTGCCTGTGGCGAAACGCGAAACACACAGGCTGGCCTTGCGCAGGGCCGCGACCGGCGGCGATACACGTTTTTTCCTCGGCACCGACAGCGCGCCGCACACCGACCCGGCGAAACTGCAACCCTGCGGCTGCGCGGGCTGCTTCACCGCACCCAACACGCTGCCCATCCTCGCACAGGTGTTCGAGGAGGAAGACGCGCTGGACAACCTCGCCGCCTTCACCAGCCAAAACGGCCCCGCCTTCTACGGCCTGCCCGTGAACACGGCCACCACAACGCTCTCCAAAACCAGCCCCCGGATCCCCGCACGGATCGATACCGAAGACGGCCCCGTCACGGTCTTCGACCCGGGCGTTCCGTTGAACTGGAGCGTGACCTGATCCCCCTTCATCTCGCCAGATAAACTCCCGCCGGAGGCTCCCGCACCCTCCACAGGCGCACCAGCCGAAAGCACAGCACCATGATCCCAACCAGCTACCCCGACGCCGCCGAAATGGCCCGCTTGACCGCTCGCATGTTGCTCGAAATCAAGGCCGTGCACTTCAATGCGGCCGAACCGTTCACATTGGCCTCGGGCCTGCCCTCGCCCACCTATATCGATTGCCGCAAGCTGATCTCGCACCCGCGTATCCGGTCGACGCTGATGGATTTCCTGACGGTGACGGTGATGCGCAACGCGGGGTTCGAGGCCTTCGACAACATCGCGGGCGGCGAAACGGCGGGCATCCCCTTTGCCGCACTCGTGGCCGAACGCATGGCGCTGCCCATGACCTACGTGCGCAAGAAACCCAAGGGCTATGGCAAGAATGCCCGGATCGAAGGCGAGATGACCGAAGGCCAGCGCGTGCTGCTGGTGGAGGATCTGACCACCGATGGCGGTTCGAAACTCAGCTTTGTGGATGCGATCCGCGACACCGGGGCGACCTGCGGGCACACGGCGGTGATCTTTTACTATGACATTTTCCCCGAAACGGAAAAGACGCTGGGCGATCACGGCGTGCAGTTGCACCACCTGTGTACCTGGTGGGACGTGCTGGCTGAAGCGCGGGCAAGCGGCGCCTTTGACGACGGGACCCTGTCGGGGGTCGAGGCGTTTCTGGATGACCCGCGCGCGTGGCAAGCTGCACGCTCCTGACCGGACGGCCGCGCATGTTCCGCACATGTCCGTCAGGCAGCCCTGACACACTGGGGACAAGCTGTGGGCAAAGCCAAGGAATCTGTGGACAGCACAGATGTGGACGGCCTGTGCATATAACGATTCGATGAAGCGCCCTCTCGAATATCTCGTGGCTTTGTGATATGCGACCACGAGATATGGGAATACGGTTTGGGGTGGACAGAGTTACCCACAGGTTTATCCACGATTATTTCCCGATGGCTCCCCGCCACCCGATGTGACACCCGCACCGTCACCGGGGGACATCGGAACACCGAGCAGGGAATGGGGCAGCAGGGCTATGAACGAGATTGCGGCAATCAATCCAACCGGCGTGGCGGTACAAGACGCCGAAACCATGCCCCATTCCATCGAGGCCGAGCAGCAGTTGCTGGGCGCGATCCTGACCAACAATGACGTCTATGACCGCGTCGCCGCGATCATCGGGCCAAACCACTTCTATGACCCGGTGCACGCGCGCATCTTCGACATTGCCGCGGCGCGCATCGCCAAGAACAACCTGGCCAGCCCGGTAACGCTCAAGGCGTTCATGGAGGATGACGAAGGGCTGAAGGAACTGGGCGGCCCGGCCTACCTGGCCCGGCTGGCGGGGGCCGCGATCAGCGCCTTTGCGGTACGTGACTACGCGCAGATGATCTATGATCTTGCCGTGCGCCGCGACCTGATCCAGCTGGGTCGCGACATCAGCGCCAAGGCGGCCAAGGTCGATGTGAAGAGCGAGCCCAAGGAACAGATCGTCGAGGCCGAGCAGGCGCTTTACAAGCTGGCTGAACAGGGCACGTCCGAGGGTGGTTTCCAGAGCTTTCTCAAGGCCGTCACAGACGCCGTGAACGTCGCCAATGCCGCCTATCAGCGCGAAGGCGGCCTTGCCGGCGTATCGACCGGCCTGATCGACATGGACAAGAAACTGGGAGGCCTGCATTCGTCCGACCTGCTGATCCTTGCGGGTCGTCCGTCGATGGGCAAGACGTCGCTGGCCACCAACATCGCCTTCAACATCGCCAAAGCCTACAAGAAGGGTATCAAGCCCGACGGCTCCGAAGGTGCGATCGAGGGCGGTGTCGTGGGCTTTTACAGCCTCGAGATGAGCGCCGAGCAGCTGGCCGCCCGGATCCTGTCAGAGGCCGCCGAAGTGCCCAGTGAACAGATCCGCCGCGGCGACATGACCGAAGGTGAATTCCGCCGCTTTGTCGACGCCGCCAAACAGCTCGAAGCCTGCCCGCTTTATATCGACGACACGCCCGCCATCCCGATTGCCCAGCTTGCCGCCCGCGCGCGGCGGCTGAAACGGACCCATGGTCTGGACCTGCTGATCGTGGACTACCTACAGCTTGTGCGCGGCGGGGCCGACAACCGGGTGCAGGAAATCGCCGAGATTTCCATGGGCCTCAAGGCCATCGCCAAGGAACTGAACATCCCCGTGCTGGCCCTGTCCCAGCTTTCGCGCCAAGTCGAAAGCCGCGAGGACAAGCGCCCGCAACTGTCGGACCTGCGGGAATCGGGATCGATCGAGCAGGACGCCGACGTGGTGATGTTCGTGTTCCGCGAGGAATACTACAAGGAACGCGAAAAACCCGGGGATCACGATCTGGAAGGCATGGCCAAGTGGCAGGAAGAGATGGAGCGCCTGCACGGCCGGGCCGAGGTCATCATCGGCAAGCAGCGGCACGGGCCCATCGGCACCGTCGACCTGAGCTTTGAAGGCCGCTTTACCCGTTTCGGCAACCTGGTCCAGCCCTGGCAGCAGGGCGGCGGTGGCGACCGGGAATTCTGAGCCACGCCAAATTCTTGAAGAAAGAATTTTGGGGGGCGCTGCCCCCGGCGCTGACGCGCCTCCCCCGTGGTATTTCGGGTCAGAAGAAACCTGTGCTGTCCGGGATGTGACTGGACAGCCGACCAGTGCCGCAGTCTGATGGCGGCATGCGTGTTTTTCTGCTTTTGCTATGTCTTGCGCTGCCTGCCCGGGCCGAAGAGCGGGTCGAGGTCGATGTGGAGCTGTTTCTGGCCGTCGACGTGTCGCGGTCGATGCAACCGTTCGAGTTGGAGATCCAGCGCCGCGGCTATGCGGCGGCCCTGATCAGTGACGAGGTTCAGGCCGCCATTGCCGGTGGGCCCCTGGGCCGCATCGCGCTGACCTATGTGGAATGGGCCGGTGTCCAGGATCAGCGCATCGTGGTGCCATGGACACTGGTGGAGACCGCCGCCGACAGCGCCGATGTGGCTGCCCGCCTGACCGCCCGGTTCGACGACGGGTTGCGCCGCACTTCGATCTCGGGCGCGCTGGATTATGCCGTGGGCTCCATCGACGCCAACAGGTTCGATGCGTGGCGCAGGGTCATCGACGTGTCCGGCGATGGCCCCAACAACGTGGGCGGACCGGTGACCCAGGCCCGCGACCGTGCATTGGCCCGCGGCATCACCATCAACGGCCTGCCCCTGATGACGCGCGATGACAGCCTGTTTTCGCGCTGGGACATCGATGATCTGGACGCCTATTACACCGCCTGCGTGATCGGGGGCGTCGGCGCCTTTGTCGTGCCGGTCACCGACTGGGCGGAATTCGAGGCCGCGGTGCGCCGCAAGCTGGTGCTGGAAATCGCGGGCATTTCTCAACGGATCTACAGGGCGCAGGCTCCTGGCCCCTATAACTGCCTAATCGGCGAGGAGATATGGGAGCGCAACCGCGCCATCTTTGCCGAGCCCTAGGCCCGTTTGCGCCGGAACGGGTGCAGGAACTGCCGCCAGTAGCCCCGCGGCACGTCATCGCCCACCACGCCGTAGCTGTCCGGCCAGTCCCTTTCCGGCAGGTGATGCGTGCCGAACAGGAAGTCGAAGATCGGGAAGTGCGTGGCATAATTGATGTCGATCGCCGCCCGGTCGCTGCCGTGATGCCAATGGTGAAAACGCGGTGTCACGAGAAACCGTTCCAGCCAGCCGAAATGCCAACTGAGGTTCGCGTGGATGAAGGTCGAATAGAAGTAGACGATCAGCAGGTAGGTCTGGATCGCCGCCGGATCGAAGCCAAGCGTGAACATGGGCACCGCCGTCAGCCCGCGCAGCACCGCGATTTCCATGAAATGCATCCGCCCGCTGGCCAGCCAATCCAGCTGTTTGGGCGAATGGTGGATGCTGTGGAACCGCCACAGGACGGGCACCGTATGAAACGCCCGGTGGACCCAGTACTGCACGAAATCCGTGGCAAACATGATGATCACCACCTGCCCCCAGAACGGGATCATCGCGATGATTTCCGCAGTGCCTGTGAAATCGAACCAGCCAGACATCACGTTGCTGGGTGCCATGGCCAGAAAGGACAGCACCTGCACCAGCATGGAACTGATCAGGTAGTAAAACACGTCTTCGCGCCATTCCGTCCGGAACACCGTCTGTTCGGCCCGGTGGGGAAAGAACCGTTCGATCGGAACAAACAGCAGCCCCACAATCAGGATATTGACGATGAAATAGTCCAGTCCGAAATACAGCGGCTGGCGCGCCGCCCCCACCGCGTTCGGCTCGGCCGTGCCGAGGAGCGACGCCAGCACCACCAGCGCAAGGCCCGTCCAGCCCAGAAGCTTGCGCCGACACAACATCACACTCAACAGCGCCAGCGCATAGCCCGCCAACAGGATCGCACGCAGTCCGAAAGTCACATAGCCACTGTCATGGATCACCTGCAGTTCCGGCATGGTGAAGGTTTCGGGAAAGAAACGGATCAGGATGATCGCCAGCCCGGCAAGCCCTGCCAGGATCGACAACGTACCCGAAATCCAGCCGCTGCCAAATTGGCGCCTTTCCCGTGGCCGCTCGAACTCTGCCACCAGTTTGCGGATCAACCCCATACTGTCCCTCCTCGTATTGCGGTCATAGATCATCACGGGCCTGTGCATCACAAGCCGGGTATTCCATACCTTGGCACACGCACTTTTTCCCCTTTCACCACGGGGCGTTGAATGTCAAAAGCAGCGTCATGACATCAGCGACGCTTACCATCGATCTGACTGCCGTCGTGCGCAACTGGCAGGCGCTGAACGCCATGAGCGCATGTGGCACCGGTGCCGTGGTCAAGGCCGACGGCTATGGGCTGGATGCAGGCCACGTGGCGCAGGCGCTGGCCCGGGCCGGGGCGCGACACTTTTTCGTCGCCACGGCGCAGGAAGGCGCGCAGTTGCGGGCGCACCTGGGGCAAGGCCCCGATATCATGGTCTTTTCCGGCCACATGGAGGGCGACACGCCACAAGTAGCCGAGGCCGGGCTGACCCCCTTGCTGAATTCCGTGGACCAGATGCTGCGCCATGTGGAGGCGCTGCCGGGCGCGCCCTTCGGCATTCAGTTGGATACCGGCATGAACCGGCTTGGAATGGAACCTGCCGAATGGTCCGCTGTCCGTGACATCGCCATCGCGCAGCAACCGGTGCTGCTGATGTCGCACCTGGCCTGCGCGGACGTGCCGGATCACCCGATGAACGCACGGCAACTGTCGGAATTCCGCGCCATGACCGACGGGCTGGACATTCCCCGTTCGCTTGCCGCCACGGGCGGCACGTTGATGGGCGAGGCCTATCACTTCGACATGACCCGCCCGGGCGTTGGCCTGTATGGTGGCCTGCCCTTCGTCGATGCGCACCCGGTGGTGGCGCTGGACCTGCCCGTCATCCAGGTGCGCGACGTTGCGGCCGGCGAAAGCGTGGGCTACGGCAACACCTGGATCGCGGATCGCCCCAGCCGGATTGCCACCGTCGCTGGCGGCTATGCCGATGGTCTGATCCGGGCCATGGGACCCGGGGCCACGCTCTATGCCGGCGACACCCCATGCCCTGTGGTGGGCCGCGTGTCGATGGACCTGATCACCGCGGATGTGACGGGTCTGGACCAGGCCCCGGAGACACTGCAACTGATGGGGCGGCACCAATCCATCGACACCGTGGCAGAGGCGGCGGGCACCATCGGCTACGAGATCCTGACCGCGCTGGGGCACCGCTACCATCGGAACTACATCACATGAATTTCCTGGCGACGCTTGGACGCACGGTCCTGGCTTTTCTGGCGGCCATAGGGCGCGTGGCGCTCTATGCCGTATCGACCCTGTCGCACCTGTTCCGCCCCCCCTTCTATCCGCGGGAATGGGCCGTGGCGCTGCTGAACATCGGCTGGCTGTCGCTGCCCGTGGTGGGGCTGACAGCGATCTTTACCGGTGGCGCGCTGGCGCTGCAGATCTATGCAGGCGGTGCCCGCTTCAACGCCGAGGCCGTGGTGCCACAGATTGTCGCCATCGGCATGGTGCGGGAACTGGGCCCGGTGCTGGTGGGCCTGATGATCGCCGCGCGCGTGACGTCCTCCATCGCGGCGGAAATCGCCACCATGAAGGTGACCGAACAGATCGACGCGCTGGTGACACTTTCCACACACCCGATGAAATACCTCACCGTGCCGCGCGTACTGGCGGCCACGCTGGCGGTCCCGCTGCTGGTGGGCGTAGGCGACATTATCGGCATCTTTGGCGGCTATGCGGTTGCCACGGGCACGCTGGGGTTCAACGCGGCCGCCTATATCGAAAACACCGTCGATTTCCTCGAAGCACGCGACATCGCCTCATCGCTGGCCAAGGGCGCGGTCTTCGGCTTTCTCGCGGCCCTCATGGGCTGCTACGCCGGCATGCAATCGGGGCGCGGCGCCCAGGGCGTGGGCCGGGCCACCAAAAGCGCGGTCGAGGCTGCTGCCGTTCTGATCCTAGCCTCCAACTTCCTGCTGACGGGGGTATTCTTCTCGCTATGACGCACAAGCACAACCCGTCCCCGTCTCTGTCCCGAAAAAATCCCCGCCGGAGGCTCCGGCACGTGACAAATGGTGCCACGGGATGATCACGCTCGACAACGTTCACAAGGCGTTTGGCGACAATCACGTGCTGCGGGGCGTCAACCTGCACGTGGACAAGGGCACATCGCTCGTGATCATCGGCGGTTCGGGCACCGGCAAGTCGGTCACGATCAAGTCGGTGCTGGGTCTGGTCACGCCCGACAGCGGCACGATCACGGTCGATGGGCAGGACATCACCCAGACCGGCGACCGCGACGCGTTTCTTGCGCGGTTCGGCATGCTGTTTCAGGGCGGTGCATTGTTCGATTCGCTGCCCGTCTGGCAGAACGTGGCTTTCCGCCTGCTACGCGGATCTCTCGCCCGCCCCAGGGACGAGGCCCGCGAGATCGCCATTGAAAAGCTGCGCCGCGTCGGCCTGACCCCGGACGTGGCCGACCGCTATCCGGCCGAACTGTCAGGCGGCATGCAGAAACGCGTCGGCCTCGCCCGCGCCATCGCGGCGGAACCCGAAATCATCTTTTTCGACGAACCCACCACCGGGCTCGACCCGATCATGGCGGGCGTGATCAACGACCTGATCCGCGAGATCGTGACCGAAATGGGGGCCACGACCATGACGATCACCCACGACATGACCTCGGTCCGCACGATTGCCGATACCGTGGCCATGCTGCACGGGGGCAAGATCCGCTGGTCCGGTCCCGTGACCCGGATGGACGACGCCGACGATCCCTATCTCGACCAGTTCATCCACGGCCGCGCCGAAGGTCCCATCGAAGCGGTGCGCTAGGTACGGCAGACATCCGATGAAAGACGTGATCGAACCGATCGGGCATTTTCTGCTCGACGCTCTGTTGTACAAGGTTGCAAATGCGTTTTACGGCCCTCCAGGGCGACCTGCGAACAGTTCGCGGATCACGTCAGCGCGGGTTTCGTTTGGCATTTTGTCTGCGATCACCTGCGCAACACTGCTGACCTGATACGTGCCTTTGGCCGTTCCCGTGCCGGGCACGGATGCAGGCGTCGTCGTGACGCTCATGCGAACGCATTCCTCGGTTGCGCTGTCGGCTTGGCCGAGGAACGGATCGGCAACAAGGCCTATAGCTATCTGGCGCTCGGCCTTGTCGTCTTGCCAATTGGATTGGCGATCCGGCTTGCGATTTCAGCCCACCGGGTCGGCGGGCGGGCGCCTTTGCGCGCCAGCGCAAA
>JBCBFX010000034.1:0-39655 GCA_038527345.1 Pseudomonadota bacterium | reverse complement strand
CTGCTCGTTTTACGCGAACTAAACGGAGCCGAATGGCACTTGGCAAGGGTGAAGATCTGGAAAACCCGTGCAGTTTGAGACAATTGCAGAATTGCAACGGCGGCCATGTGCGCCTATATGTCAATGGCTCTTCGGGGCTATGGACATAAACGCGCTCGTAATAAACGGATCGGACCCGGGGGCGGTACCCGGCGGCTCCACCAAACATCCTTTCATTTGGGATCATGGGGCCGAAACAGGATCGACGGACGTCTAAAGGGGTTAGCTTTGTCTCGGCTGTCTGCCACCGTTACCGGCGAAAACAGTACAATTGCAAATGACAATCGTGCTCCGGTTGCCGTTGCTGCGTAAGCAGTAACCAACACCGAAACCTAAGCCCTTGCGCCTAGCCGCGTAAGGCGGGGTCCGCAGGCACCTGGCAACAGAAGCCTGCACCTTCCTTTCCTGCACCCAGACCCGCCCGGACATGACGGTTGACCCAAGGCCAAATCACGCGCTACGTCTGGCGCGGGGCCATCGCGACAGCCCCGTCAGGCCAATGGCCCAAGTGTCGCATCCTTTTGTGCTGCTCAAAGGATGCCATGATGGACCATGACCTTGCCACCTGCCCCGACACCTTGCTTGCGACGCTGGGCACGGCCCGCGCCCCGCAGCTGATCGACGTCTGCGTTCCCGAAGACCTGTCCGTCGATCCCTGGCTGATCCCAGGTGCGCGCCATGTGCCGCACCGGCAGATCGCCGGGATGCTGGGCCTGTCCGGCCCCGTCGTGGTGATCTGTGCCAGGGGGCTCAAGCTGAGCCATGGCGCAGCTGCGGGGCTGCGGGCGCAGGGCGTGCGCGCCACAGCCCTTGCCGGGGGGAAAGCCGCGTGGGCGGCAGCGGGCCTGCCCCGTGTGTCCCTGCCCGACGCCCCCGAAACGCATTGGGTGCTGGCTGCATCCGTGGCGCCCGCGTCGATGTTCCACGCCTGGCTCGTGCAGCGGTGGGCCGGTGGAACACCGGCGATCCTGTGGGTGCCTGCGCCGATGACCGCAGATGTGGCGGACCGTTTCGACGCGACCGAGGTCCCGGCCAGCCGCACGCCGGCTGACCTTGCGACCGCGCTGGGGCTGGACTGGCCGCCGTTGCAGGCGTTCCTGCACACTGCCCCGCCTCGGCTGACCGATCTGCTGACGGCCCTGCCCCGCCTGCATTCGACACCCGAAGCCGTGGCGCAGGCCGCCCTGCATATCATCGACGCTGCGTGGATGGCGCAGCACGGGGCGGCAACATGATCCCCGGCTGGTCCCGGATGGTACGCGTCTTTGGCCGCATCGGGCTTTTGTCCTTTGGCGGACCGGCCGCACAGATCGCCCTGATGCACGACGCGCTGGTCGAGCGGGAAAAGTGGCTATCCGAGGCGCAATACCTGCGCGCGCTGTCGCTGTGCATGCTGCTACCGGGCCCCGAGGCGATGCAGCTGGCCACCTATGCCGGTTGGCGGTTGCGTGGCGTGACGGGCGGGCTGCTGGCGGGATTGCTGTTCGTTGTGCCCGGCGCGCTGGTCATCCTGGCCCTTGCGCTGGCCTATGTGCAATTCGGCACGCTGCCGCTGGTGCAGGCGGCGTTTCTGGGCATCAAGGCCGCGGTCATCGTGGTGGTGCTGCAAGCGCTGTTGCGATTGGGGCGCAAGGCCCTGCACGGCCCCATGGCCTGGGCGCTTGCGGGCGCGGCCTTTTTCGCTCTGTTTGCCCTGGGTGTACCGTTTCCGGCCATCGTGATCAGCGCGGGCATCGTGGGGTACATCACCGCCAGACCCGGCACGGGCCAACCCGTCGCTGCACCCGCCAGGGACGCGCCCCCGCTTTGGCAAACCGTCGCCACGTGGGCCGCCCTGTGGGCCACGCCGCTGCTGGTGCTGTGGCTGACAGCGCAGGCGTTCCTGCTGCAACTGGGCCTGTTCTTTTCCAGGCTGGCGGTCGTCACCTTTGGCGGGGCATATGCGGTGCTGGCCTATATGACGCAGACGGTCGTGCAGGACTTTGGCTGGATCACCACTGGCCAGATGATCGACGCGCTGGGGCTGGCGGAAACCACGCCGGGGCCGCTGATCCTTGTGACGGAATTCGTGGCGTTGCTGGCAGGGTTTGCCCAAGGCGGGCTGGCCTTGGCCCTTGCGGCCGGCGCAGTGTGCCTGTGGGTGACGTTCGTGCCCTGCTTTCTGTGGATCTTTGCCGCCGGTCCCTATGTCGAGCAACTGGCGGCGCGTCCGCGCCTTTCGGGGGCGCTTGGTGCCATCACCGCGGCGGTGGTGGGCGTGATCCTGAACCTGTCGGTCTGGTTCGCGCTGCATGTGCTTTTTGCCGATATCGGCACTTACGGCGCGTTGCCTGCGCCGGTCTGGGCATCGCTGCACCTGCCTGCGCTGCTGCTGACCGCGGCCGCACTGGGGCTGATGCTGGGCCTGCGACTGTCCTTTGGCTGGACGCTGCCGCTGATGGCGGCACTGGGTGTCGCCCTGTCTTTGGGCGGGTTGGCGTGATTGCACCGAATTGCGCCGCAGCCCCCCTTTCCTATCCCGCAAAAAGGGATATGCTGACCATATTGGACACCGGGGACTGCCATGAGCCGGAATATAGATTACGGCAATCTGATGCACGAGGCCATGCGCGGCCTGATCCGCAAGGTGTTGACGGATGTGTCGGAAAACGGTCTGCCCGGGGCGCACCACTTCTTTATCACCTTCGATACCAGCCACCCGGATGCCGAACTGGCGGACTGGCTGAGCGACCGGTATCCGGGTGAGATGACGGTGGTGATGCAACACTGGTACGACAACCTTGATGTCGGAACCGAAGGCTTTGCCGTGACCCTGAATTTCGGGGATGCGCCCGAGCCGCTTTATATCCCCTATGACGCGATCAAGACATTCGTCGATCCGTCGGTGGAATTCGGCCTGCGGTTCGAAACCCAGACCGAGGAAGAGGACGACGCCCCCGTCGCCCCGCCCGAAATCCTGCCCTCGCCCGCGGCCACCGCCCCCAAACCCGAGGTTGCGGCCTCGTCCGAGGGTGACGATACCGGATCGGACGGCAAGCCCGCCGACGTGGTGTCGCTGGACAGTTTCCGGAAATAGCGAACGCTTATTCGACGCGGGTCAGGAACGTTTCGACTGCGCGCGGGATGTCTCCGTTGACGATCACCTGAAAGCGCAGGTTCATGCCCCCTTCGGCCAGCGTGCGGTCATATTGCTGCAAGGAATAGCCGCCGTTTTCATCAACGAACAGCGAATAGACGGTCAGCGTGTCGCCATCGATCCGCGCCCAGGCGTAGGGTTCACCCTTCATCGGGTTCAGCGGCTCCATATGGCCGAAGATGTTGCGCTTTTGCGCGGCGGCATAGACGCGGTCGCGCTCGCTTTCCACGAAGCGGATGGAATACGACTTTTCCTTGGTTCGCCCGTCCGGGCGGTAGGTGACAGAGGTCCATTTGACCAGGAACCCCTCGTCCGCTTCTTCAATGGTGACGCTCATGTCTCGGGGAATGCGGGTGCCCTCGTTGGTCAGAACCTCGGCCGATCCGGCGAAGGTGCCGACAAAGCGGACGGGTTCGGCCTGTGCCATCGCAGCCCAGACCAACAGGGCACACCCCAACAACATCACCCAGATCCGGGAACGGGCAGAGGGAAAGGGCATGCGGACCTCCAAAATCAACCGATACAACAAATATAGGACGTTTCCGGCCCCACTTCATCCTCGCATTCCCAGAATCATGCGATCTTGGTCGCAGATGGACCTTTCGCCGCCTTGTTCGTGGGGGTCCCCTTGGGTAAACGCAACCCCGCACGCCGCCTACGTTCAAGGAGCACGACATGGCCGACACCCGCACCGAAACCGACAGCTTTGGACCGCTCGAGGTGCCAGCCGACAAGTACTGGGGCGCTCAGACGCAGCGGTCGATCATCAATTTTCCCATCGGCTGGGAAAAGCAGCCCGTGGCCCTGGTGCGCGCGCTGGGTGTGATCAAGCAGGCCTGTGCGATGCAGAACAAGGCGCAGGGCGGGCTGGACGGCACGCTGGCCGATGCCATCATCGAAGCCGCAGGCGAAGTGATCGACGGCAAACTCGACGACAACTTTCCGCTGGTGGTCTGGCAGACCGGCTCCGGCACCCAGTCCAACATGAACGCCAACGAGGTGATCGCCAACCGCGCCATCGAGATCCTGGGCGGCACTATGGGGTCCAAGGATCCGGTGCACCCCAACGACCACTGCAACATGGGCCAGTCATCGAACGACACCTTCCCGACGGCCATGCACGTGTCCACCGCCATGATGGCGCGCGACGTGCTGCTGCCGGGCCTGCACAAGCTGCATGGTGCCCTGGCGGCCAAGGCCGAAGCGTTCAAGGACATCATCAAGATCGGGCGCACCCATACGCAGGACGCCACGCCGCTGACGCTGGGTCAGGAGTTTTCGGGCTACACCCATCAGGTCGCCATGGGCATCGCACGGATCGAAAGCGCCCTGCCCCGCATTTACGAGCTGGCCCAGGGCGGCACCGCCGTGGGCACGGGCCTGAACACCAAGCACGGCTGGGCCGAGGCGGTCGCGGGCCATATGGCCGATATCACCGGCCTGCCCTTTGTGACCGCCCCCAACAAGTTCGAGGCGCTTGCCGCCCACGACGCCATGGTCGAAATGTCGGGCGCACTGAAAACCGTGGCGGCGTCGCTCTTCAAGATCGCCAACGACATACGCCTGCTGGGTTCGGGCCCGCGCTGCGGGCTGGGCGAACTGATGCTGCCGGAAAACGAGCCCGGTTCGTCCATCATGCCGGGCAAGGTGAACCCCACACAGTGCGAGGCGCTGACGCAGGTCTGCGCGCACGTGATGGGCAATGATGCCGCGGTGGGATTTGCCGGCTCGCAGGGGCATTTCGAACTGAACGTCTACAAACCCATGATGGCCTATAACGTACTGCAATCCATGCAGCTTCTGGGCGATGCATCGGTCGCGTTCACCGACAACCTCGTGGATGGGCTGAAAGCGGACGAGGTGCGCATCGACAAGCTGATGCGTGAATCCCTGATGCTGGTCACAGCCCTTGCGCCCGAAATCGGCTATGACAACGCCACCACCGTGGCCAAAACCGCGCACAAGAACGGCACCACGCTGATCGAGGAAGCGGTCAAGCTGGGCTTTGTCACCGAAGAAAGGTTCAACGAGGTGGTCCGCCCCGAAAACATGATTGGCCCAAAGTGAGCGACACACCCGTCAACCTCAACAAGGTCCGAAAGGCGAAGGCGCGCGCGGCCAGGCGCGCGCAAGCGGATGCGAATGCGGTGACGTATGGCATCAGCAAGTCGGACAGGGCCAAGGGGAAAGCGGAAACATCGCGCATGACGCGAAAGCTGGACGGCACATTCTTGGAAACGCCCCCGAATGGTGCAGATGGACGCACCAAAAAGCCATAAATGCCACGTAAAACGACGGGTGTTGAGGTGAAAGGTGTCAATATGATGCAGACCATGGACCAGGCATTCAAGGAAAAGCAGCGCATCCGTGCGCTGCGCCGCGCACGCCGCTATCTTCGTGCCAACGAGGGCGCGCTTGCGCGCCTGCTCAACACCTATGCGCGCGTGGCCGAACTGGACCCGTCGCGCCGTTTCCTGCCAGATCATTGAGCACGCGGCCCCAGAAACACTCGCTGACCCTCAAGGGGCATCGCACGTCGGTGACGCTCGAGCCTGAATTCTGGGATGCTTTTCGGCAAATTGCCGCACAAGAAGGGAAGCCCATCAATGCTTTGGCTGCCGAAGTTGATGTGGCGCGCGATCCGGACGTGGGTCTTGCCTCGGCCATCCGCGTCTTTGTTCTGCGCCGTTTAACGCAGGATTAACCAGCCCGTTGCACGATCTGCCGATGACCCTGCCGATTGCACGCCCCCCGCTCAGCACAGAAGGTTACCTTCTGGATATCTTCAGTTCCAAGGCCGCGCGCGATGGGGCCGTGATCCGGCGCAAGTCGCGCGACATCGACCGCTTGATCGGGCGCGACGCCTTTGTGCGGGAATTGCACCGCAGGGGTTTTCGCGCGGTTGAGAACGCGGGACAGATCATCATTTTCTGCAACGCCGAACCGGTGCGCCCCCTGACCTAGGCGGAAGCCGACGCGGCTTCCGGCTGTTTTCCGACACGGAAAACCGCGATGCCCGGGAAACCGCGTCGGTTTCCAGCCGGTTTTCGCGTCGAAATCTGTTACGCCAGGGACGCCTCGAAAGACTTCTGTATATTGCCGCCAAGTGCCGCGACGAAATCGTCGTCGCTCATGTCCCGGCGCAACCCTTCGGTCAGGGCGCGGCTGAAGCTCGCGATCATCTTGTGGTTCTGCGCGAGCCGGGCACAGGCTTCGTCCGTGGAATACCCCCCCGACAACGCCACCACCCGCAACACTCGCGGGTGATCGGCCAACACGTCATACAATCCCGGTGTCTCGGGCAGGGTCAGTTTCAGCATCACGTCCTCACCCGCCGCCAGCGCATCCAGACGCTCCGACAATGCCGCAACCAGCATCGCCTCGGCCTCGGCCTTGGTCGGCGAGGTGATGTTCACCTCTGGCTCCACGATCGGCACCATACCTGCGTCGGTCACTGCCTTGGCCACGGCCATCTGGTTGTCGACCACCCGCGCAATGCCCGCCGGGTTGGCCCCATGGATAACCGACCGCTCCTTGGTCCCGAAAATCCCCATCTCGCGCGCCGATGCCAGCGTTTCGGCGAGGCCCGGGATCGGCTTCATCACCTGCGCATCATCCGCCGTATCCTCAAGCCCCTTGTCGATCTTGAGAAATGGCACCACGCCCCGCGTCTCCCACAGGTAATTCGGTACCGGCTGGCCCGCGACCTGTTCGAACAGTGTCTTTTCGAACAGGATCGTGCCGATCACCTTGTCGCTGGTGAAATCCGGGCTTTGCATGATGCGGGCACGCATTCGCTGTATCTCGGCGAACATTTCGTCGTCCGAGCCGTAGTCGCCGGCCTCGACCCCGTAGAGCGCCAGCGCCTTGGGCGTCGAGCCTCCCGATTGATCGAGTGCAGCAATAAAGCCCGCGCCGCGTTCCATCTGGGCGCGCATCTTGGAGAAATCGGGCATCGGGGTCGTCCTTTGGTCAGAGGTCTTTCACCTGTCCTACCCCATGCGCGGGCGGCAGTGTATTCTGTTAGCGCTGCCGTTTGCGCAAATTCAACCATATGCCGTCCCGCGCCCGCACAGTCAGGTGCGCGACCGGCACTGGCTCGCGCCCCGCCACGGGCACCACCACCCAATCCCGCAGGATCCGGGCCAGGATCAGCGGCCCCTCGACCATCGCGAACCCCGCCCCCGTACACACCCGCGGCCCGGCCGAGAACGGGATATAGGCGTCGCGCTGGCATGTCTTGCCATTCTCGGTTGCCCAGCGTGCAGGGTCAAATTCATCGGGCCGCTCCCACAGCCGGTTCTGGCGATGCAGGTGCCAGGGGCTGATCACCACCTGGCTGCCGCGCTTCAGGTCACGCTCCCGAAACCGTTCCGGACAGGTGGTTTCCCGCACCATCATCGGCACCGGCGGATAAAGGCGCAGCGTTTCGCGAAAGACGTCCCGCGTCACCGGCAGTTTCGACATCAGCACAAAGTCGCAGGTGGTCAGCGCCTGCGCCTCGTCCGCCACCTTGTCCTGCCAGTCGGGGAAAAGCGCCATCAGGTAAAGCGCCCAGGCCAGGGCCGAAGCGCTGGTTTCGTGCCCGGCGAGGAAAAAGATCGCCACCTGGTCCACCATCTCGGCGGGCGTGAACATGTGTCCGGTGACCGGGTCGCGCGTCGTCATGATCTTGGTCGCCAGATCGTCGGGGGCGGTGCCTGCGGCGATTTCGTGTGCCCGGCGGTCCACCAGTTGCGCGATCAGGCGGCGGATATGGCCGGCGTTGGTCCGCGTCTCGCGCCGGAACCCGCGCGGCATCCAGCGCGGCAGCGGAACAAAGGCAGCCAGGTTCAGGATCGGCTGACTGCGCTGATAGGCACGGAAGGCGTGAAAGACTTCCGAGGCCAGCGCATCCTCGATCGGGATCGAAAACAGCGTGCGAAAGATCACATCCGCAGCGGCATGGCTGGTCTGTTCCTCGATCTCGACCACACCGTCGGTCAGGCGCATGGCGGAGGCATCGGCGGCCGCCCACATGGCCGGAAACGTCTCGCGCAGCCGCCCCCCCTCGAACGCGGGGTCGATGATGCGCCGCTGCCGTTCCCACACCGCACCATTGGTCAGAAACACCGAGTTGCCCAAGAGCGGGCGCAACCCTTCGCCGATGCGTCCGGATTTTGGGAAATCGCAGGGGCGGTCCCTGAGCACGGTTTTGACCAGCTCGGGCTGGTTCACGAGGTAGCTGCGAAAGAACGGCGTACGGAACTCAGCCATCCACGCGCGATACAGTCGCGCGGGCTGGGCCGACAGGATGTCCTGACGAAAGAGCTTTGCATAACGCCACAGCGACACGCGGTCGGGCCTGCTGGACGGCTTGGGCGGGATCATGCAGCGACCGAGGTGTATTTCGACGCCGGCACGTCGATCCGCGATTTCGACGCGGGTCGGCCGGCATAGCGCTTGCCCAATGTCAGCGGCCCTGCGGTGATCTGGAAATAGTCATAGTCCTTTGGGCGGTCAAAGGCGCAGAGATACTGGAAATGCAACCGGAAAAAGCGCCAGCGCAGTTCTTCCAGCTTTTCGGGGCTCAGCGTCTGGGTGAAGGCGGCGGAAAAGACAAGCGGCCAGCGTTTGTCGGGCGGGGCCACACCGGACACGGCCACCGGATCGCACAAGGCAAAGGCGCAGCCATCCCCGGGGGCCGTCACGTCGACCCATGTCAGGTCTTCACAGGTCGACAGAAATTGCAGATCGGCCCGCAGGCGGTGAGCATCCGGCAGGAACGACACCATCGGCACCACCTGCCCCAGGGACAGAAACGACAGCGCTGGTCCATTGGCGGGCACACGGCCCTGCCGGATCAGATCGGCCAGGATCGACACGGCCAGATGCGCCCCCGAGGAATGGCCAACGACCAGCACCTCCTCGACATCATCTGTCAAGGCCGTGGCGATGGTATCGCCGAACCGGGCCATCCGGTCCTCCAACGCGGGGGGATTGGCGCCGTTGGAGGCCGCCGAATAGGCGTAGTCGTGCATCAGGTAATAGGCATACAACTTGCCATCCTTGGACTTGAACCAGCGCAGAACAAGGATACCGACGATGACAAAGGCAACCCAGCCCACGGTACTGTCGGCGATCGACCAGCCGGTCGCGTTCGGGTTCATGGTCGCCCCGAACAGGGCAACGAGGGCGCTGACCAGCGCTGTCAGCGCCCATGTGATCAGTCCTGCCGCGATCTTGCCCGCGATCATGGCAAGGATCAGTTGCACGACCAGCATGCCCACGGGGTAGAGTGCGGCAATGACCGGTCCCTTGCGCATCCACATCAGCCGCCGCAGCGTGCCGGTGGTGATGTAGATCCACGCTGTGCGCACCAGTTGGATATAGGTGGCAAGGATCGTACCCGACATGCTGGTGCGCACGATGTCGGACCAGACCAGCACCTCGACATCGGCATGCACGGGTTGGTCGTCGATGCGGGCATCGACCTGCCAGCCGTAATTGTCGCCGCCCTGTGCGGGGGTCAACGCGATCTCGTATCCGGAAATCCGCGCCTGTTCGGCACCTTCCGTGCGATAGAGTTCGCGGTAGCGACGGGGATGAATCGGGTCATAGCCGGGGATATAGAACACCCGGCGTCTGGACACGGTTTTTGGATGCGAACTGCTCATCTCTTGCACCTTTGGACGCACTCTAACGCGAATTTTCGGCCAAAGTAAGGCGGAGACCGACGCGGTCTCCGGCTGGATTTCGACGCGAAATCCGGCGCAGGCGGCCAAGGAAACCGTGTCGGTTTCCAGCCGGTCTTTGCGTCAAAGACCGGTCAGCCGAGGGTGGCGAGAGCCGGAAACTGTTCCAGAAGCCAGAACGAAAACCGCGTGAACCAACCCAACAGCATGGCCGTGCCCACAATCAGCAACAGCCCGCCCATGACCTTTTCGATCAGGCCCATGTGCCGTTTCAGCCGATTCATGACGCCCATCGCCCGGCTCATGAACATCGCGGCCAGCAGGAACGGGATGCCCAGACCGGCAGCGTAAACACCCAGCAGGAACGTGCCGCGCGCCACCGACGCCTCGCTGGCCGCAAGCGTCAGGATCGCGCCCAATTGCGGACCGATGCAAGGCGTCCAGCCAAAGGCAAAGGCAAGGCCCAGGATATACGCTCCAAAGGCCGATCCCCCACGATCGCCCGCATCCATCCGCGCTTCGCGGTCGAGGAATTTCAGCCGAAAGATGCCCAGGAAATGCAATCCGAACACAATTATGACGGCACCCGAGATCTGCGCAAACAGCACCTGGTTCTGCAGGAAGAACGCGCCAAAGGCGGACGCCGCAAAGCCAAGGAACAGAAACACGGTCGACAGCCCCAGCACAAAGAACAGCGCCGTGACTGTTGCGCGACTGCGGGCGGTGCCGTCGTCTGACATCTCGCCCACCGTCATGCCCGACATGTAGGCCAGATAGGGTGGCACGATGGGCAGCACACAGGGGCTGAGGAAACTGATGATCCCCGCCAGCAGTGCCACGGACATGGCCGGCACAAGGCTGGCGTCGATAAGGTCGATCCCGAACATGACACCCACCTAACCTGCCGATGCCCGTCCGTCACGGGGTCGCGTGGTCACATGTCTGTGGACAAGCTGAAACATCGCGCCTATCTGGCGGGTCATGGACGATCCCAACACCCTGGATGCTGTGGGGCTGCTGTGCCCCCTGCCCGTGCTCAAGGCGCGCAAGCGATTGCAGGCGTTGGAAACTGGTGCGGAACTGACCGTTCTGGCCGACGATCCGGCCGCGATTGTGGATGTGCCGCATTTCTGCGCCGAAGCCGGGCATGATCTGGTGTCGAGCGATCTGGACGGGGCCGTCCAGACCTACGTGATCCGCAAAAAGTGAAACACGCGCCCGAAGGCGCGTGTCCCAACATCATTTACCGAGTGACCACCACCCGCGCCGCTTGGGTTTGGCCGGTTCGGCGGCTGCCGCTTCGACCACCGGTTCCGGTTTTGGTTCCGGTTCGGGTGTTTCGGCTACCGCAGGCTCCGGTTCTGGTGCGGGCTCAGGCTCGGCTGTCGGTTCCGGAGCCTGCTCAGGCTTTGCTCCGTCGGCCTTGGCAGCGGTCTTGCTTCGGGTCGACCGGCTCCGCGTCGTCTTCGGCTTGGGTTCGGCCTTTTCTTCCGCCGCCTTTTCAGGCGCCGCATCCGCTTCGGCGGTCTCAGCCTCTTCCGCCTTCGGCTTGGCCCTGGAACGGCTGCGCGAAGTGGTCGCGCGTGTCCGGCTTACCGTCTTTTTCGGCTTCTCCTCGACGTCCGCGGCCTCTGCTTCGGGGGCTGCATCATCCTTGGCCTCGGCATCCGTGGGGGTATCGGCGGCGTCCGCCTGCCCGGTCTGTGCGGTTTCGCCCTCAGCCTCTGCGGGTGTGTCCGACGCCTCTGCATCCGTTGTCTCGGCAGATGTGGACGACTTCGACCGGCTGCGCCGACGACGGCGGCGACGGCGCTTGGGCTTGGTTTCACCGTCTTCCGACGCGGGCGCGTTGTCCGACTGCTCCGCCGCGGCGGTGGCGGTTTCATCCTCTTCATCATCCACGCCATCCATGATCGACGCATCGACCGACACGACCGGTGCTTCGACGGCAGCCACCTTGCGGGTGGCCGTCTTCAGCTTTTCGAGTGTGAAGTCGGGGCTGATCAGGTGCGGTTCGCCCTCGACCCGGACGGACAGGCCGTAGCGGGCTTCGATCTGGGCGATGTGCTCGCGCTTCTGGTTCATCAGGAAGTTGGCGATGCCCACGGGGCATTTCACAAGCACCTCGCGGCTGCGACGCCGGGTGCCTTCCTCTTCGATCTGGCGCAGGATGGACAGGGCCAGGCTGTCGTCCGACCGGATCAGGCCGGTGCCGTGACAGGCGGCACAGGGCTGTGTCGTCGCCTCGATCATGCCGGGGCGCAACCGCTGGCGCGACATTTCCATCAGGCCAAAGCCGCTGATGCGGCCCACCTGAATGCGTGCGCGGTCGGTTTTCAGCTTGTCCTTCATCCGCTTTTCGACGGCGGCGTTGTTCTTGCGCTCGTCCATGTCGATGAAGTCGATGACGATCAGGCCCGCAAGGTCACGCAGACGCAACTGGCGGGCCACTTCCTCGGCCGCCTCCAGGTTGGTCTTGAGGGCGGTTTCCTCGATCGAGCCTTCCTTGGTCGCGCGGCCGGAGTTCACGTCGATGGCCACCAGCGCCTCGGTCACGCCAATCACGATATAGCCGCCGGATTTCAGCTGAACGGTCGGGTTGAACATCGCGCCCAGATAGCTTTCGACCTGGTAGCGGGCGAACAGCGGCAGCGACTCGTTGTACTGTTTCACGTTCTTGGCGTGGGACGGCATGATCATCTTCATGAAGTCCTTGGCGATGCGGTAGCCGCGCTCGCCCTCCACGAACACCTCATCGATCTCGCGGTTATACAGGTCGCGGATCGACCGTTTGATCAGATCGCCCTCTTCATAGATCTTGGCGGGCGCGATGGATTTCAGCGTCAGCTCGCGGATCTGTTCCCACAGGCGTTGCAGGTATTCGTAGTCGCGCTTGATCTCGGCCTTGGTCCGCTTGGCACCTGCGGTGCGCACGATCAGGCCCGCGCCCTGCGGCACGTCGATCTCGTTGGCGATTTCCTTGAGCTTCTTGCGGTCGACGGCGTTGGTGATCTTGCGGCTGATGCCGCCGCCACGGGCGGTGTTGGGCATCAGAACACAGTAGCGACCGGCAAGGCTCAGGTATGTGGTCAGGGCCGCACCCTTGTTGCCGCGCTCTTCCTTGACGACCTGCACCAGCAGGATCTGACGGACCTTGATGACTTCCTGTATCTTGTAGCGGCGCGGGCGCGGTTTGCGCGGCGGGCGGATATCGTCAGTGTCGTCTTCGTCGGCGACGGATTCGATGCTGTCGTCCTTGGTGGTGGCATCGGACCCGGTTTCAGCCGCGTCCTCGTCGGTGTCGGTGGGGGCCTCTTCGACGGGCATCTCTGCCTCGGGGGCCTCCTCGGCCTCGTCGGCCGCAGGGGTCTCGACGGGTGTTTCCGCGACCGTCTCCATGGGCGACGTGGCCTCGTCCTCGGGCACTTCGACCTCTTCGAGGTCGATGGTCTCCATCCCGTTGATGTCCCTGGTGGCCTTGGCGTCCGCGTCCTTGGCCTTCGCCGCCTTGGATTTAGACGACGACCGACGACGCGAAGACTTTGGTTTGTCCTCTTCCTCGTCGCGCGCCTTCATCGCCTCGGCATAGGCGCGTTCCTCTTCCATCAGCGCTTCGCGGTCGGCGACGGGGATCTGATAGTAGTCGGGATGGATTTCCGAGAACGCGAGGAAGCCGTGGCGGTTGCCACCATAATCGACAAAGGCCGCCTGAAGCGAAGGCTCCACGCGGGTCACTTTTGCAAGATAGATGTTTCCGGCTAGCTGGCGCTTGTTTTCGGATTCAAAGTCAAACTCCTCGACCTTGTTTCCGTCCACCACAACCACGCGCGTCTCTTCGGCGTGGGTGGCATCGATAAGCATTTTCTTGGGCATGAATTTCCATTGCGCGCACGCAATCGGTTCGCACCCGGGGGCGCGAGGGTTTTTGGTGCACGTCTTGTCTGGGCGATGTGTGACACGCGGGCGGCACGGCCCCATGGGCCATGTGAAACTATCACTACTTGCCGTGCGCGCGTCATCGCGGTTCTTCTCCGATACAGCGGGCTGTTCGCAACCGTGTATCCGTTTTTTCGCCGCGCGGGCCTTGGCCTGCGTCAGCATCTCGTGGCCGTTTCCGGCCCAATCGGTCCATCCTGCGCACGTGTTGTGCTGCAAAATGGCGAAACTCTCCGGATGTCGACGCGCATTCGCGTCCCCTCCGTGCTTCTAGATAAGGTGTTTGGGATGCGAATGACAATGGGCAATCTGGGATCATGTGGGGTGCGGCCCCAAAGTGCCGCCCACGGCGTGGATGGCCGACCACAAATCCCGTGCCACATGTTGCCCCAGTCGGGGCAGCGGCACATGGGCGGGGCGCAGATCGGGCACCTGCACCGCCCGGCAGCCTGCGCGCACCGCGGCAGTGATGCCGCGGTCGCTGTCCTCGAACGCAGCACAGGCGTCCGGGGCCACCCCAAGCGCTTGCGCCGCTTCCAGATAGGGGGCCGGGTCCGGTTTGCTGGCGCGCACCTCGTCCCCGCCCAGCACGAATTCGAAATGCTCCAGCAGGCCCGCACCTGCCAGGTGATGCCGCGCATCTTCGCCCCAGGTCGATGTGACCACCGCCATGCGCGCGCCCTGTGTCCGCAAGGCCGCCAGCGCCGGGGCCACGGTCGGGCGCAGCGGCACGTGATCGGCCAGACGCGCCTTGTGCAGCCTCCGCCACTCGGCGTCGACGCGTTCGGCGTGGTCGGGCGCACCCAGGAATTCACCCAACCGCGCCCGCGTCATGGCCGAGGACGACCCGACACATTCCAGAAAGAACGCCCGCACCTCCGCCGCCGCGTGGCCCATCGGCACCAGAAGCGTCAGCGCCGCATCCAGAAACGCCTGTTCGGTATCCAGAAGCAGCCCATCCATGTCGAACAGATATGCCTGTGGTGCGGTCATGGTGCCCCCCCGTTCCGCGTGCAGGGCTAGCACGCGCGGTCCCGGACAAGAACCGGGGCATGCGTCACGTTTTGCGTCGCTCCGTTACAGGGCCCGGTGACGAGAGCCTCAGATCTCGCGCCGACATCTGTCGCGGCGGTCCTCCGACACGTCGGCACAGAAATAGCGCATCAACAGCGCCATTTCTTCGCGGTAGGTCGCGGCACGGTACAGATCGCGCACAAAGGGATTGTAGGGCGGCGGGTGGTAGCTGGCCGAAGCATATGGCACCAGCATCACCACACGCGCCGTGCGCAGATCAAAGGCCGCGGGGTCCGCCACTTCGAGAATGGCAAACCGCGCGCCGAATTCCGGGGCAAAGACCGCCCCAGCAGGATGCTGCATCGCTTGCAGCACGCGCCGACCGTCGCCCCAGAACCGCGACAGCATAATAAAGTCGGGATCAATGCGCGTGTCGGGCGGCACCTCGACGGTGTCGCGGTCCTTGTAGACGCCGGGCCGGTGCACGTGCCGGAAATAGCGGAAATCGCCGAGGTCGACCGGCCCCTGCAACAGCGCCTCGACCGTGGCGGCCCGCCCGTACATGCCATAAAGCGCGCGGGGTTTGTTGAACATGTTCAATGCGCTGTCCGGCGTTCTTACAGTATCATCCGACAGAAAGGCCATGCCGTCGATGGGCAGGGTGTCAGGCATAACGCGCATGGCCCAGCCGTTCTGCGCCTGCTGGCGGGCCTGCATATAGTCGATCAACGGAACCAGTACGGCCCCGGAAACCCAAAGCGCGGCCAGGCCCATCGACACAACGCGCAACCCGCGCCGCCATGCGAGGTACGCAACAACAGGGACGATCAGATAGAGCAGGTAAAACGCGCCGATAGCAATCAGCCGACCGATGAACTCGGGCCCGAAATCAACCGGCCCGGCCAGGGCGGGGCCAGCCAGCAGCATCAGCGGCAGCGCGATCCTCAAAGGTAGTCGGAACGCTGCAACCCGTATTTCGCCATCTTCTCGTTCAGCGTCCTGCGGGGCAGGCACAATTCGTCCATCACGCTGGCGATGGACCCCTTGTGGCGGCGCATCGTGTTGTCGATCAGCATCCGTTCGAAGGCTTCGACATATTCCTTCAGCGGCTTGCCCTCGGTCGTCATCACCGGCTGCATCTCTTCGTGATCGTTCATCAGCAGCGACGCGATGGACCCGGTGCCGCGTCGCGATTGCAGCACGGCGCGTTCGGCGATGTTGATCAGCTGGCGCACGTTGCCGGGCCACGGGGCCTGTAGCAGCTGGGCCGCTTCCTGCGCCGACACTTTCGGGGCCTCGCACCCATATTCATCGGCGAACTGATCCGACAGGCGCGTGAACAGCGTCAGGATATCCTCGCCCCGCTGGCGCAGCGGCGGAACCGTGATCTTGAGCGCGGCGAGGCGATAGAACAGATCGGGGCGCAGCGCGTCCTCGCAGGTCTTGCCCGCCTCCTGCATGTTGCAGATGCCGACGATGCGGGTTTCGGCGGGGGTCCCCTGTTCGTTGATGACCGACAGCAGACGGGCTTGCAGTGCCTCGCTCAACGCCTCGATGTCCTCGAGCACCAGCGTGCCGCCGCGCGCCTCTTCGATGGCGGGCAGTTGGGCGTCTTCGGGCTGCATGGGACCGAACAGTCGCTTGGCCAGCGCCTCCTCTTCCCAGGCCGAACAGCTGACCAGCACGAATTTCTTGCCCGCGCGGCTGCCAACGGCGTGCAGGGCGTGGGCCACCAGCGTCTTGCCGGTGCCGGTTTCACCGTCGATCAGAACGTGACCATCGGCCTGGCCCAGATCAAGGATGTCCTCGCGCAGGCGTTCCATCACCGGGCTTTGGCCGATCAGCTTCTTCATCAGCTGGCCACCATCCGACAGCTCGCGGCGCAGGGCGCGGTTGTCCATGGTCAGGCGGCGGGCGCTGGTCGCCTTTTTCGCCAACTCGCTCATCCGGTCGGGGTTGAACGGCTTTTCGAGGAAATCAAAGGCCCCCACGCGCATCGCTTCGACCGCCATGGGCACATCGCCGTGACCGGTGATCATGATCACGGGCAGCGCGCTGTCGTTGCCCATCAGCTTTTTCAGGAACTGCATTCCGTCCATGCCGGGCATGCGGATGTCGGATATCACGATGCCGGGGTATTCGGGTCCAAGGGACTTGAGCGCATCTTCGGCACTGGCAAAGGTTTCGGTGTCGTACCCCGACAGGGCCAGCCACTGGCTGATCGACTGACGCATATCCTGTTCGTCATCGACGATGGCGATTTTCATGGCTTGGGTCATTTTTGGTCTTCTCCAGACTTATTCCGCTGCCGTGATTTCGGTCTTGTCCCGAACCCCTTCGGGAACGAGGATCGGCAGTTGCATTTCAAACACCGCTCCGCCCGACTGTCCGTTGCGCGCCGTCAGGCGCCCGCCCAGATCGTTCACGATGCCGGACGAAATGGCGAGTCCCAATCCAACGCCGTCCCCGGGTTGCTTGGTGGTGTAGAACGGCTCGAACAGCGCATCCAGATCGACAATGCCGGGACCGTTGTCGCGCACGGTCAGCGTGGCGGTTTCACCGGCAGACAAGATAATGTCGATGCGTGGCTCTGCCACCGTGCGGGTCGCGTCGATGGCGTTGCGCAGCAGATTGACCATCACCTGTTCGATCCGCATCCGGTCACCCAGCACCTCGACCGGGGTCTTGGGCAGGATGCGGTTGATCAGCACCTGGCGCTGGCGCAATTGCGGTTCCATCATCGACAGGGCCGTTGCCAGCGCATCGGCCATGTTTACAGGGCTCAACTCGTCCTGACCCTTGCGGGCATAGGATTTGAGCTGGCGCGTGATGGCCCCCATCCGTTCAATCAGGTCGTCGATGCGGCCAAAGCTGACAATCGCCTCTTCGGGGCGGTTGCGGTGTAGCAACAGGCGCGATCCGGCAAGATAGGTTTTCATGGCCGCCAGCGGCTGGTTCAGTTCGTGACTGACGGCTGCCGACATCTCGCCAAGGGCGGCCAGTTTCGATGACTGCTCAAGCGTTTGTTCGGCCACGGCAAGGTCTTCTTCGACCCGTTTGCGTTCGGCGATTTCCCGCTGCAACTGCGCGTTCAGATGGCGAAGGTCTGCCGACTCGCGCGCAAACAGCGCCACGCGCAGCGCCGACCGGCGGCTGACGCCATAGAACGCCAGCGCCAGGAGAATCGCGAAGCCCATGATTTCAAGGGCCAAAACCCCGTTCACCCGTTCCCGCACCGATGCGTAGGTCGTGAACGATGTCATGCGCCAACCACGAAACGGGATTCGCGTTTCGGTGCGCATCACGCCTTCGCCCTGCAGGTAGGCGTCAGGCGGCAAGGCCGTCCAGTCCGCAGTGGCGCGAATGGCCCGTTCGATGGCGCTTTGGGCTGGTTGCGCGGCCAAGGCATCCTCTTCGGTGCGCCCGCGCCAGCGCGGTTCGGTGGCCAGAATGATCTGGCCGTTGCTGTCGGCGACCAGCACCGCGGCAGAGATACCGGCCCACGCCCGCTGGAATTTCTGCAAGTCGACCTCGACCATGATCACGCCGATCACGTCCCCGCCGGCCAGAACGCGGCGGGAATAGACAAAGGCAAAGCCGCCCGACTCGCGTTCGGCCGTGGTGAACACAGTATCGGCGGCGCGCAGGGCGTCGACGAAATAGGATTCGCTTTTGTGAAGCGATCCCAATGCGTTGCGATCCGTTGTTGCCACGGCGCGCCCATCCATATCCAACAACATCAGGTTCGCTGCCCCGATTTCCTCGACGAACGAGATCAGGCGTTGGGTCGATTGTTGGTAATCTGCCGAATTCAGCGCCCCGATCAGCGTCGGATCCCGTGCCAGAAGCTGCGGGACAATGGCACTTTGGCGCAATTCGCTCAGCAGGTTGCCCGAATACAGCGCCAGCCGCAGTTCGGCCCGGTTGCGCGTCGTTTCGGTAAAACGGTCCGTCAGCAGGCGGTTGGTAAAGAACACCGTCGCCACCGCCATCACGGACAGGCACAAAAGCCCCAGACGCACCCGCCAGCTTATCGCCGTGGCCCGGGTCTTTGTGTCCGATTTTTTTTCGGTGCCGACCATAAGGGGCAATCTATGCCCGCTGCACAGTCGCCTGCAAGTCAGGCTATCATGACCCTGTCCACCAATGCGCGGAAGAGCGCCTGTCCGTCCGTGCCGCCATGGCCGGCATCCGCCGCCCGTTCGGGGTGCGGCATCATGCCCAACACGCGGCGGTTGTCCGACAGGATGCCCGCGATGTCGCGTAGCGACCCGTTGGGGTTGTCGATATAACGGAACACGACCCGGTCATCGCCATCCAGCCGGTCCAGCGTCGCATCATCGGCAAAATAGTTGCCGTCGTGGTGCGCAATCGGAATGTCGATCACGTCGCCCGCATTGTACCCTTCGGTATAGACGGATTGCGAGGTTTCGACCCGCAAACCAACGGTCTTGCAGACGTATTTCAGCCCTGCATTGCGCAGCAGCGCACCGGGCAGGATGCCGGTTTCGGTCAGCACCTGGAACCCGTTGCAGATACCCATCGCATAGCCGCCGCGATCCGCATGCGCCTTGACCGCGCCGCAGATGGGCGAATTGGCGGCAATGGCCCCGCAGCGCAGGTAATCGCCAAAGGAAAAGCCCCCCGGCACCCCCACGATGTCGATGCCCGCGGGAAGATCCGTGTCCTTGTGCCAGACCATTTGCACATCGGCGCCCGCAGCCTTGAACGCCACGGCAAGGTCCCGGTCACAGTTGGAGCCGGGAAAGACGACAACCGCGGCCTTCATCCCAGATCGACCCGGTAGCTTTCGATGACCGTGTTGGCCAGCAGCCTTTCGCACATCGCCTTGACGTCATCCTCGGTCGCGTCGTCGGCCAGGTCCAGTTCGATCACCTTGCCCTGCCGCACGCTGTTCACACCATCAAAGCCCAAGGCCCCCAACGCGTGGCGCACCGCCTCGCCCTGCGGGTCCAGGACACCGTTCTTCAGCATGACATGAACTGTGGCTTTCATCGCGCTCTCCTCGTTTGCGCCCCCGCTACCGCAAAGCGGCGCGCATCTCAAGCGTCGGGCAGGCGCCATGGCACAAGATCCGGATCCGCCGCCCCGCGACTGGTCACAGAGATCGAATTGCCCGCCGGATCCCTGGCGTTGGCAAAGAGATATCCATCGCCCTTGAAGGGTTTGCCAAAGATCAGGCCATTCTTGGCGGCATGCGCCACGAAGGCTTCGACGTCATCCACCTCGAAGCCCAGCTTGACCAGCACCTGCCCCGGCTTCTGGCCCTTGGCCATGGGGTGCAGGTTCAGCACCACACCCGCCCCCGGGGGGCGCAACTCGACGATGCGATCATCGGGCGCGCCCCACGCGGTGTAGCCGAAGTGGTGCCCATAGAACGCCGCCATCTCGCCCATCTTGCGCGTATACAGCGTCAGACGGGCGAGCGGTGGATACGCCATCAGTTGATCAGCGTCGGCTTGGTCATGGGTGTCGAGGTCTTGGGCAGCACGCCCAGGCGCCGGGCCACTTCGGTATAGGCATCGGCCAGGTTGCCCAGATCGCGGCGGAACACGTCCTTGTCCAGCTTCTGGCCGGTTTCGATGTCCCACAGGCGGCAACTGTCGGGGCTGATCTCGTCCGCCACGATCAGGCGCATGAAATCATTGTCATAGACGCGGCCGATCTCGATCTTGAAGTCCACAAGGCGGATGCCCACGGCCAGCATGACGCCCGACAGGAAATCGTTGACCCGCAGCGCAAGGCTCAGGATGTCGTCCATGTCCTGCTGTGTGGCCCAGCCAAAGGCGGCGATGTGTTCCTCGGTTACCAGCGGATCACCAAGGCTGTCGTCCTTGTAGCAGTATTCCACGATGGGACGCGGCAGTTGCGTGCCCTCTTCGATGCCCAGACGCTGGCTGATCGTACCGGCGGCATAGTTGCGCACGATCACTTCCAACGGGATGATCTCGCATGACCGAACCAGCTGTTCGCGCATGTTCAGCCGCTTCAGGAAATGGGTCGGCACGCCGATCTGGTTCAGCCCGGTCATGAAAAACTCGCTCAGGCGGTTGTTCAGCACGCCCTTGCCTTCGATCACGTCTTTCTTCTGCGCGTTAAAGGCCGTGGCATCGTCCTTGAAGTACTGCACGATGGTGCCGGGTTCGGGGCCTTCGTACAGAATCTTGGCCTTGCCCTCGTAAATCTTCTTGCGTCGCGACATCGGCGTCCTTTCGCTTTGGCAGAGCGTCACTTCCCCTGCCGGTGCCGCCCTCATAGTGGTTCCGCCGAAATGCCGCAAGCAAAGGGGTTGCGCCGCGCCGCGCGCCCCCGCATATCTGGTGGGACTGAGACCACGGAGTAGCCTGATGAGCACCTTTGATGATCGCGAAAACGCGTTCGAGAACAAATTCGCCCATGATGCGGAAATGCAGTTCAAGGCGGATGCGCGCCGCAACAAGCTGCTGGGCCTGTGGGCGGCGGAGTTGCTGGGCAAGACCGGGGACGAGGCCGACGCCTATGCCCGCGAGGTGGTGAAGTCCGACTTTGAGGAAGCCGGGGACGAGGACGTCTATCGCAAGGTGTCGGGTGATCTGGGCGACAAGGCGGACGAGGCGACGATCCGCACCAAGATGAAGGCGCTGATGGCCGAGGCCAAGGCGCAGATCATGCAGGAAATCGACTGATATACCGCCCCTGCCGGGACGATTGCGATGCGCGTGACCCCATCAGGTCGCGCGCATTTTATGTGTTTCACGGGCCGGCTTAACCTTGGGGTCATGTCTGGTGCTTAGCCTCCGGGACTGGGCGAGACGTGGTTGGGGCAAATGGGGTTCATGCGTGTGTTCTGGGTAAATCGGGCCAAGGTGGGCTTGCGGATATTGGCGCCGCTGGTGATCCTCGGCGTGTGCGCGGTCCTGATTTACGACAAGCTGACGGTCGACATGCTGGTCCAGTTGCCAGGACAACTGGCCGAAATCGCCCTGTGGCAATGGGCCGTGGCCGCCGTCCTGACCGCCGTCAGCCTGTGGTCCGTCGGACAATATGACGTGTTGGCCCATCGCTATCTGCGCACCGGTGTGCCCGCGCCCCATGCCCGGCTGGCTGGCACGATCGGCATCGCCGTGGGCCAGACGCTGGGGTTCGGCCTGTTCACCGGCGCCATCGCCCGCTGGCGCATGTTGCCGGGTTTGCGGCTGGGGGCCGCATTACGCCTGTCGGCTTTCGTCTCGGTGTCGTTCGTGGTGGCATGGGTCGCGGTAACCAGCGTGATGGCGCTGGCCCTGCCCGCGCCCGCCTGGGCAAGATGGCTGGCCCTGCCTGGACTGGCGGCAGGCGTCGCGCTGGCCGCAGCCCTGTTCTGGTGGCCCCGCCTGACACTTGCAGGTCGCGCGGTCACCTTGCCCAACCTGCCCCTGTCCGGCGGCATAATCATGTGGGTCGTGGTCGACACGCTGGCCGCGGCGGGTGCGCTGTACGTCATGCTGCCATCCGGAGCCATCGGTTTTGCCGACTTCTATCCCCTGTTCCTGATCGCCATGGGCACGGCCCTGCTTTCCAACACCCCCGGTGGCATGGGCCCGTTCGAACTGGTCCTGCTGACAGCCCTGCCGCAGGTTGGACCTTCTGCCGTGCTGGCCGCGATCCTCGCCTACCGGATTGTCTATTACGCGGTGCCTGCGGCCCTTGCGGCCCTTGCCCTGCTGCGTCCGTTCCCACGACACGCACCTGTCGCACCACCGCAGCCGATCATTCCCACAACCGCCCCGCGCAGCGAGGTGGGCGTGGTGCGCCAGAACGGCGGAGACGTGGTGCAACTCGACGGTTGTGCAGCGGCCCTATGGCCCACGGGCCAGACCTTGACCCTGTTCACCGATCCGGTGGCCGGCCCTGCGGACCGGGCGTTGCGCCAGTTGATGCGCGCCGCGCAACAGACGCACGCGCTGCCCCTGCTCTATAAATGCGGTCCACGGCTCGCGGCGGTGGCACGGGCCTCCGGCTGGCGGGTTCTGCACGTGGCCGATGACGCGGTGATCGATCTGGACAGCTTTTCCCCTGCCACCCCAGCCCGGCGCACCCTGCGTCGCAAGCTGCGCGCAGCGGACAAGGCAGGGGTCACCCTGACCCGGGACGGCCCCCTGCCCTATGCCGCCATGGCGCAGATCGACGCAGACTGGCAGGCCCGCAACGGCCCCGCCCGTGGCGGCAGCATGGGGCGTTACTGCCCGGAATACCTGGTCGACCAGTGGGTCGGCTGCGCCTTTCTGGGCGACCGGCTGGTGGCCTTTGTGTCGTGCCACAAGGCACGGGACGAATGGTGCCTGGACCTGATGCGGCAGGGCGCGGATACGCCTGACGGCACCATGCACGCGCTGGTCCACGCCGGGATCGAGGCCGCGCGGACCGCTGGTGCGCGACAGTTCAACATGGCCGCAACCCCCGCCTGCCCGGACGCCGGTTCGGCCTTTTGGCGCTGGATCGCGTCACAGGTGGTGGCACGGTCAGGCGGTCCGGGCCTGCGCCAGTTCAAATCGAACTTCGCCCCGGCATGGAAGCCGCGTTACGCCGCCGCACAGGGCGCGGTCGCCCTGACACTCGGACTGGCCGACATCACCCGCGCAATCCACAAACCGCTGCCGCTCGGCACCTCGGCTACAAGTGCGCCTCATAAAGTAGATGAGAATTATGAGTTAGCTTCACGTGATGTAGCATGACACACGGAAAGCCTGACACGACTCGAGGTGCGCCATGTCCGACCCGTTGACACGACTGCTGACCGAAAGGGGCACATTGCTGGCCGATGGGGCCACAGGCACCAACCTGTTTGCCATGGGTCTGATGGCCGGCGACGCGCCGGAACTGTGGAACGACACTGACCCCGACAAGATCCGCACGCTCTATCGCGGCGCGGTCGATGCGGGCAGCGATCTGTTCCTCACGAACAGCTTCGGGGCCAACGCATCGCGCCTGAAGTTGCACGACGCGGGCCACCGCGCCTTTGAACTCAGCCGTATCGCTGCCGAAATCGGACGCGAAATCGCGGATGCAGCTGACCGCAAGGTGCTCGTCGCCGGGTCGGTCGGCCCGACGGGCGACATCATGGAACCGGTGGGCAGCCTGTGCCATGCCGACGCAGTCGAGATGTTTCACGAAACCGCCGCAGGGCTGAAAGCGGGCGGGGCCGATATCGGCTGGCTCGAAACGATCTCTGCCCCCGAAGAATACCGCGCTGCCGCCGAAGGCTTTGCCCTGGCGGACCTGCCATGGGCCGGTACCATGAGCTTTGACACCGCGGGCCGCACCATGATGGGCGTGACCAGCACCGATATGGTGGCGCTGGTCGGCAGCCTGCCCAAGCCGCCCGCGGCCTTCGGGGCCAATTGCGGCACTGGCGCGTCGGACCTTTTGCGCACGGTGCTGGGCTTTGCGGCCACGGGGACAGAGGTGCCGATCATCGCCAAGGGCAACGCGGGCATCCCGAAATACCACGACGGGCATATACACTATGACGGCACGCCCGAATTGATGGCGGATTACGCCGTGCTGGCACGCGATTGCGGCGCGTCCATCGTCGGCGGCTGCTGCGGCACGACACCGGACCACCTGCGCCATATGCGCGAGGCGCTGGACACGCGCCCCCGGGCGTCCGCGCCGACACTGGATGCGATCGTGGCGGCATTGGGGGCGTTTTCGTCGGCCAATGACGGCACCGGCGACGACCAAGGGCCGAAACGGCGCAGGCGCGGCGGACGCCGGGCCGCCTGATCCCCGTAAGGCGGACGTATCGTCCGCCCCGCCCCGCTCAGAACAGGCACAGCTGGTCCGACGACCCGCGCGGCGGCACGAACAGGTCGGTCCGCATCGGCGGCGCTTCGGACTTCAACCCCAGACGTTTCATGGCAACGGCAAAGCGATGTGCGACCATCTCGGCATAGACCCCTTCCCCCCGCATCCGGTGCCCCCATCGGGCATCGTAATCCTGCCCGCCATGCATCTCGCGCAGCCGCGCCATCACGCGGGCGGCGCGGTCGGGGTAATGTTCGGCCAGCCATTCCTGCCACAGCGGCGACACCTCGCGCGGCAGACGCAGCATGATCCAGCTGGCGGTGCGCGCGCCTGCGGCCTTGCCCTCGGCCAGGATCGCCTCAAGCTCGGGATCCGTGAGCGCCGGGATCATGGGCGAGGCCATGACACGCACGGGCACGCCCGCCTCGCTCAGCCGTCGGATCGTCTGCAACCGGCGTGCGGGCAGCGGCACACGCGGTTCCATCCTGCGCGACAGCACAGGATCGAGGGTCGTGACCGAAATGCCCACCCGCACCAGCCCGCGCCGCGCCATGGCAGACAGGATGTCGATGTCCCGTTCGATCAGCGTGCCCTTTGTCACGATGGCCACCGGATGACCGCAATCGGCCAGCACCTCAAGGCAGGCACGCATAATGCCATGTGTTTTTTCGATGGGCTGATAGGGGTCCGTGTTGGTGCCGATGGCAATCGGCGCGACGGTGTAGGCCTTGCGCCCCAACTCCGTGCGCAGCACCTCCGGCATGTCGGGGCGCGCGACAAGCCGGGTCTCGAAATCCAGCCCCGGCGACAGGCCAAGGTAAGCGTGCGTGGGCCGCGCAAAACAATACACGCAGCCGTGTTCGCACCCGCGGTAAGGGTTGATCGAGCGGTCAAAGGGCAGATCGGGCGACCGGTTGTAGCTTATGGCACTGCGGGGGCGTTCCACGCTGACCTCGGTGCGCAGTGTCGGCAGGTCCTCTTCGCGGTCCCAGCCATCGGCCTCTGCATGACGGGTGACGGGATCATAGCGGCTGACCACGTTGCTGACCGCCCCGCGGCCCCGCGCTGTTGCTGTTTGCAGGTCCTGTTTCATGGACCATTCATAGAACATAAAGAGAACACATGCCAGAAAAGAGTGGCATATCATCCACTCGGCATACATTCGCACACGAAAGTGACTGTTCGCGTCGCGCAAAGCGCGGGCCATGTCGCAATCCGGACAGTCGCCCCGCGACATTCTGACCGATAACCGCGCAAAAGGCACCGCAGGTCCGCGCGCCAGGAAAAGGAACGCCCATGTCAGACGAAGACGACATCATCCTGTCCGAACTCGACGACGAGGAACTGGTCCAACAGATGTTCGACGACCTCTATGACGGTCTCAAGGAAGAGATCGAAGAGGGTGTGAACATCCTGCTCGAACGGGGCTGGCAGCCCTACGACATCCTGACAAAGGCGCTTGTCGGCGGCATGACCATCGTGGGCCACGACTTCCGCGACGGGATCCTGTTTGTCCCCGAGGTGCTGCTGGCCGCCAATGCGATGAAGGGTGGGATGTTCATCCTGAAACCGCTGCTGGCCGAAACCGGTGCACCCCGCGTCGGCAAGATGGTCATCGGCACGGTCAAGGGCGACATCCACGACATCGGCAAGAACCTCGTGTCGATGATGATGGAAGGCGCAGGCTTCGAAGTGGTCGACCTGGGCATCAACAACCCGGTCGAAAACTACCTGGAAGCCATCGAAAAGGAAGGGCCCGACATCCTCGGCATGTCGGCGCTGCTGACCACCACGATGCCCTACATGAAGGTGGTGATCGACACGATGGTCGAACAGGGCATTCGCGACGATTACATCGTTCTTGTGGGCGGTGCCCCCCTGAACGAGGAATTCGGCAAGGCCATCGGGGCCGACGCCTATTGCCGAGACGCCGCCGTGGCGGTGGAAACAGCCAAGGAATTCGTGGCACGCAAGCACAACCAGATGGCCAGCTGATGCGGGTTGCGGGCTTCGATCCGCACCCCGCGCTGACCGGGCCGACACTGCGTCTGCGCCCCTTGGTCGCCACAGATCATGCGGGGCTGAACGCGGGCGCGTCCGGCCAGGCGATCTGGGAACTACATCCCGCGCCAACACGTGGAACCGGTGTGATGTGTTCGACGTGTATTTCAACCCGTCGCCTTGCACGGGCGCGGCCCTCAGAATGATCGATGGCGCGCGGGATGCGACCGCCGGCACGTCACGCGACGCTATCACGGATGCGGTTTCGCCCGGTGGCTCAATCGGTTTCACCTTTCCGGAACGGCGGCCCCGGAGCGGTCAAACCAACCGCAAGATGAAGGCGCTGATCCTGGATCATCTGTCCAACATGACAGATATCGCCTGGCCGCACCCGAATACAGGCAACCTGCGCTCGCGACAGGCAAAGGCCAAGCCTGGGGCAAAATGCGTCGGTATCCGACAGCTGGACCTGGACCGCGGCGCGGATGATGACGTAACCTACCTCCTGGACAGGACACGATGGCGGACCCGAACACACCATGTCTGACCTCTCTGACCAAACCCTGACCGAACAGGGTCTTGTCCCACACGGCACAGGCCGCATCCTGCTGATCGCCTGCGGCGCGCTGGCGCGGGAAATCCTGGACCTCAAGCGGCTCAACGGCTGGGACCACATGGACCTGACATGCCTGCCCGCCAAACTGCACCTCCACCCCGATCGGATCACGGATGCCGTACGGGCGGCGGTGGCCCGCCACCGCGATGCTTATGACGACATTTTCGTGGTCTACGCCGACTGCGGCACCGGCGGGCAGTTGCAATCCGCCTGCGCCGACATGGGCGTCAACATGGTCGCAGGCCCACACTGCTACAGCTTTTTCGAAGGAAACGAACGCTTTGCAAGGCAAAGTGAAAGCGAAATCACCACGTTCTACCTGACCGATTTCCTGGTAAGACAATTCGAGGCATTCATCCTCAAACCCATGGGGCTCGACCGGCACCCGGAACTGCGGGACATGTATTTCGGCAACTACACCAAGCTGGTCTACCAGGCCCAGACGGACGACCCGGTCCTGACGGCCAAGGCGAAAGACGCCGCAAAAACCCTCGGCCTCGCGTTCGAGCGTCGCTACACCGGCTACGGCGATCTGGCCACCACGCTCAAATCGCTCTGATCCTTCTTCTGGCCTGAAATATCCCGGGGGTGAGGCGCATCGCGCCGAGGGGGCAGCGCCCCCTGACAAATTTTCCCGAAAATTTGTTACGCCGCAGCAGCCACGCTGCGGATTCGCTCGATCATGGCGCGCAACCCGTTGGAGCGCTGTGCGGACAGGTGATCGTTAAGACCCAGGCGCTCCATCTCGGCCCTTGCATCTACCGCGGCCACGTCATCGACCGGCAGGCCATTGTAAAGACGTCGCAAAACCGCGATCAGCCCCTTGACGATCATGGCGTCACTTTCGCCATCAAACCGGAATACCCCATCCTCGATCTGCGGGTGCAGCCACACCTGGCTGGCGCAGCCATCCACCTTGGTCGCAGGCACCTTCAATGCGTCGGGCAGCGGCTCCATCGCCTTGCCCTGTTCGATCACATAGCGATAGCGGTCTTCCCAGTCCTCCAGGAATTCAAAGTCTTCCACGATCTCTTCAAAGGATGCGGTCGCCATGTGTGTCACGCCTCAGGTTGCCATTCGTCCGACAGGTAGGGGCGGCACCCCCAAAGGTCCAGCCCGCAATGGGCGCTTTTCAAGTCGCCCCACATCCGCTACCAAATCGCACGACAAGGACAAAGCAAACGAGCAGACCATGCGCCTTCTGACCACATCGCTCCTGATTGCCACGCTGACGCTCAGCGCGTGTGGGGCGGTGCGCGACAGCCGTATCAACCCGTTCAACTGGTTCGGGCGCAGCCAGTCCGAGACGGTCGTGGTCGCCGACACCCGCGCTGAAACCAACCCGCTGATCCCCGAAGAACGCCGCGGCAACCTGCTGAGCCTGTTCAGTCGGTCGGACGTCGTGATCCCGACGGCCCCCATGGACCAGGTCAGCGATCTGGTGATCGAACGCGTGCCCGGCGGCGCCATCATCCGGGCCACGGGCGTATCCACCTATGTGGGCGCGTTCAACGTGGTGCTCGTGCCCACGACAGAAGACGAAGTACCGGTGGACGGCATCCTGACCTACAGCCTCGAAGCGGCGCGTCCTGCCAATGCACGGCCGGGCGGCACCCAGCGTATCCGCACCTTCACCGTGGCGCGCCACGTCACAGACAACCAGCTCAAGGGCGTGCGGGCGATCCGCGTCGCGGCCGCGCGCAACGCGCGCACCTCGTCCCGACGCTGAGCGGCTAGTCGTCCAGCGGGATGATCCGCACCGACGATCCCTTGGCAGCCAGTGCGACACGCCCCTCGCACAGCCGCAATGCGTCCTCGCCAAAGACCTCGGCCCGCCAACCGTGCAGTGCGGGCACATCGCGCATCCCCGCCGCCAGTGCATCCAGATCGGCAGCGGAGGCGATCAGCTTGGCCGCCACACCCGCGCTTTCGGTCTTGGCCTTCAGCAGCACCCGCAACAGGTCCGCCAGGGCCGGGTTCACCTGAAGCTTTTCGCGGCTGCGGTCGGCCTGGGGCAGGCTGTCCTGATCCCGGCCCACGCCGCGCGCCACGGCCGCCAGGATACCTTCGGCGATGTCACCCTTGCGCGCCTCGCGCAACAGCAGCCGCGACCTGCTCAGATCTTCCATCGACTTGGGCTTGTTGCTGGCCAGTTCGACCAGGGCGTCATCCTTGAACACCCGGTTGCGAGGGATGTTGCGGGCCTGCGCATGGGTTTCCCGAAACGCGGCCAGTTCCTGCACCAGCCCCAGAAAGCGGGACGAATGGGTCCGCGTCTTGACCCGCCGCCATGCCTCTTGCGGCTTGATGATATAGGTTTCGGGGCTGAGCAGCGTGGTCAGTTCCTCTTCGACCCAGTGGGCGCGCCCGGTTTCCTTCAGCTTGCCAGCCAGGAATTCGTAGATCTGGCGCAGGTGTGTCACATCCGCCAAGGCATAGGTCTTTTGCGCATCCGTCAGCGGACGCCGCGACCAATCGGTAAAGCGCGAGGTCTTGTCCAGCGACTGCTTTGCGATCTTGCGCACCAGCGTCTCATAGCCGACCTGTTCACCGAACCCGCAGACCATGGCTGCGACCTGCGTGTCGAACAGCGGCTCGGGAAAGACCTGTGCATCGACATAAAAAATCTCGATATCCTGCCGCGCGGCATGGAACACCTTGACCACGGATGTGTCGCGAAACAGGTCATAGAGGGGATCAAGCGAAATGCCGTTCGCCAGCGGATCGACCAGCACGGCATTTTCGTCATCATCGCCCGGCATGGCCAGCTGCACCAGGCACAGTTTCGAATAGTAGGTCCGCTCGCGCAGAAACTCCGTATCGACCGTGACGTAATCGTGTTGCGCCGCCTGTGTGCAAAACGCGGCAAGGTCTTCGGTCGTTGTGATGGTCTTCATCTGCAGCTTCTTGTTTTGTTTTGTTTCGCGCCCGTCGGGCGGGTCTACACCACTTTTACGGGCGGGGCTATAGCATCAGGGGGGTCTTGTCGCCCATCACGAAACGGCGCAGGACGGCCGGGTACAGCACGTGTTCTTCGCGCAGCACGCGTGCCGCCAGAGTATCCGGCGTGTCGCCGGGTTCGATCGGCACACGGGCCTGCCCCAGGATCGGGCCATCGTCCAGCGCAGGCGTGACCAGATGCACGGTGCAGCCATGTTCGGTATCCCCGGCCTCAAGCGCGCGGGCATGGGTGTGCAGGCCACGGTATTTGGGCAGCAGCGAGGGGTGGATGTTCAGCATCCTGCCCGACCATGGGCCGACAAAGCCCGCCGTCAGCACCCGCATGAAACCGGCAAGGCAAATCAGGTCCAGATCGTGCGGTGCAAGGGCGGCATCCAGCGCCGCCTCGAACGCCGCGCGGTCGGGGCCATGGGGGCGGTGGTCCACCACTTCGGTTGCGATGCCCTGTGCCCGCGCCCATGCAATGCCGCCCGCATCAGCGTTGTTAGACAGGACCACGGCGGGCCGTGCGGGGTGGTCGCCTGTCATGCTGTCGACCAGCGCACGCATGTTCGACCCGCCGCCCGAGACGAAGATCCCCACGCGTTGTGTCACAGAAGGGTTCCGGAATAACGGACGCCCTGCCCCGCCTCGACCGCGCCCAGCGGGACGACGGTTTGCCCCTCGGCCTGCAACGCGGCCGTTACGGCAGCGACATCACCCGCAGCCACAACGACAACCATGCCGATCCCGGCATTGAAGGTCTTGAGCATCTCGGCCTGCGTGATACCGCCCTGATCCGCCAGCCAGCGGAACACCGGCGGCAGATCCCATGCGGACAGGTCCACATGTGCGCCCAACCCGGCGGGCAGGACACGCGGCAGGTTTTCGGTCAAGCCGCCGCCGGTGATATGGGCAAATCCGTGCACCTGCCCCGCCGCCATCGCGGCGAGCGCGGCCTTGACGTACAGTTTCGTCGGCGTCAGCAGCGCGGCGCCCAGCGTCCCGGCGCCCCACGGGCAGGCATCATCCCAGGCCAGCCCGCTGGCCTCGACCACGCGGCGCACCAGCGAATAACCGTTGGAATGCACCCCATCGGACGCAAGGCCCAGCAGCACGTCGCCCGCGGCCACATCGGCGGGCAATGCGGTGCCCCGTTCCAGCGCGCCCACGGCAAAACCGGCAAGGTCGAAGTCGCCCGCCGGGTACATGCCCGGCATTTCCGCCGTCTCGCCCCCGATCAGCGCACAGCCCGATGTCGCGCAGCCTGCGGCGATCCCCTCGACGATGCGTGCGGCCTGATCCACGTCCAGCTTGCCGGTGGCAAAGTAATCCAGAAAGAACAGCGGCTCGGCACCCTGACACACAAGGTCGTTGACGCACATGGCCACCAGGTCGATGCCCACGCCGTCCACGTGGCCGGTGTCGATGGCGATGCGCAGCTTGGTCCCCACGCCGTCGGTCGCCGCCACCAGCACCGGATCGCTGAAGCCCGCAGCCTTGAGGTCAAACAGCCCGCCGAACCCGCCAAGGCCCGACGCCACGCCGGGCCGCTTGGTGCGCGCCGCCGCGGGCTTGATCCGGTCCACCAGCGCGTTGCCCGCGTCGATGTCCACGCCCGCCTCGGCATAGGTCATGCCGTTCTCGCCATCGCTCATCTGATCCGCCCCCGGTGCCATTTGCCTCCCCCTACCAAGGGGGCGCGGGCGCGTCCATATGGCGGATCACTTCTGCATCTTTTCCTGGCGCTTGAGCGCACCGTTCTGCCCAAAGCCAAGGAAAAAGCGGGCTGCAACCGTGTAGATGCCGCAGACAATCACGGTAACGACCAACAAGCCCGCCAATCCGACCGAGGACAGGACCGGCATCAACGCCATCGGCGCGACCAGCATGGTGGCCAGCATGACAACGATGCCAAAGGCCAGATTGATCAGGGTAAAAAAGATCGACAGCCGCCACATGCGCGGCTTTTCCAGCAGTGTGCCGGTGCGCCGGACATAGGTCTGGCCTGCCTCCATCGCCGGGACCAGGATCGTCACGATGCCAACCCCTGCCCCCACATCGAAATCCGCCAGCGCCGCAAACAGCACCGACAGAGCCATGACAGCCAGAATGGTCAGGAAGCACACAACCGCAAATCGGCGGAGAATCTTTGAATTCGACATCACACTCACCGCTTAAACAAAAACCTTGCAATGAACTACTCGGACATCGGCAACAGGTAAAGCACGCAGCTTGCCTCTTGACCCTGCTTCTGGTCCTGACTACCCCTGCGGCCATGGCGGGCCTGTAGCTCAATTGGTTAGAGCAGAGCGCTCATAACGCTTTGGTTGCGGGTTCAAGTCCTGCCGGGCCTACCATTCTCTCTGTGCTTGTTCGCAGGCATCGGCTCTGCCACGATGCGGCCCATGGAATGGGTGCACGACGTTTATCTCAGCTTTTTCGGCGCCAGCGTGCTGATCGCGCCGGAGTATCTGGCGCTGTCGCTGCTGTTGGCCTTTGTGCTGCACAGGTTGCGCCGGGTCGGCACCGGGTTCTGGGCGTGGGCAGTGCCCGCGCGCATCTGGCGGCATCCGTCGCACAGGGTTGATGTGCAGCTCTTCGTGATCGGGCGGTTGCTGGTCTTTGTTGGCCTGTTCAATCGCATTTCTGCGGCTTCGCTGGTGGCGGTCTGGGTGGCTGGCCTGATGGGCAGCGCGGGTGCGGGCGGTGGTTCCGTCAATCCGTGGCTGTTGGCGCTGCTGCTGTTCGTCGCGCAGGACGGCACCATGTACTGGCTGCACCGGCTGTATCACACGCAGGCGCTGATCTGGCCGATCCATGCGGTGCAC
This sequence comes from Pseudomonadota bacterium, assembly GCA_038527345.1. Taxonomy (GTDB): domain Bacteria; phylum Pseudomonadota; class Alphaproteobacteria; order Rhodobacterales; family Rhodobacteraceae; genus Tateyamaria. The sequence continues at coordinate 6,682 of JBCBFX010000034.1, read as the reverse complement.
CACAAGGCCGAGGTGATGACCCCTGTCACCGCATATCGTCAACACCCGCTGGCCCTGATCATCTCGGCCGTGCTGGTCAGCGCCATCGTGGGGCTGGTGCAGGGCGTTGTGCTGGGCGTGGTGGATCCCGCGACCACCGTGTCCGAAGTTGCGGGCATCAACACCTTCATCTTCGGTTTCGCCCTGCTGTTCGCCAATTTCAGGCACTCGCACATCTGGATCAGCTTCGGGCCGGTGCTGGAACGGATCATCATCTCGCCCGCGCAGCATCAGGTGCACCATTCCGTGGCACCCGAACACCACAACAAGAACTTCGGCGACAATTTCGCGATCTGGGATTGGATGTTCGGCACGCTTTACGTCACGCGCGATGTCGAGGACCTGACCATCGGCGTGCTGGATGCGACGGGTGCGCCCGAACCGGGGGCCGGGCATCTTTCGGATGCGCTGGCGCGCCCGTTTCGCGACATGGCTGCCGCGTGGCGGGCGCGCAATACTCAGAACTGACTGTCGGGTGATTTCGTCGTGGCGGTGCCCGCACGGCCGCGGTTGCGGTTTGCCCCGAACAGCATCGCACCCAGAGCGATGATCAGGACGATCGCTGCCGTGTCACTTCCGCCATTGCTCGTCGTGGTTGCCCGCGCACTGCCCGCATGCGCTTGCGTTGCGGCAAGACTTGCGCACAAGACGCTGACCATAATTGATTTTTTCATGTTCCGTCCCTTTGTGATGCAAGGCCACAGGGCCCTGCAAGGAAACGGTACGGGGCCGTCTTGGCCTGCGTCAAGCTTTGCGCACGTGCCAGCCCACGGTCATGGTCACCACTGTGTCGCCGTCGCCATCGCGGATATCGACCTGAACGTCAAAGGCGACCTTGCCCTCGTCCCGGAGCGTCTTCAGCAGGTCCGCGCCGGGCGTGTCGGTGCTGGCGTGCGCCTCGAGCCGGCCCTGGGCGATCTTGACATACTGGATGCTGGCACCCGACGCCACGGGCCGCGCCTCGAGGATCACGGGGGCCAATGCCCCGGCGAGGGCCGCACCTGACGCGGCCTCTCCAAGCGTGAACATGGCACCTGCGTGCTGGGTCTGGATATGGTTCGACGTCTCGGTGCGCTGGTCAAGCCCGGCGCGGGCGGTGCCGTCGCCGATCTCGATCAGTTCCACACCCACGTGGTTGGCAAAGGGGATGGCCTGGCCCAGATGGGCCTTGATCATGTCATAGGGGGTCATGTGCTGCGGTCCTGTCTGTGTCGCATGCAGATAGGCATGGCGCGGTGCCCCGTGACAAGCATGCCGCTGCGGCACATGGCCTAGCGCGCGATGACGATGTCGGCCCGCAATCCGCCCAACCGTTCGCTGCGCCCCAGTCGCAGCACCCCGCCATGGGCGCGGGCGATATCGGTTGCGATGGCAAGGCCCAGCCCCACGCCGCTGCCCTTGTCCTGATTGCGCGCCTCGTCCAGCCGGGTGAACGGACGCTGCGCCTCGGCCCGCCGTTCTTCGGGGATGCCGGGGCCTTCGTCCTCGACCCGAAAGCGCAGGGATTTGTCCGTCAGCGTCACCGACACCTCGGCCCGGCCGCCATAGCGGACCGCGTTGGTCACCAGGTTGTCGAGCGCCCGGCGCATCGCCATGGCGCGCAGCATCACCGTGCCCTCGCCCTTGACGCTCCGCAGGGTAACCGGCTGCCCCCCGCGCGTGGCATCATCGACCACCGAACGGGCCAGCGCGATCGGGTCCACTGTTTCGGGCGCGCCCTCCCCCTCGCTCTTGGCGAAATCCAGAAAGGCATCGATCATCCGCTGCATGTCCTGCACGTCCGGTTCAAGCGTGTCGCGCGCGTCGTCATCCATCATCGACAGCGCCAGCCGCATCCGCGTCAGCGGAGTGCGCAGGTCGTGGCTGACACCCGACAGCATCAGGGTGCGCGTTTCGATCTGCCGTTCGATCCGGGCGCGCATGTCAACAAATGCCGTGCCTGCCGCCCGCACCTCGGTCGCGCCTGCGGGCGCATAGGCCATGTGCCGCCCCCGGCCAAAGGCTTCGGCCGCCCGTGCCAGCCGCTTGATCGGACGCAACTGGTTGCGCAGGTAGATAAAGGCGATCAGCGTCATCAGGATCGAAAAGAACCCTAGATAAACCAGCAACTGATGCGGATTGCGGGCCGATATGCGCAGCCGGTCAAAGGTGATCGACACCGGCCCCGCCGCCGTGTCCAGCGCCACCCGCACCAGCTTGTCCGCCGACAGGTCAAAGGACCGGATTTCCGGCACCTGCGCCCCCAGTTGGCGGATGATGACCCGGCCCGAGAAATCATCCCATGTGCGCAGGTTCGGTGCGTCCAGTGCGTCAGGGTCGATGCGGCGCACGGCCATCTGCAAGGGGCCCAGCCTGTCCGCAACCACGCTCTGCAAATCGGCGTCCGGCCCCGCATCCTCGATCGCCGACAGCACCAGCCGGATCTCGCGCGCGACGGTGTCGGACATCTGAACCGTCACGCCTTCGAAATGGCGCTGCACAAAGACGACCGCCACCACCAATTGCACCACCACGATCGGCAGCAACAGGATCAGGGCGGCACGGCCATAGATGCCCCGGGGCAGATAGTGTTTGAGCCAGGTGAATGTCATGGGCTAGACCCTAGCGGCGCGCCGTATAAGACAAAAGGGCAGACCGATGCAGGCACCCGATGAATTCAATCCCACGCCCGGCGTGGTCCAGACGCTGGAGCCAGGGCTGCGCCGCATCGTGGCACCGAACCCGTCGCCCATGACCTATCGCGGTACGAACACATACCTGGTCGGCACGTCCGATCTGGCGGTGATCGATCCGGGACCCGCAGACGCGGGCCACCTCGATGCGATCCGTGCCGCCTGCGGTCCCGGCCAGCAGATCACGCATATCATCGTCACCCACGCACATCTCGATCATTCCCCCCTCGCGCGCCCGCTGGCGGATCAGACGGGTGCGCCGGTGCTGGCCTTTGGCCCGGCGCAGGCCGGGCGCAGCGCCGCGATGGACGCGCTGGCCCAAACCGGACTGGCGGGGGGCGGCGAAGGGATCGACGCATCCTTTGACCCTGACCAAAATGTCGCGGATGGCGACCGTATCGGCGGCAATGGCTGGACGCTCGAGGTGCTGCACACGCCCGGCCATCTGGGCAATCACATCTGCCTGGGCTGGAACGATGTATGCCTGACGGCCGATCACGTGATGGGCTGGGCCTCGTCCCTGGTGTCGCCGCCCGACGGGGACGTGACCGACTTCATGGCGTCCTGTGCAAAGCTGCGGGCGCGGGATTGGCGGGTGTTCTACCCCGGCCACGGCGCACCGATTGCCGATCCGGCTGCGCGGCTCGACTGGCTGATTGCCCACCGACGCACCCGCGAAGCCGCGATCCTGCGGGCGCTCGCCGATGGCGCTGCGACGGCAGAGACCCTGGCCAGGCGCATATACACCGATACCCCCGCCGCCCTGTTGCCAGCAGCTACCCGCAACGTACTCGCCCATCTCATTGACCTTACGGGAAAATCCCGCGTCAGGCCCACCGATGCCTTGAGTGCCGACGCGCATTTCGAACTGTCCGGTATGGCCGATGAAAAATTTTGAGGCAGCCCCCTGAAACCCTCTGGACGCGTCAAAGGACCCTTGCTATACGGCGCGCACCGTTCCGGCGTAGCTCAGCGGTAGAGCAGTTGACTGTTAATCAATTGGTCGTAGGTTCGATCCCTACCGCCGGAGCCAATCACCCTAGCGCTTCGCCTCCGACACGATCAGTGCCTTGTAGGCGTTCCTGATCCGGTGAAACACCGGCCCGGCCTTGCCCGAACCGATCCGTCGGCCGTCGATCTCGAATACCGGGGTCTGTGCACCGAAGGTGCCGGTCAGGAATGCCTCGTCCGCCGAATAGGTGTCGACAAGGGAATAGTTGCGTTCGAACACCGCGATACCTTCGGCCACGCAGATGTCGATCACCTTCTGGCGCGTGATCCCGTTCATGCAGTAATCCCCGGTCGAAGTCCAAACCGCACCCTTTTTCACGATGAAGAAATTGCAGGCATTCGTGGTGTTCACAAAACCGAACGGGTCCAGCATCAGCGCCTCGTCCGCGCCGGCGCGCACCGCGTGGTTCAGCGCGATGATGCAGTTCAGTTTCGAATGCGAGTTCAGCTTGGCGTCCTGTGTCAACGGAAGGCCGCGATGGTGCGGGACCGTGTGCAGGCGGATGCCGCGGTCGATCACGCTGTCGTCGGGTCTGGAATGCTCGGCAATGATCACGATGGTCGAGCCGAAGATACTCAGATGCGGGTGCTGGAACGGTTTGGTCTTGCGCCCCCGCGTCACCATCAGGCGCACATGAACGTCGTCTTCCATCCCGTTGGCCTGAAACGTTTTCCAGATGGCATCCTTCAACTCGCTCCGGGACAGGCCGATGTCGATCTCGGTATAGGCCGCGGCCTCCCACAGACGGTCCAGATGGTCTTCGAGAAACGGGATGTGCCCCCGGTACAGGCGCAGCCCTTCCCATATCCCGTCCCCCAGCAGGAAGCCGCTGTCATAGACCGACACCAACGCTTCGGCCTTGGGCACGATGCGGCCATCGACGTAGATCAGGATGTGGTCGTTGCGGTCGTCCGCAGTGGCGTCATGGGTCGAGACGTGGTCAGTCATGGCGGTCCTCTTCTTCGTCGCATCAGGTCGTGGGCGCGCACGCGCGTCAAGCGCAATTGCACATGGCCCCGCCCTGCGCCAAGGTCGCGGCATGACCGACCTGCTGACCATCGCCTCGTCCCGCCTTGTGGCTTGCTTCGACCCCTTGGGCGCGCGGATGCGGGTTTTGCAGCTCGATGGGGGGGCGAACCTGATCCTGGATGCCGATCCGGTGCTGCACCCCGGCTGGCATGACGTCTATCCCGGTGTGGTCATTGGTCCCGTGGCCAACCGGGTGCGGGACGGTCGTGTGGTGATTGCCGGAGCGACCCACCAGATGCCGCAGAACGAAGGCACCACGTGCCTGCACAGCGGGCCAAAGGGGCTGCATGCGCGCACCTGGCGTGTGTCGGACCACGGCGACAGCAGCCTGACCCTGAACCATACGCTGGAGGACGGAGAGATCGGCCTGCCCGGTGTTCGCAATTTCACCGTCACGTTTGAAATGCAGGATACGACCCTGACCGTGGCCTTTGCAGCAACGACCACCGCACCGACCCCGATCAACATGGCGCACCACCCCTACTGGGCGCTTGGCGGCACGCAACGGGTGCAGATCGCGGCCGACAGCTACCTGCCGGTGGATGCGGATAACCTGCCCACGGGGCGGGTCGCGGCAGTAGACGGCACCGGCTTCGATTTCCGCAACGCCCGGCCCCTGCCGCCCGAGATCGACCACAACCTGTGCCTGACCGGCGGGCGCAGCGCCGCACCGCGCCGCATTGCCACCCTGACCGGAGACCACGCACACCTGCACATCGCCAGCACGGCACCCGGTTTGCAGGTCTATGGGGGGACGCACTTGCCCACCCTGCCCGGCACGGACATCCGCCCGGGCGCAGGCATTGCGCTGGAACCCCAAGGCTGGCCCGACGCGGCAAACCAGCCGGCATTTCCATCCATCATGGTCACGCCTGCACAACCCTACCGGGAAACAACGCGCTACACCCTGATGCCTGCCACAATATTGCCTTGTTTCGGCCCTGCCGACGGCAAAGTCGCGTGCTGAGGTTCCGCCACCGCACGCCGGCGGTGGAACAGTCAAAGGAGGGCAGCGCCATGCCCACGGAGACACAAAAACCAAAGCCCGAACCCAAACCCAAGCCCAAGCCTGGCCCACAGTCCAGGAAGGAACCGCGCCCCGCACCGGTCATAACCGACTACGCAAGCCTCTGAGCCCGGGTGACAGGCGCGCGTGCGGCGCGTAGGTTGCCGCCATGGGCACGCCTGTCTCGACCATACGCAATCTCGGCCCCGCCATGGACGCAGCCTGCGCCCGGGCGGGCATCCCCGACGCCGAAACCCTGCGCAGCCTTGGCCCGGACGAAACTTACCGCCGCTTGCTGCGCGCAGGCACCCGCCCCCATTTCATCGGGTATTACGTGTTGGTCATGGGCCTGCAGGGCCGCCCGTGGAACGACTGCAAGGGCGAAGAGAAAACGGCCCTGCGCGCCCGGTTCGACGCAATCAAGGCCGAGGCGTTCGATGCGGGACTGTCGGGGTTGGAGAGGTCGCTGAACGAGATCGGAGTGATTGAAAAGCGGGGATGATGATGTGGTTCTTGGATTGCGAGGTGCATGAAAGGTGTGCGGACGAAGTGAGCTTTCGCTGCGGCTGCGCCAATGACCGCTTCTTACGTGTGGATCAGTGACACATGATGCGCCGGTTGTTATTGTCTGAGTACATTTCACGCGACTGGTTCATTACGATGTCAATCTCCCGAGACACATTTCCTCCCAGCAATGCCGATCTTTTTTTGGCCTACGTCGGGATGGAAACCGACCTAATATTCAATAAGGGCGTCGATTTGCCCGGCTTTGCTTCATACCCACTTTTGAAAACTTCGGAGGGTCGAGAGCTTCTCAAGGGATATCTGAAAGACCTGATCGCTCTGGGCAAAGAAACGCATTCTGGTGTCATTCTTGAAAGCCCGACATGGGTCGCCAATCGAGACCGCGGGGCTGTAATTGGG
>JBCBFX010000033.1:0-39753 GCA_038527345.1 Pseudomonadota bacterium | reverse complement strand
AACCGAACAAGCAGGTTATCATCAGCCGCAAGAATGCCTATCACGGGTCGTCGGTCGGCTCCGGCAGCCTTGGCGGCATGACAGGGATGCACGCACAGGGCGGCATGCCCATTCCCGGCATCGTCCACATCAACCAGCCCGACTGGTGGTCCGAAGGCGGGACCATGAGCCCCGAGGACTTCGGCCTGGCCCGCGCCCGCGAACTGGAGGAGGCAATCCACGAACACGGCGAGGACAACGTCGCCGCCTTCATCGCCGAACCGATCCAGGGGGCTGGCGGCGTCATCGTGCCCCCCGCCACGTACTGGCCCGAGATCAAGCGCATCTGCGACGCCCACGACATTCTTCTGATCGCGGACGAGGTGATCTGCGGCTTTGGTCGGAGCGGCAACTGGTTCGGGTCCGAAACCGTGGGCATCCAGCCGCATATCATGACCATCGCCAAGGGGCTTTCGTCGGGCTATCAGCCCATCGGCGGGTCCATCGTTTGCGACGAGGTGGCCGATGTCATCGGCAGCGGTGAATTCAACCACGGTTACACCTATTCCGGTCACCCCGTGGCAGCGGCGGTCGCGCTGGAAAACCTGCGTATCCTTGAAGAAGAAAACGTTCTGGACCACGTGCGCGGTATCGCCATGCCCGCCCTGCACGAGATGTGGCACGGGCTGGGCGACCATCCGCTGGTGGGCGAGACGACCATCGTCGGCATGATGGGGTCCCTTGCGTTGACCCCGGACAAGGGCAGCCGCGCCGCCTTTGCGATGGAGGCCGGTACTGCGGGCTTCATGTGCCGGGAGCGTTGCTTTGCCAACAACCTGATCATGCGCCACGTGGGGGATCGGATGATCATTTCGCCCCCTCTGGTGATTTCAACAGACGAAATCGCGGAGTTGGGTCGCCGGGCGCGCGCAGCACTGGATGAAGCATATGATGTGTTGAAGGATCAGGATCTGCTCAAGCCACGCGCGTGATTTCCACGGCTTGCCGCGAGGGGCCAGCCCCTCACACTCCCCGGGATATTTCAGGCCAGAAGAAACGGGAAGGATCGCCCTGGATCCTTCCCGTGACAGGAAGCATCCGCTTCTCCTGGCGCGGTCATCGGCGTCCCCGCCTGTACCGCTCTCGCAATAAAAGACGTTAACCTTAATATTTCGTTGTTTCTTCTGGCCTGAAATATCCTCGGGGGTGAGCCGCGCAGCGGCGAGGGGGCAGACAGCCCCCTTTTCAGGCTTTTACAATCATTGCGCGCGGATAGTTGCACAGGCATTCGGCCGCGCCATCTTCGGTTATGCGGATGCTTTCAGTGATCGACAGGCCCCACCCATCCATCCAAAGACCCGGCATGAAGTGGAAGGTCATGTTTGGCTCCAACACGGTGTCGTCCTCCGCTCGGAACGATATCGTGCGTTCCCCCCAATCGGGCGGATAGCTTAGGCCGATGGGATAGCCGCAGCGCGCGGTGCGTTCGATCCCGACCTTTTTCAGCGACCCGTTCAGTGCCGCGGCCACGTCGGCTGCGCGGTTACCTGCGCGGGCGGCGTTCAATCCGGCGTCCAACCCTTCAAGCACGGCCTCCTCTGCCCGCCTGAAGTGATCCGGCGGATCACCAAGGAATACGGTCCGGCAAAGTGGCGCATGGTAGCGGCGGTAACAGCCGGCGATCTCGATGGTCGTTGCCTCGCCCGCGCGAAACGGATCACCGTTCCAGGTCAGATGAGGGGCGGCGGCATCCGCGCCCGACGGCACAAGCGGCACGATGGCCGGGTAGTCGCCCCAAGCGCCGTCGACGCCCATGACCCCGTCGCGGAAGGCTTCGGCCACCACCTCGTTCTTGGGCACACCGGGTGCGATCCGGTCTGCCATGCCCTCGACGACCTTTTCGGCGATGCGCGCAGCCTTGCGCATGCAGGTGATCTCGGCCTTCGATTTCACCGCGCGGCACCAGTTGACCATCGCCGTGGCATCGACAAGGTCCAGACCCGCCTCCGCCAGCACCGCCTGTGCTTTTGCGGAGTAATAATAGTTCTCCATCTCAACCCCGACGCGGCCCGTCAGGTGACTGGCCAGATCCTGCATCGGATGGCGCCGCGGGGTCTGGATGAAGTCCTCGGCATAGCCCAAACACCGGTCATCACCCATCCACACGGTGCGCCGCGCCCCGGCGCGATCCTGCATCCGTCCCCACCAGACCGGGTCCGCATCATGGGCCACGATCACCGCTTGATGCACGTAAAATGACCAGCCGTCATAACCGGTCAGCCAGCCCATGTTGGACGGATCGGTGATCACCAGCATGTCCAGTTCCGCCTGCGCCATAGCTTCGCGGACTCGCGTCAGGCGGGCATGATACTCCGCGATTTCAAATGGATGATCGGTGATTCTCATACCATGTCCCCCCGGTATTTCCGGCAACTCTGCCTGAAAACGCACATGGGTGCAGTGAAATCGACCGTATTGCCCCGCCAAATCAGGTTTTGTGGGGAAGTTGGTTGCATTGCGGGGTCCGGCCCGCTTTAGTTTGCGTCAAAGCGGCACATACGACCGCAGTCCATAACGGGGAGCCACTTTTGGCCGACACTGCAAACGACCAGGCGTTCGTGGAATTCGAGCGCGTGCAGAAAAGTTACGACGGCGAAACGCTCGTCGTCAAAGATCTGAACCTCTCGATGCCTCGTGGCGAGTTCCTGACCATGCTCGGGCCTTCGGGATCGGGAAAGACGACCTGCCTGATGATGCTGGCAGGGTTCGAAACAGCAACCCACGGCGATATTCGTCTGGGTGGCGTTTCAATCAACAACATCCCGCCGCACAAGCGCGGCATCGGGATGGTGTTCCAGAACTACGCCCTGTTCCCGCACATGACGGTGGCCGAAAACCTGGCCTTTCCCCTCGAAGTCCGGAAGATCGGCAAATCCGAGCGCGAGGAAAAGATCATGCGCGCGCTGGGCATGGTGCAGATGCAGGATTTTGCAGGCCGCCGCCCTGCGCAATTGTCAGGCGGTCAGCAGCAGCGGATCGCGCTGGCCCGCGCATTGGTGTTCGAACCCGAGCTGGTGCTGATGGACGAGCCGCTGGGCGCGCTGGACAAGCAACTGCGCGAGACCCTGCAATTCGAGATCACCAAGCTGGCCCACGATCTGGGCATAACCACCGTTTACGTGACCCATGACCAGACCGAAGCGCTGACCATGTCAGACCGCGTGGCGGTGTTCGACGATGGCCGCATTCAGCAACTGGCCCCGCCGGATCAACTGTACGAAGAGCCGCAAAACAGTTTCGTTGCCCAGTTCATCGGTGAAAACAACACGCTGATGGGCGAGGTCACCAAGATCGACGGTGACCGGTGCGAGGTGACGTTGGACGACGGTGAAATCATCGACGCCAAGCCGGTGAACGTGTCCGAAGTGGGCCAACGCACCCGCGTGTCCATTCGCCCCGAACGGGTGGAGATGGACAAGACACGGCTGCAACCGGATGTGCACACGCTCAAGGCTGAAGTTCTCGAATTCATCTACATGGGTGATATTTTCCGGACGCGCCTGCGCGTGGCTGGAAACGATGAATTCGTCATCAAGACACGCAACGCCCCCGACCAGGTGCGCCTGACCCCGGGCACCCAGATCGAGATTGGGTGGTTGCCACAGGATTGCCGGGCGCTCGACGCCTGAGCAAGCAGAAGAGGGCCGGCACAAAGCCCGATGTCCGGCCTTCGAACCACTCAAAACGGGCTTAAACAGTGGGAGTAAGAGAATGAGACTCACCAAGACCCTTTTGGCCACTACGGCTTTGACAGTTGCTGCGGGCACCGCGATTGCCGATGGCCACATGGCCAGCGACATGACGCTGGTCAGCTGGGGCGGCGCGTACCAGAACAGCCAACAAAAAGCGTATGTCGAACCCTATCTCGCGATGAACGACGGTGTATCCGCCGTTTGGGACGAAAGTTCGGCCGAAGCCGTGGCGAAACTGCGTGCGATGAACGAAGCCGGCAGCGTCACCTGGGACGTGGTCGACGTGGTGGCCGCTGACGCGATCCGCCTGTGCGACGAAGGTCTGGCGCTGGAAATCGACGCCGACGAACAACTGGCAGCGGCCCCCGATGGCACGTCCGCCTCGGACGACTTCGGAGACCTGCTGGTCAGTGACTGCTTCATCCCGCAGATCGTGTATTCGACCACCTTTGGCTATCGCACTGACATGGTCGGTGACACACCGCCGACATCCGTCTGCGCGGTTTTCGATACCGAAGCCTATCCGGGCAAGCGCAGCCTCGAAAAGCGCCCCATCAACAACATGGAATGGGCGCTGCTGTGTGATGGTGTGGCCAAGGACGATGTGTATGACGTTCTGGCAACCGCAGAAGGTCAGGAACAGGCGTTGGCCAAACTCGACACCATCAAGGATGACGTGATCTGGTGGTCCGCCGGCGCCGACACTCCGCAACTGCTGGCCGATGGCGAAGTGGTAATGGGGTCGACCTATAACGGCCGCCTGTTCGCCGCCATCGAAGAGCAGAAGCAGCCCATCGGCATGCTGTGGGACGCGCAGGTGTTCGATCTGGACGGCTGGATCATCCCGGCCGGTCTGTCGCCCGAGCGTCAAGCCCGCGCGCTGGACTTCGTCAAGTTCGCGACCGACACCCAGCGTCTGGCGGATCAGGCCAAGTACATCTCGTACGGTCCCGCACGTGCATCGTCGGCCCCGCTGGTTGGTCAGCACGCATCGCTCGGCATCGACATGGCGCCGCACATGCCGACCGATCCGGAAAACGCCAAGAACACGTTCCTCTACAACTACGAGTTCTGGGCTGATTACCGCGACGACATCGACGCCAAGTTCCAGGCGTGGCTCGCGCAATAAAGCGACACAAGGGGTGGGCGTTCGCGCCCGCCCCAACCAAACGGAGACGACCATGCCCAAAGGCTACATCATCGGCCACATCACCGTGAACGATCCCGAGGCGTACAAGGAGTACGTCGAAAAGGACACGCCGATCCTGCTGGGTCACGGTGCCACACCGCTGGTCCGCGGCGGCGACGCGCAGTCCATGGAAGGGCCGGAATTCTCCCGCCATGTCGTTTTTGAATTTGAAACATACGAGGCAGCATTGGCCGCCTACAACGATCCCGAATACCAGGAGGTCATGAAGATCCGCCACCGCACCGCGACATCGATGATCGTCGTGGCAGAAGGCGTCTGATCCATGGCCGCCGCAATCACAGCCGCTGACGGCACCCCGCTCAAACGCAGCCTTGCCCGCGCGCTGCGCCGGCAGAAACTGCGCGCCCTTGGTCTGATCGCACCGCTGCTGATCTTTGTGTTCATCACCTTCATCGTGCCCATCGCATCGATGCTGTTCCGGTCCGTCGAAAACGATATCGTGGGCAACACGCTGCCCATGACCGTGCGCGCGATTGCCGACTGGGACGCCGCCAGCGGCGAACTGCCCGGCGAAGATGTTTACCGGGCAATGTATTTCGACATGTTCCTCGCCGCCGAGGCCAAGCGGCACACACGGCTCGGCACGCGATTGAATTATGAACAGACCGGTGTGTCATCCCTGTTCCGCCAATCGGGGCGCAAACTGGATGATATCGGCAAGGAAACCCAGAAGCCGCTGGAAAAGCTGAACGGCGACTGGAAGGACGGCGAGACGTGGCACGCCATCTTCAATGCCACCGGCGATGCCGACACCGGATTGATGGCCGCGCAACGCGCCAGGGTCGCCGCCCTGACCGACAGCAGCGCCAGCGGCGACGTGAACTTCGCGCCTGACGCCGCCCTGTCCGGCCTTTTACCTCTCACGTCGCGGGAATACACCGCCTGGGCCATCTTTACCGCGACGCAGGACGGGCGCGACCCGGCCCAGCGCGATCCGTGGGAAAGTGTCGCTACCGCCCTCGCGCTGGACCTGAACACCGCGGACCTGTCCGGCTATGAAGGCACGGGTGCCGACCTGCTGCGCGAAGCACAAGCCGCCAACCTGCCCGTGCCCGACCTGGCTGCCGCCTTCGCCGATATCGACGAGGATTGGGGCACCGCCACACCGTGGAAGACAATCCAGACCCATTCCAGCACCTACACATCAGGCTACTTCCTGAACGCCATCGACGCGCAGAAAACCCCCGACGGGGTCGCCTGGCAGCCCGAAGACAAGCAGATCCTGCAAAAGCTGTTCGGCCGCACGATCTGGATGTCGCTGCTGATCACGTTTTCCTGCATCGCGCTGGGATATCCGATTGCGTGGTTGCTGGCGAACCTGCCGATGCGCCATGCCAACGTGCTGCTGATCCTCGTTCTGCTGCCATTCTGGACCTCGCTTCTGGTGCGAACCTCCGCCTGGAAGGTGATGTTGCAACAGCAGGGCGTGATCAACGACGTGCTGGTGTGGATCGGCCTTGTGAGCGACACCGACCGGCTGATCCTGATCAACAACCAGTTCGGCACCATCGTGGCGATGACGCATATCCTGCTGCCGTTCATGATCCTGCCGATGTATTCGGTGATGCAGACCATCCCGCCCAGCTACTTGCGGGCGGCGAAATCGCTGGGGGCCACGAACTGGACGGCGTTCTGGCGCGTGTATTTCCCGCAATCGGTGCCGGGCATCGGCGCGGGCAGCATCCTCGTCTTCATCCTGGCCATCGGCTACTACATCACGCCGGAAATCGTGGGCGGGACCAAGGGCGTGTTCATCTCGAACCGGATCGCCTACCACATCTCGTCATCGCTGAACTGGGGGCTGGCCGCCGCGCTTGGCACGATCCTGCTGGCGGCGGTGCTGATCCTCTACTGGGCCTATGACAAGATCGTGGGCATCGACAACGTGAAGCTGGGGTAACGACACATGGGACTGCCTCCATATGCCACGCTGGGCCAACGGATCTGGTATTATGGCTTCCGGGTCATTTGCGGACTGATATTCTTCTTCCTGATTGCGCCCATCGTGGTGGTCATGCCGCTGTCGTTCAATGCGCAGGATTTCTTTACCTTCACGCCGGAAATGCTGCGGCTGGACCCCGAAGGATACTCGCTGAAACACTACCGCGATTTCTTCAACAACCCTCAATGGCAGCTTGCGATGCAAAACTCGCTGATCATCGCACCGCTGGCGACGATCATCTCGGTGTCGCTGGGCACACTGGCGGCCATCGGTCTGTCGCAATCGCATGTGCCGTTCAAGGGCACCATCATGGCAATCCTGATCTCGCCCATGATCGTGCCCCTGATCATCTCGGCGACGGGCATGTTCTTCTTCTACGCGCAGCTCGGCAACTGGATGGAGGGGACGCTGGGCCTCGACAAGACATTCGTCGGCTACGTCAAGGTGATCCTGGCGCACGCGGTTCTGGGCATTCCCTTCGTCATCATCACGGTAACTGCAACACTTGTGGGCTTTGACCGTTCGCTGACGCGGGCCGCGGCGAATATGGGCGCAAACCCGGTCACGACCTTCTTCCGCGTACAGATGCCACTGATCCTGCCGGGCGTGATCTCGGGCGGACTGTTTGCCTTCATCACCAGTTTCGACGAGGTGGTCGTGGTGCTGTTTGTCGGCTCCGCCAGCCAGAAAACACTGCCTTGGCAAATGTTCATCGGCCTGCGCGAACAGATCAGCCCGACGATCCTCGCCGTGGCGACCATACTCGTTGTGATCTCGATCGCGCTGCTGACGACAGTGGAACTGCTGCGCCGCCGCAGCGAACGACTGCGCGGCATGACACCGGGCTAAGGGTTCTTCTGACCGGAAATACCACGGGGAGTTTGAGGGGCAGCGCCCCTCATCAGCAAAAATGAATCGCGTCGCGCAAGCGGCAATGGGATCAGCGCAAGCGTTTCAACAAGCTCAGCGATGCAAACCCGTCCGGTGTCAAGCCTTGGCTCTTCTGATACGCACGTACGGCGGACAGCGTGTTCGGACCCACCTTGCCATCCACGCCCTGCGTGTCGAAACCCGCACGGGTCAGACGGCGTTGCAACTCCTTGCGCTCGCGCAGGGTCAGGGGCCGTTCGCCCTCGGGCCAGTTACCGACCAGCGGCGCGCCACCCTTGATCCGGTCGCTCAGATGGCCCACCCCGATCACATAGGCATCAGCCGCATTGTACCGCTCGATCACGCTGAAGTTCTTGAACACCATGAACGCCACGCCGCGCCCGCCGGCAGGCAACAGGATCGAACCCGAACCATAGTTCGGCACCGGCTTTCCATCGACGCCGAGCACACCGATGCGGGCCCATTCTGCGGGCGATTTCTTTGTCTTGCGGTTCGCCAGACCATAGTTGAACCCCCGCGGCAGCTTGACCTCGACACCCCAGGGCTGGCCCTTGACCCAGCCAAAGCGCGCCAGATAGGCGGCCGTCGATGCCAGCGCATCACTGGGATCATCCGACCAGATGTCGCGCCGTCCGTCGCCGGTGAAGTCCACCGCATACGCCTCGTATGAGGTCGGGATAAACTGCGTGTGCCCCATCGCACCGGCCCAACTGCCGGTCATGTTGCGGGGCGTGGTGTCGCCGTTCTGCAGGATCTTGAGCGCCGCGATCAACTGCGCCTCGAAAAACCTGCCGCGGCGCCCGTCAAAGGCCAACGTCGCAAGGCTTTGGATCACATCCATATCACCGCGATATTCGCCATAGCGACTTTCCAGCCCCCAGACTGCGACGACCACTTCCTTCTCGACTCCGTACCGCGCCTCGATCGCGTCCAGCTTGCGTCGATGCTTGCGCAGGGCGGCCTTGCCGTCGCGCACCCGTTCCTTGGATGCGGCACTCGCCAGGTAATCCCAGATCGTCTTGGTGAATTCGGACTGGTTCCGGTCCCGCTTGATCACCTCCGCGTCGTACTGCACACCACGAAAGGCCCGGTCGAACGTCGTGCCGCTGATCCCCTGGCCCAGGGCACGTCCGCGGAACGCCTTGATCCAGTTCTGAAACCGTGCATTTGCGGCGGTTTTTTGGACAGGGGGCGACGCGGTTTGCGCTTCTTTGATGGGACGCATTTGGGGCCTCAGCACTGGTCCGACGGCAGACGCAAGAATGGGCAACGGAACGGACTGCGCCGCCACCGGGGCGGGCCGTGCCTCGGGGCGCAGGGATTGTGTCAGTGCATCTGCCTGTGTTGCGGGCCAAAGACCCAGAAGGACCCCACATATGGTCCCGATACCTACCGCACGGCGCATCTTGTGCCTCATGTTCGCTTTTGTCGCGTTGTTTCCAATCTAGCGACAATTGCCCGCTCAAGAAAGCCTTCAATCCGCTGTGGCATATTCCTGCATCTCGGCGCGGATGCGCGCCAGATGATCCCGCAGCAAGGGCACACGATGCGGGCGAAAGCTTTGGTCCGTGATCTCCAGATCATCCATCCGGTCCAACCGAAACACCCGGAAGTCTTCCCGTAAGTGGCACCAGGACAGCAGCACGTTCGTGTCCTGAAAATAAACGATCCCAAGGGGTTTCACGGTCCGAACCGTCTGCGCCCCCTTGGCGTCGTGATAGGCAAAGCGCACGCTGACCTCGTCCCACGTCGCCTGCCGCAGGCGCGCGACGTCGATGCGCGGCGGGTCGGGGCGCCAATAGCGGCGCGCGTCCAGCACGGCATGTTTCAGCCGATGGCCCTGTGCGGGCGGAACGCGAGCGGTGATCTTGGTCAGGGCAGATTCCGCCGCCGATGCCAGCGCCGGATCGCCAATGGCGGCCACTTCGCGCAGACCCAGGACCAGCGCCTCAAGCTCGTCATTTTCGAAGCCCAGCGGCGGCAGCGACGCATCTTCGATCAGGGTAAAGCCAAAGCCCGCCTCGCCATCGATCACCGCGCCCAGCCCCCGCAGCGCGTCAATGTCGCGATAGATCGTGCGCAACGACACGTTCATCTCATAGGCCAGCGATTGCGCGGTCACGGGCGGTGCCATCCGGCGCAGGGCTTGCATCAATTGGAACAGGCGATGTGTGCGGGTCATGGCATCAGACTATCACACGTGCTGCCAGAAACTGACAGTTGCCCGCCCTATTCCATCCGCAGTTTTTGGATCGGAGAATAGCATGCTGACACTTGTGACCTATCCCCCCGCATTCGGGCAACCCAGCGGCAGCCCCTTTTGCGTCAAGGCGCTGTACCTGCTGAACCTGTCCGGCCTGCCCTGGAAGCGCAAGGACACCGCCGACCCCCGCAACTGGCCCAAGGGCAAGCTGCCCGCGTTATGGGTCGATGACGAAATCATCGGCGACAGCGACAATATCCGGGCCTGGCTCGAAGAACACGGTGCCCGTTTCGACGAGGGGCTGAGCGATGTGGACCGCGCCACATCGCGGGCTTTTATCCGTATGGCCGAAGAGCACATGTATTTCCACATCGTGCTGGACCGTTGGGGCGACAATGCTGTTTGGCCGCTGGTCAGAGACATATATTTTGCCACCATCCCCGCCTTTGCCCGCAAACTGGTGGCCCGTGGGCTGCGCCGGTTCCTGTTGCGTGGCATGGATGCGCAGGGCTTGGGGCGGTTGACCGCAGGCGAACGGCTGGAACGAATTGAACCGGATCTGCAAGCGATCACCGCTCGTTTGTGGCGGGGGCCCTTCCTGTTTGGGTCACACCCCACCGCCGCCGATGCCAGCGTGGCCGCTATGCTGGGCGCCATGGCGGCAACACCCGGCGGTACCGCCCTGTCCCGGCGCGTGAAAGAGGACGTGATGCTGGTGGATTACATGGCGCGCGTCGCGGGCGCGCTGGGTTAACGGCGCGACCGCTTGACCTTGCGCTGAACCTTGTCATTGCGCCGCTTGGCCTTGGTCGCCTTGCGGCGCGGGCTGCGACCGGCGGGGCTGCGCCGCCCCTTGGGCAGTGCCTGACCGTCCAGCGCCAGCAGTTCCAGTGCGATGCCGCCTGTCACCGGCACGGCCTCTGCGAGGCGCACGGTCGCGCGCTGGCCCAGCCGGATCACAAGCCCGGTATCAGACCCCATCAGCGTGTTGTCGTCACGGTCAAAATGGAAGTATTCCGCCCCGATCGTCCGGATCGGCACCAGGCCGTCAGCCCCGCTGTCGTCCAGCTTCACGAACACGCCAAACTTGGCAATACCGGCCACGCGGCCCTCCATCTCGTCGCCCACCCGTTCGGACAGATAGGCGGCCAGATAACGGTCGGTCGTGTCCCGTTCGGCGGCCATCGACCGGCGTTCCGTGTCTGAAATATGGGTGCCGGTCTGCTCCAACCGCTCGATTTCCTCGGGGATCAATCCGTCCTTGCCCCAGCCATGTGCAGAAATCAGGGCCCGGTGCACGATCAGGTCCGCATAGCGCCGGATGGGCGAGGTGAAATGCGCATAGTTCCGCAGCGCCAGCCCGAAATGCCCGAAGTTCGACGGACTGTAATAGGCCTGTGTCATCGAACGCAGGGTCGAAATATTGATCAACTCGTCATCCTCTGTCCCCTCTGCCTGAGCCAGCAGACGGTTCAGATGACTGGTCTTCAGCACCTGGCCTTTGGCCAGCGTCAAACCCGCAGCTTGCGCCGTTTCGCGCAGGGCATCCAGCTTGTCGGGCGATGGCTCCTCGTGCACGCGAAAAAGCAGGGGAGATTTCCTGGCCAAAAGCGTTTCTGCCGCAGCGACATTTGCCAGAACCATGAACTCTTCAATCAGGCGGTGGGCGTCCAACCGTTCCTTGAACGCGACCGACGACACGGTGCCGTCATCCTCAAGCACGATCTGGCGTTCGGGCAGGTCCAGATCGAGAGGTTCCCGCGCCTTGCGCGCCTTGACCAGCGCGGCATAGGCGGCATAGAGCGGTTTCAGAACAGGCTCTAACAGGGGCGCGGTGCGTTCATTCGGATGCCCGTCAATGGCCGCCTGAACCTCTTCGTAGTTCAGGGATGCGGGCGACCGCATGAGGCCGCGGTGAAAACTGTGCGCGATCTTTTCCCCCTTGGCGTCGATCTGCATCCGCACGGCGATACAGGCGCGCGGCACCCCTTCGTGCAGGGAACACAGATCGCCCGACAACCGGTCCGGCAACATCGGGACGACGCGGTCCGGGAAATAGGTCGAATTGCCCCGCTTGCGCGCCGCGCGGTCCAAGGCCGAGCCGGGCGTGACATAGGCGGCCACATCCGCAATCGCGACCCAGATGACATGCCCGCCCTTGTTCTTGGGGTCATCATCAGCATGGGCATAGCACGCATCGTCATGGTCGCGCGCATCCCACGGGTCGATGGTGATCAGGGGCATGTCGCGCAGATCTTCGCGCCCTTTCAGGCCCACGGGTTCCTTGGCATCTGCTTCGGCGATGACATCGTCGTCAAATGTGTCGGGAATGCCGTGTTCGTGGATGGCGATCAGCGATACGGCCTTGGGTGCGGACGGATCGCCAAGCCGGGCCACCACGCGGGCGCGCGGAAGTCCAATGCGGGTTTTCGGCCCGGCCAACTCCGCCTCGACCAGTTCACCATCCTTTGCACCATGCGTGGCGTCGGCGGCCACGCTCCACTGACGGTCGCTGCCCTTGTCAACGGGCAGGATGCGCCCGCCGTCCGATCCGGCACGAAACACACCCAGCACGCGGCGCGGATTTTGCCCGATACGCCGGATCAGCCGCGCCTCGTAGTGGTAATCCTGATCCTTGACCAAGGTCAGACGCGCCAGGATCCGGTCCCCTTCGCCAAGCGCGGGATCAGAGGCGCGGGGCAGCACCAGTATCTTCGGCTCGATCCCGGTCCCATGCCATTCCAAGGGGCTGGCAAACAAGTCGCCGTCGGCGTCCGGCGGCAACACCTGCAAAACGCCGACAGGCGGCAAGCGGTCCGGGTCCTGATAGGTCTTTTTCCGCTTTTCCAGATGTCCCTCGCCCTCCAACTCCTTGAGCAGGCGTTTCAGGTCGATGCGGGCTGCCCCCTTGATGCCGAACGCCTTGGCGATGTCACGCTTGGCGGTCAGTGTCGGATTGGCGGCAATCCAGTCAAGGATCTCGGATTTGGTCGGAATACGGCTCATGCCGGTCAGGTAGCACGCAGGCTGGTGTGCGTCATCGCAAATCGTCTGCGGTGTCCACGTCCCGCAGCGTTGCGACCATGGCAATGCGGCGCGCACCCATCGCGGCAACGCTGTCCGACAGCGCATGTTCCGAAGACCAGCGCACGCCATTCAGGGCTGATTTCGGCAATTCAGAGCCGTTTTTCGCACCGATCAGCCAATAGCCCCCGTCAGGTGCCGGACCAAAGACGGCGTCATGCGCGCCCAGAGCGGCAAACGCATCGGCAATGTGTTTGGGTGTGATCCCGGGGATATCCGCGCCGATCACACAGACAGGGCCCCGCACGCGGCGCATCATGCGCAGCATCCGGTCGCCCAGATCGCCCGGACCCTGCGGCCAACGGGCGAAATGCGCGGGCCACACCCGGCTTTGCAGTCCCCCCCGATCCGGCGCCACCGCCAGCACCACGCGCCACCGCCGGTCGTCGATCCGCCGCAACAGCCGCCGTACCTGATGTCGAAACCACCATGCGGCTGTCGTCATGCCGATATCGCGCCCCAACCGCGTCTTGACACATCCGGCCTGCGGCACCTTGAGCATCACGATCAGCGTGAGCCTCACAAAGGGCGCTCCATATCTCGGTGATCGATGCCAGCGTCGTCATAGACCGGACCAAAGGCGACAAAGCCGAGCCGTTCATAGAACTCAAGCGCGTGCAGTTGTGCGCCCAGCTTGGCACGGGTCACGCCGGGTTGTTTGCGCGCCAGATCCAGGCAGGCATCAATAATCGCCGCGCCCAGCCCATGGCCCCGCGCGGATTTCAGCACGCAGACGCGCCCGATCTTGGCCGTTTTCCCGTCGATCAGGATACGGGCGCAGCCCGTTGGCGCACCATCCAGTGTCGCCAGGACATGCAGCGCCTCACCGTCGCGGCCATCGACTTCGTCCGCCTCGCTGACTTGCTGTTCATCGATGAACACCGCGCGGCGCAATGCATGGCACGTGGTCAGGTCGTCGGTCTGCGTAATCGTCCAATTCATGCGAAATAGTCTCGCAATATACGCGTGTAGATGGATTTGAGCTGTTCGATGTGCGCGATGGTTACATGTTCGTCCACCTGGTGCATCGACTGCCCCACAAGGCCGAATTCGACCACCGGGCAGTGATCTTTGACAAAGCGCGCATCCGACGTGCCGCCGCTGGTGCTGAGTGCCGGGCGGCGTCCGGTTTCGGCCTCTATCGCGTTGGCGACCAGTTCGGACAGCGGCCCGGGCGGGGTCAGGAAACTTTCGCCGGATACTTTCACGGTGACATCCACCGAAACGCCATATGCCGTCGCGACTGCATCAGCCTGCGCCTGCAACCACGCCGTCAGGCTGTCGCCCGAATGCTGGTCATTAAAGCGGATGTTCACTGTCGCGCGCGCCTGCGCCGGGATCACGTTGGTGGCGGGATTGCCCGTGTCCACCGTGACAATCGCCAAGGTCGATGCATCGAAGTGATCGGTGCCGCGATCCAGTTCATGGGTCGCCAATTGATCCATCAGCCGCACCAGGGACGGCAGCGGATTGTTGGCGCGGTGGGGATAGGCGGAATGCCCTTGCGTCCCCGTCACGGTGAACCAGGCAGTCAGTGACCCGCGCCGCCCGATCTTCATCATCTCGCCCATCTCGTTCGGGCAGGTCGGCTCGCCCACAAGGCAGACGCTCATCGCTTCTCCTGCGTCTGACATATAGTCTAGCAGGGCGGTTGTGCCGTCTGTGGCGTCCGCTTCCTCGTCCCCGGTGATGGCAAGGATGATCGCGCCATCGGGCGGCGTGTCCTGCACGAAATCCACCGCGGCGGCAGCAAATGCGGCGACGCCTGATTTCATGTCGGTTGTGCCGCGTCCGTACATGATGCCATCTTTCACCTGTGCGCCAAACGGTGGCATGGACCAATCCCCTTCGACCCCGATGGGCACCACGTCCGTGTGCCCGTTGAACCCGAACGTCCGGGCGTGCCCCTTGTCGCCCCAGCGGGCAAACAGGTTGCGGATGCCACCGCGATCCGCCCAGGCGCAGTCGAACCCGGCCTGTGACAGCAAATCGTGCAACACATCCAGCGCCCCGGCGTCAGCGGGCGTGACGGACGGACAGCGCACCAGATCGGCGGTCAGGCGAACGGGATCGGTGGCGGGCATGACATCTCCTGCACTTCGGGTTGTGGCGAAAAGGACGCTATAGCGCTTCGGTTGATGAAGAACAGAGTTAACAGGACGTTAAACCGTGTGCTAGGTTCACGGCAACAATATGACCCGAGGCAGGGCATTCAGCAGTTCGGTCGCCAACGCGTGACCACCCAAGTGCACAAGAAAGCACGATGAGACATGGGGAGAACCCCATGCGCTGCGCCTGTTTTGCCTTAGAAAAATGGGTGGGCAGGACACATGGTTGCAGCATCGGAACTTCCGATCCAAACAGTGCGCGAAGGCGTGGATGCGACCGATATGGCAAATGCCATTTTCGGCGATGGCGTCACGGTTGTTTCGGCATCATATACCGGCGACATCGACAGCGCAGGCATCTATAGCGACGGCGATGCCACATCCCCCGGTGTCACCCCCAGCGATACCGGCGTCATCCTGTCGACAGGCAACGCCGAGGATTTCACCAACTCGAACGGCACGTCGAACCAGTCCAACAGCACATCGACCAACACCAGCGGTCAGAACAACAACTCCGATTTCAACGCCGAAGCCAACGCGCGCACCTATGATGCCTCGTACCTCGACGTGGATTTCATCCCGACCGGCAACGTCATGACGATGCAGTTCGTATTTTCGTCCGAGGAATATCCCGAATTCCAGAACTCGATCTATCAGGATTTTGTCGGCGTCTGGGTCAACGGCCAGATCGTGGATATGG
Organism: Pseudomonadota bacterium; assembly: GCA_038527345.1. GTDB lineage: Bacteria > Pseudomonadota > Alphaproteobacteria > Rhodobacterales > Rhodobacteraceae > Tateyamaria. The sequence continues at coordinate 23,884 of JBCBFX010000033.1, read as the reverse complement.
ACGTGGGCGACGGCGACACCGACCCGGGTAACGTCAACACGACCAACAACATCAACATGTACGTCGACAACAGCAACGACGACTACAACACCGAAATGGACGGCTTTACCATCACGCTGACGCTGACCATGGTGGTGGATCCGGGCGTGGTGAACTCGATCCGCATCGGCATCGCGGATGTGGCCGACAATCAGTACGATTCGAACCTGCTGATTGCGGGGGATTCGGTTCAGACATCGCTGGTGGCGATTTCGGACGACGTAAACGTCTATCCCGATGGCACCACGTCGTTCAACGTGCTGGCCAATGATGTCGCCCCGGCAACCAGCACCCTGACCATCACGCATATCAACGGCCAACCGGTCAGCTACGATCCGGTATCGGGCACAGGAACCACCGTGACCCTGCCAACGGGCCAAACGGTCACCATCGGGCCAAACGGCGAACTTACCGTGGTGGGCGACGGAGACGAAGAAGACTTCAACTTCACCTACACGGTGACCGACGGCAACAACACCGATGTCGGTTTTGTCAATGCAACGTCAATCCCGTGTTTCGTGGCCGGCACGCTGATTTCCACGCCCGACGGGCAGGTCCCGGTGGAATCGCTGACCCATGGTGATCTGGTGCTGACACAGGACGATGGCCCGCAGCCCTTGCGCTGGATCGGCACCCGCACGGTTCCGGCAACGGGCGACTTTGCCCCCATCGTCATTCGCAGTGGCACCTTCGGATCGCGCAATGACGTCATGGTATCTCCGCTGCACCGCATCCTTGTCCGCGACAGCGTCGCCGAATTGCTGTTTGGCGAACCCGAGGTTCTGGTGGCGGCCAGGGATCTGGTCAATGACCATTCCATCCGCCGGGTTCCGGGGGGGGCGGTCACCTATGTCCACCTGATGTTCGACAAGCATCAGGTCGTGTTTACCGAAGGGCTGGCCACGGAAAGCTTTCTGCCGGGTCCGCAAACCACCAAAAGCTTCGAACGCGAGGTTGTGGCAGAGATCTGTTCGGTTTTCCCTGAATTAGACCCTGATACAGGCCTGGGATACAGCCCTGCCGCCCGCCGTACTCTCCGTCATTTCGAGGCGGACTTGCTGCGCAAGGCCCGGGACGCCGCTTGACCTGGATCGGGATCACCGACCACCTGGGCGGCCGGTTTTCCCCAACCGGTCTGGGCCGCGGCAAATTGATGAGCCCCAGCAAGGTCATGGAACGCGGGACGCTGATGTTCGAAACGTTCATCGCGGGTGAGGTTGGCACCCACGACCTGTTGTCACTGACCCAGCTTTTCCCGTTTCGCCGCGAGATTTCGTTTCGGGCCATCCCCGGTGGCGGGTTCGCATTCGTCCATCGCCATGATGATGACGTCGCCCACGCCGCCGTGTCCTGGACCGGCGACGGGCGGGCACACACTTTGCGCATCAGCTACAGCTGGGACCTTGCCCGCGGGTGGGGCAGGTTGACCCTGGAACAACCCGAACGGACGCTTGTCCGGTCCAGCACTGTGCCCAGCCCCAAACCCATCCTGACCGACGACATGCGCAGCCTGATGCTGGGTGATCCCTCTCGCAGCCTGTCCAAGGAAGTGCTTTTTGCCGCCGCCACGTCGGGCATCGTCCCGGTCGGGCCATTGCCGACGCTGCACCCGGCCACCCCGATCGCCACCCCCGACGGGTATCGGCAGGTCGGCAACATCCGGCGAGGCGACAGTGTGCTGACCAGTGCCGACAAGGTGGTGCAGGTCCTTCAGACGGTGCGCTACGCCGTACCTGCGCGCGCCAGTTTCGCGCCCGTGCGCCTGCATGCCCCGTATTTCGGGCTGGAACGCGATATCGTGGTCGCCCCGGAACAACGATTGGTCCTGCGCGGGTCCGAGGTCGAATACATCTTTGGGCAAGAGGCGGTGCTGGTGCCCGCCCGCCACCTTGTGAACGGTCACGCCGCGTCCTGGCTGGCACCGCATTCGATCGCGGAATACGTGCAACTGATCCTGCCCAGACACGAGGTGTTGCGCGCGGCCGGAACAGCTCTGGAAAGTCTCTATATCGGGCGAATTCGCCGAAAGCCCGAACTGTTGTCCGCCAGCGTGCTGGCCGATACGCCCAGCCAACTCTTGCCCGAACACGGCCACCCCATACACCAGGTGCTGCGCCCGTTCGAAGCGATCACGCTGATTGATCAGCGCGCCGCCTAATCCTTGTCGAAAAAGGGTGTGACCTGCGCCACGATCACCGCGTTTTCGTCCAGCGCACGCTGCATCAGGGCGCGTTCCTCGGCGTCGATCTCGTGGCCCTCGGCCTCGCGTTCGGGCAGTGTGCCGTAGCCCGTGACATCCAGCGGTGCAGTGTCCGCCTGCTTCAGCAACGCCACGGTCTCGCGCACCGCCTCCGCCTCGTCCACGCCCGACGCAAAGCACATCAGCGCCGCCCCGGTTGCACCATCGGGCAACCCGTCGCCGTCCTTGCGCCCGATCTGCACCAGCAGGGTATAGACCTGCTGGGGTTTTTTCGGCTTTTTGCCCTTATCAGTCACGCAACAACTCGTTGATGCCGGTCTTGGACCGGGTGCGTTCATCGACCCGTTTGACGATCACGGCGCAGTACAGGTTGATCCCGTTCTTGGACGGCATCGACCCGGCCACGACGACGGAATAGGGCGGCACCTCGCCATACATGACTTCGCCGGTGTCGCGGTCCACGATCTTGGTCGACTGGCCGATGAACACGCCCATGCCCAGCACCGATCCTTCGCGCACGATGCAGCCTTCGACCACTTCGGAACGCGCCCCGATAAAGCAGTTGTCCTCGATGATCGTCGGCCCGGCCTGCATCGGTTCCAGCACGCCGCCGATCCCGACACCGCCCGACAGGTGCACGTTCTTGCCGATCTGGGCGCAGGATCCGACGGTGGCCCAGGTATCGACCATGGTCCCCTCGTCAACATATGCGCCCAGGTTCACAAAGGACGGCATCAACACCACGCCAGGCGCGATATAGGCCGACTTGCGCACCACGCAGTTGGGCACGGCGCGGAAACCTGCGGCCTTCCACTGATTGTCGCCCCAGCCCTTGAACTTGCTGTCGACCTTGTCCCACCAGCCGCCACCCTGCGGGCCGCCATCCTGCTGTTCCATGTCCTTGATGCGGAACCCCAGCAGCACGGCCTTTTTCGCCCACTGGTTCACGTGCCAAGTGCCGTCACCTTGCCGTTCCGCCACGCGCAGCCCGCCGCCATCCAGCGCGTTCAGCGTATCCTCGATCGCCTCGCGGGTTTCGCCCGTCGTGGCGGGCGTGATGGTGTTACGCGCCTCCCAGGCGGCTTCGATGGCGGTTTCAAGCTGTGCGTTGGACATGGACACCCCTCCGGTCTGATCGCGGCGCTTAGACAACAATCCCGGCTGGCTTGCAATCATGTCTGGGCAAGGCGGCAGGGCCGCGCTACGCCTTGGACGAGTTACAGGAGCACGAGTGTATGAAAGACGACCGCCGCAGCCCATTTCGCGATGCCTACACAGACCGTCAATCCGCCGAAGGTGTGCCCGACACGCCGCAAACCCGGTCACCGGCCTATGCGCTGGCCTTTGACGATCAGGAATTCCTGCTGCGCGACGAGTTGCGGCCCGTCCGGTTGCAACTGGAACTGCTCAAGCCCGAATTGATGATCAACGAGGCTGGTATCGAATCCACCATCGTCCTGTTTGGCGGCGCACGCATTCCGCGCCCCGCAGACAAGGACCAGGCGCGCACGCAAACACTGGCCGACTTGTCGCACTTTTATGACGAGGCGCGCACCTTTGCCCGGCTGATGACGGAAAAGTCTCTGGAAAGTGGGGGCACGCAAAACGTCGTGGTCACCGGCGGCGGCCCCGGTGTGATGGAGGCGGGCAACCGCGGTGCCGTCGACGCGGGCGGCGCGTCCATCGGGCTGAACATCGTGTTGCCCCACGAACAGGCACCCAACGCCTATGTCACGCCGGACCTGTGTTTCAACTTCCACTACTTCGGCATCCGCAAGATGCACTTTCTGATGCGGGCCAAGGCGATCTGCGTGTTTCCGGGCGGCTTCGGGACATTGGACGAACTGTTCGAATCCCTGACCCTGATCCAGACGGGCCGGATGGAACGCGTGCCCTTCCTGCTGTTCGGCCGCGCCTTCTGGGAAAAGATCATCAACTGGGAAGCGCTGTCAGATGCCGGCACAATCTCGGCCGATGACCTGGATCTGTTCCGGTTCGTCGAAACGGCTGAAGAGGCGGTTACCGAAATCGACGGTTGGGGCGATACAGCAAAACGCGGTGCAATCCCAGGGCGTTGAAATTGAAGCCGGAGTTGATTGTATTGACGGCCGGTGGGGGCGTCAGCCCCAAAGGTGCCCATGGCACGAAACGACGACAGGTCACGCAACACGGACCTGTCCGACCAGTTTGGCCATGCGATGGAAGACGCGACAAAACCGCCGCATTCCGCGAAAATGCGGACAAGGTGTGCACGTCTGGCAAGGACCTCGTTCGCCGGAACCCTGCATTGGCTGTTGCGGTCGCCGCAAGCGTCGGCTTTGCCATCGCCCGCACGATCCTGCGTCGTCGGACCTAGGCGCTGAATTCCGCCGGAATGGCGCACACCTCGACGTGATGCGGCAGCGTTTCCACGATGTCGCCCATGTCCGTTTCCCGAATGCCATAGCCCATTCCGGCCAGACGGTGTTTCCACTCGCGCCGCGACAGGGCCTTGCCCCGCTCACGTGTGACAAGGTCAAGCACTTGTGCCGCGACAAAGCGGTCCTGGTTTACGATGATCGACATTTGCGTCGCTCCATTTTCCGTTTTTCCCAGGGACGACCCTGTCGGGCCACCAAGGCGGCATTGGTGCGCAAACGGGAAAAGATTGTGACCATTTCAGGAACAATGGCAGTTCAACCGCCGCTGTATTCCTCCAGTCGCTCGCGCCACCGGCGGGCATTTCGTTCATGGTAGGCCAGGTTTTCGCGCACCAGCCTGAACCATTCCTCGGATTGCGGTCTATGGCGGGACCGTTGCTCGGCGCGTTCAATGTCCTGCCGATAATGCTCTACTTCCTTGTCATGGAATTGCGCTTCCTTCTCGATCCGCGCAAGCATGCTTTTGCGCATTTTTCCGTTTGTCGGATGCAGAAAGACCCTGTCCGAGAATTCGGTATTGAGCAGCGTGTAAGGGATCTTTTTCCCGGTCGCGCAGTCAAAAAACGGCACGGCCCGAAACTGGACGGTCATGGGAACCGACAGCATGACAGAGCCGGGCTGGTTCGGCGTCAAGGGCTTCAGGCGCAATATGTGCACCCAGGTCGTCGCTTGCACCCTGAACGACTTTGTCTTGCCCACACCGTCCAGCAGCGCCTGTTTCGGGACCGGCACAAGGTGCGACCCGAATTGTGACGTCATCCACGCGTCCATCGCCGCCACGTCGGAAAAGCCGGCCGCGTCGGCATAGTCCTCGACCATCCTGGTGGTGATCGGCTTGTCGGGTTGGCCCTGGCTGTTCAAAGCAAGCGGAGTGATGATCTGTTCGACCTTGTAGCGATCTTGCGCATCGACCTTGATCCGCTGCCACGCGGGTCCCGTACACTCCCACGTCATCACGTGTTCCTCGGTATGGGCATTCACCTCCATGATCAGCGCCTGGTCGATCCTGGACAGCCGGCTGTGCCCGGCCTCGACCCGCCCCCGGTGATAATAGAGGTCGAGGATATCGACCTCGAAATCCTTGGTTCCGATCTGTATCGTCGTCATTTTGCACGCCTCCCACATGCAACTTGGCACGGGAGAAGTGCGCGACAAAGCGCTATGGGGTCAGCCCCGCCTCCGCCGCGATCTCCTTGCGGGACTTGCGCGCCCGCTCGGTCGCTGATTTCAGCTGGCCACAGGCGGCCAGAATATCCTCGCCCCGCGGGGTGCGGATCGGGCTGGCGTACCCGGCCTGGTAGATGATGTTGGCAAACGCCCGGATCCGGTTGTTCGATGAACGGGTATAGGGTGCTCCGGGCCATTCATTGAACGGGATCAGGTTCACCTTGGCCGGTATGCCCTTAAGCAGTTCGACCAGCCGGTGCGCATCCTCATCCGTGTCGTTCACACCGTTCAGCATCACGTATTCAAAGGTAATGCGTTCCGAATTCCGCCCGCGCGGATAGGCCCGCAGCGCGTCCAGCAGCGTCGCGATGTTCCAGCGCCTGTTGATCGGCACCAGCTTGTCGCGCACCTCATCCGTGGTGGCATGGAACGACACGGCCAACTGGCACCCGATCTCGTCAGCCGTCCGTGCAATCTCCGGCACCACACCCGACGTGCTCAGGGTGATCCGCCGACGGGACAGCTGGATGCCTTCCTCGTCCATGCAGATCTTCATCGCGTCGCGCACGTTCTCGAAATTGTACAGCGGCTCGCCCATGCCCATCAGCACGATGTTCGACAGCAGGCGTGTTTCATCCTTGGGCGCGCCGGGCACCGGCCATTCATCCAGGTCGTCGCGGGCCATCATAACCTGCCCGACAATCTCGGCGGATGTGAGGTTGCGCACCAGCTTTTGCGTGCCGGTGTGACAGAACGAACAGGTCAACGTGCACCCGACCTGGCTGGACACGCACAGGGTCCCGCGATCTTCTTCGGGGATATATACCACCTCGACCTCGTGCCCGCCGGCGATACGCACCAGCCACTTGCGGGTACCGTCCACGCTGACCTGCTTGGACACGACCTCGGGGATCTCGATGACAAAGCTCTCGGCCAGCTGCGCACGATACACCTTGGACAGGTTGGTCATGGCATCAAAATCGCGCACGCCCCACTGGTATATCCACTGCCAGATCTGCCCCACCCGCATCCTGGCCTGCTTTTCCGGCGTGCCGTGGGCGATCAAAGCCTCACGCATCTGCGGGCGCGTCATCCCCACAAGGTTTACAGGCCCCTCCGGCAACTTCCGAGGGATCGTCAAGACATCCTGCGTGATGGGCGCGTCAGCCATACCAATATCCAGCCATGAACGGGTGATGCGCCCCTATATAGGAAAAGCGCAAGCAATCAAAAGAGATTCCCTGCGCTTCTTCTGACTGAAAATACCACGGGGGTCTGGGGGCTGGCCCCCAGTCCGGCGCCTATTCCGCCGCGACGGCCTTGGGTTCCCAGGCAAACGGGGCAAAGGCCGCGTCCGTCGGAGTGTCGAACAGCGCATTGGTGAAATTCGACATGACCTTCTGGGCATAGATCAGTATGGTATCGAGGATCGCGCGTTCATCATATCCAGCAGCCACGAAGGCTTCAACAGCCTCGACGCCCGGGCGACCATGGCTTTCTCGGATCGCCAGCGTAAAGGTGCGCAGCGCCTCAAGCCTGTCGGGCAGCGGTGTTTCGTCCCGCAAGGCATTCACGATGTCCTCGTCGATCTTCTCGCGCTTGGCGATGCCGGTGTGGGCGGGCACACAGTAATGGCAGGTGTTGGCGACATTGACGGTCATCCAGACCACCGTACGCTCTTCGGGGTTAAAGGCCGTGCCCTCGATGGCCAGCCGGTGCAGGTGCTGATACCCCTCCAGCAGGCCGGGGCTTTCGGCCATGACGCCATGCAGGCTGGGCAACCGGCCAAAGGCCTTGATCGAGTTTTCCAGCAGCGGCTTTGACGCCGCTGGTGCAGTGTCGAGGGTGTGAACAGTGGTCGTGACCATCTCGGGTCTCCTATATCGGCGAATGCAGCACACTATCTATTACGGAACCAAAAGGTTCCAATCTGCCCGAAATGCAAACAGGGCCGTGCATTCCTGCACAGCCCCTCGCGTCCATGTGATCAGGCGCGCGCCGCGCGTTACCCGCCGCAGCGCCCCTCGGCATCCTCGACGGCTGCCGTGAACCCCAACAGCGAAAACGTGTCCTTGGTCGTGGTGCCCCTGCTCGACGTGCCGGTGACGACGGCATCGGCACCGCGCTTCATCGCTGTCACGATCTTGGCGTCGTCAGCCACCGTCGCAGGCCAAGCCCATTCGCCATCCGTGAACAGCTCGAATTCATTGCCACCGATATTTACGTTCACGGTCGACCCGGACCGGTAAGGATAGCCCCCGGTAAAGGCGACCTGCCCCTTGGCCGCGGCACTGGGACGGAAAAACACCATCAGCAGGGTCTGCCCTCGGGTTGCCGCCACAACGCGACCGTCCCGGGTGTTGACAATTTCCTTCGGCGTGGTCACGGCCCAGCATTCGGTGGGGTTGTCCTCGACGAACACACTCCAATCCGTCTTGGCCGCCACGCGGTTGGTGCTGGTCTCTTCCTGCGCCCATGCCATACCGGCACCCAGCGAAACAGCCGCCAGCCCCAGCGCAACCTTCGACAATATTCCCATAGTTACAGCCTCCAAGCTGTCCAAACCTCAATCCGCCACCTGCCCCCGGTGCCGCGTCATTTCCTGCGCAGTCTCTTGCAAGGGCGGTGTTTCTTCTCGACAAGTGGCACATTAGCGCGAAACGCGCGACGCATGAAAGATGAATTGGCATCTTTTCGCCAAGAAGTGAGGAATTTTATGCCCCATGCTGCAGGTCCTGCCACCACATTGGCAGAGGTTTGGCGCGGACCCTTTCTGGAAAGCGTGCATCAGGGCCACGCGGTGGTGTGCGACGACACCGGTCAGATCGTCGATAGCTGGGGCGATCCCGACGCGGTCGTGCTGCCCCGATCCTCGTCCAAGATGATCCAGGCTCTCCCGCTTCTGACAAGCGGTGCAGCCGACGCGCACCACCTGACCCCGCAGCATCTGGCGCTAGCCTGCGCATCCCACAACGCCGCCCGCATTCATGTCGATCCGGTGCAGGCGTGGCTTGAGGGGATCGGCTGCAAGGACGACGATTTCTGCTGCGGCCCGCAGATGCCCCGCGACAAGGATGTGCATGACGCAATCATCCGTTCGGGTGACCCGGTTTGCCGCATCCACAACAACTGCTCGGGCAAACACACCGGCTTTCTGACGCTCACAAAGCATCTGGGCGCGGGACCAGACTATGTCGATCCGGCGCACCCGGTGCAGCGCGCGTGTCTCGAAGCGTTCGAACGTGTGACGGGTGAAACCTCGCCCGGTCACGGCATCGACGGATGCTCGGCCCCGAATTACGCCACCACTCTGCACGGCATGGCGCGGGCCATGGCCCACTTCGCCACCGCCGACGCCGACAGCGCCGAGGGACGGTTGCGCAGCGCAATGGCCGCACACCCCGAACTGGTCGCGGGCGAAGGGCGGGCCTGCACCAGCCTGATGCGGGCGATGGACCACAAGGTCGCGATCAAGACGGGCGCCGAAGGGTTCTTTGTCGCCATCCTGCCGGACCAGAAATTGGGCGTCGCGCTCAAGATCAGCGACGGCGCCACCCGCGCAAGCGAATGCGCCATTGCCCAGATACTCGTGCGACTGGGCGCGCTGGACCCCAACCACCCGCAGGCGCTGGCCTATACCAACGGACCCATCCGCAACTGGGACGGTCTGGAAACCGGATACCTGCGCGCGGCACCCGCGCTGCTATAGCGGCTCACATCTCGATCAGCGGCGCCACCTCGACCGACCCGGTGCCGTCGACAATCATCGGGCATCCCTTGGCCAGATCACAGGCGGCGTCCGGGTTCTCCGCCTTGACGATTGTATAGCCCGAGATCGGGTTCGCCCCGCCATCTCCGGCCACACCCGCAGCCGTAACCGTCATCGACTGACCCACGGGATTGCCGCCGTTCACGACCGCCTCCCCCATGTCCTCGAACCATTTTCCCCAGGCCGCCATGGCCTTTTCCCCGTCTTCCGGTGTCTCTGGAATGGTGCCTCCGTGATAGGCAAAGATGAATTCAGGCATGATGTTCCCTCCCTGTCGGCCCAGAAAGAATACCACGATTCGGCATGATCTTCTCTTGGCCCGAAATATCCCGGGGGAGGCGCGCAAGCGCCGGGGGCAGAGCCCCCTGAAACATGGCGTGGGCGCAGCCCGCAATCGGGTCAGGGCGTGACGAATTCATCCCGGGCGTAACCTTGCAGGAACAACAGCGCCGACAGATCGCCAAAATTGATGCGTACGTCGCATTGGGCTGCCACCGCAGGTTTGGCATGCAGGGCCACGCCCAGACCCGCGCGCCCCAACATGCCCAGATCATTGGCCCCGTCACCCACGGCCAGCACGTCATGGTCCGACAGCCCCAGCCGGGTGGTGATCTGGTCCAGCGCATCGACCTTGGCCTGCTGGCCCAGGATCGGCAGCCCGATCTGACCGGTCAGAACCCCGTCTTCGGCCAAGAGCGTATTGGCCCGGTTTTCGTCAAAGCCCAAGTGATCGGCCACAGCAGAGGTAAATGCCGTGAACCCCCCCGATACCAGCGCCGCATAGGCGCCCTGCGCCTTCATCGTGGCCAGCAGGGCCGCACCGCCCGGCATGTAGGAAATGCGGGTCTGCAAAACCTCGCCAATCACGGTCACGGGCAGGCCCTTCAACAGGCCCACGCGTTCCCGCACGGCACCTTCAAAATCCAGTTCCCCGTTCATGGCGCGGGCGGTGATGGCCTTGACCCGGTCCCCGACACCGGCCACGACCGCCAACTCGTCGATACATTCCTGCCGGATCATGGTGCTGTCCATGTCCGCCAGCAGCATCGCCTTGCGCCGCCCCTGGACCGGCAAGATCACCAGATCAACCCCCTTCTGTTGCAGGTCAGCCCACACATCCCAGCGATTGTCCGGCATCACGGCCAGCGGAAACGCTGCCGCCTCGTCCGGGGCCAGCCAGCGCACGCCCCCACCACCCCATGCATTGCGCAACGCATCGACCAAAGCAGGATCAAGCGATGGCGCGGACGGATCCGTGATCAGGGTGCAGACGAACATGGGCATGTTTCCAATAGGCGACGGGCATGTCGCAAAAAGCATCTGGGGCGGCGCTATAGCGCCGCAATCCGGGTTGCACCACCCCGCAACGCACCGTAAGTCCGGCGGTGGGACACCCTTCCCCAACGAAGGGCGCATATCTGTAAGGATAACATCGATGGCTACGACCAAACCGGCGTCGCGCGATATCGCGCGCAAACCTCAAACGCGGCCGGGAAATCCGCGTTTTTCCTCTGGCCCCTGTGCCAAGCCCCCGACCCATGATCTGACAGCACTTGCCGATGCGCCGCTGGGTCGGTCCCACCGCGCCGCTGTCGGCAAGGCCAGGCTGAAGCAGGCGATTGACGACACGCGCGACATTCTCGGCGTGCCCGAGGACTATCGCATCGGCATCGTTCCTGCCTCGGACACCGGGGCATACGAAATGGCCATGTGGACCATGCTGGGTGAACGCCCCGCAGAAATGGTGGCATGGGAAAGCTTTGGCGCGGGCTGGGTCACCGACGCGGTCAAACAGCTCAGGATCGAACACATTGTCCACACCGCCGACTACGGCGATATCGTGGATATGGCGACGCTCAACTATGACAACGATGTTTGTTTTACCTGGAACGGCACGACATCGGGTGTGCGGATGGCAGATGGCGACGCGATCCCGGCGGATCGCAAGGGCCTGACGCTGTGCGATGCAACCTCAGCCGCCTTTGCCATGGACCTGCCCTGGGACAAGCTGGATGTGAGCACGTTCAGCTGGCAAAAGGTGCTGGGCGGCGAAGCGGCCCACGGCATGCTGATCCTGTCACCCCGCGCCGTCGAACGGCTGGAAAGCTACACACCTCCATGGCCCCTGCCCAAGATCTTCCGCCTGACCAAGGGCGGCAAGTTGAACGAGGGGATCTTTCGCGGCGAAACAATCAACACGCCGTCCATGCTGTGCGTGGAGGATTACCTGTTCTCGCTCGACTGGGCGCGGTCCGTCGGTGGGCTGAAGGGCCTGATCGCCCGCGCAGATGCCAATGCACAGGCCGTATGGGATTTTTGCGACCAGCATGACTGGATCGACAACCTGGCCGCCGATCCGGCGACCCGTTCGACCACCTCCGTGTGCCTGAAATTCACCGATGCCCGCATCACCGACGGTGCCGCCTTTGCCAAGGCCGTGGCCAAGCGGCTGGCCGACGAGGATATCGCGCTGGACATAGGCGCCTATCGCGACGCCCCTCCGGGCCTGCGCATCTGGTGCGGCGGCACGGTCGAAACGGCTGACATCCAGGCGATGCTACCCTGGCTTACCCACGCCTTCGAAGCCGAAATCAACGCATGATCGGTGCGCAGTGAATGCGCACCCTACCCCACCCCGTAGGCTGCGCATTCACTGCGCACCTTCCCGCTACAGGACACTGATATGCCCAAAGTACTCATCTCCGACAAACTCTCCGACGCTGCCGTCCAAATCTTCCGCGACCGCGGCATCGAGGTCGATTTCGAACCCGACCTGGGCAAGGACAAGGACCGGCTGGCCGCGGTCATCGGCCAATATGACGGCCTGGCCATCCGCTCGGCCACCCGGGTCACCCCCACGATCCTCAAGAACGCCACCAACCTAAAGGTGATCGGTCGCGCCGGGATCGGCACCGACAACATCGACAAGGAAGCGGCATCCAAGAAAGGCGTGATCGTGATGAACACGCCCTTTGGAAACATGATCACCACGGCCGAACATGCCATTGCCATGATGTTCGCCGTGGCGCGCCAAATCCCCGAAGCCAGCACATCGACGCACGCGGGCAAATGGGAAAAATCCAGGTTCATGGGCACCGAACTGACCGGCAAGACGCTGGGCGTGATCGGTGCCGGCAATATCGGCGGCATCGTCTGCGACCGTGCGCGTGGTTTGAAGATGAAGGTTCTGGCCTATGACCCGTTCCTGGGTCAGGAAAAGGCCGACAAGATGGGCGTGGAAAAGGTCGAGCTCGAGGACCTGCTCAAGCGCGCCGATTTCATCACACTGCACGTCCCCAAGACCGAGCAGACCGCCAACATGATCACCGCCGAACAGATTGCGATGATGAAGCCGGGTGTGCGCATCATCAACTGTGCGCGCGGTGGACTGGTGGACGAGACAGCGTTGGCGGAAGCCCTGAAAACGGGCCACGTCGCGGGCGCTGCCTTTGACGTATTCGCCGAGGAACCGGCAAAGGACAATCCGCTGTTCAACCTGCCCAACGTCGTGGTGACCCCGCACCTTGGGGCCGCCACTACCGAAGCACAGGAAAACGTGGCCCTGCAAGTGGCCGAACAGATGGCCAACTACCTGCTGACCGGTGCCGTCGAAAACGCACTGAACATGCCTTCGGTCACGGCGGAAGAGGCCAAGGTCATGGGCCCCTGGGTCCAGCTGGCGGGCCACCTTGGCAGCTTCATCGGCCAGATGACGGACGAGCCGATCAAGGCGATCAACATCCTGTATGACGGGGTCGTTGCGTCCATGAACCTTGACGCGCTGAACTGTGGTGTGATCGCGGGCATCATGAAAAAGGCGAACCCCGACGTCAACATGGTGTCTGCCCCTGTCATCGCCAAGGAACGCGGCATCCAGATCAGCACGACGAACCAGGACAAGTCCGGCGCGTTCGAGGGGTATATCAAGGTCACCGTCGTCACCGACAAACGTGAACGGTCGGTGGCGGGCACGGTGTTCAGCGACGGCAAGCCCCGGTTCATCCAGATCAAGGGCATCAACATCGACGCCGAGATCGGGGCACACATGCTTTACACCACGAACGAGGACGTGCCGGGTATCATCGGCCTGCTGGGCCAGACCATGGGCGAAAACGGCGTGAACATCGCGAACTTCACGCTGGGGCGTGCCACCGTCGGAGGCGAGGCGATTGCGCTGCTTTATGTCGACAACCCGATTCCCGGGGATGTGCTGGCTGCGCTGGAACACACCGGCAAGTTCACCCAGGTCAAACCGCTGGCCTTTGACGTCGCCTGATCCTGCATCGGCCTGCTGCTCAGTATTGCGACGGCAGGCCGAGCCACAGCGCTCATGCGCATCTTCCCGGGGTGGACGGTAGGGAATTCCACCATTGAGTGAAAAATCGACCAAGGTACTCTTCAATCGGGAGGGTGCTATGGTCGATTACATCTTTTCCGAAGTCGCACTTGCAGTTGGCATAGGCAGCATTTTTCAGGAAGTTCTGCACTGGTACGGCCTTCGAACCCGCTTTCATCTGAAAACCACGCAGCGCTTGCTGCGCTCGCCGCTTTACTGGGCGATGACGGCGCTGATGATGGGGCTGTCGGTGTTCGGCGTCTATTTCTGGTTCGACGGTCAGCCCGACGATCAATCGCTGCGGGACATGTTCGTATTCGGTGCCGCGTTCCCGATGATTTTCAAATCCGTCGTCAAATCAATGACATCGCACGACGCGGTCAAGCTGGGCGGACCCGGGCAGAACACACCACAAGACACTGAAAAGGGAATTATTCATTCATATTTCGGAGCGTGATCATGTCAAAGGGATTGTGGGGGAATTTGCTTCATCTTGGCATCGCCGGAGCCATGGCATTGCCGCTGTTGGCGCGGTCATGTGACGACGTGGCAACGGTCGCGGTTCGCGGAAGTGACGAAGCCGTGTCCGGCGGAACCCGAACCGCGCGTATTCCGGACCTGTCGGACACCCAGCTCGCATTCCAAGCCGACGAGGCAGAGCGCGCGGCCCTTCTGGACGAGTTGTTTACAAACACGCCGCGGCTGGCGAACCACGCGACATCCTATATCAAGCCCACGGAACCCACACTCCGATTTGCCTCGGCATTGCCGGACCAAAGCTGGGAATTCTTGCAGGTTTTTGGACGCGAACCGACGATGGCCATGCTTGATGATACAGGCACAGCCACCCGGAACATCGAAGCACTCCCCGACGCGGCCGACCTCACCAAATCGGCGGATGCGCTGGTCCATACGATCTCAACGTCCGACGAAAGCGTCATAGCGATCATCGGACACAATGCGGACGGTATCCTTGCCTTTCCCGACGGCAGCACGATGGATATCGCGGAACTGGCCACCAGATGCGCCAAGGCCGAAAAACGCTGCATCGTGCTGAGTTGTCAGTCATCCGACTACATCGATCCGGCCTCCGACAGCATCTCGGGCGTTTCCAGGATCATTTCGACCCGGGAAGCCGTATTCATCTCTCGCCGCTTGTCCGGATATCTGGGACGACTTCGGTCGAACCAAAAGCGCGTCAGCTATCGGGACCTGGATGTCGGCATCAGGTACATGGCATCGCAAAGCGAAGACCTCGCGCTTACGATCGGACAAACGAAACGGGCATCCAAGGTCGTGCTGACAGGTGCCGGTGTCGGCGCATTGGTGTTCTTCAGCGGTGACGATTGACCGGCGGCGCACCCCTCTCGTCTTCCGTACTCGAAACAGCTACTGCTGCGGTTCAGTCCTACGCAGCGAACCAACCGAGCCTGTCGAATGAATTCCCCCGTCTACGCCATCGGTGACATCCACGGACAAAAGGCCGAGCTTGACCGCGTGCTTGGCCTGATCCAGGCCGATGGCGGGCCGGATGCGCATATCGTCTTTCTGGGCGACTACACCGACCGTGGACCGGACAGCCGCGGCGTGATCGATACCCTGATCGACGGCCGGGACACGTCCCGCAACTGGACCTTCCTCAAGGGCAATCACGACCGCATGTTCGAATGGTTCATGGAAATCCCGCCCCGCGCCGACCCCTACATGATGGTCGAGCTGTATTGGCTGCACGAGCGGCTGGGCGGCAACACGACGCTGGCGTCCTATGGCGTGGACGCGGCCGGTGACCGCCGGGAAAAAGACGTGCACAAGGACGCGCTGGCCGCGGTGCCGCACGCTCATCTCCAGTTTCTGAAGAGCCTCGAACTGACCCACGAAGTCGGCGATCTGCTCTTTGTTCATGCGGGCATCCGACCGGGCGTGCCGATCAAGGATCAGACCGACGAGGATCTGCTTTGGATCCGGCGGGAATTCCATGACCACACGGGCATGCACCCCAAGCTGATCGTACACGGCCACACACCGGTCCGCGAAGCGACGCATTACGGCAACCGGATCAACCTTGATTCCGCGGCCGGATACGGCGAGCCGCTGACCGCCGCGGTGTTCGAGCGGGGCAAGGCCTGGCGGCTGACGGAACGCGGGCGCGTGCCACTGACCCGCGTCTGACGCCCGCGTTCTAGGTCCAGTCCAACACCACCTTGCCTGTGCCGCCCGCAGCCATGGCGGCAAATCCCGCTTCGAATTCGGTTGCCGGGAACCGGTGCGTGATGACGCCCGATACATCCAGACCGTTTTGCAGCATGGCGATCATCTTGTACCAGGTCTCGAATATCTCGCGCCCGTAGACGCCCTTGATCGTGATGGCCTTGAACACGATGCGGCTCCAATCGACCGGTGATTTGCCGGGCGGAATGCCCAGCATCGCGATACGCCCGCCCATGGTCATGGCTTCGATCATCTGGTCCAGCGCCTGCTGGTTGCCCGACATCTCAAGCCCCACGTCAAAGCCCTGGGTCATGCCCAGGTCCGCAATCACATCGCGCAGATCGGTGTCGCGCGGGTCAACCGGCACCACGTCCGCCACACGTGCGGCCAGGGCCAGCCGGGTCGGGTTCACGTCGGTGATCACCACGTGCCGCGCGCCCACATGGCGGGCAACGGCGGCGGCCATGATGCCGATGGGGCCTGCGCCGGTGATCAGCACATCCTCTCCGATCAGGTCAAAGGACAGCGCGGTGTGCACGGCATTGCCCAGCGGATCGAGGATGGCACCGATATCGTCGTCAATCTCGTCCGGAAGCGGCACGACGTTGAATGCGGGCAGGCGCAGATATTCCGCAAAGGCCCCCTGTTCGTTCACCCCGATCCCACGCGTGGCAGGGTCGAGGTGGAATTTGCCCGCCCGGCTTTGGCGGGACGAGGTTCCGATCAGGTGCCCCTCGCCCGAACAGCGCTGGCCCGGTTCCAGCCCCTCGACACGGCGTCCGACCTCCACGATCTCGCCTGCGAATTCGTGGCCGGTGATCAGCGGGACAGGCACAGTCGCGGCGGCCCAGTCATCCCAGTTCCAGATGTGGATGTCGGTGCCGCAGATCCCGGTCTTGCGTATGCGGATCAGCACGTCGTCGGGGCCGATCTCGGGCACGGGGGCGGTCACGCGCCACAGACCCGCGCGCGGGTGCGTCTTTTCCAGCGCCATCATCTGGTTGGTCATGCCGCACGCTCCTGTTCCAGAACCAGCCATGTCCACGTGACCCCGCTGGCCCGGTTGCCGGGTTGCCAGGCGGGCGTTTCGACACGCCGCAGGATCGTCAGACGCTGCGCGGTTGCCTGCAACACGGTGGCATCGGCGTCGATGGGGGCCGCAGGGCGATCCATGTGTCCGACCCCATGGCGCAACGACAGGATCAGACGCCCGCCCGGTTCAAGCAATTGCGCCAGCCGCGCCAGCGCCGCAGGCCGGTCAACGGGGGCGATATGCTGCCAGACCCCGTTCACAAGGATCAGACCGTAACGCCCGCGCACCTGTGTCAGGTCGGGCAACTGATCGCGCAGGATCGTGGCGGCCGGCGCGCGGCGCATGGTTTCGGCCAGAAAGGCTGCAACCGGATCAACCGCAGTCACTGTGTGGCCCTGTGCCGTGCACCATTCCACATCGCGCCCGCTGCCCGCACCAACGTCCAGCACGCGCGCAGGAGCGGGCGGCATCAGGTCCCGCACCCCGGCATAGATCATATCGGACGCAACAGCATTGTATTGCGCGATCAGGGCAGGGGCCTGCGCCGTGTAGCCCGCGATGGCCTGCGCATTCAACGTCATTGGATCACCCCCAGCGTCCTGCCGACCGTTCCGAACGCGGCAAGACCCCGATCCAGATCGTCCCGTGTCAGCGCCGCGTTCATCTGGGTCCGGATGCGCGCCTGACCACGCGGTACGACCGGAAAGAAAAAGCCCGAAACATAAACGCCCGCGTCAAACAGGTGCGCGGCCATGTCCTGTGCCAATTGTGCGTCACCCAGCATGACAGGGATGATGGGGTGTTCGCCCGGCAGCAGATCAAAACCAAGGTCCATCAGACCCGCCCGCCAATAGGCGGCATTATCAAGCAGTTGTGTGCGCAGGGCGTCGCCCTTTTCCACCAGCCGGATGGATTCGATCCCGGCCGCAACGATGGCAGGCGGCAGGGAGTTGGAAAACAGATAGGGCCGCGCGCGCTGGCGCAGCAGGTCGATCACCGGCTGCGGCCCTGCGATATAGCCGCCGATGGACCCGCCCAGCGCCTTGCCCAACGTGCCGGTCAGGATATCCACCTCGACACCAAAATGCGCGGGCGTGCCTGCGCCCTTTGGTCCCATGAATCCTGTGGCATGGCAGTCATCCACCATCACCAGCGCACCGTATTCTTGCGCCAGTGCCGTGATCTCGGGCAGCCGGGCCAGGTACCCATCCATGGAAAACACCCCGTCGGTGGCAATCATGATGTGCCGCGCGCCTGCATCCCGCGCGGCCTGCAACTGCGCCTTCAGGTCGTCCATGTCCGAGTTGGCATAGCGATAGCGCCGCGCCTTGCACAGCCGGATGCCATCGATGATCGACGCATGGTTCAGCGCGTCCGACACAATCGCGTCTTCGGGCCCCAGAAGCGGCTCGAACAGCCCGCCATTGGCATCGAAACAGGCGGCAAACAGGATCGCGTCGTCCTTGTTCAGGAAACGGGCAATGCGCTGTTCAAGATCCCGGTGCAGATCCTGCGTACCACAGATGAACCGGACCGAAGCCATGCCGAAGCCGTGGCTGTCCATCGCATCCCTGGCCGCCGCGATCAGGTCGGGATGGTCGGCCAGCCCAAGGTAGTTGTTGGCGCACAGGTTCAGCACCTGCCGCCCGCCCACGTCGATCGTGACCCCCTGGGCCGAGGTGATCAGCCGCTCGGATTTGAGCATCCCGTCGGCTTCGATCTGGTGCAGCGTTTCGGTGATCCGGTCGAGAAAGGCATGGGACATGAGACACTCCTATGCAGACATGTCTAACATATCGGACGCGATTCCGAAATAGAGGAATATTACATATCGGAAAAATATCCGTAAAAACGGATATCAGGCGTCCTGCACCACCAGAAACGCGCGCGCCGGGCGGTCGGCTTCGATCCGGTGTGGTACGTCAGCGGCGTAACGGGCGGTGTCGCCCTGCCCGATCTTTTGCGTGGCATCGCCGCTGGTGACGGTCAGCTTGCCGTCGATCACGGTCAGATGCTCGCGCGCGCCGCGCCGATGCGGCTGGCTGTCCAGCACGCCGCCTTCGAGGAACCTCAGCTCGTAAACCTCGTGCCGCCCGGCCTCTTCCGGCGGGGACAGGATGCGGATGGTGCAGCCAGCGCCACGGTTTTCGATGCTGGGCACATCCGCCGCGCGCAGCACTTCGATCCGGTCGGCGTTGCCATCGTCCAGCAACCCTGCAAAATCCACCTGCAATGCGCGCGTCAGGTTCCACAGCGTCGCAATGGTGGGCGAGGACTCGCCCCGCTCGATCTGGCTGACCATGGACCGGCTGACACCGGACAGGTTGGCCACCGCATCCAGCGACAGGTTCTGGCTTTGCCGCGCCTGCTTGAGCCGGGCAGGCAGGCGCGCGAGTATAGCGTCGGTTTCATCCGTCATGTTGGACAGATGCGGGTGCCGTCGCGTCCCTGTCAAGCGCCAGCGCGTGACAATGCCCTGCCGCCCCGGCATATCTGGACCGGAAAAAGGGAGGCCCACATGACCCAAGACATCGTTATCCTGGACGGCGCGCGCACCGCCATCGGCACATTCGGCGGATCGCTTGCAGGTACCACGCCCATAGACCTGGGCACCGTCGCGGCCAAGGCCGCGCTGGAACGGTCCGGGGTCGAGGGTGGCCAGATCGGACATGTCGCATTCGGCCACGTCATCAACACCGAACCCCGCGACATGTACCTGAGCCGCGTGGCCGCGATGCAGGCCGGTATCCCCGATACGACCCCCGCCATGAACGTCAACCGCCTGTGCGGGTCCGGGGTGCAGGCCATCGTGTCGGTGATCCAGTCCCTGATGCTCGGCGACGCCGACTTTGGCCTGGCAGGCGGGGCCGAAAACATGTCGCGCAGCCCCTTTGTCATTCCCGACCAGCGGTGGGGGCAGAAGATGGGCGATGTAAAGACACTCGACATGATGCTGGGCGCTTTGAACTGCCCCTTTGGCACCGGCCACATGGGGGTCACGGCCGAAAACGTGGCCGCCGAACACCAGATCACGCGGGAAGCACAGGACGGCTTTGCCCTGCAAAGCCAGGAACGCGCGGCAGCGGCGATTGCCGATGGGCGGTTCGCGTCTCAGATCACGCCGGTCGAGGTCAGGGTGAGACGCGACATGGTCCCGTTCGAGGTGGATGAACACCCCAAGGCCACGTCGATGGACGCGCTGGGCGGATTGCGGGCCGTGTTCCAGAAGGACGGGACCGTGACCGCAGGCAATGCCAGCGGCATCAACGACGGCGCGGCAGCGGTGGTGCTGGCGACGGCAGATGCGGCGGACAAGGCGGGCCTGACACCCAAGGCCCGCGTGCTGGGCTATGCCCATGCCGGTGTGCGGCCCGAGGTGATGGGCATCGGCCCGATCCCGGCTGTGCGCAACCTGCTGGATCGCACCGGCCTGTCGGCCAGCGATTTCGACGTGATCGAATCGAACGAAGCTTTTGCCGCACAGGCGCTGGCGGTGACGAATGACCTAGGGCTGGACCCCGCAAAGGTGAACCCGAATGGCGGTGCCATCGCGCTGGGCCACCCGGTGGGGGCCACAGGCGCGATCATCACCGTCAAGGCGCTGTACGAGCTGGAGCGCATCGGCGGGTCCAAGGCCCTGATCACCATGTGCATCGGTGGCGGTCAGGGGATTGCGCTGGCGATTGAACGCATGGGCTAGCCTGTCTCGGGCTTCTCCGCCGTTTGGACCATCCGAATACAGGCTTTGCGGCGCTTTTCCCACTTGGCATCGCGCGCCTTTTCGCCACCGGGCAGGCGCAGGGTCAGGCAATAGCTGGCAATGTCGATATAACGGACAAAGGCGCGGTTATAGGGCGCAAAGGCGGCACGTGCCGCTGTCGGTTCGAGGTCTTTTGTTTGCGTGGCGGTCAGCAGAACATCAAGCTCGTCCAGCTTCAGGATTTCCTTCCATGCTTCCTTGGAAATCGGATTGAGTTGGGATTCAGCTACGCCACCCGCGATGGACTCTCGCCGATACTTGTTGTTGGCCTCGTCCTGCGATTGCAGGCGCGAAATGGCCAGGTATTCCACAAGGTATTCATCCATCAGGCGCTTGAGGAAGGCGATACAGAACCGGATCGGCCCTTCGAGATCTTTGTACAGGTCTGGAAACCCCTGCCGCGTGGCGCGCCGTACATTGTGCAGCACGATGATGGCGTCGGGGATATTGCGCATCTGTTCGCCGTAGGTCTTGGCCGACTGGTGCGCGGCGATCAGGAACCGGGCCTGTTCCACGGTGTGGTAGACCGATTTGAAGTCCATCAGAAGCTGATCATAAAAGGCCACTTCAGACGCCCGCGCTGCGCGGCGGTCGTTCCAGGCATCGAACAGCACCTTGATCACCCCACCCAGCACACCGCCAAAGGCCAGCGACAGCCCGGCGGTGCCGACTGCTTCGATCAGTTTCGGGATTTCAGTCTGGGTCAGGGAATAACGGTAGACGCCGTACCAGATGCCCATTCCGACGATCCCGGCGGACAGTATGGCAAGCGCCACAGACCAGTTTGACTTGGCTTCTTCAAAGGGTTTGGACATCGCGCCTCCGCCCGGCAGCGTAGCACGATTCGCGCGGAGCTAGATCACCGCCTCGAGCGTCAGCACCAGCGTCGTGCCGAACAGTGTGCCCAGGATCAGTGCCAGCACGATCCAGCGCCAGAAGCCGCGCCGCTTGACCGGGCGCGGATTGGCCTGTGCGATCAGCGCCTGTTCCACCAGCCGCGGCAGACGGGGGCCGAAACGGCTGAGCACCCGGGCGGTGTGATACAGATCCGTGACAATGGCGCGGGGTCCGATGCTTTTCTGGATGTAGTCGGTCACGATGGGCGACGCGACTTCCCAGATGTTGATATTGGGGCTGAGTGACCGCGCGACCCCTTCGACCACGACCATGGTGCGCTGCAGCAGGATCAGTTCGGTCCGCGTTTCCATGCCGAACCGTTCCGTCACCTCGAACAGATAGGCCAGCAGCCGCCCCATCGAGATTTGCGAGGCATCCATGCCGAATATCGGCTCGCCCACCGCGCGCAGGGCGCGGGCGAATTCATCCACATCGCGGTCGGCAGGGACGTACCCGGCCTCGAAATGCACTTCGGCCACGCGTTTGAAATCCTTGCGGATAAAGCCAAACAGGATCTCGGCGTACACACGGCGGGTGTATTCGTCGATGTGCCCCATGATCCCGAAATCATAGGCGATGATATCGCCGTCAGGCGCGACCTTGAGGTTGCCCTGGTGCATGTCGGCGTGAAAATAGCCGTCGCGCAGCGCGTGGGTCAGGAACAGGCGCAGCACCCGCTCGCCCAGATCGCGCCGGTCATGGCCCGCCGCATCCAGCGCGTCATTGTCGCCCAGCGGTGCGCCATCGGCCCATTCCAGCGTCATCACCCGGCGGGCAGAGTATTCCCATCGGATGCGGGGCAGCTTGAAGCCCTTGTCATCCTTGGTGTTGGCATAGAATTCCCCCGCGGCCGAGGATTCCAGCCGCAGGTCCAGTTCGCCCTGCACCACTCCGTCAAAGTGTTCGATCACATCGCGGGGTTTCAGGCGGCGGGCACCGGGCGCAAACAGCTCGACAAAGGACGCCGCGAAATAGAATGCGTCGACATCACGGTTGAACGCCCGTTCCACGTTGGGGCGCAGCACCTTGACCGCGACCTCTTCGCCTGTGCTGGCCAGCCGCGCCTTGTGCACCTGCGCGATCGACGCGGCGGCCACCGGTTCGCTGAATTCGGAAAACAGCGCGTCGATCGGCTTGCCAAGCTCCCGCTCCACCTCGGCGCTGGCATCTTTGACCGGGAAGGGGGGCAGCTTGTCCTGCAGCACGCGCAATTGCACGGCCAGATCATCGCCCACCACATCGGGGCGGGTCGACAGGACCTGGCCGAACTTGATATAGGCGGGACCCAGCGCGGTCAGTGCGC
Source organism: Pseudomonadota bacterium (assembly GCA_038527345.1). Classification (GTDB taxonomy): domain Bacteria; phylum Pseudomonadota; class Alphaproteobacteria; order Rhodobacterales; family Rhodobacteraceae; genus Tateyamaria. The sequence continues at coordinate 752 of JBCBFX010000033.1, read as the reverse complement.
GGGTAGCCGGGGGCATGTTCGGATCACCCTTGTAGCCCAGCCACGCAAAGGGCCAGGCCAGCGTGCGCACCACGACACGCAGCGCGCGCGGCGCGTCGAACGCATCCAGCACCACGCCCATGGCACCGGTGCGTTCCAGCGTGGCGCCCGTGCGGATCAGGCGAAAGATGTTGTGGGGGCCGCGCAAGTCAGATCTTCCAGCCGGAATGCAGGCAGGCGATGCCCAGGCTCAGGTTGCGGTACTTGGCGTTTTCGAACCCGGCATTCTGGATCATCCGCAGGAACGTGTCCTGATCCGGAAACTTGCGGATGGATTCGACCAGGTACTGATAGCTGTCGCGGTCGCCTGCAATCACCTGACCCATGCGCGGGATGACATTGAAGCTGTAAAGGTCGTACAGCTTTTGCAGCCCGTCATTGGGCAATTGGCTGAACTCCAGCACCATCAGGCGGCCGCCGGGTTTCAGCACACGGTAGGCTTCGGCCAATGCGTCCTGCGGACGGGTCACGTTACGGATGCCGAAGCTGATGGTGTAGACGTCGAATGTGTTGTCCTTGAACGGCAGCGCCATCGCGTCGCCCGTCACCCAGTCCAGACTGTCGGCCATGCGCTCTGCCTCGGCCCGTTTGCGCCCCTCGACCAGCATGGGTTCGGTCAGGTCCAGCACGGTGGCGTGGCCGTGGCCCGCGCGGTTGAGGAACTTGAACGAGATATCGCCGGTGCCGCCCGCCACATCCAGCAGCTTCTGACC
>JBCBFX010000032.1:0-40967 GCA_038527345.1 Pseudomonadota bacterium | reverse complement strand
CGGTTTGCCCTTCATCGCCCAGTAGGTGCGGACCATGCGCAGGTTGGTGTCATTCGCCTCGGACCCGGATCCGGCAAAGAACACGTGGTTCAGATCACCGGGCGCCAGTTCTGCCAGTTTTTGCGCCAGCGCGATGGCGGGCACATGGGTCGTCTGGAAGAAGGTGTTGTAGTAGGGCAGTTCGCGCATCTGGCGCGCGGCGACGTCCGCCAATTCACCCCGTCCATAGCCGATGTTCACACACCACAGCCCTGCCATCGCATCGAGGATTTCGTTGCCGTCGCTGTCATAGAGCCAAACGCCATCGGCCCGGGTGATCACCCGCGCGCCCTTTTGCGCCAATTCCCCCTGGGCGGTGAACGGATGCATGTGGTGTGCGGCGTCCAGCGCCTGCAATTCGGATGTGGGCAGATGGTTGGTAATGGCTGGCATGGGTCCCTCGCAACAAGCCTGCCGACAATATGTGCATCGTTGCCGCCGTCAATCCGCCACGCGCGTTCCTGCTGGACGCATGGGACAAAACTTGTATTGATTTGGGCTGACCCGGGCAAACCGGGCACACCACGGGAGTACTTGAATGAAAAAGATGATGCTGAGCACCGTCGCCGCGCTGGCCCTGTCCGGTGCCGCGCTGGCCGACGAGGTGCGCGTTTACAACTGGTCCGATTACATCGACGAGGCGTTGCTGACCAAGTTCGAGGAAGAGACCGGCCTGAAGCTGATCTATGACGTGTTCGACAGCAACGAAGTGCTGGAAACAAAGATGCTGGCGGGGTCGTCCGGCTATGACGTGGTGGTGCCTTCAGGTACTTTCCTGCAACGCCAGATCTCGGCCGGTGCGTTCCAGAAGCTGGACGAGTCGAAACTGTCGAACGCCGAAAACCTGTGGGACGTGGTCGAGGCGCGCACGGCGCAATACGACCCCGACAACGCCTATTCGATCAATTACATGTGGGGCACCACCGGCATCGGCGTGAACGTCGGCAAGGTGCAGGAAATCCTGGGGCCGGATGCGCCGTTGGGGTCGCTCGACCTGATCTTCAAACCGGAGAACATGGAAAAGCTGCAAGCCTGTGGCGTCCATTTCCTGGATGCCCCGACCGAGATGATCCCCGCCGCGCTGAAATACATCGGCGAGGATCCGGACAGCCATGATCCGGACGTGATTGCGAAGACCGAAGAGCTTCTTTTGTCGGTGCGGCCCTACGTTCAGAAATTCCACAATTCGGAATATATCAATGCACTGGCCAATGGGGACATTTGCGTGGCGTTCGGGTGGTCGGGTGACATCCTGCAAGCCCGCGACCGCGCGGCCGAGGCCGACAATGGGGTCGAGGTGGCCTATAACGCGCCAAGTGAGGGTGCGCTGATGTGGTTTGACCAGATGGCCATTCCGGCCGATGCGCCGAACCCCGAGGGCGCCCACATCTTTCTGAACTTCATCATGGATGCGCAGAACATGGCGCAGGCGTCGAACTACGTCTACTACGCCAACGGCAACGCGGCATCGCAGGAATTCCTTGAAGAAGACGTGATTGGTGATCCGGCGATTTATCCGGACGCGGCGACACTGGAAAACCTGTACACAACCACGCCCTATCCGGCCAAGGTACAGCGGACGGTGACCCGCCTGTGGACCAAGATCAAATCGGGCACCTGACACCCGAACGCAAGGGCGCGCGGACACCCCGCGCGCCTTTTGACTTTCAAGGGACAGCGCAATGGTCAACACCACCACCTTTGCCCCGTGGGATGACCCCGACGCGGAACCGATCATCCGCTTTCGCGATGTGACCAAACGGTTCGGCGAATTCACGGCCATCGACAACCTGACCCTCGATATCTACGAACAGGAGTTTTTTGCCCTTTTGGGTCCGTCGGGCTGTGGCAAGACCACGATGATGCGGATGCTGGCCGGGTTCGAAGAGCCGACCGAAGGCGTGATCGAACTGGACGGTCAGGATATCGCGCATGTGGCCCCGAACAAGCGGGCCGTAAACATGATGTTCCAGTCCTACGCGCTGTTCCCGCATCTGAACGTCTGGGACAACATCGCCTTTGGCTTGCGACGCGAAAGCAAGGATGCGGAAACCATTGCCGCCCGGGTCGAAGAGATGCTGAAGCTGACCCGGCTGGAAAAATTCGCCCGCCGCAAACCGCACCAGATCTCGGGCGGGCAGCGCCAGCGGGTGGCGCTGGCGCGGTCGCTGGCCAAGGCACCCAAGCTGCTGCTGCTGGACGAACCGTTGGGCGCGCTGGATGCCAAGCTGCGCGAGGCGACGCAGTTCGAGCTGATGGATATCCAGGAAAAGACCGGCACGACCTTTGTCATCGTCACCCACGACCAGGAAGAGGCGATGACCGTCGCCAGCCGCGTTGCCGTGATGGACGAAGGGCGGATCATGCAGGTCGCCACGCCCGAGGCGATCTATGAAGCGCCAAACAGTGTCTATGTTGCGGATTTCATCGGTGATGTGAACATCATCCCGGGCACCGCGCGCCCCGCGGCCGAAGGCGGATACGATGTGACCTGGGCCGCTGACAAGCCACCGTTGCGGGCGGTGACTGAACGGACATTCGCGGATGGGCAGGCCTGCCATCTTGCCATTAGGCCGGAAAAGGTTTCCATCCACGCCGAACGCCCCAGCGCCGATAACGCCTTGCAGGGCAAGGTGCTGGACATCGGGTATCTGGGGAACCTGTCGACCTATCACGTGGAACTGCCCACCGGGGTGGTAATCAAGGCGCAAGTTGCCAACACGCGCCGCATCTCGCGCCGGGATTACACATGGGAGGATTCCGTCTGGATCAGCTGGACGGAAACCGCAGGCGTCCTGCTCGACTCATGAGGCGCGCGGCCCTCATAGCGGTGCCGTACATCTGGCTGCTGGCGCTGTTCCTGATCCCATTCGCGGTGGTGTTCAAGATTTCGCTGTCTGATGTCGCGCTGGCCATTCCGCCCTATACACCCACGGCCAAAGACGGCTTTTGGGCGATGCTGTCACAGCTTGATTTCGAGAATTACGTCTTCCTGACCGAAGATGACCTGTACTGGAAAGCGTATCTGAGTTCGCTTCAGATCGCCCTGATTTCGACCGTGCTGACGCTGCTGGTGGGCTATCCGATGGCGTATGGCATCGCCAAGGCCCCCAGCGAATGGCGGCCCACGCTGTTGATGCTGGTGATCCTGCCGTTCTGGACCTCGTTCCTGATCCGGGTCTATGCGTGGGTCGGCATCCTGTCGGGCGAGGGGTTCCTGAACCAGTTCCTGCTTTGGACAGGCTTGATCGACACGCCGCTGACGATCCTGAACACCAATACGGCGGTCTATATCGGCATTGTCTACACGTATCTGCCATTCATGATCCTGCCGATTTATGCAGCACTTGACCGGTTGGACAGTTCCCTGATCGAAGCGGCTGAAGATTTGGGCTGTTCACGCTTCACGGCGTTCTGGCTGATCACTATCCCGCTGTCGCGCAACGGGATTATCGCCGGCTGTTTCCTCGTGTTCATCCCCGTCATGGGCGAATTCGTGATCCCGTCGCTACTGGGCGGGTCCAGCACGCTGATGATCGGCAAGGTGCTGTTCGAAGAGTTCTTTTCCAACCGCGATTGGCCGGTGGCCAGCACGGTGGCGGTCATCCTGCTGTTGATCCTCGTGATCCCGCTGGTGCTGTTCCAACGCAACCAGCAGCGCCAGGCGGAGGCAGAGACATGACACGCCTCAGCCCCTTCAACGTCGTGTCGCTGACGCTGGGATTTGCGTTCCTGTACCTGCCGATGCTGATCCTTGTCATCTACAGCTTCAATGCGTCCAAGCTGGTGACGGTCTGGGCGGGTTTTTCGACAAAATGGTACGGCGAACTGCTGCGGAACGAGGCGTTCCTCGATGCGGCATGGGTCACGTTGCGGGTGGCGGTGATGTCGTCGACCGTGGCCACGGTTCTGGGCACGATGGCGGCGCTGGTGCTGGTGCGGGGCGGCCGGTTTTATGGGCGGACGCTGTTTTCCGGGATGATCTATGCACCGCTGGTGATGCCCGAGGTGATCACCGGCCTGTCGCTGCTGTTGCTGTTCATCGGGATCGGGCTGGATCGCGGTATCCTGACGATCACACTGGCGCATATCACCTTTTCGATGTGCTTTGTGTCGGTGGTGGTGTCGTCGCGGCTGGTGACTTTCGACCGCTCGCTGGAAGAGGCGGCGCTGGACCTTGGTGCATCCACGTTCGATGCGTTCCGGCTGGTGACGCTGCCCATCATCGCGCCCGCCGTCATCTCGGGTTGGTTGCTGGCCTTTACCCTCAGCCTCGATGATCTGGTAATCGCGTCCTTCACCTCTGGCCCATCCTCCACCACCCTGCCGATCAAGATCTGGTCCGCCGTGCGGCTGGGCGTCAGTCCGGAAATCAACGCGCTCAGCACGATCCTGATCGGGCTGGTGGCCATCGGCGTGATCAGTGCGTCACTGGCGACGAAACACGCCGCGTTGCGCGCGAAACGGGACGAGCAGGCCGCGGCGCGCACCGCATGAAGCGGCTGTTTGCGGATCATGCCTATGGTCCTGGTCCGCGCGCCGGATGCTGGTGGGACGACACCTGCGACATGCCCGCGGGCGAACCGCTGGATGGGGGTGCCTCTTGCGACGTGGTGCTTGTCGGTGCCGGGTTCACGGGTGTGTCGGCGGCCCTGCATCTGGCCCGCGCAGGCGTTTCGGTCATCGTGCTCGACGCGCAGCGGATCGGGTGGGGCGCATCGGGCCGGAATGGTGGGTTTTGTTGTTTGGGTGGTGGTATCGCGACGGACGCTGTGCTGGACCGCCGGTTCGGGCGCGCGGGTCGATTGGCCTGGCGTGAGGCGGAAAAGGCAGCGGTGCACTGCGTCGACGACCTGATTGGCGCGCTCAAGCTGGACGTGGACCGCCATTCAAAGGGTGAAACGCTGTTGGCCCACACCGCCCGCCAAGCACGCGGGTTCGACATCGCGGCGACCCGGATCGAAGAAAACCATGGCGTGACGCCAGACATCATCGACCGCCCGGACCTGATGGTTGCCGGGTTCGGCGGGCCGTTTCATCGCGCTCTGACGACGCCCATCGGGTTTGGCCTGAACCCACGCAAATACCTTGCCGGACTGGTGGCTGCGGCGCAGGCGGCTGGCGTGCGATTTTGCGATGAAACCCCTGTCGAAGCGGTTCAGACGGACGGCGTGGCAACGCCGCGCGGCACTGTGCGGGCCGGGCGTGTGATTGTCGCGACCAACGGCTATTCAAGCGAGGATATACCCGGTTGGATGGCTGCCCGTTATCTGCCGGTGCAATCGAACGTGCTGGTGACGGCTTCCATTTCGCCCAAGGATCGTGACGCGCAGGGCTGGACCACGGATCAGATGTGCTATGACACGCGCAACCTGTTGCATTATTTTCGGATGCTGCCCGATGGGCGGTTCCTGTTCGGCATGCGCGGTGGCTTGCGTTCATCGCCCGCGGCGGACCGGGGGGCGCAGCGGCGTATCCTGCGCGACTTCCGCCGCATGTTTCCGGCGTGGCACCATATACCGGTCACACATGCATGGTCCGGCATGGCCTGTCTGGCACCCGGCCTCTTGCCATGTGTGGGACCGATGCCGGGCCAGCCGACCACACTGGTCGGGTTTGCCTATCACGGAAACGGGGTTGCCATGGGCAGCCTGACCGGGTCGATCCTCGCCGATCTGGTGCTGGGCAAGACACCTGCTGTATATCCCGACGCTATGCGTCCAACGCCGCAGCGTTTTCCGCTGGGCCGTTGGCGGCGCGCACTGTTGCCGCCGGCCTATGCCCTGTCCCAGCTTGTGGATGCATTGCCCTAAGTTGCAGGGTCACGCAGCCCGATCACGTTCTGGGTGTCGATCATATAGCCGCTGTCGAGCACCAGCAGCGTCTGACCATTTTCGATCCGGGCTTCGGAGATGCGGGAATAGAACAGGGCCGGTTCCGTGACCAGCACTTCACCCTCGGCCTTGGCTTCGATCTGGAAGGTGTAGTCGCCGTATTCAAGCAAAGCGCCTGCATCATTCACGCCGGTCCATTGGAATGGGGCGGCGCTGGTCGGCAGTGGAACGCGCTGCACCTCGGTGCCCGCCTGGTTGGAGACGATCAGCGTCACCTCGTCCGCGGCCAACGGGGGGTTGGGGGAAATGGTTACCGGGTCTCCTTCGAAGCGGGTCGGGCCGGTGACAAGGGCATCCTTGCCAATCCAATTTGCAGCGCTTGCCATTTCGCCGGTGCCCAGTGCCGCCAGAACCTGTTCCATCAGATCGTTGGTCGTGACCTGCTGCTCCACCATCGAGAACTGGGCGAGTTGGGCCGCGTATTCCGACGAATCCATCGGCTCAAGCGGATCCTGATACTCGGCCTGGGCGGTGAGCATGGTCAGGAACACTTCGAAGTCAGTGCTGAGCACACTTTTCGCGGTCGATGCGGCGGGGCTGGCGGCGGGCGTGGCACCGCCCAGAATGGTGGAGACGTCCATGGATCATAGCCTCATGTCAATGCCGTCTGACAGATGTGCCAGCGGACTTTGGGTTGTGTCTGTTGGGGTTTCGTCACCGGGATCAAGATCGATCAGGGTACCGGCTCCGGACGCCGTATCGTCGTCCGATGCATCCGTTGTATCGCCGCCTTGACCGAACGAAAACGCGATATCGTCGTATCCCAATTCCGCCAGGCTGTTGCCCAGCTCGCCGATATTGCGGCGCATCATCTCAAGCGTGTCCGCACGTTCGGTCAAAACCTGAACGGTGATGCCAAGTTCGGTGGTCGACAGTACCATCCGCACGCGGCCCAGTTCGGGCGGATTCAATGCAATTTCGATCGGTTTGTCCGGTGCGTTGGCCATGGTCGCCGCAATCTGCTGTGCGATGTGCGGAGGCAGCTCTGCCCGCACGATATGAATGGGGCCAGCGGGCCCATGCGCAAATTGCATCTGTCCTCGGACGTCCCATGAAATGGAATGCACAGGCTCTGGATCAGACGGTATTGCGAATTCCTGTGGCTGGTTCTGTACCGTCGCCGGAATGATCGCAGCCGCGGGCGCTGGTCCGCCATTGGGCACCGGCGCATTTTGAGTTGCCTTTGTCACCAGTGGGCGATCCCAACCGCTCGGCGCATCGCGCGTATCAACTCTGACCGCATGGCGCAGCACTTGCCCGACAGGTACATGCGCTAACGGTTCCGACCCTGTTCGAGACGCGCGCGCTATCTGCTCCGCGGCAGTAACGGGCACCTTGGCCGGAGCGGTCACCTGTTCCGGCGGGATACCGATCGTCCGTGTGTTTTCGCGTGGCATGTCGTTGCCTTGCGTTGGTTCTGTGGGTTTCGGTGTGAGAACCGTTTGAAACACATCGCTTCGCGACGTGGTGCCTGCTGTCACGTCGGCGGTGCGCGGCACAAACCTTGTTTCGGAGTGTTCGGGAACGGCAATTTCTACCCCAGGCGTCGACTGTTGTGCCGCCACACGAGCAGACCCGGGCGTCGCAGGACTCATCGTCTGCGGCATTCGCTCTTCCGAAGCCAAGCTGCGCCCGACAATCGGGGTACTGGTGTTCGCGGGCGCAGCGCTTGCTGCATCTGGTAAGCCCTGATGCGCGGTGGACGCCATTATGGTGGCGATCTTCTGGGGTGTCAGCGCAATGGGATGTTCGTCGCCGTCGGCCTGATCTGACAATGTCAGGCCATCTCCAGCTTCATCGGGTTCGGCCACGGGCGGCTTGAACCCGGCAGTCGCATCTGCGGCTGGTGGGGTGGCCGGCTGCAGGGCGAAGTCGAACACCTTTTCGAACGCCACGTCGTCCTCAAGTCCGGTCTGGGCCGTTTCAGGTGTCGTGCCGCCGTCGCTGGGCGTTTTCGAAGTGTATTGCCCTGCCTGAGACAATACCGCCAGAAAAGGAATTTGCATCGTTCGCTCCGGGAGTTCTTCCGCGTTGGGTGCACCATGACCTGTGGGTGGTTACTCGTTCTTTACTGGTTTCCTGCAATGATCGGAAAAATCATTCGAATTGAGGGAAATCACGATGGAAATCCTACCCGCCCCAGCGACGCCACCGCGCGGCAGTACATCCGACACCGCATTGCGTAATGCCGCGCAGGAACTCGAAGCGACCTTTCTTGCCGAGATGTTGAAATCCGCTGGACTTGGACAAAGCCGCGACGCGTTTGGTGGCGGCGCGGGAGAGGATCAGTTTTCCTCGTTCCTTGTCGATGAACAGGCCCGGGCGATGGTGAATGCGGGGGGCATCGGCTTGGCCGAAGCATTGTTTAACGCATTGAAGGAGCGCAAGAATGACACATGACACCCTGCAAAGCACCATCGATGATCTGGACGATCTGCTGGAACGCGAACGGGCCGCCTTGATTGCGGGCGATTTGGATGGGCTGACCCGGTTGCACGACCACAAGGCCGGATTGATCGAAGCGTTGTCACGGTTCGATGCCAAAGACGCCGACGGGTTGTCGGACCTGAACGCCAAGGTCGAACGGAACCAGGCTCTACTTGATTCCGCATTGGATGGAATCCGGTCCGTGGCGCGCCGGTTGGCGGCGATTCGCCGGGTCCGGCAAACTCTGGATACCTATGATGAGCGCGGCAAGAAAAGCTGCGTGGACCTGGGTGTTGATCGGTCGGTCGAAAAACGCGCCTGAACCTGTTTAATTCAAATCCGCGGAACTCGGTAGGGGGTCTTTAGTACTCCGTTAGGCACTTGAGCTTCATGGTTTGCGGGCACTCGGAAATGAGTGGCGCATTGCCTTCGCAAGGTCATGCATCTGTCAGAACGGCATTTGGCCGTCCCTATGGGGGGACGGGACGTAACCCTTGGCGCAAAGCGCCGTGAGAAAAGGAAATGCACATGTCGAGCATTCTTACAAACAACAGCGCAATGGTTGCGCTGCAGACACTGAAATCGATCAACAAAGATCTGGCGATGACCCAGAACGAGATTTCGACCGGCAAGTCGGTCGCCAGCGCCAAGGACAGTTCGGCGGTCTGGGCCATTTCGAAGGTGATGGAATCGGACGTTGCCGGTTTCAAGGCGATTTCTGACAGCCTTGCCGTCGGTGAGGCGACTGTTGCCGTGGCATCCGCGGGTGCCGAGCAGATCGTGTCGGTTCTGGAAGAAATGAAAGAGCTGGCGGTTTCCGGTAACAGCGAGACCGCTGACTTTGCCAAGATCGACGCGGACATGGCCGAGAAAGAGGCGCAGATCCTGTCGATTATCGGTGCCTCCCAGTTCAACGGCGTCAACCTGCTGGCGACAGATGTCGATGGCAACGGCGGCACGCAGCTGACAGTTCTGTCTTCGCTGGACCGTGTCGGCGCAGGCGCTCCGACAGCGTCGACCATCGACGTCGCCACCACCGACTTCGAAGCGAACCTGGACGTGGCGTCGCGGACTGCGATCACCGACCAGGCCAGCGCCGCGACAGCGCTGGGCGAGATGGAGGCATTCCTGCAAACCGCCATCAATGGCGCGGCATCGCTGGGTGCATCTGCCAAGCGGATATCGGACCAGAATGAATTCGTCGGCAAGCTGACCGATGCGATGAAGTCCGGCATCGGCGCACTGGTGGACGCAGACATGGAAGAGGCGTCCGCGCGTCTTCAGGCTTTGCAGACACAACAGCAGCTGGGCGTACAGGCCCTGTCGATTGCGAACCAGGCACCGCAGACGATCCTGTCGCTGTTCCGGTAAAACACTTTCGAGAGGCGCCAGTTCTGGTGCCTCTCGTCCCATCCAGCACCGAAGATAGACCAGGGGTGAGAGCGTGAACGCGACAAGCAAGGCGATGCGCGGCTATGCCGAGAATGCGGATTCCACGCGCCACATGAGGCGCATGGAATACGATGCAATTGCGCGCGCGACATCCACGCTAAGGGAAAAGGCGATGTCGTCGAAATCCGATTTTCCCGGTTATGCTGATGCGCTCCTGTTGAACCAGAAATTGTGGACTGCGCTGGTTGTCGATCTGCTGGACAAGCGCAACCCGCTTCCCGACGAATTGAAAGGGAGCCTGATGTACCTGGGTGAGTTCACACGGCAGCATACAAGCAAGATCCTGCGAGAGAATGCGTCTGTGATGCCATTGCTCGAGATCAATATGGCCGTGATGCGCGGTCTGAAAAATGAGGGGCCAACGCAATGAGCGGTCTGATCCTAAAGCTGAGTCCGAAAGAACGCGTGCTGATAAACGGAGCGGTCATCGAAAATGGCGATCGGCGCAGCCGGCTGTCGATCATGACCCCGAACGCGCACATCCTGCGTTTGCGTGACGCCATCCATCCGGAAGATGCCAAGACACCGGTCCGCCGCGTTTGCTATGCGGTGCAGCTTGTTCTGTCCGGCGATGTGGCCGCCGACGAAGCGCAACGCGGGCTTTTGCGCAGCATCGAAGAATTGAGCCAGGTCTTTGTCGACCGGGACAGCCGCGCACACCTTGAACTTGCTTCAAACGCCTTGGTCCAGGAGGATCACTACCGCTGCCTCAAAGCCTTGCGCGCGTTGCTGCCACGTGAAGAACGGCTTCTGGCCGTTGGCGCGTGACCGATGTTTCAACCGGTTGTCATATCATCTGGACTCGCAGGCTGGCAGTTTCTCAAAAGCACTTATGACCGCCAGCTGGAAACTTTCAATCAGTCGCCCGCGCTCAAGCGGGATACGGACTATTTCGCAGAAAAGATCGGCAGCATCCGAACGGCGGAAGAACTTGTATCCGATCGCCGCCTGCTTGGCGTTGCGCTGGGCGCATTCGGTTTGCAGGACGATATCAACAACCGCTATTTCATCCAGAAGATGCTTGAAGAAGGCACAATTGCCGATGATGCACTGGCCAATCGCTTTACGGATTCGCGCTATCGCGACCTGTCCGAGGCGTTCGGCTTTGGCCCGGGCGAGGTGACTGGTGGACTGATCCCGGGATTTGCCGAAGGCATCATTGACCGTTTCCGCGCTGCGAGTTTCGAAATTGCCACCGGAAATCAGGACGAAAGCATGCGCATCGCGCTTTATGCCGAACGCGTTCTGCCCGACGTCGTGGGCACGGATGCCAGCGAGGCGTCCAAGTGGTTTTCGATCATGGGTCAGCCGCCGCTCCGATCGTTGTTCGAGACAGCGCTGGGATTGCCGAGCGGTTTTGGTCAGGCCGACATCGACCAGCAACTTGCGGTGTTCCAGGATCGTGCCGAGCGCCTGTTCGGCGTAACAGACCCGGCGGACCTGGCGGATCCGGACATCATGCAGAACGTGGTCAACACTTACCTGGCACGATCGCAGATCAATTCATTCTCCACAGGAACGTCCGGGGCGTCCATCGCACTGACCCTGCTGGGCGGCTGATTATTGCCCAAAGGGTGACAAACTACGCCCGCTTTGACCTATGCAACCCTGTTCGGCGTTGAGTTCGCAGCAAAGCCGGACCGTCGCAAGACCAATCTGAGTTGATCAAAGCTGTGGTCGATACCGCGGTCATGCACCATGGCCATCGCGTCGTCCAGACCTTGCCAGACCTGCAACGCCGCATCGATGTCGGCATCGCTGCCGGGCATGTAAAGACCTGCCGATATCATGACCTGGTTCTTGGCATAGATACTGAAATGCCGACGCACTTGTGCGAGCAGTTCATTTTCTTCCGGCGTGGCCGCGTCGGGCAAACTGCGCGAAACCGAACGCAGGACATCGACGGCCGGAAACCGCCCGCGTTCCGCAATCTCGCGGTCCAGCACCACGTGGCCGTCCAGAACCCCCCGCAGAATATCCGCGATCGGCTCATCCATGTCCGAACCTGCGACCAGAACGCTGAATACGGCCGTGATATCGCCCTGATTCTCGCTTCCGGTGCCCGCCCGTTCACACAGCGACATTATCATGTGGGCCGTGGATGGTGGAAAACCCCGCAAAACCGGTGCTTCGCCCGCTGCCACGGCGACCTCGCGATGCGCTTCGGCAAAGCGGGTGATCGAATCGGCGACCAGCAGCACGGATTTACCTTTATCCCGGAAGTGTTCGGCGACCGCCATTGCGGTCCAGGCACAGCGCCGCCGAATCAGCGGGGACTGATCGGAGGTGGCGGCCACTACAACGCTGCGTGTCAAACCCTCGGGCCCCAGAACGGTGTCGACGAAATGCCGGACCTCGCGCCCACGTTCACCGACCATTGCGATCACGACAACATCTGCATCCATCCGCTGGGCGAGCCGCCCCATCAGGTTGGATTTGCCGACGCCGGACCCCGCAAACAGCCCGATGCGCTGGCCGCGCACGACCGGTAGCACCGTGTCCAACACCAGGTGCCCCGTTTCGAGGCGCGTGCCCATGGCGCGGCGCTCTGCTGCGGGCGGGGGCGCTGCGCGCAATGGCCGTGTCAACAGGCCCGACCGCAAGGGGTGTCCATCCAACGGACGTCCATCCGGGTCGATGACGCGGCCAATCCACGTGTCCGACGGGGCAATCTGTCCCCCAGGGGACAAGATCACACGGTCACCCAGGGCCACGCCATCCATTTCCGCATCCGGCAGCAGGACAACACCGTCCGACGTCAGCTGCACCACTTCACCCAGCAAGAGCCGACCATCGCCAAGCGAAATCTCGGCCCGGTCGCCGATATGTGCGGCTTCGTCCAGGCCACTGGCGCGCATGATCCCGGCCTCGACCGCGCAGATGCGCCCCACGCTGCGCGCGACATTGAGTTGGGCCATATGCGTTTCAAACGCGGTGAGTTGATCGATCTGCCTCATCGGATTCTCCGGATAGCTGCAAACCGTTTTTAAAGGAATCACAGTTAAGCCATGATTGAAATCACTCGAGGGAGAAGCCCCGATGTTCCAGAAACTTGCCGTATTCCAAACGGCCTATGCCATGGCGACACATGCGGGCCAGCAGCAAGCCGTCGTTGCCCAGAACGTGGCCAATGTCGATACGCCGGGCTACGTCGCACGTACGATGCCGTCTTTTCAGGATGTGTATGCGCCACAGGATATCGGCACGCATCTGCAAAGAGCCACGCGCGCCGGACATCTGCATGGCATGGGTGAAAGCGGCGCGGCCGAACTGACCCAAAAAGACCGGAGTTTTGCATCGCCCGATGGCAACACCGTATCGGTCGACCAAGAGCTGTTGCGCGCGGTTCAAGCTAAGCGTCAACACGACCGCTCGCTTGCGATTTATGGGTCTGCGCTGTCGGTGCTGCGCACCAGCCTTGGCCGGCAGTAACAGGAGGTTCACATGAGCGATTTTGCCAAATCCCTGACCGTTTCGACCAGCGGGTTGCAAGCGCAGGCCACCCGCCTGCGCCACCTGTCGGAGAATATCTCGAACGCTGATACGCCCGGATATCGCCGCAAGCTTGTGCCGTTCGAATCCGCCTTTGGCGAGGGGATCGCCAGGGTCGAGGTGGGGCGCGTCAATCTTGATGACCGTCCGTTGGAACGGGTTTATGACCCGTCGCACCCGATGGCGGATGACAGCGGTCACTATGACGGTACCAATGTCGATTTGCTGATCGAGCTGGCGGACGCGCGCGAAGCGCAACGCAGCTACGAAGCCAACCTGAAAATGTTCGAGCAGGCCCGCCAGATGTCGTCCGGGCTTTTGCAACTACTGCGCCGTTAAACGGCCATAACCAAGGAGATCCAGAATGGATACAGCAGCAGTCTCAGCCGTACAGCAATACGCCGCATCCCGCAGTGCAACACAGCCTGGCGAAGGCGATGGCGGCAGTGTCTTTGGCGCACTCGCCAATGACTTTGCGAGCACACTGGCAAAAAGCGAACAGGTCGCTCAACAGGCGATGGTGGGCGACGCCGACCCGCACGCCCTGGTGCAGGCGCTGGCGCAGACCGAACTGGCCGTCGAAACCGCGGTCACTGTCCGCAACAAGGTGGTTGAGGCCTATCAGGAAATCCTGCGGATGCCGGTCTGATGCTGAACGAGGTCCTCTTTTTCGACACATTGCGGCAGGCACTGTGGGTGGCGGTGATCGTCTCCGTCCCCATCCTGACGGTCGCCCTGATCGCCGGTGTCTCGATCGGCCTTGTTCAGGCGTTGACGTCGATACAGGAAATGACGCTGACCTTTGTGCCGAAACTGGGCGCGATCGTCGTCGTGTTCTGGCTGTCGATGGGCTTCATGACGCAAACACTCGTGTCGTTTTTTCAAGATCGGCTCGTGCCGCTCATCATCGGAGGCTGACATGGACAGCACGGGATACATAACCCTGACCCGCCAAAACGGTCTGATGCGCGAAATGCAGGTGGTCGCCAACAATATCGCCAACGCCGCGACTGCCGGGTACCGGCAAGAGGGTGTCATATTCTCGGAATATGTGCGCGGGGTCGAGGGTGGCGCGTCACTTTCCATGGGACAGGGAAATGTGCGCCAGACCTCGTTCGATCAGGGGGCGCTGCAATCCACCGGCGGGACGTTCGATCTGGCGATCGAGGGGGAAGGGTTCTTTCTGGTTGCGACGCCGGACGGCGAACGGCTGACCCGGGCGGGCGGGTTCACACCCAATGGTGCCGGTGATCTGGTTACCTTTGACGGCTACCAGGTGCTGGATGCCGGTGGTGCGCCGGTGTTCATTCCACCAAATGCAAAAAGCTTGACCATTTCGCCCGATGGCACGATCAGTGCCGATGGTGCATTGATCGGTCAGATTGGTGTCGTACGCCCTACGGATCCATCGGACATGATCCGGCAAGGGGGCGTGATGTTCCGGACCGACGCAGGGTTTGAACCGGCCGAAAACGCCCGCATCATGCAGGGCTTCATCGAAGCGTCTAATGTCGACTCGATCACCCAGTTGGCTCGTATGGTTGAAATCCAGCGCGCCTATGAAATGGGACAGAGCTTTCTTGAAACCGAAGATGAACGCGTCCGCAAGGCAATGGACGCCATGATGAAATCCAACTGAGGAGCCTGAAATGCGCGCACTCAAAATCGCAGCGACGGGCATGATGGCCCAACAGATGCGGGTCGAGACTATCTCGAACAACCTCGCAAACATGAGCACGACGGGTTACAACGCACGCCGGGCTGAATTTGCTGACCTGCACTACCAACAAATGACGCGGCCCGGGGCGATAAACGCGTCTGATGGAACCGTTCTGCCAACGGGTGTGCAATTGGGGTTGGGCGTACGGCCGGCGGCCGTGTCGGTCAACCTTGCGCAGGGATCACTGGCAGCGACTAACGGGGATCTGGACCTTGCGATCGACGGCAATGGCTATCTGGAGGTCACGTTGCCGTCCGGCCAGACCGCTTACACCCGTGACGGTGCACTGAAACGGTCCGCTGAAGGGCTGATCGTGACATCGGATGGCTACGCGGTGTCGCCCGAAATCGTGATCCCGAACGATGCGCGCAGCATATCGATCAACGCCGACGGCGAGGTTTATGCCTATTTCGCCAACGCCACCGCGGCCCAGCTGATCGGACAGTTCGACCTGGCCGGCTTCACCAATCCCAAGGGGCTCGAGGCGGTGGGCAGCAACCTGTTTGTCGAAACCGAGGCGTCGGGGCCGCCTGTCGTGACGACACCCGGTCTGGATGGGCTAGGCACGGTGCGGCAAGGGTTTCTCGAGGAAAGCTCGGTCGATGCCGTGCGGGAGATTACGGACCTGATTGCAGCCCAACGCGGCTATGAGATGAACTCCAAGGTCATTTCCGCAGCGGATCAGATGATGGGCGCGATGACGCAGGTCCGTTGATGCGCGTCCTTCTGGTTCTTCTGCTGTGCGCACAGGCGGCAGCGGCCGATGTGATCACGCCGATCCGAACACTGCGGCCCGGCACGCTGATCACGGCCGCAGACCTGCGCAGTGTTCCGGGAAACCGGGAGGGGATGTTCGACCGCATTGCGGATATCGCCGGCCAAGAGGCGCGCGTCGCGCTCTATGCCGGTCGGCCGATCGCCTTTGACGCGGTGGGTCCGCCGGCCATCGTGAACCGCAACCAGATTGTGTCGCTGTGGTTCGAAACCGCGGGACTGTCGATTTCGACCGAGGGGCGCGCGATGGAACGCGGGGGCATTGGCGACCGCATCCGGATCATGAACCTGCAATCCCGCTCGACCCTGTTCGGTTTTGTTCAGGCTGACGGATCAATAAAGGTAACACAATGATTTCAAGATGTTTTAGTCGTCCCTCTGCCGCCTTTTCACTGTGCCTGATTGCCGCCGCCTGTGGGCGCGGCGATCACTTGGGCAAGGCTCCGTCCTTTTCCAACCCGCTGGAGACCACCGAGCATTCGGCCATGGTGTCCTCTGGTTTGCCGCTGACGGTGCAGGCGGAAACCGATCTTGATCGCGCGTCGCTTTGGAGCGGGCAGCGCGGATCTCTGCTTGGAGACCGTCGGGCGGTTCAGCGTGGCGACATCCTGACCGTTGTCATCGAAATAGACGAGCGGGCAGAGATTTCCAATCAGTCCGACAGGTCCCGCAGCGGCTCCGAGAGCCTTGGTATTCCGCAGTTGGGCGGTCTGCCCCAACGCCTTGACGAAAGTCTTCCCGAGGGGGCCTCGGCCGCCGACCTAGTGTCGATCAATTCCAACAGCTCATCCAGCGGGGACGGGTCGGTCAAACGCAATGAAAAGCTGACCCTGCGTGTGGCCGCAACCATCGTCGATGTGCTGCCAAATGGCGTTTTGTCGATTACCGGATCGCAGGAACTGCGGGTGAATTTCGAACTGCGCGAACTGCTGGTTTCCGGCTATGTGCGGCCCGAGGATATCTCGCGCCAGAACGAAATCACCTATGACAAGATCGCCTCTGCCCGCGTGTCCTATGGCGGGCGCGGCCAGATCACGGATGTTCAGCAACCGCGTATCGGCCAGCAGGTGCTGGACGTTGTGCTGCCGTTCTAGGAGTTTGACATGATCAAGAAGCTGTTGCCCATCCTCCTGCTGCTTGTCGGGTCCGGTGCCGGTGTCGGCGCGGGTATCTTTCTGCGGCCCACCCCCGAGCCGACGGTCATTGAAGATCCTGGCGCGGAAGGTGACACCAAGGACGTTGCCAAGATCGAGGCCAAGCCCGACGCGGAAGAAGAGCAGCAGAGCGAATATTTCAAGATGAGCAACCAGTTCGTCGTGCCGGTCGTCGATCAGGACGAAGTGCGCGCGCTGGTCGTTCTGTCGCTCAGTCTCGAAGTGCCGATCGGTCAGAAAGACGCGGTCTATGCCAAGGAACCGAAACTGCGTGACAGCTTTCTTCAGGTGCTGTTTGACCATGCCAACATCGGTGGCTTCGACGGTGCGTTCACAAACGCGAACAACCTGGCCGTGCTGCGCGGGGCGCTGCGGGAGGTGGCTCAAAAGGACATGGGTGAGAATGTCACCGACGTGCTGATCATCGAAATCGCTCGCCAGGATTACTGAAGGTTACTTGATCAGACTGCGGTCGATGGCCTGCTTCAGCGCCTTTTGACGATGTTTCTTCTGCACCTCGGCGCGGTTTTGTGACGCCATTTCCTGCGCGACTGCGTCCTTGCCGACTGCACGTTTGTGCGCGCTCATCAACCCGTCCTTCTGGGCCAGGACCTGGGCCAGCTCGATGCTGATCTGGCGGGATGCTTCCGACACCCAGCGCAACCAGATCACGTCAGCACCAATTGCGCGCATCGAAGCCTGATCCTGTGGCATCGCCTGTGTTTCATGTGCCATGCGTTGCAGGCGTGCCAAATCGGAGCGCAGGGCCTTTTCCCGGGCCAGTATGCCGGACAGTTTGGCTTCGCTTTGGTGCAGCTTCAGGGCTGTGATCTGTTGCAGCTGTGCCATGTCCATGGATCAGACACCTTGCCGCGCGCGGTCTCGGATGTGATCGGCAAACCGGATTGCGGCCGCGACGGCCTGGTAGTGTTCGGGCGCGATTTCCTGTCCGATTTCCGTAACAGCATGCAGCGCGCGCGCTGTAGGTGGGTCATTATGGATGGGAACGGACGCATCCATTGCAATCTCTCGGATCCGCAATGCCAGTTCGTCAACGCCCTTTGCGACGCAGACCGGGGCCTTGCCCGGCATCCGGTCCCACTTCAAGGCAACCGCGTAGTGGGTGGGATTCACGATGATCACATCTGCCCCGGGCACGTCGGCCATCATTTGCTGTGCCGCGATCGCCTGGGCCCGGGCCCGGCGTTCCTGTTTCAAATGCGGATCGCCTTCGGAATTCTTGGTCTCGTCCATGATTTCCTTGCGGGACATCCGGTTTTTCCGGATATGTTCGTGGTGCTGAAAGACCGCGTCGATACCCCCAATGATGGCGGCAATCACAAATACGACCAGCAGAAATGCCACGACCAGTTCGGCCAGCAGCACAACGACGTTTCCTGGTTCATTGTGGATCACGGCAATCATGTCGGGCAGCCGATCATTCAGAAAAACCGCCAGGCACGCCGAGTAGATGATCAGCTTGAAAAAGCTCTTGCCGAATTCGAAAAACCCGGAGCGCCCGAATTTCTGCTTGGCGTTCTGCATGATGGAAATGCGGGACAGCTTGGGCTGCAATTTCGTCGGTGCGACGACGAAAGCTCGCTGCGCCAGAATGGCTCCAAGAACGGCAATCGCGGGCAGCGCGAACAACGGTGTCATGGCCTGAGCCGCACCCAGAAGTCGCCCGCCAAGAACAGCGGTTGCGCCGCCGTTGAACGCGACTTCCGCGATTTCGCTGGACCGGCCGATCATGGTCGCCATCTGCGCGCCAAACGATTGTACCGCAGTCGCGCCGGCCGCCAACAATGCCAGCGTCAGCCCGGCATAACCGGCGGCTGTCTGCAAATCGACGGACTTGGCGATTTCGCCCTTCTTCCGCGCCTCGAGCAGTTTTTGCGGAGTCGGGTCAAAGGACTTGTCCTGCTCTTCGTCCTGCCCGCTCATGGCGATGTTCCAAGCGGGTTCTGAAAGAACCCGTCAAGCGCATTGAGCCAGACGGTCAGGATGGTGGGTGCGGCCAAAAACAGAATGAACAGACCGCCAAAGGTGATCACCGGTGCGCCGACAAAGGCGACCATGAGTTGCGGCATTGCCTTGTTGATGACCCCGAGCGCCAGATTGTACAGCACCGACATCAGCACAAATGGCGCCGCCAGCGTAAAGGCCAAACCGAACGCGCGGCTGATCTGTGCGACGCCCCAATCTGCCACGTCGCTGCCACCGCTGAATAAACCCATGGGCAGAAACGCATAGGACAGGATCAGAAACTCCGCCGCCTTGACGTGCAAGCCTGCGATCACGGCAAGTGCAATCGCCCCCATCGTCAAGATATACCCCATCGCGGGCAGCGGTTCGATCGCCGCACCGCCCAGGATCTGGCTGAGTGACGTCGATTGGGCGGCAATGGCGCCCGCGGTTTGCAAGCCAAGGACAAGTATGCGGATGCCCAACCCAAGCAAAACGCCGGATAGCGTTTCGGTTAGGGTCAGGACGGCGATGGAACTGAGATCGGGCGCGGGTGGCACAATCTGAACAGCGGGCGCGACCACCAGCGTGAAGGCCAGAGCGATGATCAGCTTGACCCGCATGGGCACGGATTGCTCTCCGAACCCCGGCAGCAGCGATACCACCGCTGCCACACGTAGAAAGACCACGAACCCCAACCAAAGCTGATCTTGCGCAAGTGTTATCAGCTCTTGTGGCAGGGTCACGCGGCGACCACACCGACGAGGGAAGGGCGCGCATCCACCCCGATTTCCTCGAATGAAAGAACGGGGTTCGAAATTCCCTGTGCCCGCATCAACGTTTTCACGAACCGTCGCCGCCGCGCATTGGTGACCACGGCCGCATAGACACCCTGATCACTGGCATCCTGTAGTTTTTCGTTCATGTTCCGGGCCAACCGGTTGAACAGGTCCGGCGGCAGCGCAACATCGAGGCCACGCGCGGCGTCCACCTGGTAATTGGTGAAGGTGTCCTCCCATTCGGGTGCCAACTGCACCAATGGCAGCGTTCCGTCCGCCCGACGCATTTCGGCAACCAACTGAAAGCCCAGACGTTTGCGCACATGTTCGCAGATGGCTTCGGGAGACGCATTCTGGGCCCGGGCTTCGGCAGTGGCTTCGAGGATCAAGGGCAGGTTCCGGATCGACACCTGTTCATCCAGAAGCAACCGCAGCACGGAATGCAGCACGTCGATCGGCACCTTGTCGGGGATCAGCTCGTCCAGCAGTTTGCGGTTGGCTTCCGCGCGGGCCGGATCGGTGATGTTTGTCATTTCGTTCAGCAATCGACGCAGCGACTTCAGGGTCAGCAGGCGGCTGAAGTTCCGCTTCACCACCTCAAGCAGATGCGTCGCCAGTATTTCGGTCGGCGTGACAATTGTGATCCCGGCCACGGCCGCCTTGTCCTGCGCGTTCTGGTCAATCCACCGCGCAGGCGCGCCATAAACCGGTTCGGTCGTGTCGATGCCCGCGGGCAGGTTGGTTCCACTTTCCGGCGCAAGGGCCAACACATCATTTGCATATAGTGTTCCGCGTGCCTGCTCGACCCCCTGAATGCGCAGAACGTATTCGCCGGTCTTCAGGCCCGGATGATCCGTCAGCCGAATTTCCGGCAGGATCAGTCCAAAGACCGACGCCACATGCGTCCGCATATTGACGATCCGTGCGTCCAGACCGGTGCCCGGGTCAAGCACCATGTTGACGAGATCCGGCGCGAATTCGACGTGAATGTCGTCCAGTTCAAGCACATCTCCCAGCGATTTTTCAGCGGGGATTTCCGGCACATCGTCCTTGACTTCCTCGGGGCTGGTATCGAGCGCCTGTTGCCGACGCATCCAGAATGCCGCCGCACCCAGGGCGATGCCCCCCACAATGAACGGCACGAAAGGCAAGCCGGGAAAAAGCGCCAGCATCACCATCAGAACCGCGACTGTGGCCAGGGCGGACGGGTGTTTGCCGAGTTGCCCAAAAACAGCGAGGTCTGTCGCGCCCTTTGACCCGCCGCGCGCAAGCAGCAGGGCTGAGGCGATGGAAATCACGACGGCAGGGATCTGCGACACCAGCCCATCGCCCACCGTCAGGATTGCGTAGGTTTCGAACGCGTCAGCAAGCGCCATTCCGTGCACGGCGATTCCCATGATCAATCCGGCGACAAGGTTCAGCAGGATTATCAGGAGCCCGGCAATCGCATCCCCCTTCACGAATTTCGAAGCACCGTCGAGTGAGCCGAAGAATGTGGTTTCCGCCTGCTCCAATTCCCGTCTTGCCTTGGCTTCCTGGTGGTCGATTGCACCTGCCGACATGTCGCTGTCGATCGCGAGTTGCTTTCCTGGCATGCCATCCAGCGCGAACCGTGCGCCAACCTCAGCCATGCGTGTGGCACCCTTGGTGATCACCATGAAATTCACGATCAGCAGAACGCAAAACACCACAAGGCCCAGAAAAATACTGCCGCCCATGATGAACTGGGCAAAGCCGGCAATCACGTCCCCGGCCGCAGTCGTACCGGTATGCCCTTGCCCGATGATCAGTTTCGTCGATGACACATTCAGGGACAGTCGCAGCATCAGCGACGCCAAAAGGATTGTCGGAAACGCCGAGAAATCCAGTGGGCGTTCGATAAACAACGTGATCGTAAAGATCAGGATGGCCAAGGCAAACGACGCGGCCAGGCCGATATCGAGCACCCATGCCGGCATTGGCAGGATCATCATAACGATCACGGCCATCAAAGCGATGGCCAGCAGCACAGTTGGGTTGAACAACGTGCGGGCGCTGAATGTCAGGGACGGCGTCGCCATGACCTAGACACCCCGGATCAGATCGGTTTGCCGGGTGTCCATCATGGCCCGATGGATGCGTATATGGCGATTTCCCTGATCTTGGGAGCGCTTTGACCAAAGGCAGATGTTTTCGCGGGTGCGAAGCAGCATGTTGGAATTCCCGATCACGTTCTGTGACAGTCTCACTCTAGGCGGTGGAGGGTTTAAATTCCGTAACCTGCCAACGGCTTCCGCATCATTCCGCTCCATCCGGTGCAACGGCAGAATTGTTCAGCAGGTCCCGTATCACCTGACGCGCTTGCGCGCTTTCCGCCAATGCATCAGACGCTCGGCCCAGCATACCTTCTGGCTCTGGTGCGTCGCGGATTTCGGTGATGGCAAGTCGGGCGGCATCGGCCAGCAGCGACTCATTTTCCGTGGCAATTTCTGTCCAGTCTTCGGCAAGCCATGAGGACGCAACGCTACGCTCCTCTTCGCCGACCGCGGCAAAAAGTGCGCCCGCTTCGCTGTACTCACCTGCCATGTTCTTCGCCCGAGCGCGCAACCCGTCGGCTTCCAAGGTGTTCACGGCGAACAACTGTGCCTCTGCTTCGCGGGGCCGCGACAGGGCCAGGGCGATCCGGGCTTTCAAGATCCGGCTCCTGTCCGTGTCTTGGAATTCCGGTTCAGCGTTCAAGATTGTCTCGGCCTGCCCAGCGAACCCCAGCTTTTCCAGACGTTCCGCCAGGTCCAATGCAAGCACAGGATCGCCGATGGGCAGTTGCTGCGATACCGCTTGAAATGCGTACTCAAGAAAAGTCAGATCTGCCGCCTCTTTCGTCAACAATTGCAAAAGCCTGGAATTGACGTCGGCCAACACATCAGCGCCTGCGTTCATTTTTGCACGATACAGGGCCGAAAATGCGGCGTCGAATTGATCGGATTTTGCCAACGCAAGCACATGTGTCCGGCGCAATTCAGCACCGATCGGATCATCTCGCATCTCGACTGCGTATGACTCGATCAGCGTTGCAACTTCAGGATCTATCGCAGTGCCATCCGCCAGATGAGACTCCACGAACTTGATGATGGCCTCTGCCGACTGTTCCTCGTTCGATGCCACGATGTCTGCCAGATTTTCTCGGGCCTGCTCCGCCTTGCCTTCGTTCAGGTCCAGTTCGGCGCGGGCCAACGCCGCATCCGGATTTGGTTCATCCGCCGTTCGTTCAATGCTGCGCAGCGCAGCGGCTGCACCCACCTCATCACCACGCGCCAAAAGGCGCTGACTGAGTTCGGGGGCAAGAAAGCGCCGGAGGTGGAGAGGTATCGCGGTCAAGGCGCGCAACGCGGCATCCGTATTAACTGGTTGCGATGGCGACACCGGTGTTTGCGCCAGTATAGCCCAAAGGGCGACCGGGGCATTGCAATCCGCAAAATAGGTCAGGAAATCTGATCCGCGCGCGTGCCCGAACTCCATGATGTTCGCAACGTCAACAAGTCCGCGATGGGCTTTGTAGATTGCAGGATCGATATTAAGCACCTGTTTCGCCTCGGCGCCGAAGCCCGAATACAGGTACAATCGCGCCAGCTTCAACGCAACATCCCGGTCGAGACGGTCAAACTCGGAAAACAGTTTTTGACGCAGGTCGGCAATCCCCTCGGT
Source organism: Pseudomonadota bacterium (assembly GCA_038527345.1). Taxonomy (GTDB): domain Bacteria; phylum Pseudomonadota; class Alphaproteobacteria; order Rhodobacterales; family Rhodobacteraceae; genus Tateyamaria. The sequence goes on along the minus strand of JBCBFX010000032.1, from coordinate 17,587 downwards.
CATGGATCCTTCGTGTCCCCATGCGGGGACGTCGAACAAACCCGTCGCCGGGCATTGAATACCCAACGTGGGCGATGTGAGGTTGGCAGCGCGCAGATCTGTCGGCAGATCCGAACTGCTGGTGACACGCAAATTCGTTCGTGAGCGGGTCGGTGCATCCACGGTCATTTCTGGCTGTGGGTCCGATGCATCAAATATACTCGTGTCGATTTGAGGTGTGTTTTTCGTTAGCGGTAGATCAATGCGGGGTGCCACCGGATCCAACAACCCTCGGGTCGCGGCCGACCCAATGCGTTCGGCAAGATTTCTTTGAACTTGCGAAAGTGTTTGAACGTCGGTCTCTGAAAGGTCAGTTGGCAGCTCGGCGACTGGCAATAGCGATGCCAGAGAGGTCATGTTGGGCACCGGAGTGATCTCGGCTTGTTTATTTTTCACCGGGGTAAGACGTTGCTGTGGCTCAGGCCGACCTTTTTCCGTACCCGGCAATCTGAGTGTCTGGGTGCCGACAAAGGCATCAAGTTGCGGCGTCAACATCCGCGTCGGGCGATCTGTGGTGCCGGGTTGACGCTTTGCCACGTCGATGACCAAAAGGTTCGGTGCCTGGGTAAAGACATCCGCGACGCAGGCGCAGGCAAATTGAATGTCCAGCCGATCTCGTGTGCCTGTGACCGAATTCACATAGCTCTGGTCGATGCGCCGGAAGACTCCTGTCGTATCGAACCCGTCCTCCTGACCGTTGATCGTGACAATCATGCCGCCATCACGGGCCTGCGTTGTCCAGGTTGCACTGGGTGGTAGCCGCAGCACCAGGCGGGCATAGCCGTCGTGGGCACCTGAACGTACTATGATCGCCTGCGCCAGGACCGGAATCGGGCACAAGGCCAGAAACAGGAAACAGAGAATGCGAATTCGTGGCATCATGCCGCGTTCTGTTTGGCCGATTTCAGCGCCTCTTCCAGATCGGAAAAGCTGGGGCGCATGTGCGACGGCGTGTTCTGCCGACCCACTTCTATGCAAATGTTTGTGGCGTGGTTGTGAAGGTTGGCCACCAGGACTTCGCGGATCAGCTGATAGAAATGGCTGTCTTCCTCGACAACAGCTTTCACCTTGGACGCAAATGGACCAACCAGACCGTACGCTAGGAAAACCCCCAGAAACGTACCCACCAGTGCGCCGCCGATCAGCTTGCCAAGCACTTCGGGTGGCTGGTCGATGGATGCCATCGTCTTGATCACACCCAGCACGGCCGCAACAATCCCGAGCGCGGGCAAGCCGTCGGCGACGGTTTGCAGCGCATGGCTTGAGTGCATGGCGTGGTGCAGATTTGCGTCCATCCGCTTTTCCAGAACTTCTTCGACCTGGTGCGGATCGTCGTAATTCATCGATGCCGACCGGAGCGTGTCACAGATCAAACCGGTCGCTTCCTTGTCGGCAACAATCTTGGGGTAACGTGAAAAGATCGACGAGTTTTCGGGATCCTCGATGTGCTCTTCGATCGCGACGGGGTTTTGCCGCGCCAGCCGGATCAATTCGAACAACAGACACAGCAGATCCTTGTAATCATCCGGCAACCATTTGGGCCCTTTGAAGACTTTGCCGAGGTCCTTCAGCGTGTGCTTCACTTCGGAAATCGAGTTGCTGATCAGGAACGCACCGATCGCCGCGCCGAGGATCATTGTCATCTCGAACGGCAAGGATTTCAGAATGATCCCCATTTTGCCGCCGGCGGCCAGATAGCCGCCGAACACCATGACAAATATGGTGATGATACCAATGATACCGACCATAACGCCGACCCCAACCAGATTCCATTTCCCGTATGTTGTCAGACAGCCGTTAACAAAGCCTCTCGCCGCATCAGCTTTTGGGCACTTTCGCGTTGCGCCCGGCCAGGATCGCGCTGATCGAATACGCCGCCTGCGGATCCAGGCCTGACATCACCTTGGCGGCCACGTCGGGCTTCATGCGGGCCAGAAAACCGGCTGCAAATTCGGGTTCCATCGCACTGAAGAGCGCTGCCGCATCCTTTGGCTTCATATTTTCATAGACAGCCGTCAGACGGGCAAGATCATCCTCCGCTGCGGTTTCCGCCAGCGCCAGAGTGGATCGCAGCCTTTCTTCAGTATTTTCAAGCGCTTCGAGCCGTCTTTCAATTTCGGTTTGCGCCATTTCAAGCGACTTGGCCCGGATGTCCAACTGCGCTTCTCGTTCTGCAACAGCGGCTTCACGCGCCTGAAGTGCTTCGAACAGCGTGGCCATTTCGGCTCGATTCGGTGCATCGGGTCGTGGCGCCGGTTTGGCCGCGACTGGAAGGTCCAGAGATTCCGGTTTTTCACCCTCTGCGAATGCGGCGGTCGCACCGGTAGCGATTCGGATCACCGCCGAGCCGCCCAGCAACGTGGCGATGAGCAGTACAGAACCGCGAGAGGCGAAGACGTGCTTGGATTTCTTGGACCTGGCCATCATGAACCTCCGGCAGCGCGCCGCGTAAAGATCAGGCCCGATCGTGGCGCTTTGGCGTCATCCTCGGCTGCGGGGGCAGCCGATTCCGGTGCCTTTTTCGGCGTCTCGGGCAGGTCGTGCAGAGACGCCATTTGCAATTCGAGTCGTTTCGAAATGTCTTCGGCCCTCATGTTCAGATCACTCAGTGTTTCGGCGGACGCAGCCGCCGTGCTTTGCGCCGCCTCAAGCGTTTTGGTCAAGTCATCGACCTGCGCGGACAACACGGCCACAGCCCCACCCACACCTTTTTCCAGATTGTTGAATTTCTTCAATCGGCGCCCGAGGACGAAGCAATAAAACCCAGCGCCCAAAGCGCCAGCGGCCAACAGTACGTCTGCGATAAAATCCATCTTTCACCTTCAATTCACGACGAATTCCATGATCAGCAGGTCGTTGACCCGCCCCGGGCCGGCCACGATCTGCACCCTGCGCAACATCTGCGCGCGCAACCGTGTCAGGGCCGAGGCGCTTTCGATGTCGCGTGTCTCGATCGCGCGCAGGTATCCGTTCAAAACGTCGATGACGCGCGGAAGAACCTGTTCGACGTCGGACGCGTATTTCGATGGCACCTCGAGTTGTGCGCGAAATTGCAGATGCTGTCCGCGACTCGCCGGAAACAGGCTTACGATAATCGGGTCGACGGCCACATAGCTTACGTCGGGAAGACCCGGCGGCGCATCTTCCTCGATTTCAGCGGCCGTATCGACCGATTCGGGTACCAGGATCATGCCCGAAAACGTGGCATAGAATCCGCCACCGCCACCCAGCAAAGCGGCCACAAGCCCAAGGATCAAGGGCATTTTCGACGATTTCTTCTGCTCCTCCTGAGGAGGGTCTGCCACGGCGTCTGTCATTTCGTTCCATCCGGTTTCGACAATTCGCTTTTGGCACAGATCAACTAACCGATTGTTAAGTCAGATCGGTCATTGCTGTGCCCAAGCCGGGCAGAACGCGCGGCGGGACGGAGGCGATTGTGCAGCAATTACTGAATGTCTGGATGAACCTTGATATCCGGCGACAAATCACCGTTGTGGCAGCGACTGTGGCCATGTTTCTCGCGATTCTGACGATGTCACGCATGGTGGCAGCGCCTTCCATGACGCTGCTTTATGCGGGGCTCGAAAACGGGGCGGCGGGTGATGTCGTGCGTTCGCTCGAACAGCGTGGCGTAGCGTTTGAGGTGCGCGGTGGCTCGATTTTCGTAGATTCGCGTGACCGTGATCAGCTGCGTATGACCCTGGCAAGCGAGGGGCTGCCGGCCAACAGCGGCGGGGGTTACGAGTTGCTGGACAATTTGACTGGCTTCGGCACCACCTCGCAAATGTTCGATGCCGCCTACTGGCGCGCGAAAGAGGGGGAATTGGCCCGCACCATCGTGTCCAGCCCGCATGTCTCGATGGCGCGCGTACACATTGCCTCGACCGGGTCGAACCCGTTCCAGCGCAGCGTGACGCCGACAGCATCCGTGTCGGTCACGCCGAACGGCGGTACCCTGACGGTCGCACAGGCCAAGGCGATCCGCTTTCTGGTTGCGTCCGCAGTGGCCGGCCTCGCGGCAGAGGATGTTGCGGTGATCGACGCGACCGGAGCGCTGATCGGCAACGCGGACGAAGCCGCACCCACCGCGGGCGCGGACGACAAGGCGCAAATGCTGCGGGAACGTGTCGAACGCCTGCTAGAGGCGCGCGTGGGTTTTGGCAACGCCGTCGTCGAGGTCAGCGTCGATACGGTCAACGAAACCGAAGAGATTCGCGAACGCAGGTTCGATCCCGAAGGCCGTGTTGCCATAAGCACGGACACCGAAGAACGCAGCAGCAACTCGAACGAGGCTGGCGGGGGCAACGTGACGGTTGCGTCCAATCTGCCGGACGGGGGCGAAGAAGGGGGCGATACCGCATCGTCGCAAAACAGCGAAACGCGCGAACGGGTGAACTACGAGGTCAGTGAAACGGAGCGCGCAATCGTCCGGGCCGCGGGCGCCATCAAACGGGTAACTGTTGCCGTGCTCGTCAACGAAGCGGCAAGCACGGATGCCAACGGCCAGGTGAACCAAACACCACGCTCCGATGAAGAGTTGGCCTCGCTGCGCGAGCTTGTCGCATCCGCCGTCGGATTCGATGAAGCGCGTGGTGATATCATCACCATCAAGTCGATGGCGCTGCAATCGCTGGAGCCGGCGGGCACGCCGGCCAGCACATCGCTGCTGGACCAGATTCATATCGATGTCATGTCGGCTATCCAGATGGCAATTTTGGCGGTCGTGACTTTGGTACTTGGGCTGTTTGTCGTGCGTCCGGTTCTGTCGCGGGCGCCTGACCAACCGGCTTTGCCTGCACCGGCGGCCCGCGAAGAACCTGACATGGCTTCTCTCGCCGGGTCAGCGGATATTGGTTCAGCTGACCTGCCCGACCTGGATTTGACGAGCGGCGGGTCCGAGGACTTGCCCGCGCTGCCGCCCCTCAGTTTTGGGGATGGCGTGTCTGGGGGCATGTCGTCCGATGATCCGGTGGACCGGTTGCGCGCCATGATTGGCGAACGTCAGGAAGAGACCGTGGAGATCCTGCGCAGCTGGCTCGAAGAGGGCGAGGAAAAAGTCTAATGGCGCGTGCGCATCTCTTTCAGGATTTCGGTTCGATCCGGCGGGACGATCCTGGTTCCGGTGCGAGCAGCGTCGAGATAGAGGAGCAAAAACTGCAATCCTTCGAAGACGGATATCAGGCCGGATGGGATGATGCGGTGAGGGCGCAATCCCAATCCGTCCAGCACGTTTCGTCGGCCCTTGCCGCCAATCTTCAAGACGCGTCATTTCAATATCACGAAATGCGGGCCGCATTGAACAAATCGGCCCAGGGCATTTTGCAACAGATTGTCCAGACGACGTTGCCCAAGGTAGCACAGGCCAGCCTGGGTGCGCGTATCTGCGAAGAAGTCACAGCCCAGGTACGCAGCGCGCTGGAGGCGAAGATCGTGATCGCCGTCGCTCCGGGCAGCTTCGAGGCTGTGAAGGCCACGCTGTCTGAAACGCTGTCGGACCCTTTCGACGTCATCGCCGATACCGCAATGCCCCCGGATCAAGCGGTGCTGCGCATCGATCAATCCGAAACTGAAATCGACATGGCGCGCGTGCTGTCCGAAATCGACGGCGCGGTATCCGCGTTTTTCGCAACCGATGACACCGAGGTGACCCATGACTGACCAACCGGACCCGCAATCCATTGCCTCTGATGCAAGCAACCCGTTTACGGCCGTCCCGATCGAAGTCACGGTTTCCGTGGGCAAGGCGCGCCCCTTGGTGCGTGATCTGGTGATGCTTGGTCCGAACGCGGTTCTGACCCTCGACAAGCGTGTCGAAGACCCCGTCGACCTTTTCGTGGGCGACCGGCTGATTGCCCGTGGCATGCTGGAAGAGGCGGAGGATGACGACAACGGCCGGCTTGTGGTGCGCCTTACGGAGATTCTGGACACCAACACGGGGGTCTAAGGTCATGCGCTGGCTTGGTTATGCCGTTTTCGTGCTGTGTTGTATGCCCGGTTTGGCAGGCGCGCAGGACATCGCGATCTCTTTGGGTGACGAAAGCTCATTGAGCGCACGCACACTGCAGCTGATTGCGCTGATCACGGTGCTCAGCCTGGCCCCGGGCCTGGCTATCATGATCACCTGTTTTCCGTTCCTGGTCACTGTGCTGTCGATCTTGCGCCAGGCGATCGGGTTGCAGCAATCGCCACCGAACATGCTGATCGTGAGCCTGGCGCTCTTTCTTACCTATTTTGTGATGGAGCCGGTATTCACCGAAGCATGGACCAATGGTCTGCAACCGCTGGCGAACGAGGAGATCGATGCGGAAACAGCCTTCAACCGCACGCTGGCACCTTTTCGCGTGTTCATGGCGGCGCGGCTGGATGCGGACACTTTCCTGGCCATGGCGGATCTGCGCCCCGATACGCAAAACCTCGAACTGACGCCTGATGCGCCATTGTCCGTTCTGATCCCGAGTTTTCTGCTTTCGGAGATCTCGCGCGCGTTCCAGATCGGCTTTCTGGTCTTCCTTCCGTTTCTCATCATCGACCTCGTTGCAGCGGCGGTTCTGATGAGCATGGGGATGATGATGGTCCCGCCCGCGATCGTATCGCTGCCATTCAAACTGGCGTTCTTCGTCATCGCCGATGGCTGGAGCCTGATCGCAGGCAGCCTCGTTCGCAGTTATTTTTAGGCACTGCCCACCGCGCGGGTTCCTGCTCGACACAGACCAGCATCAGGATGTACCAACAGCCTGGGTGTTCCACAACCCGACTGATCAGAGTTTATCGGACCACGAACTCGGCGTGCAGGGCACCGGCTGCCTTTATGCTCTTCAGGATGTCGATCATGTCTCTTGGTGCGACACCCAGTGCGTTCAGCCCGGCAATCACCTCGGACAGCGATGTCCCGTCCGGGACTTCGGCCAAGCCTGTCCCCTCTTCTTCTTCGATATCGACCGTCGTACGGGGCACAACCACGGTTTCACCATCGGCGAACGGATTGGGCTGGACCGTCAGCGGCTGCTCTTGCACACGTAGCGTCAGGTTGCCCTGAGACACCGCAACGCGTGAAATCCGCACCTCGTCCCCCATGACGATCGTGCCGGACCGTTGATCGACCACCACGCGCGCCTTGCGTTCCGGTTCGACCGAAATGTTCTCGATCTGGCCCAACGCATGGGCCACTGAACGCGCTCCGGTCCGGGCGATATCAAGGCCAACAGTCCCGGAGTCCAGCATCGTTGCCACGGGCCTGCCAAATTCGGCGTTGATCGCGTTCTCGATCCGTGCCGCGGTGGTGAAATCGGCGTCGCGCAGCGCCAGGCGCATGTCTGTCAGACTTGACAGTTCGAATGCCACCTCACGTTCGACACGTGCACCCGACGGGATCACACCGGCGGTCGGGACGCCCTGGGTCACCCGGGCGCCATCGCCCTCGGCCACCGCTCCACCGGCGATGATGGTGCCCTGTGCCACGGCGTAAATCTGGCCATCGGCGGCATTCAGCGGCGTCATGATCAGCGTGCCGCCCAACAGGCTTTTGGCGTCCCCGATGGCGGATACGGTCACATCGACTTGCGACCCTGTACGTGAGAACGGTGGCAGGCTCGCCGTGACGAATACCGCTGCCACGTTCTTGGGCCGGAACTGTTCGCCTGTGACGTTCACGCCCAGACGCTCAAGGATGTTGGACATGATTTCTTCGGTGAAGGGCGCGTTGCGCAACCCGTCGCCGGTGCCATCCAGGCCCACGACCAGGCCATACCCGACCAGATCATTACCACGTACCCCGTCGAATTCGACGAGGTCCTTGATCCGTACGGGACCGGCCGCCGCGCTCGCAGCGAACAGGCATCCGATCAAAAGGCCGAGGAAGCACCCTAGCGGATGAAATTCACCAATGAGAGTTCGGACATGCGTGCGGTGACGGTATACAGACTTTGAAGTTGAAATTGGACTTCCTCCAACTGGGTGGCGGTTTCATAAGGGTCGGCCCGCAACAGGGCGCCCTTGGCGAATTCGAGCGATGTCAATTCAGCTGCGTGCCGCGTGGTGAACGCGTCGATGCGGGCCTGCGCTCCGCCGACCGCTGCACGCATCGCGATCAGATCGTCTTGCCCCTGAAAGAGCCGTGAACCGACGGTGTCCAACACTTCGCGCTGCACGCTGCTGCCGAACCCAATGGCCGGGTCATCAGCCAGTGCACCCACGCCCAAGGACAGCAGCAGATTGCGGAAGCCGCCGTCCTTGGCGGTCGGGGAAACATCCACAGTCTCTGCGTCGGATACGCGAAACGGGGAAAGATCCGTGTCTGACCCCAGATACGCCGTAGCGGCGAAACCGGCGGGGTCGTCAAACCAGGCCTGCGCCGCGGCCCAGACATCCGCCGGGTCCGTCAGGCCGGCCACGGCTGTGCGCATTCCATCAAGGATCGTGTCGACATCCGCAATTGCCGGGCTGTCCGTTGCGGCACCTGCAAACAGGCTGCGCCCACCGACCGTCGTGTTGAGGGCGTTGATGACCGCAGCCATCTCCGACCGGGAATCATTGGCCATCTGCGCCAGGACAGGGGCCGATGCGCTGGACGCCGATGCCAGAAGACCGGTGCTGAAATCCGTGGTCAGGGTCTGGATGCGGTCCATCGCCGATTGAACCGCGTCGGTGAATTGCGCGGCCTCGGTCGCGGCGACCTGGTAGCCGCCAAGGGTGCGCAGATCGTTTTCGATCTGGGTAAGGTAGCTTACGTTTCCGGCCAGCACGGATTTGACATCGCTGACCTGGCCGGTCACCAACTCCTTGTTCAGGCGGGCCATTTCCGATTGCAGGGTGAAACCGCGGCGCTGTAGCATGAAGGACTGCGCCAGATCACCAAAAGACAGGCTGTTCATATTCAAATCCTCAGGATGTCGTTCATCATTTCGTCCACGACCTCGATGATCCGGGCATTGGCGGCATAGGCCTGTTCGACCAGGATCAATCGTTGCAGTTCGGCGTCGGTATCGACGCCGTCGGCCAGTTCCATCTGGCGCAATTCGTTGAATTGCGACGCGGCAAAGGTCAGCAGTTTGTCATCCCGCAACCGATCCGTCCCGATTTGGGACGAAAATGAGGCTGTCAATTCGACGGCGGAATAGATCCCGCCGGTAAAGGCTCCCGAAGCCGGCGTGCGCTTGGACGCCAAAGTATCGGCAAGGGCGTTGATCAGTTGCGCATTGCCTGCGTCCCCGGGGGCAATTGCTCCCAGCCCGTCGCGGATGCGCCACGGTTCACCGCCTCGTGTCGGATCAACCAGCGCGTTCACCGAAAGCCGGTCGGCCAGCCCCAGTTCGGCCAATGGATCAAGTGCGGCCCCCTGGTCGGAGAACAGCCCCGGCTGGCCCGCACCCAGCGTCGGATCGACTGCGGGGTCCTGGAACCGTTCGATCAGGTCGCGCGCAATGGCGTCGATCTGTTTTTGCGCATCCGGGCCCAGAGTATCGCGGATCTCAAGTTGAGCGGCCAACGTTCCGCCGCGCAGCTTTTCGGCGGTGGCCGCGGGCGAACCGGAAAAGCCGTTGATCGTCAGGCCGGACAAGGTGCCATCCTCGACCGACATATAGGGCGTGACGACATTCACAGGGTCGAACTCAAGTGTCGCTGCCGTGCCATCCAGCAGGATTGCGCCGCCGGTGGTATACAGGGCCAGCGCGCCGTACTGGCGCTCAACCGTGCGTACGGGAACGATTTCGCTGATTTCATCAATCAGGCGCTGGCGTTCATCCTCAAGCGCTGACGTGTCGTTCACGTTCGCGCCGCTGCGGACGATCCGTTGGTTGATATCCCGGACCGATCCCAGCGCATCGTTCAGCCGGTCCACCTGCGCGGCAATGCTGCGGTCGGCCTGGGTGCGGGCGTCCTGAATGCCGTCCGATACGCTGTTGATGGTGGTTGCAAGGTCGCGCGCGGCCAGCGCGGCGGCTTCCAACCGTTCCGGTGCGTCGGGCCGGCTGGAGGCAGTGATCAGACTGTTTTCAAAGTCGGACAGCCGTGCGGACAGGGAGCCGGGTTGATCCGGCGTGCCCAGCAAATCCTCGACCCGGGTCAGATAGCGCGTGGTTTCCGTGCGAAACCCATAGGATGCGCTGGCGATCCTGCGATCCGCGAGGATCTGTTGGTCGACGTGCCGCTGCACCCCGTTGATACGGACCCCGCCGATCGGATTGGGGCCGTTTGAGGACACTGACAAGGTGCGGCGCCCGTATCCGGGCGTCGCGGCATTGGCGATGTTCGCCGCAATGACCTCGGACCGCCGACCAGCGGCACGAAGCCCCGACATAGCGTTGTTGAGAGCGCTTGAGATCGACATGTCATGCCTCCGATCGGCGGGGTCTTTGCGTTACCCGCGGGTTACCGTTTGATGTTGGTGGTTTCCTGCAGCATCTCGTCCACGGTCTGTATGACTTTGGCGTTCGACGAATAGGACCGCTGCGTCTGGATCATAGCGGTCAGTTCACCTGCCACGTCGACGGCCGATTCTTCGCGTGCGTAGGACACGATGTCACCGGTCGGCCCGTCGCCCGCATCCCACAGGAAAAAGCTGCCGCTTTCGGGCGACGGCAGATAGGTCTGTTGATCCAGCGCCACCATACCGTTGGGGTTCGGCAGATCGACCAGCGGGATCTGATAGATCGTGCGGTTGATCCCGGTGTCGAAGAACGCTGTCACAAACCCGTTCGCGTCCACTTCAACGTTGGTCATGTTCCCAACGGGCGAGCCATCCTTGGAAATCGACACCGGCGCAAAACTGTCGGACAGCTGCGTGATGCCGTCATTGTCGCCAAGCGTACCGATGTTGATCTCAAGCGGGCCACCGTCCGCCGTCACGATCAGGTTGCCGGTCGCCGGATCATAGGTTCCGCCGCTCACGGTGGTGACGGATGCCAGCGTACCACCAGAGGCTCGGCTTTCATCAAAAGTCAGTACATATTCACCGATCACCGCATCATTCAGCGCGGAGTCGGTCATCTGCATGGTCCACTCGTTGGATGCACCGCTGGCCGGTACTGTTGGCGCAAAGCTGATGTTGATGTTTTCCGACGTACCCAGGTTGTCGAAATACTCCACCGACAGGTACTGGATTTCACCAAGCGAGCCTGCATCCGTGTCCGTTGCCGGCAGGTTCACGCCAAGCGACAGCTTTGTGGTCGGCTCGCCGGAGAACTGGTTCACGTTGATCTGCACCGGCTCCAGCCCGTCCGACGTGTCGCGCGGATAGGTCGGAACGGTGCCGTCTGGCAGGGCGGGCCACCCCAGCAGGACAAGCCCCGATTGCGTGCGCAGGAACCCTTCGGCATCGGTGCGGAAGGACCCCGTGGTGGTCAGGTTCATCTGCGGACTGCCATTCGCCACGCCAATCTCGCTGGCCTGTGCGACGGGCAGCATGCCGCGGCCGCGCACCGCCAGGTCGGTTGCATTGGAGGTCGTGACCAGCGATCCACTCTGGTCGATCAGGCGGCTGGTCGTGGCCCGCACCCCCCCGGCCGAATAGGACCCGCCATTGGACGAAATCACCAGCGACTGGAAATCGGTCTGCACCCGTTTGTACCCGTAGGTGGACGAGTTCGCGATATTGTCCGAAATGGATGCCAGCCGCGTGGCATTGGATTGAAGGCCCGCTACACCTGCATTGAGCGACGAAGAAATGGTCATTGATACGCCTTTCTGCTGTATCAGATTGGTCTGACCAACAGATAGGCACCGCCACTTAACGTGCGCCTAACAGATAAAATCCGCCACTTTTTCGCCACTATTCACGCAGTAGGACCACTTCGAGCCGGTTGTTGCGGGCCGCCATCGGATTGCGCACGGCAGGTTCCCGGTCGGCGTGCCCGGTGACGCGTTCGATACGCTGCGGGGCCACGCCATCGGCTTCCAGAAGCTGGCGCATGATGGTGGCCTGATCCGTCGACATGCCCCAGACCGGGTTTTCGGCCAGGACAATGGGTTGCGCCTGAACGTGCCCCCCCACGGCGATGCCGTTGCGCACCGTCTTTGCCGTGTCCGCGATCAGCGCCGCGATGCTGCGCAACAACGGGGTCGGTTCGGTCCCGGTGGGATCGAACAGCGGCGTGTCCTCCTGGGCAAAGACCTCGATCACAAGACCTTCGTCGGTGATGCGCGTGATGATGTGTTCCAGCGCGTTTTCCATCACCTTGGATTCGCCGCCCTTGCCCAGCAACTCGGCTTCCAGCGATTCAAACGCCTCGTCCAGCGATCCCAGTGCATCGCCGGTATCGGACATGCCGGTTTCGCCGCGGGCCTGCCGCGCTTCGGTGACACTTTGGGCCGATGCGCCGGTGCCGTTTTGCGGCAGCGTTTCCTCGGAAAAAACGGAATTGCCGCCAAAGGACCCATCGCCACCGCCAGACACCCGATTGATCGGGATCGTCGGCGAAAAGTAATCGGCAATGCCCTTGCGTTGCTTTTCCGTTGTCGCGTTCAGCAGCCACATCAACATGAAGAAAGCCATCATCGCGGTCACGAAGTCCGCATAGGCCACCTTCCAAGCGCCACCATGGTGACCATCGCCACCACCCTTTTTCTTGCGCTTGATGATGATGGGCCGCGCATTTGCTTGCGCAGACATATCCCACACCTCAATTTCACCCGACATCAGGGATAGCGCAGGCCAGCTTAAGCCACCCTTAACATCTCGAATTGTCACGAACGAAAGCACCGCTTGCCACGCCTGGGCAAAGCCAGCCACATAGGCGCATGACCGATCAAGCCCACGACAGCGGCTATTCCTGGATGCGCCTTGGCCTGACGCTGGGCATCGCCATGGTGGCGAATGTCGGCATGTGGGCGATCATCGTGATCATGCCGGCGGTTCAGGCCGAATTCGGCACCGGTCGCGCCGGGGCCAGCCTGCCCTATACGCTGACCATGATCGGCTTTGCCATCGGGAACTTTGCAGTGGGCCGCGCGGTGGACCGTTGGGGCGTGTCGCGGGTGCTGATTGCCTGTAGCATCGGCATTGCGGCAGGCTACGGGCTTGCCACGCTCAGCACGTCGATCCTGGCGCTGTCGCTGGCGCAACTGCTGATCGGGTTCGGCACATCGGTGGGCTTTGGTCCGCTGATCGCCGACATCTCGCACTGGTTCATGCGCCGCCGCGGCATCGCCGTGGCCATTGTGGCCAGCGGCAACTACCTGTCGGGCGCGATATGGCCAATCGTTCTGGCGCGTATCCTGGCCGAGGACGGCTGGCGCGCGGCCTATGCCATTCTCGCTGCAGCGACGATGCTGGTCGTGATCCCGCTGGCGTTCGCACTGCGGCGACAGGTGCCCGACACGGCCCATGACGTGGCACAGGCCGCATCGAGCGCACGCGCCGGTTCCGTCGGCATCGGGCCGCGCCCGCTGGCCTGGCTTCTGGGGCTGGCCGGGGTCGGGTGTTGCGTCGCCATGTCGATGCCGCAGGTCCACATCGTCAGCTATTGCGTCGATCTGGGTTACGGCCCTGCCGTCGGAGCCGAGATGCTGTCGCTGATGCTTTTGGGTGGCGTCGCATCACGTCTGGTGTCCGGCCTGCTGGCGGATGTGTTGGGCGGGGTCAGAACACTGCTGCTGGGGTCGGTCCTGCAAGCTGTTGCGCTGGCGCTTTACCTGCCATCGGATGCGCTGATTTCGCTTTATGTCGTCAGCCTTGTCTTTGGCCTTAGCCAGGGTGGCATCGTGCCCAGCTACGCCATCATCGTGCGCGAATACATGCCCGCGCGCGAAGCCGGGGCGCGGGTCGGGTTCGTGCTGATGGCGACGATCCTCGGCATGGCGCTGGGCGGATGGTTGTCGGGGCTGATCTACGATCTGTCGGGCAGCTACAGCCTCGCCTTTTGGAACGGCATCCTGTGGAACGGTCTGAACATCGGGATCATGCTTTGGCTTCTGGGCCGCAGCCGGGCGCGGGGCGTGCCGCAACCGGCCTGAGCGGCCTCAGCCCTTGTCGGGGACCATCGGTCCGGCCAGATGATCCTCGCCCCGCTGCCGCGCCAGTTCCATCTGCTTTTGACGTTCACGGAACCGGGCCTTGTCGTCGTCGCTGGTGCTGTGGATGCAGTGATGGCAACTGACGCCCTGTTCGTATTCCGGGCGGTCACGATCGGCGGGCAGGATGGGCCTGCGGCAGGCATGGCACAACAGGTGCGGCCCTTCCTTCAGCCCATGCCCCACGCTGACGCGCCCGTCAAAGACAAAGCAATCGCCGCGCCACGTGCTGTCCTGCTCCGGCACCTGTTCGAGGTATTTCAGGATACCACCTTTCAGGTGAAACACATCCTCGACCCCCTGACCCAGCAGGTAGTTGGTGGATTTCTCGCAACGAATACCGCCGGTGCAGAACATCGCGATGCGCTTGTTGTGAAAGCGGTGCTTGTTCTCCTCCCACCAGGCGGGAAATGCGCCAAAGCTGGTCGTGCCGGGGTCGATGGCCCCGTCAAAGGTGCCGATGGCAACCTCGTAATCGTTGCGGGTGTCGATGACCGCCACATCCTCGGACGCGATCAGGTCGTTCCAGTCCGTTGGGTCAACGTAGTGCCCCGTGCGCGCCGCCGGATCGACGTCCGGTTGGCCCATGGTCACGATCTCGCGCTTCAGGCGGACCTTCATCTTGCCAAAGGGGGCGGACGCGCTGGTGCTTTCCTTCCACTCCAGATCCGCGCAGCCGGGCAGGGCGCGGATATGGGCCAGCACCGCATCAATGCCCGCACGCGGCCCCGCAACAGTGCCATTGATCCCCTCAGGCGCCAGCAGCAACGTGCCCTTGATCCCATGGGCTCGGCACACGCCCTCCAACGCCGGTTTCAAAGCCGCCGGATCGTCGAGGCGGGTAAAGTGGTACAGGGCCGCAATGATGAACATGGGCGGCAGATAAGGCAGCGCGCCCCGGTTGCGCAAGGGGGCTGCGCGGGGCATTTAGGGCGTAACAACATCGGAGGCCCCCATGTCCCACGCCCTGATCGTCATCGACGTGCAAAACGATTTCTGCCCCGGCGGTGCACTGGCCGTGGCCATGGGGGACGAGATCGTGCCCGGGATCAACGCCCTGATGCAGGACTTCGACGCGGTAATCCTGACACAGGACTGGCACCCGGCGGGGCATGCGTCCTTTGCCTCCTCGCACCCCGGGGCCGAACCGATGAGCATGACGGAAATGCCCTACGGCCCGCAGGTTCTGTGGCCCGACCATTGCATCCAGGGGACCCACGGCGCCGCATTCCACGCCGCCCTGAACACCGACGCCGCCGACATGATCGTGCGCAAAGGGTTCCGGCCCCAAATCGACAGCTACTCCGCCTTCTTCGAAAACGACCACACAACGCCGACAGGGCTGGACGGGTATCTTCGGACACGGAGGATCACCACGCTGACGATGGTGGGACTGGCCACGGACTTCTGCGTCAACTACTCGGCGGTGGACGCGGCCAAACTGGGGTTCCACGTGACGGTACGCACCGACCTCTGCCGGGGCATCGACCTGAACGGATCACTGGGCGCGGCACACGACGCCATGCAACAGGCAGGCGTCACACTGACCTGACTTGCCCCCGTCCGCCAAAGCAGGGCACAACACTGCAACCGGTCTGAGGAAGCACACACATGGTCGACATCGCCACCCGCGTCTGGAACCACAAGTGGAAGATTGACCCGATCGTCCGCTCGCTCATCGACACGGATTTCTACAAGCTGCTGATGTGCCAGTCGGTGTTCCGGAACAAACCCGACACGCAGGTGACATTCAGCCTGATCAACCGCTCCACCCATATCCCCCTGGCCAACCTGATCGACGAAGGGGAGCTGCGCGAACAACTCGACCACATCCGGTCACTGTCGCTGCGACGGGGGGAAAGCACATGGATGCGCGGCAACACGTTCTATGGCAAACGGCAGATGTTCACGCCCGAATTCATGGACTGGTTCGAGGCACTGCGCCTGCCCCCCTACCACCTCGAACGGCGCGGCGATCAGTACGAACTGACATTCGAAGGCACCTGGCCCGAGGTCATGCTGTGGGAAATCCCCGCACTCGCCGTGCTGATGGAACTGCGCGGCCGGGCCGTGCTCGACACCATGGGGCGGTTCGAACTGCAGGTGCTCTATGCCCGCGCCATGACCAAGCTCTGGGAAAAGATCGAGGCGCTGCGCCCGCTTCACGACCTGCGGGTGGCCGATTTCGGGACACGGCGCAGGCACAGCTTTCTCTGGCAGGACTGGTGCGTGCAGGCCATGGGCGAGGGGCTGGGCGACAGCTTCGTCGGCACCTCCAACTGCCTGATTGCGAAAAACCGGGATGTGGAGGCGATTGGCACCAATGCGCATGAACTGCCCATGGTCTATGCCGCACTTGCCGACGGGGACGAGGCCCTGGCCCGCGCGCCCTATGACGTGCTCAGCGACTGGCACGAGGAACACGACGGCAACCTGCGGATCATATTGCCCGACACCTATGGCACCGAAGGGTTCCTGAAACACGCCCCCGACTGGCTGGCGGGCTGGACCGGGATCCGCATCGACAGCGGCGACCCGGCGACGGGGGCCGAGGTGGCGATCAACTGGTGGAAAGCGCGGGGAGAGGACCCGCGCGACAAGCTGGTGATCTTCTCCGACGGTCTGGACGCGTCCAAGATCGTGGAACTGCACCAACAATTCGCGGGCCGGGTGCGCGTGTCGTTCGGGTGGGGGACGATGCTGACCAACGATTTCAAAGGGCTGACGGACGGCGACACCCTCGCCCCGTTCTCACTGGTCTGCAAAGCGGTGAGGGCCGAGGGGCGACCCACGGTGAAACTGTCGGACAATCCGAACAAAGCGATGGGGCCGGAGGGCGAGATTGCGCGGTACAAGCGGGTGTTCGGGGTGGGGGAGCAGGAGAAGGTGGAGGTTGTGGTTTAGAGAGAACTTAAGATTGTTCTATTTTTGTTCTTTTCAAGATACCTACTATATTTATGCTTGACACAGTGTTAGAATCAAAAACAACCGCCGGGAGGTTTTCATGACCGTATCAGAGAATGCTGGAACGAGCAGTCAGCGTTCATGCGGGTACACTCCGCAACAAGTCGCGAACTATTTTCTTGATCGCGCTGATGAGGAGCACTTACCTATGACCCAGCTTAAGTTGCTTAAGCTGGTATACATAGCTTACGGATGGAACCTCGCCCTAACTGGCCGACGTCTTTTTGATGAGAAAATAGAAGCATGGCAGCACGGGCCAGTGGTAAAATCCCTTTATCACGAGTTTAAACACTTCAAAAGTAGTCCTATAATTGGGCGATCCGAAGATGTTGATTTAGACAGTTGGGATACGGTCGAACCTAGAATTCCAGACGAGGATAAAGAGACTTTGTTGATCCTCCAAAAGGTATGGGTATCCTATAGGCGGTTTAAAGGCTGGGATCTTCGGAACAAGACTCACGAGAAGGGTGGACCTTGGTCAAAAGTTTATCAAGATGGTATAAAAGGTATTAAGCTTTCTGATCAGGACATCGCTACCCATTATGAGCAAAGAATCGAAAAGTATCTCAGCGCCAGT
>JBCBFX010000031.1:0-41412 GCA_038527345.1 Pseudomonadota bacterium | reverse complement strand
GGCATCTCGAACTTCCGTTTGCCGCTGCGGGTGCAGACCCGCGACAATGGCCCCCTGACGCTGGAAACGTCCGTGACCGGTACAGTCAGCCTTGAGGCGGACAAGAAGGGCATCAACATGTCCCGCATCATGCGCTCCTTCTACAAGCACGCCGAGGAAACGTTTTCCTTTGGTGTGATCGAAGCGGCGCTGGACGACTATAAATCCGACCTCGAGTCCTTCGACGCCCGCATCCAGATGCGCTTTTCCTTTCCGATGAAGGTGGACAGCCTGCGCTCGGGGCTGGCGGGATATCAGTATTACGACATTGCGCTGGAACTGGTCGAACAGGCCGGCGTACGCAAGCGCATCATGCACCTTGATTATGTCTATTCGTCGACCTGCCCTTGTTCGCTGGAGCTTAGCGAGCACGCCCGCGCCACGCGCGGTCAACTGGCCACACCGCATTCGCAACGGTCGGTTGCGCGGATTTCCGTGGTGCTGGACGACGATGCCGACTGTTTGTGGTTCGAGGACATGATCGAGGCGTGCCGCCGTGCCGTGCCGACCGAAACGCAGGTGATGGTCAAACGCGAGGACGAGCAGGCATTCGCCGAGTTGAACGCCGCCAACCCGATCTTTGTCGAGGATGCGGCCCGTCTGTTCTGTGAACAGTTGCTGGCTGACGTCCGGGTTGGCGATTTCCGCGTGATCGCCAGCCACCAGGAAAGCCTGCACAGCCACGATGCGGTGTCCGTGCTGACCGAAGGCGAGACATTTGCCAGCGAAATCATCGACCCGCGCATGTTCAGCACGCTGTTCCACGTCGGATAAGACATCGCAGGGCGCACCGGCAGGTGCGCCTTACCCCCCTGCAATTCCGATATGCAGAATTGTCGGTGGTGCCGCGCCGCGAAACGCCCATATTTCAAGCCAAGGGAGGAACAATCACCGCGCAAGCGAGAGGTGTTCCATGGCTTACGTTACACAATCCGAAACCGGTTCGTTCTGGTCGTCCGTCCGCGACGTCTTTGCCGCCATCGGGCGGGGTCTGACCGTGTCTGCTTCGGCCGACCTGCGGATGCGCCGCATCGATATGCTGAATGCGAAAACAGACGCAGAACTGGCCGCTATGAACCTGCGACGCGAGGATATTCCAGCCTACGTGTTCCGGGACCTGATGCACATCTGATCCTGCGGCCAAACGCCTGCTGCGGCAGGCAAAGTTGCGATCTGGCGCGCGGGCTTGCTTGACAGGTCGCGCGTGGCCCGCCAACGGTTGGCGGTGATGGATCTGCGCCCGGTCGGATATGTGATTGGCCTGCTTGTGGCCGTGCTGGGGGTGGCGATGCTGCTGCCCATGGTCGTCGACCTCGCCGAAGGGCGCGGGCATTGGTTCGTCTTTGCCGAAAGCGCGCTGATCTCGATCGTGCTGGGCGGCGTCATCGCGCTGAGCTGCGCCAACGGCGTGCGTCAGGGGCTGACGATCCAACAGACCTTTCTGCTGACGACCGGTGTCTGGCTGGCCTTGCCCATCTTCGGCGCGTTGCCATTCTGGTTCGGGGCCACCGAATCCCGCTTTGTCGATGCGTTTTTCGAGGCGATGTCGGGCCTGACCACCACCGGGTCCACGGTGCTGAGCGGGTTGCAGGACCTGCCCAAGGGGCTGCTTTTGTGGCGTGGCATCCTGCAATGGCTGGGCGGCGTGGGCATCATCGTCGTGGCCATGGTGTTCCTGCCAACGCTGCGGGTGGGCGGGATGCAGATTTTCCGCACCGAATCCTTTGACACCTTTGGCAAGATCCTGCCCCGCGCAACGGAAATCGCCAGCCGCATATCCGTGATCTACGTGGCGCTCACGCTGATCTGTGCGCTGGCCTACCTGTCGACGGGCATGGACGCCTTTGACGCCACCGTGCATGCGATGACCACCATCGCCACGGGCGGCTTTGCCAATCATGATCTGTCCTTTGCCGCCTATCCGCCCGGTGCGTCCTATGTGGCGGTAGTGTTCATGGTGCTGGCGGCGTTGCCCTTTGTCCGCTTTGTGCAACTCAGCGCCGGAACCGCCCGCCCGTTCCTGCATGACACGCAAATCCACACCTTCTTTGTCACCGCGTTCATCATCGTGGTGATCGTGTCGGGCTGGAACCTGTGGCAGCAGAACGCCCAGACCGAGGGCGCGGTGCGCGCCGCCCTGTTCAACACCGTGTCGCTGATGACCGGCACGGGCTATGCCAATGCCGATTACATGCAGTGGGGTGGGTTTGCCGTTGCGGTGCTGTTCTTTACCGGGCTGATCGGGGGCTGCGCGGGGTCCACTGCCTGTTCGATCAAGATTTTCCGCTACCAGTTGCTGTTTGCCTCGATCCGCGCGCAATTGCAGAAAACCCGCAGCCCTCATGGCATCTTTACCCCCCGCTATGCCGGGCGGCCGGTGGGCGACGATGTTCTCAATTCGGTCATGTCGTTCTTCATGTTCTTCGTGGTGACGCTGGGTGTGCTGTCTGTGGGGCTTGCGATGACGGGTCTCGATTTCCTGACGGCGGTCAGCGGGGCGGCGACGGCGCTGGCAAATGTGGGTCCCGGTCTGGGCGAGCGTATCGGGCCGACCGGCAACTTCGCCGGCCTCAACGACACGGCCAAGTGGCTGTTGGCGGCCGCCATGCTGATCGGGCGGCTTGAGCTGATGGCCGTCTATGTGATTTTCACCGTCGGATTCTGGAGAGCCTGATGACCCAAACCCGGCCCTTGGGCGCGCAAATCTCCCACATGCTCAAGGATCGCGGGGTCGACGTGATCTTTGGCATTCCGGGCGTGCACAACCAGGAGCTTTACCGCGGCATCGAAGAGGCCGGGATCACCCATGTGCTGGCGCGCCACGAACAGGGCGCGGGTTTCATGGCCGACGGATACGCCCGGGCCACGGGCAAACCGGGGGTGGCTTACGTGATCACCGGGCCGGGGCTGACCAATATCATGACGCCGATGGGGCAGGCGCATTCGGACAGCGTGCCGATGTTGGTGATTTCGTCCTGTCTGGACGAGACGGCGGCGAAAAAGGGCCAACTGCATCAGATGAAGGACCAGCGTGCAGCGGCTGAGACGGTGTGTGATTGGTCAGAAGAGGCGCGGACGGCTGAGGCGGCCTATGCGTTGATCAACCGCGCCTTCATGGAGTTTCACACCGCGCGGCGTCGGCCCAAGCACATCCAGGTCCCGATTTCCCGGCTCGAAGCCGTCGCGCCGCCGCATGACCGCCGTGATTTCGGCCTGTCCGACGGGGGCGAACAGATCGACCCGGACCTGTTTCCGGTCCTTCCGAAACTGATCTGCGAGGCGCGAAAGCCGCTGCTGATCCTCGGCGGCGGTGCGCGCGACGCGTGGGAATACATCCGAAGCGTTCTGGGCCGCTGCCCGATCCCGGTTTTCACCACCTATGCCGGGCGCGGCATCGTGGCTCCGGATGATCCGTGGCTGTTCGGCAGCTCTCTGGCGCGCCCCGACAGCGCCGCCATCGTGGCAGAGGCTGACCTGGTCATCGCCGTCGGCACCGAACTGGCCGAGGTCGATCTGTGGCGTCCCAAGCTGGGACCGGCGGTGCGCATGGTGCGCATCGACATCGATCCGGTAGCGCTTGCCGCAGACGGGCAGGGACCGTTCCGCTTTCGGGCCGCGGCACATGCCGTGTTTCGTGGGCTTAAAGCGGCCGATGATCTGCCCGCGTCCTTCGAGTGGACGCGTGACCGGATCGCGCAGTCCCGCACCCGCTGGCGCGCCGAGGTCGATGCCGAACGCCCCAGCATCGTTCCCGTCTGCGACGCCCTTCGGCACTGCCTGCCGCCGGGCACCATGATATATTCCGACATGACGCAGCTGGCCTATACCGCCAAGGAGGTCTGGGACATGGACCGCCCCGGCCACTGGCACCACCCCACCGGGTTCGGCACGCTGGGCTATGCCTTGCCTGCGGCCATCGGCGGGGCGGTGGCACGGCGTGGAAAACCCACGATGGCCATCATCGGCGACTATGGCTTTCACTACACGATGCAGGAACTGGGGGTGGCGGTGGAACTTGGCCTGCCGATCCCGATCATACTGTGGGACAATGGAAAGCTGGGCGAGATCGAGGACAGCATGACCCGTGCGCAGATCGCGCCCAATGCGGTGGTCGCGCGCAATCCGGATTTCTGCAAGCTGGCCGAGGCATTCGGGGCCTACGCCGTCGCCCCGAAGACACTGGACGAGATGCAGGAGGTCGTGCGCGCCGCCTTTGACGCGGATGGTCCGACGCTGGTGTATCTCACGCCCGATATTGTCTGACAGTGCGGGCGGACCACAGGTCCGCCTTACGGGGTAAGGTGCACCTGTCGGTGCACCCATCCTGCGTGGCTGCGGGGCACGTGTACGTCCGCCTTAGGTAAAGCGCACGTATTCGTGCGCCCCGCCTGTCACCATTTCGGGCCTTCGGCCTTGTATACGCCGCCCCAGGTCTTGGTGGCGATATAGGTCGGGCAGCCGGGTTTGGCTGTATTCACGATCAGGAACCACACGGTTTCGCCGGGACGGCCCGCGCGGCTGTATTCACAGCCCTTGGGGTGGGTCCACCACTGGCCCTGGTGCGACAACGGCGGCTTGGCCACGCTGGCCGATGCGGCAACGGCAGGAAGGGTCAATGCGGCGGCCAGCGCCAGGGATTTTGCGAGAGACTTGGACATCATGCACTCCGATCACGAAAGACTGGGTCAGCGCCCCCACGCCCTGAAATGCATAGTGCAGATACCTCCGTTAACGCAGGGCTAACAGCGGCTTGTCACGTTCGGACAGTTTTAGGAAAACACGCGCGGTTCAATCCCAGCAGCTGACCAGAACGGTCATGCCGCTGGCGGCGGCTGTCAGGTCGATTGGGTCGATGGGTGTGCCGGAGTTGGTGTTGCCCGCGGCCATGCCCGCCTGTTCCAGAACCTCTTGCAGCGCGGCGACATCCAGCGCGAATTGCACACCTTCGGGCAACGCACGACCACCTGCCGGGGCAGGCAGCAGCATGCCCAGTACGCCGCCACCGGTATCCAGCACCGGACCGCCCGCATCGCCGGGCAGGGTGTCCAGGGCCAGCCGCGCCAGCTCGGCCTCGCCATTCAGGCCACGCAGATCGCTGAGCGTGCCGAATGTCATCGATGGCGCATCCAGCACCCCCTCGAAACTGTAGCCCGAAGCCGCAACCTCGGACGTCAGGCGGGGCGTGGTATCGGCAAAGCGGGCGACGGCCAGCGGCGCAAGTGGCGTATCGGGGGTCAGCACGGCCACCCCGCGGGCGTTGTCCATGGTCGCCACGGTCGCCTCGACCTCGTTGTCCAGCGTGATGCGGGTGCAATTCTGCACCGCTTCGGTCGTGGTCAGTACGGTTCCGCGGCTGTCGACGAAGAACCCGGACCGGGACAGGCGCGGCTTGCGGATTGCCAGGCCAGACACAAGGTCAATCGACTGCTCTTCGGTGCCCGTGTCAGGCGCGATCACGCCTGCAAGCCGCACCAGGCTCTTGTCCATCTCGTCGATCAGCCGGGTGCGCCGGGCCTCGTCGCCCGCAGGCCAGACCACGGTAAAGCCCTTGATCTCTCCGTCCCGCAGGCTCACCCGGGTTTCTGACACACGGGCATCGTCCTGCCCCACGAGGGTAAAGGACGCGGCCTTGCGTTCGCGCGGGCCGTCCAGCGGCACGATGTCCAGCGTCTGCATGATGTCATACAAACCGAACAACGTGTCCTGATCCCCTGCCTGGCTGATCAGCAGCACCGTCGCGGGAATGTCGCCGGTCGCGGTGTAGTGGGCAAAGGGAAATTCGTGTTTTTCAAAGCTGACGACGGCAGTGGGCATCTTGATCTCGATGCCGGCGGCCGCGTCCTGCAACAGGGCAAAGCCGATATCGTCCAGCACACTGTTGTAATCCTTGATCAGGGCGGCCCGTTGTGCAGTGGTCAGGATGCCCGTGACCTCGAACCCCTTGCTTTCCTGCCAGCCCGCCATCGCGTTGCGGGTGCCGCGGCCAAAGGCGCCGTCGATGGCCCCCTGGTAGGTGCCGGCCCATTTCAGGGCGATCTGAAGATCCTCGCGTTCGGCACGGCTCAGGGCGCGTTCGCTGCGCTGGGCCTGTGCGGGTGTTTCATCGGGCGGGGGCGGGGTCGGAGCCTGTATCACGGGTTCGGGGTCCGCTTCGGGCTGTGGCGTGACGGCAACCGGGGCCTGCACCACGCCACGGTTCAGCACGTTGGCCCCGACGGGCCAGAACTGTTGCCCCAGGGACGACGACAGGGCGATGAAACTGTCGCGGGGCACGACCCCTTCGTTGCGGTAGACGCGCAGAACCTGTTCGGCATCGGGCCGCGCATAGGGGCCAAGAGCGATCCCGTACCAGCCGCCGCCAAGGGAAAAGCCGTTTACATCCGGCAATTCCGCCGCATAGGCCCGCGCCCGCTGCGTCGCAGCTGCCAGGTTCGGCTGCGCCTCGATCTGGACCCAGACGGGGGCCTCTTGTGCGTTCACATGACATGCAAGGCCCAGCATCACCAACCATGCCAGCACCACCTGTTTCACTCTCACCGATATGTCCCCTTGAACGGCCGCAAGGCTCTGAATTATTTGGCGCACAGATAAGCAGGAAACCGCCGCGTTGAAAATGGTGGAATCCCTGTAAAAAGCAGCCTCGCGCGCAATTGACCATCCACGGGCAGCCCCGTAGGAAAGGCGCGCATTCCGCAAACGCAAGGTCGCCCACCATGTCGCAGTCAACAGACGCTCCGCGCTCGTTCCAGGAAATCATCCTGAGGTTGCAGAATTACTGGGCGTCCAAGGGCTGCGCGGTGCTGCAACCCTATGACATGGAGGTGGGCGCAGGCACGTTCCACCCCGCCACCACGCTGCGCAGCCTGGGCACGCAGCCCTGGGCCGCGGCCTATGTGCAGCCCTCGCGCCGCCCGACCGACGGGCGCTATGGCGAAAACCCGAACCGGTTGCAGCACTATTACCAGTACCAGGTGCTGATCAAACCCTCGCCCCCCGACCTGCAAGAGCTGTATCTTGGCTCGCTGGAAGCCATCGGCGTGGACATGGCGTTGCACGACATCCGCTTTGTCGAAGATGACTGGGAAAGCCCGACGCTGGGTGCCTGGGGCTTGGGATGGGAGGTCTGGTGCGACGGGATGGAGGTGAGCCAGTTCACCTATTTCCAGCAGGTCGGCGGCCACGATTGCAACCCGGTGTCGGGCGAGCTGACCTATGGGCTGGAACGGCTGGCGATGTATATCCTGGGCGTGGATCACGTGATGGACATGCCCTTCAACGATCCGCAAACACCAATCCCGCTGAGCTACGGCGACATCTTCAGGCAGACCGAAGAGGAATACGCCCGCTGGAATTTCGACGTGGCCAACACCGACGTGCTGCTGCGCCAGTTCGAAGAGGCCGAGGCCGAGTGCCAGAAGATCCTGGGCATGGAGGCCCATGACCCCAAGACCGGCAAGCGCATCGTCATGGCGCACCCGGCCTATGATCAGTGCATCAAAGCCAGCCACATGTTCAACCTGTTGGACGCGCGCGGCGTGATCTCGGTCACGGAACGCCAGGCCTATATCGGTCGGGTCCGCGCGCTGGCCAAGCAATGTGCGGACGCTTTTGTGCAGACCCGGGCAGGCGGCTGGCAGCCGGAGGACGCGGCGTGAGCTACACCAACGCCACCCCCGTGCTGCGCGTGGCCGACTATCGTCGGGCCAGGGCGTTCTACACCGACATTCTCGGCTTTGATGTGATCGAGGAAGCGGGCGAGCCCGATACCGGCTTTGGCATATTGCGCGCAGGCAAGGCACAGCTTTTCCTCATGGCGTGGAACGGGGCCGAAGCCGACCATGACGGCTGGCGCGTCTATTTGTACCCCGAGGATCTGTCCGGACGGATGGCCCATATGAAAACCACCGGCACCGCCTTTTCCGGCCCGTTGGTCACGGAATACGGTATGCGCGAGGTCGAAGTCAGTGACCCCGACGGCAATGTACTTTGCCTGGGCGAGGACGCGGGATGAGTGGGAAAATTGTTGGGATCGTTCTGATGGTCAGTGCTTTGGTGGCGGGTGCGGCGCTGTATTACCTCCAGGTGCACGCCTTTTACGCGCCGGTGGAAACCGAAGAGGTACAGCTTGTCTCGGTCGTGTCGAACGAACCCGAGCCAATCCCGTTTGACAATTTCCAAGCCATCGACGCAGACAGCTCGCCCATCCGCTACCGGGCGTGTTTCACCACCGAATTGTCGCTGGCCCTGTTGACCGAAACCTATGTAGGACTGGAAAGCGCCACGCCGCGCAACGCCCCGCACTGGTTCGAATGCTTTGACGCCGAAGCAATCGCCGCGGAACTTGACGCAGGCACGGCACTGCCGTTCCTGGGGCAAAAGAACATCGCCTTTGGGGTGGACCGGATCGTCGCCATCACCGACGACGGACGCGGCTATGTCTGGCACGAATTGAACGACTGCGGCGAAAAGGCCTATGACGGCACCATCGTGGGCGAAGAATGCCCGCCGCTGCCCGGTACCGGCTACCAATGAACGCCACAGCCCCCCAGATGACGGACGATGAACGCGCCCGCTTGCAGAGGCGCCGCAAGCGGCGACGCGAGATGCGGATCCGCGCGCAGGGCATCATGCAGGGCGTCGTGTCGATGCTGGGCCCACGCGATGTGGTGTTTGACTGCGGTGCCAATGTGGGCGTGATCACCGCCGATCTGGCAGCCACAGGCGCGCAGGTCCATGCGTTCGAACCCGATCCGGTGGCCTTTGACGGGCTGCTACAGCGCTGCGGATCCATGCCCAACGTGACGCTGCACCCGGTTGCCGTGGGGGCGGTGCCAGGCACCGCGATCCTGTCGCGGGCTGCGGATTTCGACGCCGACCCGGTGGACCGCACCACCCGCAGCACGGTGTTGCCCGGCGGGCACGCCATGCAGACGACGGGGCACCAGGTTGAAATCATCGACCTGCTTGACCGCATCCGCACCGTCATCGACACACACGGCGAACTGGCCTTTCTCAAGCTCGACATCGAAGGGGCCGAACTGGACCTGCTCGAAGCGTTGGACCGCGCGGGGCTGTTTGCCCATATCCGCCTGACCGTCGCCGAAACCCATCCTGGCAAATTCCCCGACCTGCGCCCGCGCTTTCGTGCGCTGCGCCAGCACTTTGCCGCCACCTATCCGCAGACCCGGGTCTTTCTCGACTGGATCTGAACCTGAACTGGACGCACCCATGCCCGACCTCCTGATCGAACTTTTCTCCGAGGAAATTCCAGCCCGGATGCAGACCCGCGCGGGCGAGGACCTGAAGAAACTGGTCACCAACGGTCTGGTCGAGGCTGGTCTGACCTATGCGCACGCCGCCGCCTTTTCCACGCCGCGCCGCCTGACCCTGACGGTCGAGGGGGTGCTGGACGCCAGCCCCACCACGCGCGAGGAACGCAAAGGCCCCCGCGCCGACGCGCCCGACAAGGCGATCGAGGGGTTCCTGCGCGGTGCGGGCCTGACCCGCGATCAGGTCGAAGAACGCGAGACGCCCAAGGGCAACGTGCTGTTCGCCGTCATCGAAAAGCCGGGCCGCCCCGCGGCCGACATCGTGGCCGAGGTGCTGGCTGACGCGGTGCGCAGCTTTCCCTGGCCCAAATCGATGCGCTGGGGGGCTGGCAACCTGAAATGGGTGCGGCCTCTGCATTCCATCCTGTGTATCCTGACGGATGAGGCCGGATGCACGGTGGTGCCGGGCGACGTGGACGGCATCGCGTTTGGCGACACGACAGAAGGGCATCGTTTCATGGCGCCCGGTCGATTTTCTGTCACCTCCTTCGAGGATTACGGGCAAAAGCTAAAGCGCGCGCACGTGATCCTCGACCCGGCCGAACGGGCGCAGGCGATCTGGCATGACGCCACGAACGTGGCCTTTGCCAGCGGTCTGGAAGTGGTCGAAGACCAGGGCCTGCTGGCCGAGGTCGCGGGGCTGGTCGAATGGCCCGTGGTGCTGATGGGCCGGATCGGCGACGATTTCCTCGACCTGCCGCCCGAGGTGCTGCAAACGTCGATGAAGGAGCACCAGAAATTCTTTTCCGTGCGCAATCCGAAAACGGCGCGGATCGAACACTTCGTGACCGTGGCCAACCGTGAAACGGCGGACCAGGGGGCCACGATCCTGACCGGCAACGAAAAGGTGCTGAGCGCGCGGCTGGCGGACGCAAAGTTCTTTTGGGAGAATGACTTGCGCACCGTTCGTGAAGTGGGACTTGAAGGCATGGCCAAGCCGCTGGCTGACGTCACCTTCCACAACAAGCTGGGTTCACAGGCCGAGCGGGTCGCCCGGATCGAAGCGCTCGCCCGCGAGCTTGCTCGGGTGGTCGGTGCCAAGCCCGACCTCGCCGCCGAGGCGGCCCGCATCGCCAAAGCCGATCTCGCCTCCGAAATGGTCTACGAATTCCCCGAATTGCAGGGGATCATGGGAAAGTATTACGCGCAAGCCGCCGGCCACGACGACGGCGTGCCCGAGGCGTGCGAGGAACACTATTCTCCCTTGGGGCCGTCCGATGATGTGCCGACATCGCCGGTGTCCGTGGCCGTGGCGCTGGCGGACAAACTGGACACGCTGACGGGTTTCTGGGCGATTGATGAAAAGCCGACTGGGTCTAAAGATCCGTTTGCGCTGCGGCGGGCGGCGTTGGGGGTTATTCGGTTGGTGTTGGAGAACCAGGTTCAGTTGCTTTTGAATCAACCAATCCATCTTGCGAATAACTTGATCTTTGATCAGTGGACGACCCGCGTCGATGCTAAGCGAAAAGAAATTGCTAGCGCAGCAGATGCTTCGGGAGTGAGCGTCGAATCCGATACTAAGGCAGGCGTCAGAAATGTGTCAGAGGTCGTCGAAGAAATGGAAATGGTGGCTGGTTTTGAAATGCGGTGGGTAGTTTCTAAACATAGAGAGAGCCTCCTCGCCTTCCTCCACCACCGCCTCAAAGTCTACCTCCGCGACCAGGGCATCCGCCACGACATCATCGACGCCTGCATCGCGATGCCAAACAACGACGACCTCACCCTGCTGGTGAAACGGGCCAAAGCCCTCTCAGAAACGCTCCAAACCGACGACGGCGAAAACCTGATCCAGGGTTTCAAGCGGGCCAACAACATCCTGACCCAGGCCGAAGCGGCGGACGGGGTCGAATATTCCTTTGGCGCGGACGAGAAATTCGCCGAAACAGACGAGGAGCGCGCGCTGTTTGCCGCCCTTGATGCGAGCGAGGCGAAAATCAAACCGGCGATGAAGGCACAGGACTTCGCCACCGCCATGCACGCCATGGCCGAACTCCGCGGTCCGATCGACGCCTTCTTCGAGTCCGTGCAGATCAATGCCGACAACCAGACATTGCGCCGTAATCGCCTGAACCTGCTCAGCCGCATCCGCACCTTGTGCCTCAGCGTGGCCGACCTGACGCGGATCGAGGGCTGATCCAACTTCATCTCGCCGGAAAAACTCCGGGGGGAGGCCGCAGGCCGGGGGGCTGGCCCCCCTGCAACGGTGACGTTTTGCCTTTCTGACGGCCCTTGTCACATCACTGTCACCGTCTATGCTGCGCCACGGAAGGAATGGTGCTGCAGTGCAGAATAACCCGAACACAACGTTGGTGACGGCCCGTGCGCCCATAACCACCGCCACCCATGGCGGGCGGGCCAAGTGCTTGCAAAGACTGGTGCGTTTGGACCTGCCGGTGCCTGATACCGTGGCGCTGTCCTTTGCCGCGGTGCATCAGATCGCCGAAGGACACCTGCCCGACATCGACGCCATTCTGCGGCAGTTTCCCGACGATGCGCTGCTCTGTGTGCGCCCGTCGTCGGAAGACCCCGATTGGGGCGGCCCGTCGGCCATCCTGAATATCGGCATGAATCCCAAGCGGCACGCGGCCCTGCGCGACACGCTGGGCGCCGATGCCGCCGCCGAGCTTTATACCCGCTTTGTCCAAAGCTACGCGATCCACGTGGACCGGCTGGATCCCGACATGTTCGACAATGTCGCCGGCACCGGGGCAGAGGCGATGCAGGCCGTGCTGAACGCCTATGAGGACGAGGCCGAGGCACCGTTCCCTGCCACGCGGGCCGAACAGCTGGCCGGTGTCCTGAAATCCATGGCCCGCGCGTGGGAAGGCACCTCCGCCCGGCTGTTGCGGCAGGCCAAGGGCGCGCCGGCCGATGCGGGCCTGGGCCTTGTGGTGCAGCAGATGGCCTTTGGCGTGGGCCACGGCGAAAGCGGGGCAGGCGTGTTGCAGCTGGTGTCCTCCAAGACCGGTAAGCCGCAGATCACGGGTCGCTATCTGCGCCAGAGCCAGGGGCGCGACGCACTGCTGGGGGGCGAGGCGAGCCTGTATATCAGCCGCGACCCGCGCGGCCCGTCGCTGGAAGAGCTGGTGCCCGACTGTTTCAAGCAGTTGGTCGACCATGCCCGCCTGATGCGGGCCAAGCTGCGCGAAGAGATGCAGGTCGAATTCACCATTGAAAATGGCACCTTGCACATCTTGGATGGGGTGCGGGTCGCGCGATCGTCGCGCGCGGCGGTGCGCATCGCCGTTGAACTGGCGCGCGACGGAATCATCCCGCGGCAAGAGGCGCTGATGCGGGTCGAACCGCGCGCCCTGAACGAATTGCTGCACCGCCAGGTCGACCGGCATGCCAAGCGCGACGTGATCGGCAGCGGCATCGCCGCCAGCCCGGGCGCGGCCACCGGTCGGATCGTGTTCAACGCGAACGAGGCACAGGCCAGTGCCGCACGCGGCGAAGACTGCGTGCTGGTGCGCCGCGAAACCGCGCCCGAGGACATTCGCGGCATGCACGCCGCCAAGGCCGTGATCACCGAACGCGGTGGCGTCACCAGCCACGCCGCCGTGATCGGGCGCGGCATCGGCCTGCCGTGCGTGGTGGGCATCGGCGACATGCGGTTCATCACCCGCAAGGAACAACTGGTCACCAGCGATGGCCGCGTCATCACTGCAGGCGAGATCGTCACCGTCGACGGCACCAACGGCACCGTCCTGATGGGGGCGCCCGAAATGCAGGAGGCGGCCTTGGACGACGCCTTTCAAAGCCTGATGGAATGGGCCGACGCCGAACGCGACATCGACATTCGCGCCAACGCCGACACGCCGGCCGACGCGCAGACCGCCCGCAATTTCAACGCGGGCGGCATCGGCCTGTGCCGGACCGAGCACATGTTCTTTGAGCCGGGGCGCCTGACCGTCATGCGCGAGATGATCTTTGCCGAAAGCAGCGATGACCGCCGCGCGGTGCTGGAACGTCTGCTGCCCATGCAGCGCGAGGATTTCAGCCAGTTGTTCCGCATCATGCAGGGCCAGCCGGTGTGCATCCGCCTGTTCGACCCGCCACTGCACGAGTTTCTGCCCACCGACCGCAATGGCCAGCGCGCGCTGGCCGATGCGCTGGACCTGCCCCTGTCCGACGTGACCCGCCGGATCGAGGCGATGATGGAATACAATCCCATGCTGGGTCTGCGCGGCGTGAGGCTGGGTGTGACCGTGCCCGAAATCTACGACATGCAGGCCCGCGCCATCTTCGAGGCGACGATTGCGGCCAGCGCCGAAGGCGATCCGGTGGTTCCCGAGATCATGATTCCGCTGGTCAGCGCCAAGCGCGAGGTGGAACTGGTCCGCAGCCGCGTCGAAAGCATCGCCGCAGCCGTGACCACCGAACTGGGCGCGTCGCTGACCTACCGCCTCGGTGTCATGGTCGAAACCCCGCGCGCCTGCCTGCGGGCCGGCGACATCGCGCAACACTGCAGTTTTCTGAGCTTCGGAACGAACGACCTGACCCAGATGACCTATGGGCTGTCGCGTGACGATGCGGGGCGGTTCATGTCCGATTACGTGCGTCAAGAGGTCTTTGCCGAGGATCCGTTCCATTCGCTGGACACCGACGGTGTCGGCGAATTGCTGCAATTGGGGTCCGAACGGGGCAGGGCGGCGCAGCCCGATATCACGCTGTCGATCTGCGGCGAACATGGCGGAAACCCCGAATCAATCGCCTTTTGCCGCAACGCGGGATTTGACTATGTGTCCTGTTCCCCCTTTCGGGTGCCGGTGGCGCGTTTGGCCGCAGCCCAATTGGCCATCGCCCACAAGATAGGGTAGGCGTGCCCTTGGCCTCTACAGCATTTGATTTGCTTGCATAGAAAGCCATGTCTCCAGCGCAATGCGGGTATCCGGCGCTTTTCCTTAAATTACTGGACCTTAGGCCAGAATTTCACTAAATGCGCCAGCCATACATGAACCCTGGGGGTTATTATGCGTTTTTTGACGATGGTTTTCGCGGCCTTGCTGGTCGTGTGCGGCACGGTTGCGTATAGTTCCGAAGATGTCGGGGCGTTGACTGGCGAAGCATTGCGCAAGGCAGAAGCCCGCGGACTGAACGCGGTAAGCGAAGCGCGCCTGCACAGCATGCTCAAGGCGCCCGAACCGAAAACGACCGGCAATGTCCACTTTTCACGTGCGTGGGTCGATGCACAACCGGCCGCGTCCGGCGATGCCCATTGGCGCTGCCTGGCCGAGGCACTGTACTTCGAAGCGCGTGGTGAGACGGTCAAGGGCCAGTTCGCCGTGGCCGAGGTCATCCTGAACCGCGTGAAAAGCGCCCGGTTTCCCGGTAGCGTGTGCGGCGTGATCAATCAGGGCACCGGCAAGAAGTACCAGTGCCAGTTCACCTATACCTGCGACGGGATCGCCGAAAACATCCGCGAACCCAACGCATGGGACCGTGTGGGCAAGGTGGCCCGTGCCGTTCTGGACGGCCGCGCGCCTGCGCTGACCAAGGGGGCGACCCACTATCACACCACCGCCGTGCGCCCGCGCTGGAGCCGGGTGTATACCCACACCGCGTCCATCGGGGTGCACCGGTTTTACCGGCACACGTTCCGCACCGCTTCGAACTGAAGCTGCGCGGTGCCGCAATCGGGCGCTGCGATGGCGTCTTTGAACCTGTTGCTTTGTGCGCGCTCTGGCTAGAAGGGCGCGAACACCGCAGCACAGGACGTGCCCATGCCCTCTGATATCCGGCTTGCCTTTTCCCACCCTTCGGAACGATCCGAGGCGACGGCAACATCGGCCTCTCTGGACCGCATCTCGGTCCGTGGCCACACGGTCGAAGTCGAGATCGGCGCATTCCAGGCCGAGCGGGGCGTCACGCAACGCATCCGCTTCGACATCGTGGTCGAGGTGCGTCCGCTGACCGGCCCCATCGACGACGACGTGGACCGCATCCTGAGCTACGACAAGGTGACCGAGGCGATTGCCTTTGAACTGGCCGCCGAACGGCTGAACCTGCTGGAAACCCTGGCCGAGCGTGTGGCCGACCGTATCCTGATTGAACCGCAGGCCATGCGCGCCTTTGTCCGGATCGAAAAGCTGGATCGTGGGCCCGGGCAACTGGGCGTCGAGATCGTGCGCAGCCGCGGCACTGCGCGCCCCGTGCCATTGGATGCGGTGGAAGAGGACGTGCTGCACCCGGAACTGGTGTACCTTTCCAATGCCGCCATTGCGTCGGATCACCTGCCGGGCTGGATTGACCAGCTGGAAAAACTGGGCCGCCCGCTGATCGTTTGTGTCGGTCCCGCCGACGTCGACGCGCCGCAGGCCACGCATCCGCTGGCCCAGCGGCGCATCGACCTGCTGGCCATCGAACAGAACGCCTGGGTGCTGGCCGCCCGCGACGCGCGGTGCAAGGTGGTGGACACGCGGACGGAACTGGACTGGGCCATGCGCAATGGCCAGATCTGCGTCTGGGCCCCATCCAAGATCGTGCTCGACGCGGTCGATGGCCCCTCGGCCAAGGGGGCAGACGCCGTGGCGCTGGCCTCGTGGTTTGCCGCCACGTTTGATGCACAGGAAATGCTGGTAATCGGCGAGGATGGTCCGACCGACGCGCCCGTGGCCCTGCGCACCATGCCTGTGGACCAGGCCCGCATCTGATGCGCTATCTGCGGCCGCTGATGCAGGTCGGACCGGCGCGGCCTGCGGGGGCTGTTCAAACCGGCTGGTGCTGGTTCACCCATGTCGAAGTGCTGCGCCGGGACGGCCCGCCCGAGATCGTCGATGTCGACACCCTCACAGACCATGAGCGCGCCTGTTTCACAAAGACAGGTGACGCGCCCGCGCTTATGGGCATTCTGAACGTCACGCCCGACAGTTTCTCGGACGGGGGGCAGCACGACGACATAACGAGCGCTGTCGAACACGCCCGACGCCTGACCTGCGAAGGGGCGGCAATCATCGACATCGGCGGCGAATCCACGCGCCCCGGTGCACAGACCGTTGCGCCAGCCGAAGAAATCGCGCGCACATCACCGGTGATCGAAGCGATCCGGGACGCCGGGATCACGACCCCCATTTCCATCGACACCCGCAAAGCCGCGGTGGCGCAGGCTGCGCTGGATGCGGGGGCGACGATCATCAACGACGTGTCGGGATTGACCTTCGATGCCGCACTTGCCCCGCTTTGCGCCCGTCGCAAGGTGCCCTTGGTCGTGATGCACGCACAGGGTGATCCAACAACCATGCAGAACGATCCGCAGTACGAAAACGTGCTGCTGGACGTTTATGATTGGTTGTCCGCGCGCATTGACGCGCTTGTGGCGCAGGGCATCGCGCGCGAGGATATCACCATCGATCCCGGCATCGGGTTCGGCAAGACACTGCATCACAACCTCGCCTTGCTGCAGCGGCTCAGCCTGTTTCACGGACTTGGCGTGCCGATCCTGCTGGGCGCGTCGCGCAAGCGTTTCATCGGGACCATCGGCAACGCGCCGCAGGCCGCCGATCGTGCGCCCGGGTCGGTTGGGGTCGCCCTGGCCGCCGCATCCCAGGGCATCCAGCTGATCCGCGCCCATGATATCGCCGACCACGCCCAGGCCATTGCGCTTTGGCGGGCTGCTGTGGCACATCCCCCCACATGACAAAGCTCTTTGGCACCGACGGCGTGCGCGGCACCGCCAACACATCCCCCATGACAGCCGAAATGGCCCTGCGCATCGGCGCGGCGGTGGGGCGGTATTTCCGACGCGACGGGACCGAGGCGGTGCACCGCGTCGTCATCGGCAAGGACACGCGGCTGTCGGGCTACATGTTCGAAAATGCGCTGACGGCGGGGCTGACCAGCACCGGCATGAACGTGCTGCTGCTGGGGCCTGTGCCGACGCCCGCCGTGGGCCTGCTGACCCGGTCGATGCGCGCCGATCTGGGCGTGATGATCTCGGCCAGCCACAACCCGGCCCAGGACAACGGGATCAAGTTCTTCGGCCCCGACGGGTTCAAGCTCAGCGATGCGGCCGAGATAGAAATCGAGCGACTGGTGGCCTCCGGCGTCGACCCGGTGCCCGCTGGCGAAATCGGACGGGCCAAGCGGATCGACGATGGCCGGTTTCGCTATGTCGAACGGGTGAAATCCTCCTTTCCCCGCCAGATGCGGCTCGATGGGCTCAAGGTCGTGATCGACTGCGCCAACGGCGCCGCCTACCGCGTGGCGCCCGAGGCGCTGTGGGAACTGGGCGCGACCGTCATCCCCGTGGGCACCGCGCCCAACGGGCAAAACATCAACCAGGGCTGCGGCTCGACCCAGCCGCAAACAGCGGCCGAGGCTGTGGTGGCGCACGGGGCCGATGTGGGCATCTGTCTGGATGGCGACGCCGACCGCGTGATCCTGCTCGACGAACAGGGGCGGGTGGGCAATGGCGATCAGTTCATGGGGCTGATGGCGGCCCGCTGGGCGGCCGAAGGGCGGCTCAAGGGCGGCGCGCTGGTGGCCACGGTGATGTCGAACCTCGGGCTGGAACGGTTCCTGGGCGGTCACGGCGTCGGGCTGGAACGCACTGCGGTGGGCGACCGCTACGTGGTGGAACGGATGCGCACGGGCGGCTTCAACCTGGGCGGCGAACAATCGGGCCACATCGTGATGACGGACTATGCCACCACGGGAGACGGGCTGATGGCGGGTCTGCAATTCCTCGCCGAACTGGTGCAATCGGGCCAAAAGGCGTCCGAGGTGCTGCACGTCTTCGACCCCGTCCCGCAACTGCTGAAAAACGTCCGCTACACGGCCGGACAAACCCCGCTGGACCTGGACACGGTCAAGACCGCAATCGCCGAGGCCGAGGGGCAACTCACCGGCAACGGCCGCCTGCTGATCCGCAAGTCCGGGACCGAGCCGCTGATCCGGGTGATGGCGGAATCCGAAGACGAGGCGATCCTGACCGCCAGCGTCGATCACGTGGTGCAGGCAGTCGAAAACGCAGTCTCTGCCTGACCCCGTCTCTGTCCCCGAAAAATCCCGGGGGGAGTCGGCCCCGCCGACGGGGGGCAGCGCCCCCCCGGAAAATTCCTTCAATTTTCCGGCTTCGCCCCGAACAATCGTCTGAATGCGCCATATTGGCTCAAGCCCACACCGCTCAGGATCAAAACCATCGCACCCAGCAGGGACGCGGGCAACGGCTCGCCCAGCAGCCATGCACCCAGCACGACCGACCAGACGGGCACCTGGTAATTGGTCAGCGACATGAACACCGGACCAGCGCCGCGGATCACCAGAACGCGCAACATGTTGGCCGCCGCAGTCGGGATCAGCCCGAGAAAGGCAATGACCCCAAGGGTGCGCGCATCGGGCAGGGGCGGCGGCCCTTCGACGATCCAGGCCAGCGGCACCACGATGCCTGCCGCGATGATCAGGATCACGGTCGACAAGCCGATGGGATCGACCGAGGGCAACCGCCGCATCAGCACCGACGACACCCCGTAACAGGACGCGGCTGCCACGCAGGCGGCGCGGCCCGCAGGCTCCAATGCCGCTCCCGACGGCTCGAATGCCTGCCCGCCGATCAGCACGCACACGCCAACAAAGCCGATCAGGAATCCCACGACACGCCGCCAGGTCATCCGCTCGCCCGGCACCAGGAAATGGGCCAGCGGCAGCACGATCAGCGCGACCGACGCCATGGAGACCCCGGCAAAGCCGGAGGTCACGTATTGTTGCCCCCAGGCCAGCAGCATGAAGGGCACCGCCGTGCTGAAGGCCCCGATGGTCAGCAGGGCCGCCCACGTGCCACCCGCAGGGGCGGCCGTGAACAGCCGCCCGCCAAGGGCTGCCCA
The DNA here is from genome assembly GCA_038527345.1 of Pseudomonadota bacterium. Lineage (GTDB taxonomy): Bacteria > Pseudomonadota > Alphaproteobacteria > Rhodobacterales > Rhodobacteraceae > Tateyamaria. The sequence continues at coordinate 22,223 of JBCBFX010000031.1, read as the reverse complement.
GATGGCCGTCATCAGCAGCGCTGCGAACCCGATCCGCCCCGCGGCCAGCCAGAACGGCGTAATGCCGGTCAGCGCGATCTCGGTCACCAGAAAGGTGCCGCCCCAGGTCAGGCCAAGGGTTGCGACCATCAGGGCACTCTTCCAGGTGATCTGCGGTTCAGCGGTCATGCAGCGCCTTGCTGTCGTCAGGGGCCTGGTCCCGGTCGGTCATCCCGTAGTCCCGGATCACGCCGGCGACGCGCAGGCTGTAATCGTCGAAATGGACGTCACGGCCCGCAGATTGCGCGTTCCGGTGTTCGGGCAGGCACCGCCAGTGCGCCAGTGCCGCCTCGTCCTCCCAGAAGGACAGGGACAGCAGCTTGCCCGGCTCCATCAGGCTTTCGAACCGCTCGACCGAGATGAAGCCGGGGATGTCGTCAAGGTGCTCCCTGAGCTGCGCGGCCCGCTCCATGTACGCGGCCCGATGCCCGTCCTTGGGATGGACCTCGAAAATGACGGCGATCATGGGGGGCTCCTGTGGTCCTGCGCGTGGGAAACGTCATCGCGGATCGGGGCGCGGATGTCTATGGTCCGCAGGGCTGTCCCACGGTGGAACAGGTTAGGCTCGCCTAAGATCAATGGGTTACAAAGATGATTTCACCCTTCGTCAAGGGTTGCGGGGTTGGGGGGCGTCGTTTTGACAATGGGCCGGTGGGTTCAAAACCCGCCTTACGGGCTTGGGCAACTTGTCACGGCGAATGCAGGTCCGCGCCCAATCCGTGCATGGCGTTTTCCGCCGCCTGCCCGCAGAACCCGGCACGATGACTGATTGCCCGAATTTCCGTCAGGCTGCACCTTCTGGCGTCGCCTGCAACACACAGGACCAGCCGCTCAACCCGAGGATTCCGGCACCCCCAATTGCCGCAAATCATCCAGCCAGCGGTTCAGGTACGCGTCGCTTTGGAATGGGGCCTTCATGGCTTCGGCGATGCTGTAGTCGGGATTGGCGGCCAGGAATTCGCCGATCACGGTTTGCGCGTCGCTGTCCAAACCCAGGCGCAGCAATACCGGTGCATAGGTGCGTTTCAGGCGGCTGGGGATTTCATTCATCCGCTCGATGGAGTCCCTGGCCCCGGCATAGTCCTCGGCGAAGTACTGGGCCCAGCCCAGGTTCCACAGATACCAGTCCGGATGATGCGGGTTCAGCCGGATCGCCAGTTTCATGCGCTCGACGGCCTCGGCTGCGTTGCCGCCATAAACCAGGGGGTCGATCGAATCTGCCAGCACGGACGCCGAATTCGGGTTGAGCGCAATCGCTTTGTCGTGAAGTGCAGCTGCCCGTTCCAGGTTGCCGCTTTGGGTGGTGGCATTGGCCAGGACCCAATACCCCTTGAAATTGAACGGCTCCAACTCGATGGCCTTGCGCGCCATCTCAAAGGCGCGATCCAGCGATTCTTCGCGGGTCAGGGAGCTGGTCCAACCCCAGCGATATCCAAAGATATGCGCCCAGGCGTTTTCAACATACGCTCCGGCATAATTGGGATCGAGGGCAATGGCCTTTGCGCTCAGTTCCTCTGCCCTGATGTTGCCCTCCCTTGTAAAGGTCAAACCTTCCTCTTGCGCGCGCTTGCGCAGTTCGTATGCGCCAAGACTTTCAGTCGGTTGATGTTTCAGCCGATTGTATTCAGCCAGATCGATATTTTCCGACAGAAGCGATGCCACCGTCCTCGTGATCTCGTCCTGAACGTTAAAAATGTCCTGCAGATCCCGATCATAGCTGTCGGCCCAGATGTTCTGACCTGTTGTCGCATCAATCAGTTGCGACGTGACGCGCAAACGATCACCTGCGACCTGAACGCCGCCGTCAACGATGTATCGCACGCCCAGTTCCTGTGCCACCTGCTGGATATCTGTCGGCGTGTCCTTGTAGGAAAACGACGAATTGCGGGCGATCACGAAAAAGTCGGGAAACCGGGACAATGCGGTCAGGATGTTATCGCTCAGCCCGTCGCTGAGATAGTCCTGCTGCGGATCATTGTTCAGATTGTCGAACGCCATGACCGCGATGGCGGGTTTGCCGGAAAGAACGGCGGTTTGTTCCCCGGGTTCCGTAGCGGGGACCAAGGACCAGGGTTGCCACCACGCGGCGGCCCCCAGCGCCAGGGCGACCGCGACACCGGTGGCGATGGCACGCCCGTTTCGTTTCGGGGGTTTCGGCGCCGGTCCGATGGGCGACACGATGGCTGCGGCCTTGTCATCCGGGACCAGTCGCAACACGTGAATCGGGTCCGAGATATTCTTGACCTCGTGCATCCCCAGATCTTCAAGGGTCAGATCGAGCCTGGTCTTGATCTGTTCGAAGACGTTGCCCGACATGAAGATGCCGCCCGGATCAGCCAGGCTTTCGATCCGCGCGGCGACATTGACGCCATCGCCGTGGATGTCGCCCTGGTCGACCACGATGTCACCGACGTTCAGGCCAATCCGGTATCGCACCTGCGCGTCCTGCGGCACGTCCGCGTTGTCGACCCCGACATAGTGCTGCATGTCCACGGCGCATCGCACCGCCTCGACCGCGCTGGCGAATTCTATAAGCAGACCGTCCCCCATCAGCTTGACGATGCGCCCGTTTCGCGCCGCCACGATGGGTTCGAAAAACCGTTCACGGTGGGATTTGACCGCAGCCAGGGTGCCCGCCTCGTCTTTGCGGACAAGGTTGCTGTAGCCAACGACATCGGCGGCAAGTATCGCGGCGAGGCGTCGTTCCAATCACTGACCTCCTGGAATGGATACCACGATAGTCACAAAGCCGTTTTGAAGCCAGATGGGTTGGAACGGGCGCGATTGTCACAGCGCCGCCTGATCGTTTGGACGTGTGGCGGTCATGTTCCCGGAATTTTTGCGTGCTGCCTGTCGGCGTCGGTTTTGGGGCAATCACGCCGCAACGCTTTGCCCGATGGCCGAGGTTTCGCACCGTCCTTTCCAAAGCGGTGCGCATGGCCGGATACCCGAAAACCCGACGCTACGCGTGTTGTTTCGCCGCTACCGGCAAGAGCCGCGCGCGCGTCTCGTCCCGGTGTTTCTTGAGATAGCGCATGAAGGGTGTGCCGCCGGTGCCGACGTCGGTGTCGTTGCCCGTCGCCGCCCGGGATTGCCGGTGGATGTAGGACGCCGCGTATTCCAGGTGCCGGGACCTGAAATCCGCCACGGCCTGCACGTTGGCGTTGTACGCGGCCGTCAGACCGCGGTGGTCCAGACGCGCCACGAAGTCCCGCACGCCGCTTTCCGCGCGCAGATCCTCGATGAACTGTCGGTGCGGTGGGGGGCGGTAGATATGCAACTCATCCAGATATGCCTTCATCGGATCATGGGCGTGCCCGACACCCAGCAGCGCATCCATGGCCGGCACGATGGAGGACTGGGATCCGGTTTGCCCCCGAAACGCCTGACCCTTGCCGCCGAAACGCGCGATCCCGTCATAGCGCAGTCCGTCGGGCAGGGCGGGATTGTCCTTCCAGCCATGGATATAGGGGCGCACGCGCGCGAAATAGATGTAGGGATCGCACCGTTCCGGCATCTTGTCGAAGATGGCGTTGATCCCCTCCCAGACCTCTGCCACCTCTTCCAGCAGCTTGCGCAGGGCAGTGTCGTCACCCTGCGCGACCGCCTCGACGATCTGGGGCATCCGCACCAGTGCGGGCCCCGCCTGCGCCTCGATCGCGACGTGGATCAGCACGAACCACGTCTCGTCCTGCCCGCCGAGGAAATGCTGGAGCATGCGGGTGTTTTCCAGCGTGATCCCCTTGCCGCGCTCGATCTCGGCCCAATTGTCCAGGACATAACCGCTGTAGGGCAGGAGCGGCTGTTGTCCCAGGTGATCTGCAAGTGCAACGATGGGCACCGCCAGGCAGCGCGGCAGCGTGTCGGGGGCCGCCGCTTCGCCCCAGACATAGGCCTGGACCAGGAAGGAACAGTGCACCATCGCCATCCGCAGTTCGGCATCGCTGGCACGTTGCAGGACGCCGGGCATGTCGATGTCGGGCAACCGGTCCCGCAGCAGCGACCGGACCCGGCCCGAGGGCAGCAGATCCGGCAGCGACAGTGCCACGTCGCGCAGCGTGTCCAACTCACCCGTCAGTGCGATGTCACCCGCGTCGAACTTGCAGAGAAACCCGCGTTGCTCGGAGATGTCGTAGGTTTGAAGGGTCCGCATCGCACGCCTTTGCCCGGTTAAGAGTGATTGCGCATATTATGGGCGGATTAGGCGGCAATTTCCTTGCAGTATCGCCGGAAACATGGATAATATAGCAACAAATGTCCGACTTTGACCGTGCAAGCGAAGAAATATTGTCAACGCTGGAATCGGCGGGCCGACTCACCAATATCGAATTGGCAAAGCGGGTCGGGCTGTCGCCATCGGCGTGCCTGCGCCGTGTCCAAGAGCTTGAGCGCGCTGGCGTGATCCGGGGATACCGGGCGATTATCGACCGCTCTGCCATGGCGCCCCGCATCACCGTCTTCGTCATGGTCGGGCTGGCGCAGCAACTGCACAAGGACGCCCGCGCGTTCGAACGGGCGATGGATGCGGCGCCGCAGGTTCTGGAATGTCACAACATTGCGGGAAATGTCGAATACATGCTGCGGGTCGAGGTCGGCGATCTGGCGGAATACAAGGAATTCCATGCCCATACGCTGGGCCAGCTATCGCAGGTGCAAAGCATCACGTCGCATTTCTGTCTCGACACCTCAAAGGACCAGCGGAACCGGTTGCCGGGCTAGGTCGCGGCAGGGCGGAAATACGGAAAAGCAACCGTGCGTTGGATGTGCTGCGGCCGCTCTGGCCATCTGTGGCCCAGGCAGCCCCCTGATTCGGCGGATGGAATGCTGATGCTGCGCCCCGCCAGGTGCGTCGTGGTCGCGCCATTGCGGCCACGGCCCCGCGCCGCTGCTGGCCCGACGCCGTCCACCGAAAGGTTGGACGCCGCACAACGCCGGTCAACACATCACAAGATTCGTTTCAACCGTCCTGCACATCGCCGACCGGCGCTCTGGTCTGGGTGTACTCGATGACGGCCTGGGTCGATCTGGAAAAGGGCGCGCCCAAAGAGATCTTTCCGTTTCCGATCAGGGTGACATTGCCGCGACGCGCCAGGACCTCTCTGCCTTCGTCCATCCGCACGTAGCTTCCCAGGGTGCTGCAATCCTTGATCACGGCAATCCCGTTGATCACGGACACGGTCGCATGCAGCCGTGACACCCAGGGCTGCGACACGATGATGTCGGCATCTAGCGCACGCCCAAGGGCGATTTCATCGCCTTCCTGCACCAGCCTGACGACATCTGCGTGGCTGAGGGTCACGGTCAAGGGCATATCCGACGTCCCCGGTGTTTCAGTGAAATCAAGGGTTTCACCGGATGGGTCTTCGGCCACGTGCGAGTAGACGGACAATCGCGCACCAGTGCCTTTCAGGCTCAGGGCATCCACCGCATGAAGAGTTCGTCGGGCCTGAGCACTGAGGCGTTCATATGCCGTTTCGTAGACCAGCACCTCGTGCGGTTTTGCCAGCGATGCAAGGCGCGACGCGATGTTGACCGGCGTGCCATGCAGGTCGTTTGTCTGCATCAGCATGCTGCCCCAACTCAACCCCGCATGCACCTTGAGGGCATCCTCCTGAGATCGTGCTGTCGCGTGTTTGGCCATCTCCAGGGCGGCCTCGGCCTGCTCGAAAAAGGCAAGGACATCGTCCCCCTTGGAGTGCAGAAACACACCGCCCAGGGTGTGGATCTGCACGCGCATGTCATCGAGGCATTCCTTGATCCCGCGCAGCGCACGCTGCTGGCCCACCTGCTCGAAAAGCCTGGTGCTGCCGGACACGTCGGCCATCACTGCTGCGCCGATCACTTGCATGGATCCTGTTCCAAGGCTGGCCACCGAAACCCGCAGCTGCGGCGGGCTGCTGGAGTTTACCCTGATTTTATGGTACTTTAAGGCCTAAAATATTCATCGAAATTCCAAGTCATCGGGGTGATTGAATTATGCAAAACTCTGAAAAACTGAACCTTTCCGTCGCGACAGCGACACTTTTGTTTTTGTGTGCCTGGGGGACCGGAACGGCAGAGGCGCAGGCCTCGAACGCGTGTCCCGTAGATGGATGTTCCGTCGAAATCGTATCCGTCACCGCGAACGGTGACGAGCTTTCGCTGGAACTGAGTTCGAATTTCAATCCGGACATTTCCAAGAACCACTTCCATATCTGGTGGGGCGAGTTGTTCGACGTCAGACAGGTCAGCAACAATGCGGAAACCGTGCACAACGTCCGGCAGGGGGACTGGCATCCGACCGACGCCTATCCCAGCTATCAGACCACCGGCGTGACATCTGTGTCGCAGCGCGGCGACGCGGTATCGCTGTGTGTGTCGGCGGCGGATCGCAACCATGACATCATTGACCCGGAAGCCCTGAACTGCGTCGACGTTTCCGCGAACTTCTGATGCCATGACCTGAATGAAATTACCGGCCTTCATCGGACGCTACATCGTGCGCCGAGAAATCGCGCGCGGGGGCTTTGCCGTCGTGGCATTGTCGTGGGACGAGGAGCTTGCCGCCGAAGTTGCGATCAAGGTTCTTTTCGCCCGCCGCGGCGAGGACGAGACCCTGAGACAGCGCTTCATCGAAGAAGCCCGGTTGCTGCGCCGCATCCAGTCCTACAGCCTTGTCAGCGTGCATGATGTGGGGCGTTTGCCGGACGGCCGCCCGTATTTCGTCATGGACTATGCGGATCTGGGAACACTCGTCACCCAGTTGGACGCCCGCAAGACAGACGAAGGTTGTTTGCCCCCACAGGATGTTCTGCAACTGGTCGATGCCCTGACATCGGGCCTGTCGGCCATCCACCGCGCAGGTGTCATTCATCGCGACATCAAACCCGAAAACATACTGTACCAGTCCATCGGCATACGTGGTCCCACGGCACTGGGCGCCGAAAACGAGACCGTGCAGGAGCCGGTGCCGCTGCCCGCGCAATCAGGCGCCGATCGCGTGATGATCGGCGACCTGGGGATCGCACGGGATCTGTTGCACGAAAGCGCGTCGTCGCTGGTGATCGGCGGGACGCCCGCCTACATGGCGCCCGAGCAGTTCGACACGGGCGGCGGCTTCAGCCCGGCGGCCGACATCTATTCAGCGTCTGCCGTGCTTTGGTATGCCATCACCGGCGCGCGCCCCCCCGACGCCACGACAGTGGAACACCAGGTCGCGGGCCAAAAGCAGCCCTGGCAGGACTTTTTCCTGCGCGGGATGGCGGCTGATCCGACGCAACGCTTTTCCGACATTGAAGCCTGGAGCAACGCGGCACACGACGTGCTGGCCCGGATCGCCGCCGAAGACCCCGATCCCATCGGCCCGGATCACAAGGCGGGGCTTGCGTTGCCGTCGAGCGCGGATTGCCCCTATCGCGGTCTGAGCGCGTTTCAACCCGAGGACGCCGACCGCTTTTTCGGCCGCGAAGAGCTGGTCGCCGACGTGCTGCAACGATTGCAGACCATGAACATTCTGGTTGTTGGCGGCTCTTCGGGCAGCGGCAAAAGCTCTCTTGTGCGGGCGGGTGTCATACCGGCGCTGCGGCAGGGGCGCGTGAAGGGCAGCGAAGGCTGGCGGATCGAGCTGTTCACACCGGGCCGCGACGCGCTGTCAGAGCTGTATTATCGGCTGCTTGGATCGGAGGGGACGACGCGGGTGCGCCTTGACGATTTCGTTGCACGCCCGTCGACCGCGCGCCAGGTGATCAAGGACACCGGACCCGAACAGGTGCTGCTGGCCATCGACCAGTTCGAGGAGCTGTTCACGCTCAATGATGCCGACACGGCGCAGGGCTTTGTCGATGCGCTGGCTGCCATCACCGATCCCGCGGACAGCACCGCGCGCATCATCATCACGATCCGGGCTGATTTCTACGAAAAATGCGCGGCGGTCCCGTGGCTCGCCAGGGCGGTGAGCCGGAACCAGATCCTTGTCGGACCGATGACCGCAACGGATCTGCGCCGCGCCATCGTGGAACCGGCCCGCCGTGCCGGGATCTACGTCGAACAGCATCTGGTGGACGCGATTGTGGGCGAGGCCAGCGAAGACGCCGGTGTGCTGCCGTTGATCTCTCATGCATTGGTCGAGACATGGACACGTCGGCTGGGCGCCACACTGACCTATGAAGGGTATCGCAGCAGTGGCGGAATGGCGGGGGCGATCCGCCAGACAGCGGATGCGATTTTCGACAACGACTTTTCGGATCAGGAACGCCGGGTTGCGGAGCGGCTGCTGCTGAGCCTGGTGACCCCCGGCGAGGGTGGGTCCGACACAAGGCGCATCGTTGCGATCTCGGAACTCGCGGATGATCCGGACGCAAAGCTGATGGCCCGGGTCGTGAAACGCCTGACCGAAGCGCGGTTGCTGACCGTTGACAGCGAGACCGTCCAGATCACCCACGAAGCGTTGCTGCGATCCTGGCCAAGGCTGAGCCGGTGGATCGACAGGTCGCGGGGGGATTTGCGCCTGCGCCTGCGCATCGTGCAGATGGCGGACGAATGGATTGAAGCGGACCGTGATCCCGACATGCTGCTGAGCGGTGCGAGGCTGGGCTACGTCCTCGAATGGTTCGACAAGAACCGGGATAAGGCCGGGGCGAAGGAGCGTGAATTCCTGCAGGCCAGCGCGCAGGGGCAGGAAGCCGCGCAAAAAGCCGCCAACATGCGCCGTGACAAGCGGCGGCGGGCGCAGATCATGGGGGTCAGTGCGCTTGCGGTTCTGGCCATCGGTGCGACGGTTGCGTCCGTCATCGCCTTCAACGAGTCGCGGCAGGCGCAGGAAAACGCCGCGCGCGCGGATGCGGCGACCCTGATTGCGCGCGACAGCCTGGCCAGTGCCCTGGGTGCCGCCGCGGTCGGCTATGCGACTGACGACCCGTTGCTGGCCCTGAACCTTGCCGTCCAATCCATCGCCCAGTCACGCAGCCCGCGCACCACTTTTGACGCGCGGGTTGCGATGCTGCGCGCGCGCATCGCGCTTGCCGAAGGATACCCCGTCCCGGTGGGCGCCCCCGTTCCGGCGGGCGATGCCCTGTCGATTGCCATTGCGCCGGACGGGCGTTCGGTGGTGACGGGCAGCCGTGACGGCACGGTTCGCATCCTCGACACCGCGTCGCGGCAACAGGTGGGCGAACGGCTGCAAAGCAGTGTGGGGGGCATACAGGACATCGCCTTTGCACCGGACGGCAACGGGTTTGCAGCGGTGGGCGACAGCGGGCGCATCGTCTATTGGCCGTTCGGCGGATTTGTGGCCGAAGCCCCCGAAGTGTTGGGGGCAACCAGCGACATCCTGTGGCGTCTGGCCTTTCATCCGACCGACGCGACACTGGTCACTGCCGGAGAGGATGGAAAGATCCTGATATGGCCCGTGGGCGGCGATGCCCCCGGCACAAGTAGAACCGTGGCGGCCCGATCCGGCGACTTCACCAGCGTGGCCTTTAGTCCCGATGGCCGCGCATTGGCGGCCGGCAACGGATCGGGTGAGGTCCGCCTGTGGCATTATCCGTCGGGAACGGAGATCTTTCCCCCGATGACGGCATTGCATTCAAGCGACGTTTGGGGCCTGTCCTTTAGCGAAAGCAGTGATCTGATCGCCACGGCCAGCAGCGACGGCAGCTCTGCCATCGTGCATCTGGACACGGGCGAGATCATGGGCAAGGCGTTCCCGGCCAAGGACAGGATCAACACCATCCAGTTCATGCCGGATGGATGGAAGCTGGTTGGTGGCAACAGCCACGGGCAGCTTCTGATCTGGGATGTGGGAACGGATGACCAGATCGCACTGTCCCCGCCCGGTCATGCCGGGCGTGTTGTCGATGTGGCCCTGTCCGACGATACCGAAACGGCGGTCACCCTTGGGGCCGATCAGAACGTCCGGTTCTGGCGCATGGGCCCGCCATCGCACCTTGCGCAGGACTTTGCCGCGCTCGATGGCGCGAAACCGAAAGGGGTCGCGTTGGCCCCCGACCATGTCTTTGTCGGAGATTCCGAGGGCGCGGTGGCACGGTCCGACCCGGGTGCATCATCGCTGTCCTTCATGCGGGGGCACCAGCATCAGGTTTGGGCAGCGGCCCTGTCACCGGATGGTCAGCGCCTGGCGACGGCGGACCGCATGGGGCGGATCGTGATATCCGCCGCGGATGCCGCCGGCGCTGAAACGAACCTGCCGCCACTGGGAGAAGCGATCTGGTCGCTGGCGTTTTCCTCTGATGGGAAACGGCTGCTGGCCGCGGCCGAAAGCGCGGCGCATCTGATCGACCTTGAAACCGCAACCACGCTGCGGCGGTTCACGCCCCACGACGGCAAGGTGACCAGGGCCGATATCCATTCCGCGACATCGCGCGTGGCCGTTTCGACCAGCCTGGGCGATGTGCTGGTCTGGTCCACCCAGGAAGTGACACCGCCCACCGTCATGAACGTGTCCGACAACGTCGTCTGGTCCGTGGCGTTCAGGACCGACGGGTCCGTATTGGCCGCCGCCGACAGCGACGAAACGGTGTCGATCTGGAATGTCGCGGATGGCAAGCGCCTGCAGAATTTCACCGGACATGCGAGTGGCGCGACAGATGTGCTGTTTCTGGGTGACGGTGCCAGCCTTGTTGCCGCCGACAGGCGCGGGGGGTTGCACTTTTGGGACATCGCATTTGGCAAATCGATCGGGCGTATTCCCGCCGCGCACGCGGCAACGATCTGGCGGCTGGCGGCGCACCCGGACGGTCAAGGGTTTGCAAGTGCAGGCGATGACGGATCGGTCCGGGTCTGGGACATTTTCAGCATCAAGGCGGCCTGCACCCTGAGCGACGGCGTTCTGGGGTTGGACCAGCGGCGGCAATACCTGGGGTCGATGCAGGATGACGACGCGTGCAACAGCCCGGACTTGCGCTGAGTGCCTGGCACTCTTTGCCGTGTTCAGGGCTGTCATCGGGGTCCGCGCTGGAACCGTTCCTTTCAGTCCCGAAAGCCCTGCGACGAAACCTGCACCTGCGTCGGCGGAAAGGCAAAAACGGAACCCGACCGCGAGACGGTGTCGAGCAGGAAAAGTACAAGTGCCTCGCGCGCATTCAGAAAGGCCACGTAATCCGGCGCGGACACGTAGCAGAAAACCTCGACATCCAGCGACGATCGGGTCAGGTCGACCAGGTTCACGCGCGCGCCGTCCGCAACCGCATCCGCCTGCTGCAATTCGGTTCGAATTTCGTCGATGATCGTTCGCACAACGTCGCCGGGTGTGTCGCACCGAAGCGACAGGACCGTGTTGAACAGGAACCGGTCGCGGACCGAATAATTCTCGATCTGCATGGAGGCAAAGATGCCGTTGGGCACCGTCACGACTGTCCGGTCCGGCGTCCTGATCTTGGTTGAACGGATGCCGATGTCTTCGACGGTGCCGGAAACGTCGCCGAACTTGCAGAAGTCGCCAACCTCGACCGGCCGGTCGGCGACGACATTGACGGAGCCGACAAGGTTTTCGACGGTTTTCTGTGCGCCCAGTGCCAGGGCCAGCCCCCCGATCCCCAGGGCAGCGATGGCCGTGGTCACATCGAAACCAAGGATTTCCAGCACCTGCACGGTCAGCACCGCAAGGATTGCGGCCTTTGTGATCTTGCGCAGCAGGATCAGTGCGGCCAGCGACGTGCGGTGTTCGTCGGGCGCAAGAGCGCCGCGCAGGATATCCGCGATCAGGTCCACCAGTTTGAGGCAGAGAATGGCGATGGCCAGCCACAGAACCGTCACCGCGATCCAGTCGGTTGCACCGCGTGCGACGACCTGCACACCAATCAGGATCACCGCTTCGCGGTAAAGCGTGACCGCGATGGCGATGGCCAGTGGGATGGCCACGGTGTCGACCTTTATCGCCGAATCCACGCCGATCCGCACAGACAGCAGCCAGTCCACCGCCCTGAGCGCAATGCGCGCCAGCACCAGCCCAGCCGTCATTGCCAGGCCCGCCGTCAGCACCATCGCAAGCCAGTGACCGATTGGAACCGTCAGCACCTTGTAGGTCTTGAGGTCGTCGGGCAGGATTTCATCAAGCAGGCTGGCCCGCGCGCGCCGGGCGAGTTCGGGCAACCCTTCGATTGTCGACCTGGAAAACAGCCAGATGAGACCGCCATTCGGGTCCGCGACGCGCTCAAGGACAAGCGGTATCTCGCGCCGTCCGCTGCGCAACGCGCCCACCTCTTCAAGATCGGCGCTCATCTCGTCGCTCAGGTTGCCTTCGGGGTTGGCCGAAATTTCGTCGGTCAGGAAGAAATACCCGCCATCGTCCAGCAACCGCTTGAGCTGCATGGCGCGGCGCGTCGCATCCGTGTCGGACAAACCGCGGGTATTCAGAAACAGCGCCGCCTTTGCCGGGTCCGCTTCGCGCATCGCGCGGAGGTAGCCGTCGACCGTGCCGCGCGGCGATGCGCGCCCATAAGGATCGGATGCGGTCTGGGCGGGTTTGCTGTCGTCGGCGGATTGCGCCGATACCGGCACCGCGCACAGCATCAGAAGGATGGCGGCAAGCGTGATCGCAAGGGACTTGGTGAACATGAGGCGCGCTATTTCACTGCGCCCGCAAAGCTGGCGAGCGCGGTCAGGTAGTCCCCCTTGAACAGGGCGGACGTGCCCGTCTCGATCCGCTTCAGGCCGGTTTCCATTTCGGCGAAGTCGGCGGTCACTTCGCCGACGAGGGTCTGTTCGATACTGTCCAGCACCTGCGCTTCGGCGGGTGGTTTCAGTCGCGATGCGGATACAATCGCCAACCCGGCACAGCCCAGCAGCAACAGACCCGATGCCAATGCGCCCGCAATGATGCCGAATTCGGCAGCCAGCAGCGTGAACAGGCAGAACATCAACAGCCCGATGCCGCCAAGTGCCAGAAGCAGGCCAAAGGCCACGATGGCCACTTGCCGCGCGCCGTGCTGGGCCGCAACCCTGAGGCGCATCGACTTGATGCGCCCCAGAAGGGCCAGGCGACGAAAGGTGGTTGAATTGACCATGTGCCTGTCCTTTCCGTCAGCGCCGCACGACCAGCGACGCGATGAACCCAAGCGCAAAGGCGGTGGCGACGGCCTGCATCGGGTGATGCGTGATCTCGGCCTTCAACTCGTCCTTGCCCATCTTCATGGTGTGATGGACCCGCTGTTTGACGTTGTGCAGCTCTTCCTTCATGGCGTCGTTTTCGCGGGCCAGTCGGGCCAGCAGGTCCGTGACCTCATCCGACAGCGTCTTGCCATCGTGTTTCTTTTCCTCCGGCGCGGGCAGGCTTGCAGCCTCTTGCGCCAGACCTTCGACTTTGGCGGCGGTGGAATGTTTGGTCATGTCAGTCTCCGGTTTTGACAGGGGGTTCAGGTGATGTCGCCATTTTCCGACAGGGCGATGGCGATGGGTTGGGTGGATCGGAATTCCGAAAAGACGATCATTCCGATCACGGTGATGGGCACACACAGGAACATGCCTGCGACGCCCCAGATAAAGCCCCAGATGGACAGCGCGAGGATGACCACCAGCGGGCTGAGGTTGACCGAGCTGCCGACGAAACGCGGCTCGACGATGTTGCCGATGACAAGGTGCGCGATGCCGACACCGGCCACCACGATCAGGAACGGAACCAGCGTCGGGAACTGGACCAGCGCCAGCGCGGCGGGGAAAATGCCGCTGACGATGCCGCCGACCACCGGGATGAAGTTCAGGACAAACACGAGAAAGGCCCAGAACCCGGCAAAATCGACGCCCGCAATTACCAGCGCGACCCAAACGATCGCGGCCATGGCCGCACTGGTCAGGCTTTTGGTGAAAAGATAGGTGCGCACGCGCTGGCCGATTTCGGCAAGCACGTTGCTGATCCTGGCATGCCGCGCCTCGTCATCGGCCATTGCGCGCAGCTTTTTCCCGATAAACTGCTGTTCGGCCAGCAGGAACGCGATATACATCACCACGGTTCCGATGCCGCCGGCGACGCCGGCCGCGCCATTGGCAAGCGTGAACAGCACCGCATCGAAGTCGAACGCCTCGATGGCGGCGGTCAGTTCACCAAAGGCCTTGAGGCCGATCAGCCCCGACAGCTTGCCGGTCAGCACGTCGATATTGGCCAGGTAGGCGGGTGCGCGTTCGACCATGGCAGTGACATTGGTGGCGACCACTTCGGCGACCCCGATACAAATCGCGATGACGATCAGGATCGCGGCGGCCAGGGCGCCAAGGCCGGGTTCCCCGTCATTCCCGGCCAATCGGGCCAGCCTGCGCGCGAAGGCGTTGATGATGAACCACAGCAACAGCGCCATGGCTAAGGGCACCAGAACCGATTTTCCGGCCATCAGCGCAAAGATCGACATCAGGACCAGCCCCATGGTCAGGGTGGCGGTCAGCAATGTGGTGTTCCGGGTCCGGTCGGCACCGGCTAGGGCAATCGTCTGCATGGTGTGTCCTCGGGTGTTGCGGCCCTCCCGCAGGGAGGTAAGAGGTTGATAAGCGGGAGGGCCCAGGTCGTTGGCTCCGCGGTATGCGGTTCCGGGGATGACTTTGAACCGGAACGCGCAACCGCAGGAGTGAGTCACTGTTAAGCCTTGGGGTGCACCTTGTTGCGCCCTGCAAACAGCGCCGCAGCGATGGCAATCACCATGATGATGTTAAAGGCACTTTCGGGCAGGTCGTCCTTGACCGCCTGCAACACCAGTTGCAGCCCGATCAGCATCAGGAACGTGTGGATCACGATCTTGGATTCCGGATGATCCGACAGGAACCCGGCGATCTGGCGCACGAATAGAAAGCGGATCAGCGATGACACGGCCAGAATGATTGCCGCGCCCAACAGCAGGTTCGTCATGCCCGCCACCGCAATCACGGTGTCGATGGACAGCACGGTGTTCACCACGGTCATCTGCAACAGCACCGTGCCGAATGCCGCCTTGGTCGCGGCCTTGCCCGCGCTGTCGCCGTCATCCTCGCCATTGAAAAAGGCGGCAAGGTCCCTGGCGCTGGAAGAGAACAGAAACAACCCCGCCCCCAGCAGCGCCAGTGTTTGCGGCGTGATGTCGAGGCCCGCGACCTTGAACAGCACCTCCTTTCCTGTCGCGAGGTAGAAGGCGACGAGCACGAGCGCGAACCGGGCGATGTATTCACAGACCAGACCCCACAGGATCAGGCGGTTCTGTTCCTTTTCGCTGCGGCCCTGGATGGACGAGGTCATGTAAAGCGCGTTGTCGACGTCGAGCGTGGTGGCAACCAGCCCGAGCCACAGGAAATGTGGAAGTTGATCAAGCATCGGGGACATCCTTTTGATAAAGCGATGTCCCGACCTTGCCGCCGCGCGGCAGGTTGCAGCAGTGATTTACCGTGAAGGCCCCGGATCCTTCAGGCAGTTGTCGGGAACGAAATTGCCAGAAACCTCGAAATCGTGGCAGGTGATGAACCGGTAATGGTAGGTGCCGATCAGGTATCCCATGCCCACCGTCGCCAGACACATGGCAAGGATCGCGGCCTTGAGTTTGGGTTGTTTCAGCTGATCGACATCGGGAATGGCCACGATGATCAGCACCAGTAGCAGATAGGGCAGCGACAGCCCGACCACGACAAGCGCAAGCGCCCATTCGAACCAGCCCGTGCTGGCAATGTCCATGGATGGGTTTTCACTGAAAAACAGCCATGCCATCAGCAGTGTCGGCAAAAGCAGCACGAACCGCCCGCGCCACGACACCAGCGCCGGCAGGCCGTCGACAGGCGGAACAAACAGGCTGGCGATCATCGCCACGGTCGACGCGACCCAGACATAGAACAGGTGTTCGAAAAAGATGGTGCCGAACACGCCATAGAAAAATGCAATGCTGAACACGCTTGTCGAAATGGCAATCGACGACAGCATGAAGGCGCGCGCTTCGGCTGCGGCCGCGGGCGTTGTGATCTGGGCGGTGGTCATCTGTCGGCTCCCTGTCGGTGTCGGTGTGCCGCCATGATGTATCCCATGGCTGTGGACCGAGAGTGAGTCACGGTTCCCCACGTGTCATGCCGGAATTTTCATGCCCGCCTTTTTCCATCCGTCCATCAGGTGGTCGACGTCATGCGGGCTGATGTTCCAGATGGCGAGCGCGTCGCGCGCAATCGCCGGGAACGCCGGAATACGTTCCAGAACAAGGTCCATGCTGGCGCGCGCGGCGTCGATATTGCCGGTCTGGGCATAGAGCATGGCCCGCGCCAGCCCGCCCCAGAACGACGCGCCAAGATTTCCGCCCTCGATCGCTGCCGACGCTGCTTCGTAATCCCCCATCAGATAGCGGATTACCGCGATGTTGAACCTGTACCAACCGGGTGGGTCCGGGCTGAGGTCGATGGCCCTTTCGACAAAGGACAAGCCCAGTTCGTAGTCGCCCGAAAACCCCTTGCAGCCACCGTAGTCGGCCAGCATGTCCGGATAGCTGGGGTTCAGCGCCAATGCACGCTTCGCCGCCGTTTCAAAGGCGGACAGCTCGTTGCGATTGAAATGGGTCATGAACAGCGCGTGATACCCGGCGGCATCCTTGGGATCGGTCTCGACCGCCCTTTGCGCCGCGACCAGCGCGCGGTCGAACGGCGCCTCGGTCCTGTCGCGGGGAAAGCCAAAGCGTACCTCGTCCCCGTACAGGATCGCCAGCATGGCCCAGGCCCCGGAATAGTTGGGATCCAGTGCAACCGCGCGTTCCAGGTGTCGCACCGTCCGTTCATGCGTTTCGTCGGAGGGGATGCGCCAGTATTCGCTGGCCAGCAGCCGCGCTTCGTATGCATCCAGGCTGTCGGTCGCGGCCTTGCGATACGCCGCGCCGGTCCTGTGTATCACGCCATGTGGTTCGGCGATTTCCGCGGCGATCTGTGACGCGATGGTTTCCTGGATGTGAAACAGGCTCTGGACGCTCATGTCGTCGTCATAGCTTTCACTCAGCATATGCGCGCCGGTTTCGGTGTCGATCAGTTGCGACGTGACGCGGATCTGGTCGTTCCAGCGCCGTACGCTGCCCTCAAGTATATACCGAACGCCCAATTCCATCCCGATATCGCGGGCATCCCCCTTGGCGTGTTTGTAGCGAAAGGTGGAATGCCTTGCCGCAACGCGAAACTCGCGGAACCGCGCCAGCGCGTTCAGGATCTCTTCGGTAAAGCCATCGGCAAGGAATTCCTGGTCCGGACGGCCGCTGAGATTGTCGAAAGGCATCACCGCAATGGAATAGCGGGGTTGCGCACCGGCATCCGCGCCGTCGGTTTCCCCGGACGTGTCGGGATCGAATGCGACCTGAAACACCGGAACATAGGACCCCTTGGGCACCAGGATGCGCAGCGGGTCCTCGGACCCGTCGGTTGCATAATACAGTTCCAGACGGCTTCTGAGTTTGCTGGCCTGAACACGCACGATGGTGTCTATCGCCGGGTCGAAATCGTCGGGCTTGTCGAACACATCCAGCCCGATCGAATAGCCCTTTAGCGCGTCTTCGTTTCCGGCGAGGGTTTGATTGACCAAGTATTTCAGAAAGCGGGCCAGCCGCGTTGTTTCAATAAACTGGCTGCTGGCCAGAACGCGATCCAATTGCTTTTGGACCACACCCGGTTCCATTGGGGTCGATGCAAGTGTTGTCATGGGTTTGCCCCCGAGCAAGAAAAGACATTTGATTTCAACGGTCTTACTGGCAACTGTCTTTCCGGAACGCGCCAACTGATAAAGATGCGCTTCCTGCGGATATGAGAATACGCCTGCATTCCGCTACGTCAATTCACCTGCCGAAACCAGCGCTGCACACGTGAATACCCGCCGATTCACGGTGACTCACTCATGCCCGCGACAACCGCGGTGCAAGGTGGCTGCATCCAATTCCTTCAATCCAACCAGAGGCAAATCGATGGAAACCACCCCAACAGAAACTTCGAAATTCGTCGAACGGGCAAAAGCCTGCATCGACGACATCGGAGCCGAGCTGAGCGAACTCGAACAAAAGGCCAAGGCCGCGGGCGACCGCGCCGATGACTGGTCGGCCGACCAGGTCGAGAAGCTGAAAGAAGACTGGAGCCAGGCAAAAGTAGACATGGAACAGATTGCCGACCGCGCCAAGACCGAAGGCGAAGAAGCCGTGCGTGAGGCCAAGGAAAAGGCCGAACGCCACTACGAGGCTCTGCAAGCGGCGGTCAAAGCATATCGCGATCACCTGGATCAGGTGGCCGATACCTAAGCCGCCCCGATGGCGGAAAACTCAACCCAAACCGAAAGGAACTACACCATGAAGTCCACAATCAAAATGATCGCGACCGGCGCTTTGATCCTGGTTGGCGCTACATTTGCCAACGCACAGACCGTCGGCGAAACCGTTCTGGGTGTCGAAGTGAACGTCGCCAAGGTGGTGACCGAAGGCTTCAGCGCCAACAAGCTGATCGGTGCCAATGTGCACAACAGCCAGGACAAGAGCATCGGCTATGTCCACGACCTGATCCTTGCCCCCAGCGGCGAACTGAGCCTGGCCATCGTCGAGGTCGGCGGATTCCTTGGCATCGGGTCGAAATGGGTGGCAGTGCCCGCAGACATGTTCGAGCCTGGCCACAAGTCCAACATCGTCGTGCTGCCCAAGGCAACCGCGGCCGAGCTGAAAAAGATCCCGTCCTTCAAATACAAAAGCTGATCCGTCAGCCAAGTCCCGAACAAGGAGTGAAGCAAATGACTACCCCAACGCCCCCGATGGCGGGTGAGACCATCCTTGGCGTCGAAGTCAACGTCGCCAAGGTCCGTGCCGCCGGCTACAGCGCAAATCAGTTGATTGGCGCGGACGTCAAGAACGAAACCGGGACCCGCGTGGGTGCCGTCCATGACCTGATCATCGCGCCCAAGGGCGATGTCAGCCTGGCAATCATGGAGGTCGGCGGCTTTGTCGGCATCGATTCCAAATGGGTCGCGGTTCCCGCCGACATGTTCGAACCCGGCGACGATGGGCACTTTGTTCTTCCCCGCGCGACCGAGGAAGAACTGACCAGGATGCCGTCGTTCCGTTACACGCAATAGATGGATGAGGGGGGACTTCAGATGACCAACTTGTCCACAATGGAAGCGCATCGCGGCAACGGCTGGTTCGTGGCGCTTGGCGTGGTGATGATCCTGACCGGGATCGGCGCCTTTGCCTTTCCGCTGATCGCGTCGCTGTCGGTCGAGATCCTTGTCGGCTGCACGTTTCTGGTCGGCGGTGCCGCCACGCTTGTCCAGGCCTTTCAGGAAAAGGAATGGGGCGGTGTGTTCTGGCAGATCGCGATCGGCATCATCTACACGCTGGGCGGCATCGCCTTTCTGATCAATCCGTTCGGCGGCGTGCTTGCATTGACCGTCTTTCTGGGGGTCGTGTTCGTGGTCGAGGGCATTGCCCGGATCGTGATGGGCGTGCAGATGCGCACAAACCCGAAATGGGGATTGGTGGTTGCGTCCGGCGGCGTGTCGGTTCTGCTCGGCATTCTGGTGTTTGCCGGGCTGGCCAACGGTGCCTCGCTCGGGTTCATCGGCGTGCTGCTGGGCGTCAACTTCATCTTTGCCGGTGCCGCATTCGTGGCGTTGGGAAGTGCCAAGCCCGACCAGGTCGACGAACAGACTGCATGACACGATTGTCGGGGCCGCCCGCGCGGCCCCGATGCGTATGCTCAGACAGGACACAGGACCATGCAAAATTCGATTTTCAACTCTTATTGGCGGGCCGCGCTGGCGCTGGCGCTTGCTATGGGGACCGTCCTGCCCGCAACGGCGCTTGCGCAAAGTCAGTCACGGCTGGGTGTCGATGGACTGGACGGGATCACCGCATCGACCCGGTTCAAGCTGTCCGCCGTGCAATCGGCGAGCCCTGACCTGAATTGGATCCGTGCGACCCGCGCTACCGAAGATGGTCAACAGCCGGTCATCGCAACGTCGGCCGCCGGCACCGCCGCCGTGACCCTGTTCGGTGACAGCCGCGGCCGCATCGGCAGGATCGAGATCAAGGGCGGGGCCATAGGCAACTGGCTTGGCCCGCGCATCGGCGATCCGTTCGGACCGTTGCAGCGCAACCTGCAACTGGGGATCTGCCAGCCCGGAGCCGATGCACTTTCCGGCGCTGTTTCGTGCGCGGCAGCAGAGACAGACGCCATCATCTATATCTTTTCCGGGGCCTGGAACGGCCCCGACGGGCAACTGCCGCCTGCCGATGTTCTGGAGGGCTGGACGCTGTCGCAGATGATCTGGGGCGTGGACCCGACGAGCGCACAGAACGGGACACAGCAGGCACAGGCCAGCCCGTCCTTTAATTGCGCGCGCGCCGACGGATCCATCGAAACCATGATCTGCGGCGATGCCGATCTTGCCGCGTTGGACCGGCGTTTGAGCATGGCCTATGCACGCGCGCTTGAGACGACGGCCCCAGCCGACGTGGCGACGTTTCGCGCCGTGCAACGCGGTTGGATCAAGGGGCGGAACGCGTGCTGGAAATCCGGCGACCCGCGCCGCTGTGTCGTGGCCGCCTATACCGACCGAATTGCGGAGTTGAACATGACCAAAGACGCATCCGGCCTGACCGGTACGTCCTGGCAAGGGCGGCGTATCGCCGGAGACACCGTGCCACGGGCGATAGACATCAACCTTGCCTTTGGAACCGATGGCCGGATCAGCGGAACGTCAGGGTGCAACCGGTTTGCCGCCAGCGTCACCATCGACGGGCGCAACCTGAAGATCGGGGCAATCGGCAGCACCCGCCGCCTGTGCCCCGAGATCGAGATGCTGGCCGAACGCCGCTTTCTGGACGCGCTTGAAAGGGTCGAAGGCTGGGCGATCAGGAACGGCGATCTGGTCCTGTTCGGAACCGGTGCCGAACTGACGTTCCGACGCATTTAGGCCCGCCCGCATGAAACAGCGCGCCGTCCTCGTATCCATGTATTTTGGCATGGCGATGCTTTGGCAGATCGTTCTTTGGACGGCCCTGCCGAATGTCGGCATGGGCGGTCTGGCGGTCGTGTGGATTGTCTGGCCGCTGCTTGCGCTTTCCGGGATTGGCGTCTGGTTCCTGCTGAAATCAGCTGGTCCGCACGCTGTCATCATCTTTGGTGCGTCCGTTGTTGCCATGCTGGTGGCCACACTCATTGCGCACCCGCAGGATGGGATGGTCGGCCTTGCCGGAAAACTGCAAGCCTTGTTGCAATAGCGCGGCGCGCGGAGCCGGCGGGCAGGTCGCAGCGGTCTTCATTGCCTTGGCAGAACACGACTGATGCCATGCCCGACCGCAAAAGAAAACGGAGCGCACTTGCGGCGCTCCGTCCGGGTCTGTGGCATATGGTCCGCGGGATCAGTTCTTGGACTTGTCGACCATCTTGCCGGCCGAAATCCACGGCATCATGCCGCGCAGCGTTTCGCCCGTTGCTTCGATCTGGTGTTCGTCGTTGATCCGGCGTGTCCCCTTGAAGAACGGCTGGCCAACGGCGTTTTCCTGCATGAAGTCGCGCACGAACTTGCCGGTCTGGATGTCTGTCAGGATGGCTTTCATCCGGGCCTTGGTCTCGTCATAGGGCAGGACGCGCGGGCCGCTGACATATTCGCCGTATTCGGCGGTGTTCGAGATCGAATAGTTCATGTTGGCGATGCCGCCTTCGTAGATCAGGTCCACGATCAGCTTCACCTCGTGCAGGCACTCGAAATAGGCCATCTCGGGCGCGTAGCCCGCTTCGACCAAGGTTTCGAATCCCATGCGGATCAGTTCGACCAGGCCGCCACACAGCACGGCCTGTTCGCCGAACAGGTCGGTTTCGCATTCTTCGCGGAAGTTGGTTTCGATAATGCCCGAACGGCCGCCGCCGATGGCGGAGCAATAGGACAGACCGATTTCGAGTGCGCGGCCCGAGGCGTCCTTGTCCACCGCCACAAGGCAGGGCACGCCGCCGCCCTTGGTGTATTCACCGCGCACGGTGTGACCCGGACCCTTGGGGGCCATCATCACCACGTCGATGCCTGCCTTGGGTTCGATCAGGCCGAAGTGCACATTCAGGCCGTGGGCGAATGCGATGGCCGCCCCTTCGCGGATGTTGTCGTGCACGTATTTCTTGTAGGTTTCGGCCTGCAATTCATCGGGCATGGTGAACATGATCAGGTCGGCCCAGGCCGCCGCTTCGGCGATGCCCATGGTCTTGAGGCCTTCGCCTTCGGCCTTTGCGATGCTGGGCGAGCCTTCGCGCAG
>JBCBFX010000030.1:0-41994 GCA_038527345.1 Pseudomonadota bacterium | reverse complement strand
TTGTAGCTGAGCGCGACCGCCCCCTGCAGGTTCAGGATGTTCAGGGTGATGTCCTTGCGGTACTGCACCAGTGACATGGCCGCGTTGCCCTGGATGTTGTTGACCAGGTTGGCCCAGTTTTCGAACGTGGGATCATGGGTCATCCCCTCTTCGAGAGTGATGGGTTCATAGGTCGTGCCACCGGGCATGACCCGTTCGATGCCCGGCTCACCGGCCGAACGCCACTTGACCGCTTCGGTGGTCCGCTTGAGACCGGAAAATTTCTTGAGCCCGGCCACGGGCACACCGTCAAGCACCACCTGGAACATGAAGGTCCGGTAGGGATCGAAGCGGTGCGCGTTGACCGAAAAAAGTGGGGCCGCCATCATCTGTCTCCTTGATCTCGATTACTGTTCGCCGACCTTCTGCTGGATCCGCACGATGACGAATTCAGCGGGTTTCAGCGGTGCAAAGCCCACCACCACGATCACCTGACCACGGTCGATGTCGGCCTGGGTCATCGTGTCGCCCAGGTTGCAGCGCACGAAGTAGGCGTCGTTCGCCGTCTCACCCTGGAACGCGCCCGCCCGGAACAGCCCATCCATGAAGCCGCCGATATTGGCGCGCAGCGATCCCCAGAGCGGATGCGCATTGCCCTGGAACACTGCCCACTGGATGCCGTCCTTGATCGACTTTTCGATGAACAGTGCCGTCCGTCGCACCGGCACATAGCGCCATTCCGGCACCGCCCTGGTCGCCAGGGTCCGCGCGCCCCAGACCACGGGGCCGTAGGTAGGCATCTTGCGATAGCAGTTGATCCCGCGCGGGTTCAGCACCGATTGCTCCAGGTCCTCGACCTCGAATTGCAGGGCCGAGGCACCGACCAGCCGGGTTTCGACACCTGCGGGGGCCTTCCACACGCCGCGCCGCCCGTCGGTCTTGGTCCAGAGCCCCGCCGCAAAGGCCGAGGGCTGGACCAGCACCGTCTTGTCGGCGGTCGGGTTCAGGTCGACGTTGTAGAGCGGGTTGGGGCTGCGGACCCATGGGTAGTACATGGTGGAATAGGTCGACGTGGACGGCGCAAAGGCGTCGATGTCGGTGCCTTGCAGCAGTTCCTGCCCCGGAGGCGGATCAAGCAAAAGCATCATCTGCTGCTGGCGTTCAGCAAAGGCGATGGTGCTGGAAATCGCGGGCGTCGGGCCGCCGGGATCATAGGGCGAACCCGGCAGCAGGATCATTGTCACGTCGCGCACCTTGCGCAGAACCGTGTCATAGAACGCGTCGTAATCCGCGCCACCCGGTGCGACGGTCACACCGCCCATCAGCCGCGCACCCTGGTCCCCGGTCCCCAGTTCCTGGGCGGGGATGACGGCGGCGGTGCCTTGGGTCACTTCGCGGCCCGCCACGCCTGCCGGACCCGACAACCCGAGGAAATCCGCCAGATCACCGGCCAGCACGTCCAGCGTGGATGTGTTGGGCGCAGCGTTGCCCGAGGCGATCGTGAATGTCTGGTTGTCCCCGTCATAGGCCACCGTCGCACCGGCAAAGGACGGCAGGTGCGATGCCGCCGCGCGAATACCGTCCTGCAAGGCGGCGGCGATCAGGGCCCCGTCCGTGTCGTTGACGCCGACCAGGTTGGCCCCGACGTCGATGGGCACCGCAAAGACGCCGTGATCGTCGATGGTGATCTCGATCTCGGTCGAGGCGAGGCTGGGAATGCCCGCGCCTGGGTCCGAGAACACGTCCTCGTCCGTCGACATTGCCGGAGCGCTGGTCAGGCTGGCGCGTGCGTTGGCCCCCAGCAGCATCAGGTCGCCCAGTGTGCCGCCGGTCACGTCCAGCGACGCGTTCGATTCGTCGGTGGGCGACGTGATCGTGAACCGGCGGCTATTGTAGCCAACCGTGACGTCCTGAAAGACCTGCAACTGCGAATGCGCAAGAATACCCGCCTGCACGGCCGTGGCGAGGTTGCCGCCATCGGTGTCATGGTCGGTGCCGTCGATGACGGCGGTGCTGAGGTCGATGGTGATGCTTTCGGGACCGCGCCCGTTCAGGTTCAGCGTCAGCGTGCCCTCGGTGGCACCGCCCAATGCGGCAGAAAAGTAGTCGTTTTCGGTTCCCGTATCTCCGCCCGTCAGCGTCGCGGGACCGTAATTGCCCGCCACCGCCGCGCCAAGTTCCACCCGGACAAGGCCAGAGGTTTCGTTGATCGTCGTGACCACATACTGATCCGACCCGACCCGCATGTTCATGTCGGCAAAGCGTTCGGCCTCTTCAAAGTTGCCGTCGACCTGGTGGCCGACCAGCACGTCGAAACTGAGGGCCTCTGGGTCTTGCTTTTCGATCATCACGAACAGCTCTTCGCCCCACGCCCCGACGCTGGAGGCGGAAAAGACCAGAACCGGTTCGGCGGCCGCTTCGCGGTTGAACGACACGGATGCGGCGGCTGATCCGTTGCCGGCGACGCGGCAGATATATGCGGTCTTGCCTCCGTTCAGATAGAAGGACTGCACCGCCAGGCCCATGGCGTCGTCTTCGGACGCGATGTTGCCATAATGGGTTTTGTAATCGTCCAGCGTCCCGATGCGGGTCGCCTCGCCCGCGGGGCCGCGGACTGCCGGACCGACAAAGGCCGCCACGGATGTGGCCGCGCCCTCGATCGGTCGCGCGCCGCTTGGGATTTCTTCGATATAGACACCGGGGGTGAGATAGACCGCCATGGCAGGGCTCCTGAGTTTGACAGCCGCAGGCCGTGCACGTGCCCCTGCGGTCAAAGACTGCCTTTCAGCGTCCCAGATGCCGCCCCGCCTGGAAATGAAGCCTGCGGTCCAAAAATGCGCCTGTCCCAAAGGTGCAGATGACCGGATGAAAGGATCTAGATCCTTTGGCGAACGGCACCTGCACGGCAAAAGGCCCGCCGGGGCGGGCCATGGTGCAGGCTTCAGAAAGGATCAGAGAGTGCGTCGGCGGTGCAGGGCCGCAGCTTCGCCCCGGCGGCGCACCCCCATCTTGGAGAGCAGGCTGTGTACGTGGTTCTTGACGGTCGACACCTCGATCCCCAGTTCGCGCGCGATCACCTTGTTCGACCGGCCCCGTTCGATCAGGTCCAGCACCTGCGCTTCGCGCCGGGTCAGGGCGTTGTCGTTGGATCCGTTGGTCCGGGCCGTCAGCCTTCCGACGTGACAGAACAGGGCGTGCGCGACCTCGGGTGCGCAGCGCAGGGTGCCGCCCTGCGCATCCTCGATGGCACGTACCAGGTCGTCCAGCGATGCCTGCCGCGGCACGAAACCGGCAGCCCCGGCTTCGGCGCAGTGCAGGATATCCCTGGGATTGTCCCCCACCCCCATCGCGATCAGCGCGATGTCGGGTGCGTCGGCGGCCAGCCCGCTCATCACGGTGCAGCAGCCATCCATCATCTGGTCGATCAGCGCCACGCGCGGTTTCTTGCGCCGCGCAGCCCTGAGGGCCTCGCCGGGGCGAGATCCCGCTTGAACGACGTCATACATTCCCTTGCGCGACAGGGCTATGGCCAGCCCTTCACGAAAGATCTGCACGTCCGAGACGATCAGCAGACCGGTCATTATGCCCCCCAGAATAGGCATTTCTAAAATGAAAATCGTACAACAACTTATGGGGGTATCTCAGCAGAACATGGGCCGCGTCGCAAGTCCGACGGGTGTGAAAGACGCGTGAACACCGGCATCGATTGATCTGCCCCGCGCCCGATGCGCCGTTGCCTCGGCCCTGTGCAACGGGCAGATTGCGTAGGCAACGGGAGGGGTTGGATGGAAATAGAGAACAGGATCGTGGCCGTGACGGGCGGGGCCAACGGGATCGGTCGCGCGCTGTGCCGCGCCTTTGCGGACGCGGGCGCACGGACGGTGGTCTGCATTGATCGTGATGCCGATGCTGCTGCGGATATTGCGCGCGATACCAATGGCTTGGCGGTCACAGCTGATCTGTCTACGGATGCGAATGTGCGCGCAGCCATCGACCGGGCCGAGGCAGGCGCGGGCCCCATCGACATCTTTTGTTCGAATGCCGGCATCCTTGTTCATGGCGGGGTGGACGTGCCCGACAGGGACTGGCAGCGGATCTGGGACGTCAACGTCATGGCCCATGTCTGGGCCGCACGTCATCTGGTGCCCCGCATGATTGCGCGCGGCGGCGGGTATTTGCTCAATACGGCATCGGCTGCAGGTCTGCTGAACCAGATCGGATCGGCCCCCTACGGTGTCACCAAACACGCAGCGGTTGGATTGGCCGAGTGGCTGGCGATGACCCACGGGGATCAGGGGATCGGTGTGTCGGTGCTGTGCCCGCAAGGCGTGCGGACGGCCATGGTCGCCGGACACGAGGATCACATCGCCGCCGCCGATGGCCTGCTGGAACCCGCGGATGTGGCGCGGGCCGCGGTCCAGGGTATCCGGGACGGCACCTTCATGATCCTGCCCCACCCGCAGGTCCGCGACTATTTCCGCAACAAGGCCGAGGATTATGACCGCTGGGTCGGTGGCATGCGCAAGCTGAACCGGATGTACAGCGCGCCGGACAAGGGCTAGGGCGTTCCGCCCCTGGGTTCGACAGGGCGCATCAACCCTTCCTGTGCGACGGACGCGATCAACCGCCCCGCGCGGTCATAGATCATGCCGCGGTTGAACCCGCGCCCCCCGCCCGACCACGGGCTGTCCATCGTGTACAGATGCCAGTCACAGAATTCGGCCGGGGCGTGGAACCACATGGCGTGATCCAGGCTGGCGGCCATCACGCGGCCCGTGAACCATGTCTGTCCATGCGGGCGCAGGGATGTGCCCAGCAGGTTCAGGTCCGACGCATAGGCCAGCAGGCAGTGCTGCAAGGCCGGGCTGATCCCCTTGGCCGCTTCCATGCGGAACCACAGGTGGCTGCGGTCGTCCATCGGCTCAGGCGTAAAGAAATCGCGTGGCGCCACCTCGCGGATATCGATGGGGCGCGGACGCAGGAATTCGGCGTGGTACTTTTCCGGGATCCTGTCGACGACCGCACGGCGCAGCGTGTCGCGGTCGGCCAGATCCTCGGGGCCGTCGACGTCGGGCATGGGGTGCTGGTGGCTCCACCCGTCCTCGTCCACGTGGAACGACGCCGACATGTTCAGGATCTGCCGCCCGTGCTGGATCGCCACGACGCGGCGGGTGGTGAAACTGCCGCCGTCACGGGCGCGGTCCACCTGGTAGATCACCGGCACCTCCGGATCGCCGGGGCGGATGAAATAGGCGTGCAAGCTGTGGCACAACCGGTCCTCGACCGTGCGATAGGCGGCGGCCAGCGCCTGCCCGATCACCTGGCCTCCAAAGATGCGGGTGGATGTTTCGCCCCCCTGCCCGGTGCCGCGAAACAGGTCGACCTCAAGCCGTTCGACGGCCAGCAGGTCCAGCAGTGTCTGATGTGCATCGTTCATGGGTCAGGCTTGTCACATCAGCGCGCCATGCACCAGCGCCTTGAGTTCGGCGCGCGCGGGATAGGCCGACGACGGGCTGAGCTGGGTGAAAAAGACGACGCTCAGGTCATGGACCGGATCGATCCAGAAAAAGGTGGACGCCATGCCACCCCAGCTGAAATCGCCCGTGGACGACGGCACGCGGCTGCGCGCCGGGTTGATCACGACGGCACCGCCGATGCCAAAGCCCATCCCCTGCATCGGCTGTTCGGCAAAACTCTGCGGTCCCATGCCGGCAATGTCGCCGGGCAGGTGGTTCGACATCATGAAGCGCAGGGTCGAGGGGCTGACCAGCCCCTGCCCGCCCGTGCGCAAGCATTCGGCAAAGGCCATGTAGTCGTCGACCGTGCCGACCAGACCGCCGCCGCCGCTGTAGCAGGTGGTGTTGAGAAAGGGCGAGCCTTGGGCGGTGTCGACCATGCGCAGGGTCACGTCCCCCGTAACGCCCGCATTCAGGTCCATCGCGTCGCCTGCCAGCGGGCTATAGAGCGTGGCAAACCGATCCCCCGCGCCCTGTGGCACGGAAAACGCGGTTTCCGTCATGCCCAGCGGAACGAACACGCGTTCCCGGAACACGGTGGCCAGGTCCTGCCCCGTCACCACCTCGATCACGCGGCCGATCACGTCGATACCGACCGAATATTCCCAGCGCGCGCCCGGGACAAAGGCCAGCGGCAGCGGGGCCAGCAGGTCGCATTGCTGGGTCAGGGATGGGGCGTGGGGTTTGAACAGCAGGTCCAGATCCTCCATCGCCTGCGGCAGCACCCCGGGATTGAACGGATAACTCAGGCCCGACCGGTGCGTCAGCAACTGGTGCAGCGTTGGCACGGCACAGGGCACCGACTGGTCGATATGGGTGGCGTCCTGTGTCAGTGCGCGGGCATCGGCAAAAGCAGGCAGGAAGCGGTCGAGCGGCGCATCGAGGTGCAGCGCACCTTCCTCGACCAGCATCATCAGGACCAGCGACGTCACCGGCTTTGTCATGGAATAGATACGGGCCACCGTGTCGCGGGCAAAGGGCGCGCCGCTGTCCAGATCGCGGACACCCCAGGCTTTGAAACAGACCTCGGTCCCGCGCTGACGGACCAGCACGGACAGGCCCGCCAGCTTGGCGGCGTCCAGGTAACGGTTGGCCCATGGATCAAGGCGGCGGGTCAGGCGGTCGGGATCAAGGTCGCGTGTCATGGGATCACGATACGGGCCTGACCGCCCTTGCCAAGCGGAAACACCCCGGCCTAGCGTGGTGGAAACGGAGGGACGGATGCTGAAGCTTTATTACGCCCGCGACAGCCGCGCCGTGCGCGTGGCATGGCTGCTCGAAGAGATGGGTCTGGACTATGTGGTCGAACGGATGGAACTGGGCGACCCGGCCATGCGCAGCCCGGAATACCGCGAAATCCATCCCATGGGCCGCGTGCCGGTGCTGGAGGATGACGACGTGCGTCTTCTGGAGTCCGGTGCGATCCTGGAATACCTGCTGTCGCGCCATGGGGACGGACGGTTCCGGCCCGCGGTCGAAAGCGATGATTACCCCGCCTATCTGCAATGGCTGCACTATGCAGAAGGGATGCTGATGCCGCCGGTGAATTCCTACATGGTGGAGACGAAATTCCTGCCACCGGAACGGCGGTCCGCGGTGCATGCCAAACGCGCCTTCAAGCTGCTGGGGCAGATGCTGCGCGCCGTCGAAGAGGGGCTGCATGGCTACTACCTTGCCGGCGGGTTTTCGGCCGCCGACATCATGACCGGATCGGCCGCGATGACGGCGCGCAAGATCGGGGTGGATTTCGACGACATGCCGCGGCTGGCCGCTTATGTGGACCGGTTGTCAGAGCGCCCGGCCTACCAACGGGCGGCCACGCTGTAGCGTTTTCCGACGCGGAAAACGGCCCGGAAAGCGACGCGCTTTCCGCAGTGGCGCGCGGGTGACGCCGGTTTTCGCGTCGAAAACCGAGCCGGAAATCTTGTAGATTTCCGGGCACCTCAAACTTCAAGCCACTCCTTGCGCACATCCTCGCGCGCTTTCAACTCGGCTGGCGTGCCTTCGAACACGACCTGACCGTGCCCCATGACATAGACCCGATGCGCGATATCCAGCGCAATCGACAGCTTCTGCTCTACCAGCAACGTGGCAATGCCCCGTTTCGCGATCTCCTGCAGCAGTTGGGCGACGCGCTGCACCATCTGCGGGCTCAGGCCTTCGGTCGGCTCGTCGATCATCACCAGGTCCGGATCACCCATCAGCGTACGGCACATGGTCAGCATCTGCTGCTCGCCGCCCGACAGGACCGAGGCTTCGACATCCGCGCGGTTCGACAGGTTTTCGAACATGTCGAACATGTCTCGTATCGACCAGCGCCCCTGCCCGTCCTTTTGCCCGGGTTTGAGGCCAAGGATCAGGTTCTGGCGCGTGGTCAGACCGGGAAAGATATCGCGGTTTTCAGGGACGTATCCGATGCCCAGGTTGGCGACTTCGAACGCCTTCTTGCCCGCGATTTCGGCGCCGCGGAACTTGACCGACCCCTTGGGTTCCACCTCGCCCATCACCGCCTTGCAGGTGGTGGAGCGCCCCACGCCGTTGCGGCCCAGCAGCGCCACGATCTCGCCCTCGCCCACGGTCAGGTTCACGCCCTGCAGGATGTGGGACTTGCCGTAAAAGGCGTGCAGGTCGGTGACGTCAAGCATCAGTTCAGCCTTTGGAACGAGGACCGGGTCCGACCCGGGTTGGGCGCAATCGCGCCCGCGCATGGGGCGGGTCGGGCGCGGTCCGGCGTTGCCGCCGGGCGGGTCTTGCGATCAGGATACATCGTCAATGATCCTCCAGTGCCGCGCCCAGGTATGCTTCCTGCACCCGTGGGTCCGCCCGTACGTCTTCCGGCGCACCGGTGGCGATGATCTCTCCATAGACCAGCACCGATATCCGGTCAGCGAGGCCAAAGACCACGCCCATGTCATGTTCGACCATCACCAGCGTCTTGTTTTCGGTCACGGTGCGGATCAGTTCGACGATATAGTCGGTCTCGGAATGGCTCATGCCGGCGGTGGGTTCGTCCAGCATGATGACATCAGCCCCACCCGCG
Organism: Pseudomonadota bacterium; assembly: GCA_038527345.1. Classification (GTDB taxonomy): domain Bacteria; phylum Pseudomonadota; class Alphaproteobacteria; order Rhodobacterales; family Rhodobacteraceae; genus Tateyamaria. Next base: position 33,459 of record JBCBFX010000030.1, on the reverse strand, counting down.
ATGGTGATCCCGATCTCGAGCGCGCGTTGCTCGGCATAGCTCAGCACCCCTGCGGGCAGATCGCGCCGGGCGGTCAGGTTGATCTGTTCCAGCACCGCCTCGGCCCCCTCGGTCAGGGCGCGGGACCGGCCCACCATGGACCAGAAGTTGTAGCGGTAGCCCATCGACCACAAGAGCGAACAGCGCACGTTTTCGAACACGGTCATCTTGGGAAAGATGTTTGTGATCTGGAAGCTGCGGGACAGTCCCATGCGGTTGATCTCGAACGGGGCCTTGCCTGCCAGGTTCTGGCCCTTGAGCTGAATGCGCCCGCCCGTGGGCGCAAAACGCCCGGTGATCAGGTTGAACAGCGTGGATTTGCCCGCGCCGTTTGGTCCGATGATGGCGTGGCGTTCGCCCATGCCGATGTCCAGGGTGAGGCCGCGAATGATCTCGGCCTTGCCAAAGGCCTTCTTGACCCCGTGCAATTCCAGCGCCGGGGTCATGCGGTGCGCCCGCCTTCGGGCGTATTGGCATCGTGCCAGGCGGCGGCCAGCGCGGGGGCCGTGCTGCGCGCGATATGGAACCCGAGCCCGGTGGCCAGGGCGGCGATGACCCACGGCAACACCGTGTGGCTGTCGAAGGTGGTCCAGTACAGTGTCATCTCGTGATCGCCGGTGCTGGCGTGACGGGCGTGAAAAATCATCTCGATCAGTGCCGCGGCCCCAAGGCAGCCGACCAGGCCCGACCCCAGCGTCTTGACATAGGGCAAGACCAATCGCCCCAGCTTGCCCGTTTTCAGCGGCCCCGCATGCATCATGATCAGCCCCGCCAACCCGCCGGGAAAGAACATGACAGTCAGCACGAATATGATGCCGAGGTAGAAGCCCCAAAGCTCGGTCTGAAGGCTCAGCACCGTCTGCACCAGCGTGAACACGATGGCCCCGATGATGGGACCGAAAAAGAAACCGACGCCACCCAGGAACGTCACCAGCAGGATGATGCCCGATTGCGTGGTGTTCAGGTTTTCCTCGGTCAGGATTTCGTAGTTGATGGCAAACAGCGCGCCTGCGATGCCCGCGAAAAAGCCCGAAGCCACGAAGCTGTAGAAGCGCACCCAGCGGGCGGAATAGCCCAGGAATTCGGCCCGTTCGGGATTGTCGCGCACGGCGTTGGCCATGCGGCCCAGCGGCGTGCGGGAATATAGGTACATCAGAGCGGCCGAAATCATCAGCCACAGCGCGATCAGGTAATAGACCTCGATCTGTTGCAGGAATTCGACGCCGAACGTGGGCAGGCCATAGGTGCGGTCGCCCGAGATCCCCTCCTCGCCCCCGAAAAACGCCACGATGATCACCGAACAGGCCGCAATCAACTCTCCCACGCCAAGCGAGATCATCGCGAACACGGTCCCTGCCTTGCGGGTCGAAAAGCTGCCCACGATGGTGGCCAGCCCCATGCCCATCAGCCCGCCGAAAATGGGCAGAACGGGCAGCGGGATCGCGGCAAAGAAATCGTCCATGTTCATGATGTGCACGCAAGCAAAGCCGCCCACACCGGCATAGACCGCATGGCCAAAGGACAGCATGCCCCCCTGCCCCAGCAGCATGTTGTAGGCCAGTGCAAAGATGATGGTAATCGCCATCTGGTTCATGATGGTGATCGCCGAATTGGCGGTGAAGATGAAGGGCAGCACCATCAAAAGCGCGGCGGCCACGATCCACGGCAGCAACGGGATCGTCATGCTGCCCGCCCGCATCCGCTGTGCGGGCTTGGTCGGGTCTGTGGTGATCTGGTCGGTCTCGGTCATACGCTGCGGTTCCCGAACAGGCCGTAGGGGCGAAAGATCAGGATCAGCACCATCAGGATATAGGGCAGGATGTCGGCAATCTGCGGGCTGGTGATGGACCACAGGTCACGCCAGGCGCTGTCCCAGATCGGTTCGGGTTTCTCGAAGCCGAGCCAGACCAGCAGATCCTCCATCCGCAGGTTGTAGGCCTTGGAGAACGTGGTGATCCACCCGATCAGGAGCGAGGCGACCAGCGCGCCCCAGAGCGAGCCCAGCCCGCCGATCACGATGGTGACAAAGACGATGGAGCCGAGAACGAAGGCCATGCCCGGAAACGTGCCCAGTACCGGCCCGGCGATCACCCCCGCCACGCCCGCCAGCGCCGTGCCCACGCCAAAGACCCCCATGAAGATCAGCGGTACATTGTGGCCCAGGGCCTCGACCGTCTTGGGGTAGCTGAGGGCGGCCTGGATGATCATGCCCACCCGCGTGCGCGTCAGCACCCAGAGCAGACCCACGAAGATCGCCACGGAGGTGAAGATCATGAAGATCTTGTAGGCCGGGATGGCGTTGCCCGCGATGGAAAAGGCGGTGAATTGCAGGATCTCGGGGGTGGCGTAGGCCATCTGGCTCTTGCCCCAGATGAATTGCACGATTTCCTCGATCAGAAGCGCCAGGCCGAAGGTGAAGATCAGTTCGGGCACGTGGCCGTACTGGTGCACCCGCCTGAGCCCGTAGCGTTCGACCCCGGCCCCCAGCACGCCCACGACAAGTGGCGCGATCAGCAGACCCATCCAGAAGCCCAGGTACAGGCTGATCTGGTAGGCGAAATAGGCCCCCAGCATGTAGAAGCTGGCATGGGCGAAGTTCAGCACGCCCATCATCGAGAAGATGAGCGTAAGCCCCGCCGACAGCATGAACAGCAAAAGGCCGGTGACAAGGCCGTCGATCAGGTTGACGAGGATGAGATCCATGAGCGGCGTGATCCAAAGGACGCCTGACGGCGACACTATCTGTTTTCAGGAATGGGGGCGCTGCCCCCAAACCCCCGTGGTATTTCCAGTCAGAAGAAACCGGCAGGGACGGATTGGTGCCCCTGCCATATGTCTCAGGGCCGGCGCATCTTGCACGAGGTCGGGCTGTCGGCGGCGGCCATTTCGACCGTGCTGTCGACCTTGATCCCGAAGCCGGAATTGTCGTAGTCGAAGGTCAGCCCGTCATTGGTATGTGCGTGGATGTGCACGTCCTGGATGATCTGGTGATCGACCTCGCGCATCTTGAGCGAGGTGCCCCAGAGGCTTTCGTGTTCCATCCCTTCGAGCGCATAGGCCACCGGGACCACATCCGTTGCGGTGCCCGCCTCTTCGATCGCCTTGGCCAGCATTTCGATCACGTTGGTGATCCGCGCCTGGCTGATGTTGCCATCGGGATACTTGGCCTTGAACGCCTCGTAATAGGCGGCGGCGCGGTCCGATGCGGGCGGGTTGATCTGCCCTTCGGCCACCAGTTTCAGCGACCCGACCCCGGCATCGCCAAAGGCGGCGGTGATCCCGTCGGCGGCGGCGTAGTAGGTGTAGAGCGGGCCGGTATAGCCGTTTTCAAGGACGGAACGGCCCAGGCCCACCATATCGGCGCCCCAGTTGCCGGTGATGATCGCATCCGCCTCGGACGCCATGATCTTGCGGGTGTAGGGGGTGAAATCCTTGACCTTGCCGATGGGGTGCAATTCGTTCCCGACGATTTCGATGTCGGGGCGCTTTTCGCCCAGGAAGCGGACGGCGGCGGCGGCCACGGCCTTGCCGAAGCTGTAGTCCTGGCCGATGATATAGACCTTCTTGATCCCGTCATCGCCCGCGATCACATCCGTCAGCGCGTCCATCTTGATGTCGGCATTGGCGTCGAAGCGGAAGTGCCAGAAGTTGCACTTGTCATTGGTCAGCGCCGGGTCGACAGCCGAGTAGTTCAGAAACAGCACCCGGTCGTCCGGGTTGCGGCGGTTGTGCTTGTCGATGGCTTCGGTCAGTGCGTTGGCCACGCCGGATGAGTTGCCTTGCGCGATGTAGCGGATGCCCTGGTCGATGGCGACCTGCAACTGGATCAGCGATTCCTTGGGGCTGATCTTGTTGTCGAAGGCGACGATTTCGAACATCTGCCCGTCCAGCACCCCGCCCTTGGCATTGACCAGCGTTTCGGCGGCGAATTCGTACTGGTGCAACCCGTTGGTGCCGGTGCCTGCAAAGGGCCCCGAGAGCGGGTCGATGAAGGCGATCTTGATATTCTCGGCCGATAGGGCCACAGCGCTGACGGACAGCGCGAGCGCGGCCACGAGGCCACGGGTAAAGGTCTTGCGCATGGTGTTCCTCCCTAGAACATGGCTCCGGCGGGATGCCTCTGACGGGCGGTATTGGTGCCGGGGTGGTTGCAGGGTTGCACAGGCACAGGATATGTCAAGCGGTCACGTACCACCCATGCGATACGTGAAGTACCCGGCCTACCCCACTGATATTGCTACTGATCAAGGGATCTCAGGCCATTCTGTGCAAAGACCGGCACGAAGGCGCCCAGTTGCATCGCCCGTTCCGGGTTCGACGCATTGCCGTCAAGCGCCCGTTTCAGCACGCCCTGAATGATCGCCCCCATGCGGAAAAAGCAGAACGCGACGTAGAAATTCAGATTGTCGATACCGGGCAGACCGCGCCGTTCGCAATACTGCGCCACGAATTCCGCGTCCGTCGGCAGGCCCTGTGCGGCGCGGTCGATACCCGCCAGCCCGCGCCCCTCGCGCCCGGGCGGCAATTGCCATTGCATGATGACAGAGGCCAGATCGGCGTAAGGGTGGCCGATCGTCGACAGTTCCCAATCCAGCACGGCAAGGCAGTGCGTGCCTTCCGCCTCGAATATCATGTTGTCGATGCGGTAGTCCCCGTGCACCAGCGTGCGCTGGCCATCGTCGGGCGGCATTTCGTCGGCGAGGCGCTGCATCAACGTGTTCATCGCCGCGATGTCCTGTGTTTCCGACGCGCGATACTGTTTCGACCAGCGCCCCACCTGCCGTTCGAGGTAGTGACCGGGCGGGCCGTAGTCGGACAGACCCACGGCGTCGACATCCACGTCGTGCAGTGCGGCAAGCACGCGGTTCATGTCGTCGATCACGGGACGACGGTCGGGCCTGTCCAGTTCTTCCAGCGTGGGTTCGTTGAAGTTGCGCCCCGCCACGTGGTCCATGATGTAGAAGTCGGAGCCGATGACCGACGGATCCTCGCACAGCAGGTGCATCCGGGCGACCGGCACGTCGGTCCCGGACAGCGCGCTCTGCACCCGGAACTCGCGGTCGACGGCATGGGCGGATTTCAGCAGCTGGCCGGGCGGTTTGCGGCGCAGCACATAGTCCCCCGCCGGGGTGTGCAGCCGAAAGGTCGGGTTCGACTGTCCGCCTGCGAATTTCGTGGCGGTCACGGTCCCGTCGAACCCCGGCAGCTTGTCCCGCAGGTACGCTGCCACGGCACCGGTATCCAGGGTTTGCGTGTCGCTCATGCCGTGAACTCCTGTGCCAGCCGTTGACCCGCGGCGGCGTATTGCGCCGCGATCCTGTCGACCAACGCGCCCGCGGGTTCGACCGACTTGATTGCTCCGATCCCCTGGCCCGAGCCCCAGATTGTCTTCCACGCCTTTGGTTTGGACGAGCCCGAGGAAAAGTTCATCGCGGACGCGTCCGCTTCTGGCAGGTTGTCGGGATCCATGCCGGCCGCCTGAACCGACCCGCGCAGGTAATTGCCCCAGACCCCGGTAAAGAGCGAGGAATAGACGATGTCTTCGGCCCCGGATGCCACGATCATGTCCTTGTAGCCCTGCACCGCATTGGCCTCCTCCGTCGCGATGAAGGGTGAGCCGACATAACCGAAATCCGCCCCCATGGCGCGGGCACCCAGCAGCGCATCGCCCGTCGCGATTGCGCCCGACAGGGCGACGGGGCCGTCGAACCATTCGCGGATTTCGTGGATCAGCGCAAAGGGGGATTGCTGGCCTGCATGCCCGCCCGCGCCGGCGGCCACGGCGACCAGACCGTCGGCGCCCTTGGCGATCGCCTTGCGGGCAAAGGTGTTGTTGATGATGTCGTGCAGGACCACGCCGCCACAGGAATGCGCGGCCTCGTTTACCTCGACCCGCGCACCCAGCGACGTGATCCAGATCGGCACCTCGTGCCTGACACAGATCTCAAGGTCGCGGTCCAGCCGCGTATTGGACCGGTGCACGATCTGGTTGACGGCAAAGGGGGCAGCAGGGGTGTCGGGGTTGGCCTGGTTGTGGCGGTCCAGTTCCTCGCGGATCTCGGTCAGCCACGTGTCCAGCAGGGGCGGCTCTCCCTCGGCCTCGCGGGCGTTGAGGGCGGGAAAGGATCCCACGATGCCCGCCTTGCATTGCGCGATCACCAGAGCCGGGACCGAGATTATGAACAAGGGTGCCGCGATCATGGGTATGCGCAGGCCTCGCAAGGCTGGCGGCAAGTGACTGTCATCTTTCATGGGTGTACCGGTCCATCCGTCTCTGTCCAAAAAAATCCCCGCCGGAGGCTCCCGCATTCTCAGCCCGCGCGGGCGTCAAAGCACTTCGAACAGGCCCGCAGCGCCCATGCCGCCGCCCACGCACATGGTACAGACGACGTGCCTGGCCCCGCGGCGCTTGCCCTCGATCAGGGCGTGACCCACCATGCGCGCGCCGGACATGCCATACGGGTGGCCGATGGAGATGGCACCGCCGTTCACGTTCAGCAGCTCATCGGGAATACCCAGCGTGTCGCGGCAATACAGGACCTGCACGGCAAAGGCCTCGTTCAACTCCCACAGGTCGATGTCGTCCATGCCCAGGCCGTGGGCCTTGAGCAGTTTCGGCACGGCGAAGACCGGGCCGATGCCCATCTCGTCTGGCTCGCACCCGACGGCGACGACACCCTTGCAACGGCCCAGCGGGGCCAGTCCGCGTTTTTCAGCCATCGATGCCTCCATCACCACGGCGGCCGACGCCCCGTCGCTGAGTTGCGAGGCATTGCCGGCGGTGATGTTTCGCCCTTGCCTGATGTGGATGCCGTCCTTGAACACCGGTTGCAGGCCCGCGATGTTGTCGTAGGTGGTGCCGGGGCGGTTGCCCTCGTCCTTTTCCAGCATCATCATCTGCTGGGACAGCGCGCCGGTTTCGCGGTCCTTGACCATCATCTGCGAGGGCATGGGCACGATCTCGTCGTCGAACTTGCCCGCCTCTTGCGCGGCGGCGGTCCGTTGCTGGCTTTGCACGGCATAGCGGTCCTGCACCTCGCGGCTGATGCCATAGCGTTCGGCCACGGTCTCGGCGGTCTCAAGCATGGTCATGTAGATCTCGGGCTTGTTTTCCTTGAGCCACGGATCGGGATCGGCGCGCATTTCGGGCGACTGGACCAGCGAGACGGATTCGACGCCGCCCGCCACCATCACATCCACCCCGTCCTGTGCCACCTGCTTGCAGGCAGTGGCGATGGCCATCATGCCCGACGCACACTGGCGGTCCACGCTCATCCCCGCCACGGTCACGGGCAGGCCTGCGCGCACGGCCGCCTGCCGACCGATGTTGGACGACTGAAACCCCTGTTGCAGGGCCGAGCCGAGGATCACGTCCTCCACCTCGTCCACGGCAACGCCCGCCTTGTCTACCGCGTGCGCGATGGCATGGGCGGCCATCATCTGCGGTGTGGTCGCGTTGAATGCGCCGCGATAGGCTTTGCCGATCGGGGTGCGGGCGGTGGAGACGATGACGGCGTCGCGCATGTTCGGGCGTCCTTTTCATTTGTGGGGATAGGGCTGGGGGCCAGCCCCCAGACCCCCGGAGTTTACCTGGCGAGATGAAGGAGGATCAGGGGCTACCAGTCAAGGTCGATCCCTTGTGCACGGGCGGCGCGCATGGCGTATTTCCGGGTCTGGGCGAATGCGTTTTCCAGGGCTTCGGCATCCGAGGGGTCAGTGATGGCGTCCCAGTGTTCGGCAACCGCTTCGGGTGTTACCTCGCCCTCGATCATCGTGCCCTTGGTTTCGGTGATGCGGGTGACGGCGAACGTGCCTGCGCCCGCGCTCAGGATGGTGCGGCTGGGCGCGTCCTTACAGACAAGGTAGAGCACGCCGGGCGTGATGGTTTCGGGTTTCAGCAGGTCCAGCGCGGCCGCGGGCAGCAGGTCTTGTGTCATGGCAGTGGCGGCGGTGGGGGCCAGCGTGTTCACCCGGATATCGTCCCGCGCCCCTTCGAGGTGCAGCACGTTCATCAGGCCGACCATCGCCGCCTTGGCCGCGCCATAGTTCGACTGGCCGAAGTTGCCGTAAAGCCCCGAGCCCGAGGATGTCAGCACGATGCGGCCATAGCCCTGCGCCCGCATGATCGGCCAGACCGCATGGCAGCACAGCGCACTGCCCATCAGGTGCACGTCCATGACGCGCGCGAAGTCGGCCATGTCCATCTTGGCGAATGTCTTGTCCCGCAGGATGCCTGCGTTGTTGACAAGGATATCAATGCGCCCCCAGCGGTCCATGGTCCGGGCGACCATGTCGGCGACCTGGTCCGCGTTCGACACGTCGGCGGCGTGCGCCATGGCCTGCCCGCCGCCTGTCTCGATTTCGGCCACCACAGCCTCGGCCCCGGCCATGTCCGCCACCACCACCCGGGCACCGCGTGCCGCCAGACCCAGCGCGTGGCACCGACCCAGACCCGCGCCCGCACCGGTGACAATCGCCACCCTGTCGTCAAAGCGGATCATCCCCCGAGCGCCGCGCGAAACAGGTTGGGGCCGCTCATCACCTGGATGCCCCCCGACACCGGCAGCACCGCGCCGGTCAGGTACGCCCCGCCCCGCCCGCACAGAAATTGCATGCAGCCCGCGATATCTTCGTCCCGGCCCACGCGGCCCAGCGGCACGTCCTGCCCGACCTTGTCGCGCATGTCGGCGTCGGCGGTGGCAAAGGCCGTCATCCTGGACACGAACGGCCCCGGGGCCAGCGCGTTGACGGTGATGTGGTGGGGGGCCAGTTCCTTGGCCATGATCTTGGTCAGGTGCAACACGGCGGCCTTGGACGCGGCATAGCTGTAGGCCCCGTCGCCCAGGGCCGCATCCCCCATGACCGACCCCACGTTCACCACGCGCGCCGGATCATCGGCAGTGCCGGTTGCGATCAGCATCGGCAGCAGTTTCTGCGTGAGGTCAAAAAGCGCCGCCACGTTCACATTCATCACCTTTTCCCAGGCCGCATGGGGGAACTGCCCCATCGGTGCGCCCCAGGTAACCCCGGAATTGTTCATCAGGATGTGCAGCGCGTCCGTGCGCTCGCCCACCTCGGCAACAAGCGCGGAGATGCCTTCTTCGGTCGACAGGTCCGCGCCGAACCCTTCGGCGGATCCCGGCGCATCCATGGCATTCAACTCTGACGCGACGGCTTCGCAGGCGTCGGCCTTGCGGCTGGCGATCAGCACGCGGGCGCCTGCCATCATCAGCCCGGTGGCGGCCATCCGCCCGATTCCGGTGGCACCGCCGGTGACCAGCGCCACCTTGCTATCAAGCGAAAACAATGTCTTGGGATCCATAGTTCATCCTTCCTGCCGCGACGTTGCGCGTATTGGCGACTTTACATGATGCACCGCTCGGGGTCAGGATGCGGCAAAGGTTTGCGCCATGCACGCTTGCCGTTACGTCACGTTCAGGGAGAGACACATGCACGCCATGCTGAGCCGCACCCCCGGTGGGCCGGAAACGCTGGAATGGGCCGAAGCGCCGATGCCCGAGCCGAAAAAGGGCGAGGTGCGCATCGCGGTCCGCGCGGCGGGCGTGAATTTTCCCGACACGCTGATCATTCGCGACCTCTACCAGATCAAGCCGCCCCGCCCCTTTGCCCCCGGCGGCGAAGTGGCGGGCGTGGTCGATGCTGTGGGTGATGGCGTCAGTCATTTGAAAGCAGGTGACCGCGTCATCGCCATGACCGGGTTCGGCGGCTTTACCACCCATATCTGCGCGCAGGCGCAGGCGTGCCTGAAAATGCCCGACGCCATGCCATTCGAGGATGGCGCGACCTTCATTTTCACCTACGGAACGTCCTATTACGCGTTGAAACAGCGGGGACATCTGGCGGCGGGCGATACGCTGCTGATCCTTGGTGCCGCTGGCGGCGTGGGTGCAGCCGCGATCGAGTTGGGCAAGGCGATGGGCGCGCGCGTCATTGCCGCCGTCAGTTCCGAGGACAAGGCGCAGTTCTGCCGCGATCTGGGGGCCGACGACACCATCGTCTATCCCCGCAAGATGAACCGCGATGCACAAAAGGCGCTGAGCGCCGAGATCAAGCGTGTGGCAGGCCCCGACGGCGTGCATGTCGCATATGATGCCGTGGGGGGCGATTATGCCGAACCGGTGATCCGGTCCATGGCCTGGGGCGGGCGGTTTCTGGTCGTCGGCTTTCCGGCAGGGATCCCGGCCATTCCGCTGAACCTGACGCTGCTCAAATCCTGCCAGATCGTCGGTGTGTTCTGGGGGGCCAGCATCTATCGCGAACCGGATGCTCACATGCAGAACATGGCTGAACTGTTTGAGATGTATGGAAAAGGCCAGATCAGGCCCCACATCTCGGCCCGCTTTCCCATGACGCAGGCCGCCGACGCCCTGACCCTGATCCAGGACCGCAAGGTCATGGGCAAGATCGTCCTTACGACAGGAGAGACCACATGACCACCCATCGCCAGATCGTCGTCACGGAACTGCCCAAGGGCAAGCTGGGCGAAGAGCATTTCGAATTGCAAGAGGTCGAAGCCCCCACCCCCGGCGACGGCGACGTGCTGCTGCGTGTCATCCTGATGAGCATCGATGCCGCCAACCGCGGCTGGCTCAAGGGCGCGACCTATCGCGCGGCAGTCAATGCCGGTGACGTGATGCCGACCTATGCCATCTGCGAGGTGATCGACAGCAGATCGAACCGGTTGGCCAAGGGCGATATCGTCGTGTCAGAGGCCGTCTGGGCCGACCACATCGTCGCCCCCGCCCACAAGGTGCAGAAACTGCCGCGCGTGCCACAGCTGACCCACCTGCTCAGCGTCTATGGCATTGCCGGCAAGACCGCGTTTCACGGCCTGCTCCAGATTGGCAAGCCGCTGGCGGGCGAAACCATCGTGGTCAGTGCCGCCGCCGGATCGGTGGGCGGATACGTGGGCCAGATCGGCAAGGCGCTGGGGTGCCGCGTCGTGGGCATCGCGGGCGGGCCGGAAAAATGCGTGTTTGCCACCGATGTGCTGGGGTTCGATGCCTGCGTCGATTACCGCGCGGGCAATGTGTTCAAGGACCTGCGTGCCGCCTGCCCTGACGGCATCGACGTCTATTTCGACAATGTGGGCGGAGAGATCCTGGAAACCGCGCTGAACCTGATGAACGAACGGGGCCGCGTGGTCTGTTGCGGGGCCATCAGCCAGTATGACGGCGACACCCCCACTGGCCCGCGCAACCTTCCCGGCGTCGTGGTGGTCAAACGGCTCAGGATGGAAGGGTTCATCGTCATGGACTTTGCCGCCGACGACGCCAAGGCCACGCGCGCCCTGCAAGCCTGGGTGGCGCAGGGCAAGATCAAGGTGACCGAGGACGTGGTCGAGGGGCTGGAAAACGCGCCCAAGGCGCTGATCGGGCTGCTCGCGGGCGACAACACGGGCAAGCGCATGGTCCGTGTCGGCCCCGATCCATGAGCGCGCGGGACGCGGCCCTTGCCACGCTGACGGCGCAAATCGGCGCAGAAGTGACTAGCGACCGCTGGATCACCGTGGATCAGCCCATGATCGACGCCTTTGCCGACACCACGCTGGACGACCAGTGGATTCACGTCGACCCCGAGCGCGCGGCCCAGACGCCCTTTGGCGGCACCATCGCGCATGGGTTCCTGACGCTCGGGCTTGCCAGCCGCTTTGCCTATGACTGCTTTCCGCTTTTGCCGGGGCAGACGATGGGGATCAACTATGGCTTCGACCGGCTGCGGTTCCTGTCGCCGGTGGTCAGCGGTGCGCAGGTCCGCGGGCGGTTCACGTTGAAAGAGGTGACACCGCGCGGGGCCAATGCGCTGATGCGCCGGTCGGAAATGACCATCGACATCGGCGGATCGGACAAACCGGCGCTTGTGGCCGATTGGCTCGGGTTGGTGGAGTTCACACCGAACTCACCCCCCTGAGGCTGGACAGAACGGGGGCATTGCGGCTAACTCCACGTAACTCAAAAGGTTTATGCCCATGACGTCCGTGCTTGTCCTCAATGGCCCCAACCTGAACCTGCTCGGCCTGCGGGAACCGGAGGTCTATGGCGCGACGACGCTTGCAGAGGTCGAGGCGCAATGCGTGGCCCATGGACAGGCCAAGGGGGTCAAGGTGACCTGCATGCAATCCAATTCCGAAGGGGCGCTGGTCGATGCGATCCACGGCGCGCGCGGGGTGCATGCGGGCATCGTGCTGAATGCGGGTGCATATACCCACACGTCCATCGCGTTGCGGGATGCCATAGCGGGCACACAGGTGCCCACGGTGGAACTGCATGTCAGCAACGTCCATGCCCGCGAAGCGTTTCGCCATCACAGCCACATCGCGCCGGTCTGTGTGGGCGTCATTTGCGGCTTTGGTGTTGCGGGCTATACTCTGGCCCTGGATGCACTCATTGGTCATTTTGGGGGGACCGAATGAAAAGCTATCTGCACCGGCTGTCGAACTGCCAGTCGATCGAAGAGCTGTGGACCATGCACACGCAGCGTATGGCGGCCTACGGGTTTGACCGCCTGATCTATGGCTTCACCCGCTATCGGTCGGGCAATTCGCTGGGCGATCCCGAGGATTTCGTGATTCTGACGAACCACGACCGGTCCTATACGGACGTGTTTCTGGGCGAGCAGCACTATGTGCACGCGCCCATGGTCAACTGGGCCCTGAACAACGAAGGGGCGTGCAGTTGGGGCATCCTGGCCCAGATGCAGTCGACCAAGACGCTGACACCGGCCGAACACCGCGTGCTGGAATTCAACGCCTCCATGGGGGTGAATGCGGGCTATACGATCAGCTTCAAATCCGTGTCGGCGCGGTCCAAGGGGGCCATTGCCCTGACCGCCAAACCGGGGATGAGCCAGGCCGATATCGACCTGGTCTGGGCCAATCATGGCACCGACATCCTGCTGATGAACAATGTCGCGCACCTCAAGATCCTGACGTTGCCCTATACCGCGCCGAACCGGTCGCTGACCAAACGCCAGCGCGAGGCGTTGGAATGGGTGGGCGACGGCAAGACGATGCAGGACATTGCCTTGTTGATGGGTCTGACCTCGGCCACCGTGGAAAAGCATCTGCGGCTCGCGCGTGAGGCTCTGGCGGTGGAAACCACGGCCCAGGCCGTGATGAAAGCTGCCGTTGCGAACCAGATGTTCATTCTGGAAGCCTGAGTCGGACCAGACTCCCGAAATAGTTGCAAAACCAATAGCTTCGGCTGCGTATGGCGCGGATTACGGGCGGTGCTTATCGTGGAATGTGTTTCCGATAATATGCAAAATCACCCCTTTTTCCAAATTTTAACCAGCGGGTAAGGAATCCCGGACTTTTCGTGAATGGGGCCATTGGGCATTCTATCCCTGTTCCGTGAGTGGTGGCTTTAGCCAGGGAACACCGGGCCTGATCCAGCGCAATTACGCTGGCTCTCAGGTCCGAACCCGGAAAATATCCGGATCCGATCGCAAGACGAATTGGTCCGTCCCAACGTCGGAAACTGCCTGCGTCCGCCTGTCTCATCCCCGTGGCATGGACGCCGACACCAGGGCGGGAGCGCACCCCAAAGGCGTCTCCCGCCCGCTTCATTTCCACAATATGCGTTATTGGTGTCGGGTGCGCATGCGGTGTGCACCGTTGCGGGGCGCACCGCAATGCGGCGCGCCCCGTCGGACGCGCCGTCATCCGTTTCCGCATAGACAAATCCTTGCAAAGGATTTGGGCCAAACTCTGATTCAGAGTTTGCCCAGCAGAGCCGTCAGCCTTTGGCGGCCTTGGCCACTTCGGCGGCAAAGTCTTCCTTTTCAACCTCGATGCCTTCGCCCACTTCCAGACGGGCAAAGCCGGTGATCGTAGCACCCGCCTCTTCCGCGGCTTTGGCCACGGTCAGATCAGGGTTCACCACGAACTGCTGGTTCAACAGGGTCGATTCCGCGACGAATTTCTTCATCCGGCCCACGATCATCTTTTCGATGACCTGTTCGGGCTTGCCGCTTTCACGGGCGATGTCCATCTGAACCTGCTTTTCCTTTTCGACCACGGCCGGGTCCATGTCGTCTTCGGACAGGGCGGCGGGGTTCACGGCCGCGATGTGCATCGCGACCTGCTTGCCGAATGCAGCGTCACCGCCGTCCATGGCGACCAGCACACCGATCTTGCCCATGCCGGAAGTGGCGGCGTTGTGGACATAAGACACGACCGTACCGCCCGAGATCTTGGCCATCCGGCGCACGCTCATGTTTTCGCCGATGGTGGCGATCTTGTCGGTCACGACGTCAGCGACGGACTTGCCCCCCATGTCGGCCGCTTTCAGCGCCTCGACGTCATCGACGGACAGGGCGGCCTTGGCGATGCCGGCAACCATATCCTGGAACTCGGCATTCTTGCCGACAAAGTCGGTTTCCGAGTTCACTTCGACGGCCACACCGGTGCCGCCATCGACGACGACAGCCACAAGGCCCTCGGCGGCTGTACGGCCCGACTTCTTGGCGGCTTTCGCCAGACCCTTGGTGCGCAGCCAGTCGACGGCGGCTTCCATGTCGCCATCGGTTTCGGTCAGCGCCTTCTTGGCGTCCATCATGCCTGCGCCGGTGCTGTCGCGCAGTTCTTTCACCAATGCTGCTGTGATTGCCATCTGTTGGCTCTCCTCAATTCGAATGGGTTCGCGGCGGTGCGTACACCGCCGCCTGTATCAGTCCGGGGACCGGATCAGCTCTCGGCCTTCTCGACGGTCTCTTGCGTCGATTCGATGTCCAGCGGCGCATCCTTGGCGATGGCGTCGTTCGACACGGCCTCGGACGACGCTTCGCCGACCTCGACACCGGTGCTCTCTTCGGCGACGGCCTCTTCGACAGGGGCCTCTTCCATGGCACCCAGGTCCACGCCGGCAGCACCCAGTTGGGCGCTCATGCCGTCCAGCGCCGCACGCGCCGCCAGATCGCAATACAAGGCGATGGCACGGGCCGCGTCATCATTGCCGGGGATGATGTAATCGACACCGTCGGGCGAACAGTTGGTGTCGACCACGGCCACCACCGGGATGCCCAGCTTGTTGGCCTCGGCCACGGCAAGCGCCTCTTTCTTGACGTCGATGACAAACAGCAGGTCGGGCCGACCACCCATCTCGCGGATGCCGCCCAGGCTGGCTTCCAGCTTGCCCTGGTCACGTTCCATGCCCAGGCGCTCTTTCTTGGTCAGACCTTCAAAGCCGTTGGCGGCCTGTTCGTCGATCGATTTCAGACGGTTGATCGATTGGCTCACGGTCTGCCAGTTGGTCAGCGTGCCACCCAGCCAGCGGTGGTTCATGTAATACTGCGCGCATTTCTCTGCGGCATCGGCGATGGGCTGTGCGGCCTGACGCTTGGTGCCGACAAACAGGATGCGGCCGTTCTTGGCGACGGTGTCGCGAATGGCCTGCAACGCCTGGTCCAGCATGGGAACGGTCTGCGTCAGGTCCATGATGTGAATGCCGTTGCGCGCGCCATAGATGAACGGCGACATGCGCGGGTTCCAGCGTTGTGTCTGGTGGCCGAAGTGAACGCCAGCTTCCAGCAGCTGACGCATGGAGAACTCGGGAAGAGCCATGTATCGTTTCCTTTTCCGGTTTTCGCCTTGCCCGGGGTATCAGCGCGAATACGCCAACCGGTGGACATGCCGGGGATGTCTCCCCCGGGCTGCCCGCCCCGAACTGCGGATTGAATGGGCGCGCTTTATGGGGTTTTGTCCCCCTTGGCAAGCCCCGCAAAACCGGGCGGGCCGGATCGTGTTCCAAAGCGGTGCACAGACGGTGCACAGCTTGTGCACGGCCAGTGTACGGCGGCACCGCACGATCCGTCCCACAAGCACGCAACAGTTTCGTTAACCCTTGCGCCCCAAGCTCACCTTTTGTTAACGCTCCGCACCGTCTCTGTCCTGAAAAATCCCGGGGGAATCGCCGCGAGGCGATGGGGGCAGAGCCCCCTCGAAACATGTCGTCGCGCAGCGGCAATTGGATCAGCCGGGGACGGTCCCGTCAAAGCCGTGGCCCGCCCGCACCGCCGCCTCGGCCCGCGCGGCCAGCACCTTGCGACTGCCGAACTCCGCGGCACGCAAGGGCGGGTGGTAAACCACCTCGACCCGCCCCTGCCGCCGCAGGGCCAGGGTTGCCAGCAGATGCGCGCCGAAACTCATGTCGCCCCACCAGCCATAGGTGCGCAGGTCCGGCGCGCCGACGGGTGCATGGTAGTTCACCGTCACCGGCTGGAGCTGCAGTTCCTCGTGCAGGCCGGCGGCAAAGAACGGGGCAAAGAGCGTGGTCTTGAACGGCAGCACGCGCAGCCCGTCGGTGCTGGTGCCTTCGGGAAAGAACAACAGGCGCTGGCCCGCCATCAGCCGCTCTTCGAACAGCTGGGTCTGCACCTTGGCCTGGCGCGGGTCGCGGGCGATGAACAGCGTGCCGGTGGCGCGCGCCAAGGTTCCGATGCCGGTCCACCCGGCCACTTCGGATTTCGACACGAAATAGATGCGGTCGGATGCGTTCAGCACGAAAATGTCAAGCCAGCTTGAATGGTTGGCGACAATCGCACCACGCCCCTGCATGGGCCGCCCGCTGCGACAAAACGCCAAGCCCAACCAGAACAGCGACAGCTTGCACACCGCCTGGGTGATCCAGGGGGTCCAGGGGCGGTGCAGTCCGAAAAGCGGGCGTTCGATCAGACGCAAGGGCAGCAGCACGGCCAGGCCCAGCAGAATCGTCGCGACGATCAGCAGCGCGCGGCGCAGGATACGCAGCCAGCCCATCACCCCGGGCGGATCATGCCGCGGCGGCGGCCCGCCATCCCACGTGATGGTCATGGCACCGCCGCTCCGTAGATCCGCCTCTGCCGGCCCGACATGGCGGCAGTGTCCATGATCAGGCAGACATCGGTGGTGTTGAAGGCATGGTCGACAAACGCCCCCTCCCCCACGACGCCCCCCAGGCGCAGGTACGCCTTGATCAGGCTGGGCACCTGCACCATGGCCGCACGGCGGTCGATCCGGTCCGGAGGCAGCATATCCATGGGCACCGCACCCGGTGCACGCGCCGCCACCCGCAGCGGCGCCGGGGCAAGATGCCGATGGTGCAGCAGCGACAAGGGCTGGGCCAGGGCCGCCACATCCGTCCCGTGAAACGAGGCCACGCCGAACATCACGTCGACCGCATGATCCGCCACATAGGCGGCCAGCCCGTGCCACAGATGATACATGGCTGCCCCGCCGCGATAATCGGCATGTACACAGGACCGGCCCAG
Source organism: Pseudomonadota bacterium (assembly GCA_038527345.1). Taxonomy (GTDB): domain Bacteria; phylum Pseudomonadota; class Alphaproteobacteria; order Rhodobacterales; family Rhodobacteraceae; genus Tateyamaria. The sequence continues at coordinate 16,152 of JBCBFX010000030.1, read as the reverse complement.
TTCCAGCAGGCGGCGGCCGCTGCGGCGCAAGGGATCCAGATCGTATTCGTCCTCGGAATAGAACTGCCCCGCCGCCGTGGCCTGTTCCGCCCGCAACATGCGATAAACCCCGACAACCCGGCCCACGGCATCGTCCCACAGCAGCATGTGGTCGAAATACGGATCGAACCGATCCTGTTCGATACGCGAATCATGATCAACCATCGCGCCGCCGCCGCCCAGTTCCGTGACAAACACGTCATAGCGCAGGCGCTGCGCGTCGCGTAGGTCCTTGGCTGTCCGGGCAAGGCTGACGCGGAAGTCTGGCGTATGGATCAAGGTCATGGCGCGCGCTTCTTATCGGGCAAGTCCGCGAAAAGGTAGAGCATTCCGGTGCCCACGCGTTATGGTTGCATCACGTTAACACTTCGGAAAGGATCATCATGCATCAAAGACCGGAGTCAGCGCGATGCGCGTGCCATCAATCACAACCTTGCCCACCTCTGGGAAGTTCACGGTAACCTTTGCTGCAATGTTGCTTTGCACCTGTCCAACGCCCCATTCCGCATGATCGGGATGGCGCACCAACATGCCGGGAGCCAGTATGGCATTGAGATCGTCCATGTTCAGCCTTTTGTCGGAGAGCGCCCATGGGGCACAGTAACGTCAACCTTGCGGCGCTGATCGGCAGCCGCATCTGTCACGACCTGATATCCCCGATCGGGGCAATCAACAACGGGTTGGAACTGCTGGACATGGCCGGGACCGGCACGGGCCCGGAGCTGGACCTGATTTCCGAAAGCGTCGGCAATGCCAGCGCGCGGATCCGGTTTTTCCGCGTGGCCTACGGGGCTGCAGGCGCGCAGCAGATGGGCCGGGCCGAGGTCGTGTCGATCCTGCAGGACATGACCCGGGGCGGGCGCCTGACCGCGGCTTACGGTCCGCTCGATGCGCAGCCCCGCTGGGCGATGCGTCTGGTGTTTCTGGCGATCCAGTGCCTTGAAACCGCGATGCCCTATGGCGGCCGGATCGAGATTGGGCTGACCGACGGGGTGTGGGAATTGCGCGGCCATGCCGAAAAGTTCGGGTTTGATGAAATGCTGTGGCAGTCGTTGCGGGGTGATGTGCCGGACGATCTGGCCCCGGCGCATGTGCAGTTCGCCTTGCTGTCGGTTCATGCCGCCGACGCGCAGCGCAGGGTGCGATATACCAGCGATCCCGACCAGCCGCTGACCATCACGTTCTAGGCGCGCACCGTTCCGTCCCCGCGCACAAGGTACTTGAAACTGGTCAGTTGCGCCGCCCCCACGGGTCCGCGGGCGTGCATCTTCCCGGTGGCGATGCCGATTTCGGCCCCCATGCCAAACTCGCCCCCATCCGCAAACTGGGTCGAGGCATTGTGCATCAGGATGGCACTGTCGAGCCGGTTGAAGAACTGTGAGGCGGCCGCCGCATCCTCGGTCAGGATGCAATCGGTATGCTCCGAGCCGTAGCGCCGGATATGGGCGATGGCCGCATCGATATCGTCCACAACGCGCGCCGCGATATCCATGTCGAGGTATTCGCGGCCCCAATCGTCATCCGTGGCGGCGATGACCCCGTCAATGGCCTGCAGGTCCGCATCGCCATGCACCCGGACACCCGCATCCATCAGCGCGCGTACCAGCCCCTGCCCGACCGTGCCCACCACATCGCGGTGGATCAGCAGGCATTCGGCGGCCCCGCAGATGCCCGTGCGCCGCGTTTTGGCGTTCAGCACGACCTGCAACGTCTTTTCGGCGTCTGCGGCCTTGTCCACGAAGATGTGCACGATCCCTTCGAGATGGGCAAAGACCGGCACCCGGGCCTGGCGCTGGACCAGACCCACCAGACCCTTGCCCCCGCGCGGCACGATCACGTCGATATGGTCGGTCATGGTCAGCATCTCGGACACGGCGGCGCGGTCGCGCGTGGGCACCAGTTGCACCGCGTCTTCGGGCAGGTTGGCATCGCGCAATCCGGCCTGGATCGCGGCGTGGATCGCGCCGGAGCTGTGAAAGCTTTCGGAGCCGCCACGCAGGATCACCGCATTGCCGGCTTTCAGGCACAGCGCGCCCGCATCCGCCGTCACGTTGGGGCGGCTTTCATAGATCACCCCGATCACGCCCAAGGGGGTGCGCACACGCTGGATGTTCAGGCCGGAGGGTTGCGTCCATTCGGCCAGCACCTGGCCCACGGGGTCAGCCTGTTCGGCAACGGCGCGCAGGCCGTCGACGATGCCGCGGACGCGGTCCTCGTCCAGCCGCAGCCGGTCCATCATGGCGTCGTTCAGGCCCTTGTCCCGGCCAAATGCCATGTCCTGCGCGTTGGCGGCGATGATATCGGCGCGCGCGGTCCAGACATGTTCGGCCGCCGCGATCAGCGCTGCGTGCTTGCGTTCGGCACTGGCGGTGGCCAGCGTGGCGGCGGCGGTTCTGGCGCGGTCACCGATGTCGGCCATCAGGGCGGGGATGTTGTCGAGGTCTTTCATCTGTCGCGTCCTTTGCAGGCGGGGCGCCAGAGACTCTGATGCCTCCGGCGGGGATATTTATAGCCAGAAGAAACGTCAGAGTGCCATATCATCCCGGTGGATAAGTGCTGCGCGGCCGGGATAGCCCAGCAGCGTTTCGATTTCCGTGCTGTGGTGTCCGGCGATCTTGCGTGCTTCTTCGGCGGTGTAGCGGGTCAGGCCCACGCCCATGCGGTGGCCGTCGGTGTTGATCAGCGCCACCGGTTCACCGCGGCCGAATTGGCCTGCGACAGCATGAACTCCAGCAGGCAACAGGCTGTTTCCCTTTGATAAAGCGTGCGCGGCTCCTGCGTCGACAGTCAGGCTGCCCTGTGGCTTCATCGCGGCGATCCAGCGTTTCCGGGCGGCCTGCGGGTCCAGCGTGGCGGTGAACCACGTGGCGTTGGCCCCCCGTTCCAGCGCGTCGAGCGGGCGCAGCGCGGCACCGTGGCAGATCACCATGGCGCAGCCCGCGGCGGTTGCCGTCCTGGCCGCCATCAGCTTGGTTTTCATCCCGCCCTTGGACAGGCCCGAGCCGGCGTCGCCCGCCATCGCCTCGATCGCCGGGGTGATGGTGTCTATGGTGTCATACCGTTGCGCAGCCGGGTCGGTGGCGGGGTTTGCGCTATAGAACCCGTCCACATCCGACAGCAGCACCAGCGTATCCGCCCCGATCGTTGCCGCGATCTGCGCCGCGAGGCGGTCATTGTCGCCAAAGCGGATTTCATCCGTGGCCACGGTGTCGTTTTCGTTGACGATGGGCACAACGCCGAGGCCCAGCAGCTGTTCCAGCGTGGCGCGGGAATTGAGATAGCGGCGGCGGTCGCGGCTGTCTTCCAGCGTCATGAGCACCTGTGCGGTGGTGATGGCATGCGGGGCCAGTGCCTCTTCGTAGGCGCGGGCAAGGCGGATCTGGCCCACCGCCGCTGCGGCCTGGGACTGTTCCAGCGCCAGATCGGCGTCGGGCAGATGCAGTACACCGCGACCCAGCGCGATGGAGCCCGAGGACACCAGCACCACCTGAACGCCGTGGCCCGTCAGCCAATGCACGTCCTGTGCGAGGCTCGTCAGCCAATCTTGACGCAAGTCGCCTGTTTTTCGGTCCACCAGCAGGGCCGATCCGATCTTGACCACCAGACGTTTCGATGCCGTCAGGGACGCCACGGCTCGGCCTCCTTGGCGGGGCGGTGTCGGAGGCGGTCGTCGTCGATCTGACCGCGCAGAGTGCGCAGCACCTCTGTGACCCCTTCGCGTGCGACCGACGACATCATCATCACCGGACCACCGCTGGCCTTTTCCAATTTATCACAGGCCTTTGCCCGCTCTTCTTCATCCAGCGCGTCGATCTTGTTCAGCACTGTCACGCGGGGCTTGTCGGCCAGATCACCGCCATAGGCCTCAAGCTCGGCGATGATGGTGGCATAATCCTCGGCCACCGTTTCGGACGTGCCGTCGACCAGATGCAGCAGCACCGCGCAGCGTTCCACGTGACCCAGAAACAGATCGCCCAGGCCCCGCCCTTGGGACGCCCCTTCGATCAGGCCGGGGATGTCGGCGACAACGAATTCGGTATTGTCCACCCCCACTACGCCGAGGTTCGGATGCAAGGTGGTAAAGGGGTAGTCGGCGATCTTGGGGCGCGCGTTGGAGGTGGTGGCGAGGAAGGTCGATTTGCCCGCGTTGGGCAGACCCAGCAGGCCCACATCGGCAATCAGCTTGAGCCGCAGCCACAGGGTGCGTTCGACGCCGTCCTGTCCGGGATTGGACCGGCGCGGGGCCTGGTTGGTGGCGGACTTGAAATGCAGGTTGCCCCAGCCACCGTTGCCGCCGCGGGCCAGTTCGACCCTGTCGCCCACGTTGACCAGGTCGGCGATCACCGTCTCCTGATCCTCGTCCAGGATTTCGGTGCCCGCAGGCACGCGCAACACGATGTCGTCACCATCCTTGCCGGTGCGCTGGCGGCCCATGCCGGGCTGGCCGTTCCTGGCAAAGAAATGCTGCTGATAGCGGAAGTCGATGAGCGTGTTCAGACCGTCCACCGCTTCGGCAATGACCGACCCGCCGGTGCCGCCATCGCCGCCATCGGGGCCGCCATATTCGATATACTTTTCGCGCCGGAACGAGATGCACCCGTTGCCGCCCGCGCCGGAGCGGATGTAAACCTTGGCCAGATCAAGAAACTTCATGGGGCCGTCCTAGAGCAAGTCACACCCGATGGGAACGGGTGTCGAGGGTGTCGGGGGCTCTGCCCCCGGCGCTGCGCGCCTCCCCCGGGATTTTTCGGGACAGAGACGGGGCGACACGAGGATCAGAGTTTGCGGCTGTAGGTCCATGTGGGCACCGTGGCGTCGCGGGCGACCGAAAAGCTTTCGGCGTCGCCGAGATATTCAAAGCCGCAATGGGTCAACACCCGGGCCGAGGCCGGGTTGTCCTGAAACACGGAGGCGAACATGGTGTCGTTGCCCATCGGGTTGGCCTGCACCAGCGCCTGCACGGCTTCGGACGCAAGGCCGGTGTTCCAGAAATGCGGGGCCACCCAATAGGCGACCTCGGACTGGTTGCGGTCCATGCGCGTGAGCGAGATCAGGCCCATGACCTCGGTGCCCGGCGACTGTTCGTCATCCATGGCCCAGACGTCTTCGTCCCGATCATCGGCCATGGCGCGGGTCACGAAGGCTTCGATCATGCCGGGCGGCACCGGGTGCGGGATGGAGGGGGTCATGCGCGCCACCCGTTCGTCGCTGGCGTGCATTTCGATCAGGCCCATGTCGGACTTGCGCAAGGGCCGCAGCACAAAGCGCTCGGTCGCGATGACGGGCTGTGTCACGATTTTCTTCATCTCCATTGTCATGTCCCTCCTCCGAACAGAACAAACAGCACCGATGCGACGGTGAGCGCCGCGAGGGTGTACATCAGATAGGGTTCCGCGCGCGTTCCTGCGAGGGTGCGTGCGATACGGTCGCCTGCCAGCGTCCAGATCGGGTGCAGGACCGCCTGCGTGGCCAGCAAGACGCCACCAATGGTTGCGGTGGCGATCAGGGGGTCGCTGCCCGGCGTGACGAAACCGGTGAACCCGGCCACGATCATTGCCCACGCCTTGGGGTTCAACGGGTGCACGATCAGCCCGGCGGCAAAGCCCGGCGCACGCGGCGCCCCACCCAGGTTCAGGCGCAGGTTGGCCACCTTCCACGCCAACCAGATGATATAGGCGGCCGAGGCCCACTTGAGCGTCTCGAACAGCCATGGCACCCGGTCGGCCAGTTCCATAAGGCCAAAGCCCACGGGCCAGATCACCAGTTGCTTGCCCAGGGCCACGCCCACCACAAAGGGCAGCGCGGCACGAAAGCCATAGCGCGCGCCGGTGGCCAGCAGCGCCATGTTCGCAGGCCCCGGCGTGCCCACCTGGGACGCGGCAAAGACTGCGAAGGATGCGATGGCGACCGTCATGACAGCCGCACCAGGTCGCGGTCCAGCAACCCCATGATCAGGTCGTCGTGCCAGGTGTTGCCGATCAGGGCTGCTTCGCGTTCGCGCCCCTCGACCACAAAGCCGACCTTTTCATAGGCCCCAATGGCCCGCGCGTTGAAGTCCAGAACGCGGCAGCCCAGACGGTGCAACCCCATTGTATCAAAGGCGTGGGTGGCCAGCACCTGCATCGCTTCGGTGCCAAAGCCCTGCCCCAGCGCCCGCGGATCAAGAATGCCGATGGCAATCTGTGCCCGCTTGTCGGCGGGGTTCAGCGTGTGCAGGCGGATGGCACCCAGCAGCGTTCCGGCCGCCTCGATGACCCAGGCGTGCACTTCGTTCCGCTGCGCGTCGACCCAGGCCTGAGCCGCGTCGCGCGTGATGTCGCGGACCTGTGCAGGGTCGCCGCCAAACATCTTGACGATCTCGGGCGTATTCCCAAGGGCGAGCCGGGCGTCGGTATCCCCGTCCTGCACATCGCGCAACGTGACGCGGGGACCGGTCAGAACCGGTTTGTCGAACGTGGTCATGCCACCGCCCTCCATTGGGACGCCGTCAGCGCCATGATCTGTTGTTGGCGCACGGCACCAGTGATTGCGTGGGTGCGGTCGGTCACGCCGCAGTCGCGGAACCCCAACTTGAGCAGAACGCGCCGCGACCGGGCATTGCCGATCGCATGTCCGCTGGTCAGATTGCGGCCATGGGCGGCGAAATGGCGATCCAATACCGCATGTGCGGCCTCGGTCGCGATGCCTTGCCCCCAATGTGCGCGGCCCAGCCAGTAGCCGAACTCGCCCGACGTGCCGACGCAGCCCACGGGGGACCCGTCAAGACAGATGGCAAAGGTGTCGCCACCGGTCTGGCGGGCGATGAATGCCTTGGCGTCGTCTTCGGTATAGGGATAGGGCAACTGCGTCAGCCAGCGCGTTACCTCGTGGTCATTGGCATGCTGCGCAAGGGCCGCGGCATCCGCCATGACAGGCGGGCGCAGGGTCAAACGTACTGTTTCAATCTGGTCGGTCATGTGACCGCCCTTTCTGCATAAAAAGACAAAGGGGACCGGCGGTGTCGCCGATCCCCTCTGATTTCGAAAAACCTGTCTGGTTCGGCTTATTCAGCAGCCTCCGCGACCGGAAGCACCGAAATGAACGTGCGGCCCTTCAGTCCCTTGTGGAACGTCACGGCGCCGTCGACGGTTGCAAAGATCGTGTGATCCTTGCCCATGCCGACGCCCTGGCCCGGCCAGAACTTGGTGCCGCGCTGGCGCACGATGATGTTGCCGGGAATGGCGGCCTGGCCACCGTACAGTTTCACGCCAAGACGACGGCCCGCGGAATCGCGACCGTTACGGGAGCTACCACCTGCTTTTTTATGTGCCATGTGTCTGTCTCCTTAGCCTTTGGTCTTTTCTTTGGCCTGTTCGATCCAGCCTTCACGCTCGATCCGACCTTTGAAAGACAGTTTCTCGTCCATGTCTGCCACATCTTCGGGCGTCCATGCTGCGATCTGCGCGAAGGTGGTCACACCGTTTTCGTGCAGCTTCTTTTCCAACGCGGGGCCCACACCCGACAACTCCTTGAGGTCGTCCGCACCGGCGGCGGCCTTGGGGGCTGCTTTCTTGGGCTTGGCTTCGGCCTTGGGCTTTTCAGCTTTGGGCGCTTCGGCCTTTGGGGCCTCGGCCTTTGTCGCGGCTTTCTTGGCGGGTTTGGCCGCAGCGGTTGCACCCGCGGCGATTGCGAAACCAGCGCCGTTTTCGGCGGCCATCACGCCCGACTTGCCCGCACCCGATGCGAGGATGTCGGTGATTTTCACCAGCGTCAGTTGCTGGCGGTGGCCCTTGGTCCGTTTCGAGCTGTGCTTGCGGCGGCGCTTGACGAAATTGATCGTCTTGGGCCCCTTGATCTGTTCAACGACTTCGGCCTGCACGCCGGCGTCGGCCAGAACGGGGCTGCCAACCTGCGGCTTGTCGCCACCGATCATCAGAATTTCGTTGAATTGGACAGTGTCACCTGCATTTGCGGCCAGCTTTTCAACGCGGAGCGTGTCGCCCGATTGAACCTTGTACTGCTTGCCGCCGGTTTTCATAACCGCGAACATTTCGGTCTTCCTTTATCTGCCGCGTCCTGTGGCCCCGGTTGCCCGGCGTTTCATGGCTTTCGCCGCCTCGAACTGCGCGTCCTGCGATGGGACGGTGTCAAAACAAAAGCAGGCCAGCAAAGCGCTGGCCGGATGGCGGGCTTATGTGCCTATCGCAAGCCCAAGTCAAGGGGCCTTTGCGGGTCAGGGAACGTGTTACAGATCGTTCTGCGGCATCAACCGCCCGACGGCCTGTCCCAGCCCGTAGGACAGCGATACGTAGCTGGTTTCAAATGCGGCATACATGGCGTCATCCACCGCCTGCCCCACATCGGTTTCCCAGAATGCGATATAGGTATCGAAATCATCTTCGGGCAGGGCCGAAGCCACCAGCATGTAATATCCCGTAAGCCATTGCCGTGTCTCTTCGGCGATGACGCCGCGACGGGATTCGATGTCGGGTCTGTCGCTGGTGCCCGAAGCAAAGGCCAGCCCGTCAAAGAACGCAGCCTGTGCGGCCACGGCAATGTCCGTGTTGCCATCGACCAGGTCGCGCACCGACAGCAGGCGCAGGACCGCGTCACCGGCGTTGTCGGCAGCGGCCTTGGCCGCCTCTTCCAGGGCGTCGTCCACCATGGCGCGCCGCGCCTCGACCTCCAGTTCGATGATCCGGGTGCCCTGATCGCTTTCAAAGAACACCAGCGCCTGCCGCGCCGCAGCCGGATCCAGGGCGGCGGTCATGGCGGCGCGCAACTCCGCCTCCATCCGGGCAGGATCGTGCAGGCGGCGCACGGTCTCGAAAAAGACGTCACCGCCCTGCCCGCCCAGAAACGACGCATCCAGGTCCCTGGCCGATGCCATCCCGTCCTGCGTAAACGACACGATCAGCGCAGGGATTCCCATGGCGTCCACAAGACGGCTGGCTTCGGTATCGGCGCGCAGCGGCAATGTCGCCGCAATCATCAAAACACAGGCATACAGAACCCGCATCACAGGTCCTGACTGGGCTGCATACCCTCCATCGCTCGGGCCAGCGCCTCGAACCGGTTGGCCATGATCTCGTATTGCACGGCGTTCATCAGGTCATAGACTTCGCGCATCTTGGGATGTTCCAGCGCCTCGGCATAGGCCAGGACCTCGTCATCCGAAAACGCCTGATAGGTATAGGCGGCCCCGGTCAGCGCGCCATGGGCCAGATCGGCCTTGAGCGCGTCCTCGTCCCGGCCCAGCAAGGCGCGCAGGCCCGCTTCGTCCAGTTCAAGTTCGATAATCCCCGCCCCGGCCGCCGCCATGAGGAACCGCACCTGGATCTCCTGGATCGCACGAACGCTGACGCCGGCGGTGTCGGACGCGACGTTCATCCGGCGCAGATATTCCAGCCGCGGGCTGTCCAGCGCCGCCAGCCCCTCGACGATTGCCTCGCCGCTTTCGGCCACCAGCTCTTCTTGTTCGGACATGTGTGACTTGTTTTCAGCCACCACCAGCCGCTTGCCCAGGTCCGTGGCATAGAAGTCCGCCGCATGGCTGAGCATGTCGTCGTCCAGTGTCTTTTCGAGAATATCAAGCGCCATGCCGTGCATCTTGTCGGTGGCGAACACATCCCCGGTCAGGCGCGTCCACTCCGAGCCGAAATCCTCGGCCTGAAAGCCCAGCATCTCGGGCGCGGAGCCTGCCGACAGGCGGATGCTTTCCAGCGCCACGTCGAAACCGGTGACTTCCAGGAATGCCTCCAGCTTGGCCCGGTCGGCGGCTGCGGCCACCATCGGCGCGCAGATCAGGGCCAGCGCCGCCAGCCAGATTGCATATGTCTGTCGCATCGCATGCATGAGTGTCGGATCCTTGCACTGTTCATGTTTGAGCAAAATGGTATGCGAATTCACGGCAAGTTCCATCAAAATCCCCGTGACAGGGTAAATGAGCAAAATCTGCCTTGCCAGCGCGGGGACTTGCCACTAAACGCACCGGACAGACCCCCGCGGAGAGGTGCCGGAGTGGTCGAACGGGGCGGTCTCGAAAACCGTTGTGGGTGCAAGCCCACCCAGGGTTCGAATCCCTGTCTCTCCGCCATTTTCCCCTAACACATTGGAAATACGCGCTTTTCTGCACTGCGTGTCAGGTCAGCCCGTAGTAGGATGCGACGCGGTCGATCCAGTGGCGGTCCAGTCCGTCGAACTCTTCCAGCCCGGGGCTGGCGGCGAGGCGATCCTTGTCGACGGACAAGACCGTGCCCGAACTGGCATCGCCGACCCGCTCGACCAGCGCCACGGGCAGGACATGCTGTGATTTCGGGACATCGACGCCCGTGTCGACGGTGATGTGGCTGGCTACCAAAGTTTCGGCATCCGCGATGAAGCTGATCACCTGACCGATCTCTTCGCCGTTGTGCGTGGCCCTGGAGGCTGCCGCCGCCGACAATGCGACATGGCGTTCTGCCGACCCTTCGGTCAAGAAGAACTGGCGCGCCACGGCATCGGCATCCGCACCGAACAGAAGGTCAGGCAAGGCGGATATGTTCGCGCCTTCGGCGATGGACACATCGCTGAGCGGGCGCGCCGCCTCGGCCCTGGCCTTGGTCAGGGACACATTCACCGTGCGGTCACCGGGCGAAACGCCTGCAATGACGCTGCCCGGGACGGCCACGACGTGGTTTTCCATGAACCCGCCAATATCAAGCACAAGGTGGCTGATCCGCCACGTGTCTCTTTCCAGATAGACGTCGATCACGGACCCTTCGAAATCCTCCGCAGCCGCGGTAAATCCGGTCATGTCGTTCAGAGAAAAGAGCATTGTGCCTCCTTGGTCGTGGTGTCGTTTGCCGCCCGATCTGATGCCGGAGCGGCGTGGGGGATGGGCTAACATCTAGCCCGGTATGGGAAATTTCCAGCGCGCGGGCCGGTCACCGTGTCATCTCGTGCTGCACCGCACGCACTTGCGGCCTGTCGGAACGTGCGGCCCTTGCGGCGGTGACAAGGGCCTGAAACAGGCGCCTGTGGCCCGCGCGGTAAAAGATGTGCTCGGGGTGCCACTGAACGCCGACGGCAAAGGGATCGCTGGTGCGTTCGATGGCCTGCACCATGCCGCCCGCGTCCCGGGCGGCCACGGCGATATCCGCGCCCAGCCCATCCACCGCCTGGGTGTGCAGCGCGTTCACGTTCAGCGTCGTGGTGCACAGGATCTGGCTGAGCCGCGTGTCCGGCACCACGTCGACGCATTTGCGGGGCAGGATCGTCTTGTAGAAGCGGGACGGGAAGGTGTCGTATGCGTCCTGGTGCAGCGTGCCGCCCGTTGCAACGTTCAGCATCTGCGCACCCCGGCAGATGCCCAGCACCGGAATGCCTGCGGCCACCGCATCCAACACCACCTGCTTTTCCATGGCGTCCCGCGCGGGATCAAGCCGGACCTGCGCCGCCACCTTCCCGCCGTAGAGCATGGGCGAAATGTCATCGCCGCCGCCGATCACGACCCCGTCCGCCGCGTCCAGATCAATGGCGTCTGCGGTTTGCCAGCGCAGCGCCTTGCCCCCCGCCAACCAGATGTTGAAGGCCATCAGCGGGAATATGCGCCAACCGCTGCGGCGGGACACGGTGACGCCGATACGCGGCCGGGTCATGCCGGGAACTCCAGCCCATGGGCGCGCAGGATATCAGCAGCTGTCTTTGCCCACTGCCCCCTGCCCTCCGGCCAGGCGGCCCGGTGTTCCAGCCAGGCCGCGCACAGTTCGGACAGGATCGGATCCCGTGCCGCGCGTTCGATCACCGTCCAGCGGTTCCATTCCGCGGTGATGCTCCACCCGCTTTCGTCCAGCCGGCAATCGGGCAACCGGTAATGATAGGTGGGGCGTGCGGTGACGGCATCGTCGGTGATGCGTTCCGCCACCGCGTCGGGGGCGAGATGGGCAAAGACGGGCAACATGTCCAGCGCCGAATTACGGGTCGGGTTCTCGTCCAGATAGAGTTGAACAAGCGCATCCATCCCGGCACCGCGTTCCGCCACCAGCCGGTCGATCATCGCCGTCGGATACCGCGCGGTAAAGGGCAGCAGACGGCGGGTCGCGTCGATTTGCAGGGTGTCGCGCAGCGTCTCTTCCAGCAGGGCAAAGCTGGTCAGGACGGCGCCGATCTGGTCGGCGCTTTCGCCGGCAATCTCGACGTTCAGATGCACCCCAAAACCCAACAGCAGGCCATCGGCCGTGCCCGTGGCCCCTGCGTCCGCCAGCGCTTGCATGGCGTGGTCCAGTTCGCCCAGCAGGTCAGGTTCGATTGGCGGGGTCACCACCTCGACCGGGACCACCAGCTGCGCCAGGTCAAGGCCGCCCTGATGCAACCACGTTTCGGCTTCCTTGCGAAACCGGGTGTCCAGATAGACCTCGACATCGCCGAAACGGCTGCCCGACACTTCGAACGCATGCGCGCTGTGTTCATCGACCGTACCGCCGCACGCCATCGCCAGACCTGCGGCCACCTGTGCGGCGGGCAGTCCGCCCATCTCGACCTCGACCCCCACGCGCCTTGACTGACCGTCGGCGGTGTGTGGCGTCGGCAAGGGGATCAGGTCCGGTATGTCGTCTGTCTTTTCCATTTGTTCCTTTCGGTGCTGCGTCAGTCGGCGCCCATGCCGTCGCTGTAATCGACTTTCATCGTGATCAGCAGCGGGCCGTCGTGGTCGCGGCTCGACCGTAGCGCCGATGCAAGGCCCGACAGCCGGTCCACCGATTTGTGCGCCCAGCCGAAGGCACGGCACAGGTCCGCCCAGCCCGGATTGCCAAAGGACAGGTCCACATGCGATCCCTCTTCAACCGCCTGCTTTTCCTCAATCAGGCCATAGCCCCCATCCTCCCACAACAGCACGGTAATCGGTGACTGCAACCGGGCCGCGGTTTCCATGTCCTGCACGTTCATCAGGAACTCCCCGTCCCCGACGATGGCGAAAACGCGCCCGACCGTGCGCAATTCGGCGGCAACCATCGCGCCGGGCAAGGCGATGCCCATCCCGGCCAGCCCGTTGGCGATGATGATCTGGCCGGGGCGTTTGGCGGCCAGTGACCGCGCGATCTTGAGCTTGTGCAGGCCGACACCCGACACCACGGTATCGTCCGGGGTAAGCGCATCCTCGACCACGCTCAGGATATCGGCGGGCACCGGACAGTCCGGATCGGCCGCATCGGGCGTGCGATTGCGTGCGGCGCTATAAAGCGCTTGCGCCTCGGCTGCTGCGTCGAACAGCCCCCAGCCCTGTCCGCCCAGCATCTGCGACAAGGCCGTGATCGATTGTGCAAGGTCGCCAACCACGTCCCCCGCGATGTGCCAGCCCAGATCTACCGCCGCAGGTGTTTCAGCCATATGCAGCACGTGGGCCAATCCGCCCGATGCGAACTGGGTCGGTGACATTTCGATCGGGTCAAAGCCGATGGCGACGATCAGGTCGGCGCCTTGTGCGGCGTGGTCCACGGGTTCCGCAAAGGGTTGGCCGATGGTGCCAAGGTTCAGGGGGCTGTCAGGCGCAAGGATGCCGTTGCCCATGAAGGTGGTGGCCAAGGGTATGTCGTGCGCCGTGGCGAATGTGGCGACGCTGTCTGCGGCACCTGCCCGGATCACCCCGGCCCCGGCGACGATCATCGGGCGTTTGGCCTGTGACATCAGATCGGCGGCATTGCGGATCGTGTCGGCATGCGCGACCACCCGCGCCGGGGGCGGGACCGTGCGCGGTTCGGCATCGGTGGTCTGGCCTGCGACATCCACGGGAAGCGACAGGTGCACCGCGCCGGGGCGTGGGGCCGTGGCGATGCGCAGTGCCTCGGCCACGACGCCGGGAATGTCATTTGCATCCATCAGGGTCTGTGAGTGTTTCGTGATCGGTGCGAACAGGGCGGTCAGGTCCACGACCTGATGGCTTTCGGATACGGCCAGCCGGTCCGTTTCGCCCTGCCCCGTGATGGCCAGCAACGGCGCGAAATCCTGCGTGGCGTCGGCCACCCCGGTCACAAGGTTGGTGGCCCCCGGTCCCAACGTGGCAAGACAGCCCGCAGGCCGCCCAGTCAGCCGCCCGTGAACCGATGCCATGAAGGCCGCCGACTGCTCGTGCCGGGTCAGGACAAAGCGGACCGACGACCCATGCAGCGCCAACATCAGGTCGGAATTCTCTTCGCCCGGGACGCCAAAGATCACGTCGATCCCGGCCGCTTCAAGGCATGCGACAAACAGCTCCGCCCCGGTCATGCGATGATCCCGAAGGCCGACACCGCCTGTGCCACCTTGCGATAGCCCGCGATATTGGCACCGCGTCGGTAGTTGATGGCGCCGCCATCCCGCCCCTCGTCGGCGGCGCGGTCGTGGATATCGCGCATGATGGATCTGAGGGATGCGTCGACCTCCTGCGCCGATGAAAACCGCCCGTGGGCGTTCTGGCTCATCTCCAGCCCGGAAATGGCCACCCCGCCCGCATTCGCGGCCTTGCCGGGACCATAGGGGATGCCTGCCCCCTCGATATGGGCGGCGGCGTCCGCTGTGAGCGGCATGTTGGCCCCTTCGGCCAGATAGCGCAGGCCCGCGTCCACGGCGGCCTTGGCGTCCGCTTTGTCCATTTCGTTCTGGGTGGCGCAAGGCAGGGCAACGGTGGCGTCGGCCCCCCACGGTTTCTTTCCCTCAACAAACGACAGGCCCAGATGCGACGGTGCATCGGCGACGTCCTGCCCCTGCGCACGGGTTGTGCGGACCCAATCCAGCGCCTCGGGGGAATAGCCGTCCCCGGCAAGAAGCGTGCCGCCGGAATGGGACAGGGATATCACCCGGCCCCCCTGCGCGATGGCCTTTTCCGCGGCGTGCAGTGCCACGTTGCCCATGCCTGAAATGGCGATGCGCTGATCCGCGATCTCTGCGCCCTGTTCGGCCAGCATCGCCTGGACGAAATAGATCAACCCGTATCCCGTGGCCTCGACCCGCATGGCACTGCCACCAAAGCTGGTGCCCTTGCCGGTGAGAGCCCCCTGAAACTGGCGGTGATGCCGTTTGTAGGCACCGAACAGGTATCCGATCGCGCGGGTGCCGACGTTGATGTCGCCCGCAGGCACATCCTGATCCGGGCCGATATGGTGCGCCAGTTCCGCCATGAAAGCGTGGCAGAAGCGCATGATTTCCCGATCACTGCGGCCGACGGGTTCGAAATCCGACCCGCCCTTGCCGCCGCCCAGTGGCAGACCGGTCAGCGCGTTCTTGAACACCTGTTCAAAGCCAAGGAATTTCAGCACGGACGGCGTGACCGTCGGGTGAAACCGGATACCGCCCTTGTAGGGACCGATGGCATTGGACATCTGCACCCGCCAGCCGCGATTGACGCGCAGCGCACCGCTGTCGTCCTCCCAGTCCACCCGGAACGATATCATGCGATCCGGTTCGGTCAGGCGCTCCAGCACGCGGGCGGCGGCAAAGGCGCTGCTGGCCTTTTCCACGGTCAGCACATCGCGCGCGACCTCTTGCACGGCTTGCAGGAATTCATCCTGCCCGGGGTTTCGGGCGGTGATGAGGTCCATGAAATCCTCGACGAGTGTCTCACGCGATGCCACGGCTGTTCCTTTACTGACTTTTCGACGGGGGTGGGAGATAGTGTTTGGCGGCCATATGTCGAGCTTGGGACCTGAATGCAGGCACCCGACGGCGGGGCGAGTTGATGTTGGGGCGGTGCGTGCTGACTGACCGCATGGATTGAGGTTTCACCGAGCACAAGACCGTGGGATCGAACGTGCCGGACCGCGTCAACGGATACAGGCCGGTATGGTTCCATCGCAGCCTGTTTTTCCCTGCCGCGCGGGCCAGTTCCGTGGCGCGATGCGCTGGCGGCGACGGCCGGGGCCAGTCTCTTGGCCGTTCATGGCCGTGGGGTTGCTGGGCGCAGGCAATTGTCTGATCAAGCGACCGGCGTGGGCACTGGCGGCATTCCGGGGTCTGCTCAGTCAGCCGAAAGCTCTGACGCGGACTTCAGCACCAGATCTCCATCCTCCTGTTCAATCAGAAAGGCCGGGTTGTCCGCGCTGGCGTTGTGCGTGACCGCGGTGCCCACGCCGGTCGCTTGATCAGACAATTGCCTGCGCCCAGCAACCCCACGGCCATGAA
>JBCBFX010000029.1:0-42342 GCA_038527345.1 Pseudomonadota bacterium | reverse complement strand
AACTCGAAAAAACATGAATGAGGACAGACATTGACCGAACGCGCCCAACGCCCGCTGACCCTGCGTGACGTATCTGCAGCCTCGGGTGTGTCGGAAATGACCGTCAGCCGGGTACTGCGCAACCGGGGCGACGTATCTGAAGCCACGCGGCAAAAGGTGCTCGAAGCGGCCAAGACCCTGGGTTACGTGCCGAACCAGATCGCGGGCTCGCTGGCCTCGCAGCACGTGAACCTTGTGGCGGTGATCATCCCGTCGCTCAGCAACATGGTGTTCCCCGAGGTCCTGACCGGCATAAACCAGGTGCTTGAAGACACGCCATTGCAACCCGTTTTCGGCGTCACCGACTACATGCGGGACAAGGAAGAGCGGGTTCTGTACGAGATGCTGTCCTGGCGCCCGTCGGGCGTGATCATCGCAGGTCTTGAGCATTCCGACGCCACCAAGGCGATGCTCAAAAACGCCGGCATCCCAGTGGTTGAAATCATGGATACCGATGGCGACCCAGTCGACAGCATGGTTGGCATTTCGCATCGCAAGGCGGGTCTGGACATGGCCAGGGCGATCCTGAAGCAGGGGTATTCACGGATCGGCTTCATGGGCACGTCGATGCCCCGCGATCACCGCGCCCGCAAACGGTTCGAAGGGTTGACGGAAGGCCTTGCCAAGGCGGGGATCGAGATCGAGGCGCGCGATTTCTACGAAGGCGGGTCCGCGCTGGCCAAGGGCCGCGAGATGACCAAGGTGATGCTGGACGAAAACCCGGACCTTGATTTCCTGTACTATTCCAATGACATGATTGGCGCAGGCGGCTTGCTGTACCTGCTGGAACAAGGAGTCGATATCCCCGGCCAGATCGGCCTGGCCGGTTTCAACGGCGTGGAACTGCTGCAAGGCCTGCCGCGGCAACTGGCCACGATGGATGCCTGCCGACTGGAAATCGGGCGCGCGGCAGCCGAAATCATACGCGACCGCGCCCTTTCCGATGGCGATCCGGAACCCAAACACGTGACCCTCACGCCCAAGATCTCTTATGGCGACACGCTGCGCCGCCATATGGCAAGTTGACCACGCCAATCCTGAGCAACCGTGCGGCGCGCCGCGTGTTTCTCGACCGTCATGCCCTGTCCGAGGCTCCCACCGGAAACGCGCGCGGTGCGGACCTGCTGGCGCTGATCGACCGGTTGGGGTTCGTGCAACTCGACAGCATCAACACCGTCGCCCGTGCCCACGACCTGATCCTGTTTTCCCGCCGTCAGAGGTATCGGCCCAAAGCGTTAAGAAACCTGTACGAACGCGACCGCGCCCTGTTCGAACACTGGACCCATGATGCCGCCGTGATCCCCGTGCGGTTCTATCCCTATTGGCATCTGCGCCGCACCCGCGACGCCGCCCGCCTGCGCCAAAAGTGGAGCGAATGGCGCCGCGCAGGGTACGAGGAAAAATTCCAGCCGGTGCTGGACCGCATCCGGGATCATGGCCCCTGTTGTTCTGCTGATGTGGGCGAGGGCGAACAACGCGGCTCGGGCGGCTGGTGGGACTGGCATCCATCCAAGACGGCCCTTGAATACCTGTGGCGCAGTGGCGCGCTGTGCGTGACCCGGCGCGAAGGATTTCGCAAATACTACGACCTGACCGAACGGGTGCTGGATCAGAGCCAAATCGGCAATGCCGTGGACGCGGAAGAAACCATTGACTGGTGCTGCCGCGCCGCCCTTGACAGGCTCGGCTTCGCCACGCCCGGGGAACTGGCCCGGTTCTGGGACCACATCACCCCGTCCGAGGCCAAAGCGTGGTGCACGCAGGCCCTCTCCAACGGTCAGATCATCGAGGTGCAGGTTGCAAATGTCGATGGGTCGACCCGTGCGGCCTTTGCCTGGCCCGACCTACCCGACGATCCTGCGCAGCAGATCGACCCCACACAGCGCCTGCGTGTTCTCAGCCCGTTTGACCCGGCCCTGCGCGACCGGGACCGCGCCGCGCGCCTGTTCGGCTTCGACTACCGGATCGAGGTTTTCGTACCAGAGGCCAAGCGCACATATGGCTACTACGTCTTTCCGCTGATGGAGGGCGACCGGCTGGTGGGGCGGATCGACATGAAGGCTTTTCGCAACAACGACACCCTGCGCGTGCGCGCACTTTGGCCCGAAGCCAAGGTCCGTTGGGGCAAGGGCCGGGTGCAAAGGCTGGAAACCGAGCTGGGCAAGGTGATGCAGCTGGCGGGCGTGTCCAGATTGGCATTCGACGATGGCTGGTTGCGCATGCCAGCCTGAAACACTACCCCATGGACCTGAACGGTCATGGGAGTCCGCATGACAGGACAGACGTATCCAACCATCCGCTCCGTCGGGCTGAACGGCGTTCTGGTCACCTTCGGGGTCAAAGCCACGGATGCAGCAAACCGCGCCGCCATCGCATTTCGCAGCGCGGTGGATGCGCAGGCGTGGCCAGAAATCGCGGAAAGCAGCAGCACATTGGTGTCCGCGTTCTTTCGCATCGATCTGGCGCATCACCGCTTCGACGTTTTGCGTGACCGTTTTGCAGCGGTGCTGACCGAGCGCGATTGGTTGGCGGCCCCCCTGCCCGAGGGGCGCGTGCTGTGGACCATCCCGGCGGTGTTCGGCGGCGACCGCGCCCCGCAATTCGACGAGGCGGCAGAGGCGGCGGGCTTGACCCCTGCGCAGGCATTGGCCGACCTGACGACCGCCCGGCTGCGCGTGCTGACCATCGGGTTTGCCCCCGGACAGCCCTACCTTGGCACGCTGGGAAGGGCATGGGACATTCCGCGGCAGGTCGGACTGACACCGAACGTCCCGCAGGGGGCGCTGGTCGCCGCTGTGCGTCAGGTGTGCCTGTTTGCCAAGGACACGCCGACCGGGTGGCGGCATGTCGGCCAATCCGCCTTTCACTGTTTCCGTCCCCTGGGGGACACGCCATTCCCCCTGTCGCCAGGGGACGAAGTGCAATTCGCCAGCATCTCGGCGGATGAACTGGCCCGGATCGAGGCACGCAATGCCGACGGCACCGGCGGCGCAAAGCGCGAGACCCTGACATGAGGGCGCTTGAGGTCAAACAGGTCGGTCCCGGGGTTGCGGTGCAGGACCTTGGGCGCGCGGGATACCTGGCCAAGGGCCTGACACGGGGCGGTGCCGCGGACACGTTGGCCGTATTCGAGGGCGCGGCGTTGCTGCGGCAAAGCCCGGAACAGGCCGTGCTGGAAATGGTCGGCACCGGCGGCACCTTTGTCGCGACTGACACCATGCGCATTGCCCTGACGGGTGCCGCGATGACGGCCAGCATCGACGGGGACACCATCGGCTGGAACGCAAGCCACACCCTGCCGCGCGGGTCGACCCTCGTTCTGGGGCCGACCCGCGATGGCACCTACGGGTATCTGCACGTGGGCGGCGGGTTCGACATGCCGCCGGTGCTGGAGTCGCGGGCCACACATCAGTCCACAGGTCTGGGTGCGCTGGTTGCTGCGGGTGACACCCTGCCCGTAGGTGACGATCCGCGCGACGAGGTTGGACTGGCCCTGCCGCGCGATCCGCGGTTCGCGGGTGGAACGGTGCGCATCGTACCCAGCATGCAAACCGCTGATTTCCCACCGGAAACCCGCGACCGGTTCGAACAGACACCGTTCCGCCGCGATCCCCGCGCCAACCGGCAGGGCGTGAAGATGGACAGCGACGGGGACGGTTTCGCCAACCCCGAACAGCTGAGCATCGTGAGCGAGGTCATCGTGCCGGGCGACATCCAGATCACCGGCGATGGCACGCCGTTCGTGCTGCTGGCGGAAAGCCAGACGACGGGGGGGTATCCGCGTATCGGCACGGTTCTGCCCTGTGACCTGCCCCGCGTGGTGCAGGCCCCGGCCGGGGCCACGTTGCAGTTCGCCTTTGTCACGCTGGACGAGGGGGCCGCGATCCAGGCGCGGGCCGACGCGGAGCGGGGCAAGCTGGCGTCCCGGGCGGAACCCCTTGTGCGCGATCCCGCCACGATACAGGATTTGCTGAGCTATCAATTGGTGGGCGGTGCCGTTTCGGCGCTGCACGAAGGAGACTGAACATGCAGGTGGATCTGAATGCGGATATGGGCGAAAGCTTTGGCCCCTGGGTCATGGGCAATGATGCCGCCCTGCTGAAGACGGTGACGTCGGCCAATATCGCCTGCGGCGCGCATGCAGGGGACCCGGACGTGATGGCGGCGACAATGGGCATCGCGCTGGACAACGGCGTCGGGATCGGCGCGCATCCCGGGTTCAGCGACATCCAGGGCTTTGGTCGGCGTCGCATCGACATGCCCCTGAAATCGCTCCAGAACTCCATCCGTTGCCAGGTGGGTGCCAGCCTTGGGATGGCCAAGGCATTGGGCGCCACGGTGCGGCACGTGAAACTGCACGGTGCCTTGGGCAACATGACGTCCGAGGACGAGGATATGGCCCGCGCCTGTTACGAAGCGGCCCTGTCCGCCTGCCCAGACGCCATCATCATGGTGCTGGCCGCCACGGCCCAGGAACGGGCCGCGCGCCGCGTCGGGGCGCGCTTTGCCTGCGAGATCTTCGCCGACCGAGCCTATAACGACGACGCGACGCTGGTGGACCGCAAGCTGCCGGGGGCCGTGATCCACGATGCGGCAGTGGCAGGCCAGCGCATGGTCGACATGGTCAAGGCACAGGCCATCATCACCGACAGCGGCAAACATATCGAAACACCCATCGACAGCATCTGCTGCCATGGCGACACACCCGAGGCGGTGGACATCGCCGCATCGGTGCGCCGCACGCTGGAGGCCGAGGGGATCACCGTGCAGACATTCGCGGGCCGGACCGGGTAGCGCGCGCGCAACGCTGAACGAGCGTGACGGCGCACATGCGCCGCCGCAATCGCCAACGGCATGAAAACAAGCCCGATGCCCGCAGCACAGCCCGTACACATCGCGTGCACCATGCGTGCACCGCGTGTCATACGGTTTGACCCGTCAGCCGTGGTTAACGCGGCGCGCGCCGGACTTTGTTGACAGAAGGTAAACGCGGGCGGAGGACACCTCCGCCTTACGGGTTCGGTGGCGCGCGACAGTGTCGTAAGGCGCACCTGACGGTGCGCCCTGCGTGTCACACCAACTCGGCGTCCGTCATGATTTCGACCAGGGCGGGGCCGTCCACATCCAGCGCCTTTTGCAGCGCGGCCTCGATAGCGTCGGACGACACCACCTTTTCGCCATGCGCGCCGCAGATCTTGGCAAATGCGGCAAAGGACGGGTTGTGCAGGGACGTTTCCCACACCGGCCATTCGCCGGATTTCTGTTCCTTCGTGATCTTGCCCAGCTCACCGTTGTGCAGCAGCACATGGGTGATATCCATTCCGTATTTCACCGCCGTCGTCAGTTCCATCGCGTACTGCCCGAACCCGCCATCGCCCGAGATCGAGATCACCTTGCGCCCGCGCAACCATTCGAAATCCCGTGTGGCCGCCCATGCACCCATCGCCGCCGGAAAGCCGAACCCGATGGAGCCAAGATAGCCGGACATCAGCACCCGCTGGCCCTTGGTCTCGAAGTACCGCCCGAAGGAATAGGTGTTGTTGCCCACGTCCACCGCAATGATCGCATCCGCCGGGGCCACGCGGGACAGGGCATCGAAGATCGCGTAAGCGTGGATGCCCTTGGCCGTCTCCTCTTCCATACGGCTACGTTTTTCGCGCCGCCAGATATCCCACCTTTCGGCCAGTTCGGTGATCTGGTCGGCCGCGTCTGCCGGTTTCTTCAGACCGGGTGCAATCGCATGGCAGAACGCGCCGATCTCTGACCAGATGGGCAGATCGACGGGGTGGAACTTGCCCAGTTGCATCCGTTCGAAATCGACCTGGATGATGGGTTTTGACGGCTCGATCCCGGTGTGGTTGGAAAAGGACGTGCCCAGGGTCAGGATCAGGTCGGCCTCGTTCATGAACCACGACGCAATCGGCGTGCCTGAGCGGCCCAGGACGCCTGCGGCATTGGGATGATCATCGGGCAGCAGCCCCTTGCCCTTGAACGTGGTCAGCACCGGCGCGCCAAGGGTTTCGGCAAGCGATGTGATCGCCTCCATATGCTCCCACGCGCCGAAACCGACAACAAGGATCGGGCGTTTGGCGTTGTTCAGCCTTCCCAGCGCGTCGGCCACGTCTTCGTCCGTGGGCTTGATCGCGACGCGGCCCATGCGGCCGTCCGGCTGCGAGGCCGGTGCGTCGGACGGGTCGGTCTGCATGTCATCGGGAAAGATCAGATGAGCGACGTCCTGCTGGACCACGGCGTTTTTCATCGCCAGCGAAACAAGTTCGGAGTGTTTGGAGGTGCTCAGCACCGTCTGGCTGAACGTCGTCACCGCGTCGAACGCGCTTGCAAGGTCGATGTCCTGGAACGCGCCGGGGCCAAAGACCTGTGTTTGCACCTGCCCGGTCAGCGCCAGAACGGGCGCGCGGTCGACCTTGGCGTCCCACAGGCCCGTCAGCAGGTTGGTGGCCCCTGGTCCCGCGATGGTCAGGCACGCGGCGGGATGCCCCGTCAGCTTGCCATAGGCGGATGCGGCAAAGGCGGCCGCCCCCTCGTGCCGGATGCCCACGTATTTGATCTCGCCCGCTTCGACCCGCATGCGGATCGCATCAGCAAGTCCGAGGTTCGAATGCCCCACCATGCCGAACACGTGTTTCAGCCCCCAGTTCACCATGCTTTCGGCCATCTGGTCTGACACCGTCCGTTGGTGCGGCGGTTCGGGTTCCAGCCCCACGAATATCTCGTCCCCGTCGATTTTCACCGGGTAGATGTCCTGTCCGCTGTCCTCGTGCCCGCCCGGTGGCTTGCCGGTGAGCGGATCAAAATCCCAGCCGTGCCACGGGCAACGGATCCAGCATTTGCCCCCCTCGCCCTTTTCGATCGACCCTTCGCCCAACGGGCCGCGCTGATGTGGGCAGTGGTTGTCCATCGCGGCCCATTGCCCGTCGAAATGCGACAGGCAGATCGACACGGTGCGTGCGGTCACGGTCTTGACCCGTCCTTCGGGCAGGTCGCCTGTGCGGCCCACGGAAATCCAGTCTAGATCGTTTTTCATGCGACACCTCCGAACGGCACGCCCGCGATGTCGGACATGTCCTGTTTCCATGTTGTCAGGTCATCCAGATTGAAACCGGACAGGTGGTCGTGGCCGCAGGCGCGGGCCATCACCTGCATCAGGCCGGTCGTGGCCTCGAAGAAGTTGGCCAGTTGCCGCGCGGATTTTTCCACCACCAGACGGTTGACCAGATGCGGTTTCTGGCTGGCGATGCCCACGGGGCAATTGTTGGTGTGGCAGGCGCGCATGGCGATGCAGCCGATGGCCTGCATGGCCGCGTTCGACACGGCGATGGCATCGGCCCCCAACGCCAGCGCCTTGATGAAATCCGCAGGTTTTCGCAGGCCACCCGTGATGACCAGCGAAACATCCCCCCGGTCCAGCCGATCCAGATGCGCCCGCGCGCGGGCCAGTGCAGGGATTGTGGGCACGCTGATGTTGTCGCGAAAGATGATGGGGGCCGCCCCCGTACCGCCGCCGCGACCATCCAGGATGATGTAGTCGACGCCGACGGCCAGTGCTGCATCGATATCCTTTTCGATATGTTGCGCGCTCAGCTTGTAGCCGATGGGGATGCCACCCGTACGGTCGCGTACCTCGTCCGCGAAATCCTTGATCTGCGCCGGATCGGTCCAATCGGGAAAGCGGGCGGGGGAAATCGCGTCCTCGCCTTCGTCCAGCCCGCGCACCTCGGCGATCTTTCCGTTGACCTTGTGGCCGGGCAGGTGACCGCCGGTGCCGGTCTTGGCCCCTTGCCCACCCTTGAAATGGAAAGCCTGGCATTTCTGCACCTTCTCCCAGGTGAAGCCGAACCGGGCCGAGGCCATTTCGTAAAAATATCTGCTGTTGGCCGCCTGCTCTTCGGGCAGCATCCCGCCCTCGCCGGAACAGATGCCCGTGCCTGCCAGTTCCGCGCCGCGTGCCAGCGCCACCTTGGCCGGTTCAGACAGGGCACCATAGGACATGTCCGACACGAACAGCGGGATATCGAGGCGCAGCGGCTTTTGCGCGTTGGGTCCGATCACCACGTCGGTGCCGACAGGGTCGTCATCCAGCAGCGGGGGTTTGTGCAATTGCGCCGTCAACAGCTGGATATCATCCCAATCGGGCAACTGTTCGCGCGGTACGCCCATGGCGTCCACCACGCCGTGATGCCCGACCTTGGACAGCCCGTCGCGGGCGTATTGCTGGATCAGGCCGTTGTACGGCTCTTCCGCAGTGCCGTGGGACGTGTCGGCGTAAAGGCCAAGATACGCGTCCCGATCAAAGGGCTGCGGATTGTCGTGGCCCCATGCGTTGATCTCGTCCGCGTCAACGCAGATATCATCGCCGTCAATCCAGCTCTTGAACTTGGGCAGCACCTCGTCGTTGGCGTATTCGCTGACACCGCTGTCTAGCCGGTAGTCCCAGTCGTGCACGCCGCAGATCAGGTTGTCGCCCCGCACGAAGCCGTCCGACATGAGCGCCCCGCGGTGCAGACACCGGCCATAGAACACCGACACCGCGTCATCGAAGCGGACCACAACCAGATCGACCGCGCCGACCAATGCGTATTGCGGGTCCCGATCCGGCAATTCCGAAAGCGTTGCGACAACGTGCTTGTTCATATGACTGTCCCTGAAATTCGTTGTTTCAGGCACAGTTGCACAGTCGCTGCGCCAAAGCACATCACAATTTCCGAACAGCAGGGCCGCGCCGACAGTGGGCGGTGCCTGCGCATGCGGATCACGCGTTTGCGCGCCGTTCCGCCCTTGGCAAATGCCGCGTCACGCCCCACTTTGCCCTCAACAACACAAGGAACGCCGCGCGATGGAACTGAATGCCGACTTCACCAAGATGGTCCGCGTGGCCGATGCGGAAAATCCCTGGCGCGCCTCGCCTTCGGCGGGGGTCGAACGCAAGATGCTGGACCGGATCGGCGACGAGGTGGCGCGTGCCACCACCATCGTCCGCTTTGCCCCTGGCAGCGATTTCGCGCCGCACACCCATGACGGGGGCGAGGAATACATCGTGCTTGACGGTGTCTTTCAGGATGAAGAGGGGGATTTCCCCGTCGGCAGCTACGTGCGCAACCCGCCCACATCGCGGCATACGCCGCGATCTGCCCCGGGGGCCACGATATTCGTCAAGCTGTGGCAGTTCGATCCGGCGGATCGGCAACATGTCCACATCGACCTGAATACCGTGGCGTGCGACGACGATCCCGACCGAGCCGGCGTGGCATGGGCCACCCTGTTCAGGGATGCGGCCGAGCATGTGACGCTGCAACGCTGGGCACCGGATGTCGCGCATGCACTGGACGCGCCCGCCGGAGCCGAGGTGCTGGTGCTGGAGGGTGCAATGGCGCATGACGGTTTTCCCCTTGGCCCACGCGACTGGCTGCGCGTGCCACCGGGTGGTGCCGTGACGCTCAAGGCCGGGTCCGAAGGCGCACGGATCTGGGTCAAGACCGGGCACCTGGCGCATATGGTGGACGGCTAAAGCCGCAGGTCGCTGTCGGCCGCGTCAAAGACCGACTTCATGTCGAAAAACACCCCGTTGGGGGTCAGCAGCGATTGAAACGCGCCCGGCCCGCGGTCGACAAGCGACGTATGCGCCACGGCCAGAACGACAGCGTCATAGACGCCCGCGTCGGCGGGCCATTCCGACAGCATCGCGACCCCATGGGTATCGCGCACCTCGTTCGCATCCGCCCAGGGGTCGAACAGGTCGACCGCCATGCCGTAGCTTTCCATGTCCCGCACCATGTCAACGACCTTGGTGTTGCGGGTGTCGGCGCAGTTTTCCTTGAACGTGACGCCCAGCACCAGCGCGCGCCCCCCGTTCACCTGCGCATCCTGCTGGATCATGCGCCGCACCAGCAGGCCCGTTGCGTGGCGCGCCATGCCGTCGTTGATCTCGCGCGCCATGCGGATGATGTCGGGGATATGCCCCGCTGCAATGGATTTGTGCACCAGGTAATAGGGGTCCACCCCGATGCAGTGTCCCCCCACCAGCCCCGGTGACAGGCGGTTGAAGTTCCACTTGGTCGCTGCCGCATCCAGCACGGCGGTGGTGTCGATGCCCAGATGGGAAAAGATGATCGACAGCTCGTTGATCAGCGCGATGGACACATCGCGTTGAGTGTTCTCGATCACCTTTGCGGCCTCGGCCACGCGGATGGTGGGGGCCTTGTGCGTGCCCGCGGTGATGATGGTGCCGTAAAGCGCATCGATCAGGTCGGCGGCTTCGGGGGTCGAGCCGGACGTGACCTTGACGATTGTGGTCAGGGGCCGCGTCTTGTCGCCCGGGTTGATCCGTTCGGGGCTGTAGCCTGCGTAGAAATCCACGTTGCGCGTCAGGCCCGAGACCTGTTCGACCAGCGGCAGGCAGTCTTCTTCGGTGGCACCGGGATAGACGGTGCTTTCAAAGACCACGATATCGCCCCGCTTGATCACCTGCCCGACAAGACGCGCGGCGGCCAGCAACGGGCCAAGGTTGGGCTGACGGTGCTGGTCGATGGGCGTGGGCACGGCGACGATGAACACGTTGCAATCCGAAAGGTCCTGCGGATCGCTGGACAAGCGCAGGCGGCTGGCGGTGTTCAGTTCGGCCGCAGTCATCTCTGCGGTCGTGTCGCGCCCGGATTGCAGGTCCGCCACGCGCGTCGCATCGATGTCAAAGCCCACCGTGTCCCGCTGCGCGCCAAAGGCCACGGCAAGCGGCAGGCCGACATAGCCCAGCCCGATCACCGCCACGCGGCACGCTTCAAGGGTGGGCAAGGGGGCGGTATCGGTCGTCATGGCGCGCGTCTTTCCTGCGGTTCGGTGCGGTCTGCAATATGTGCACGGGTCCTGGCAATGTGCAGGGGCACGACCGCACAAGTTCGCGCGCGCTGTGTCATTTCAGTGCCGCGTCCACTGTGGCGCGCAGTTTGCGGGACCAGGTATCGAGGCTGTAATGCATGGCCCACGCGGCCCGGATGCGTTCGGACCAGCCCATGGGGTCTGATCGGTAGGTTTCGACCAATGCCCGCGCGGCGTCGGCGACCTCGTCCGGGTCATTTGGATCAATGGCCGCCGACAGCGGATGATGATCCAGCAGGTCATGGTGCCCGCGCGGCATGGCAAGGGGCAAACCGGCCTCGAACGCCTCGAGCGCGCCGATGGGCACCCCTTCGTAGCGTGAGGTCATCAGGTACAGGTCGGCCCGTGACAGCGCGGGCCGCACATCGGGCACCGGCCCTGCCCGTTCGATCCGTGCCAGCGTGTCCGCTGCGATGCTGCTTTGCAGTTCGGCGGTAAACGCATTGCTTTTGGTGCCGTCACCGCACATCGTCAGCCGTGCTTCGGGCCAGCGTTCCAGCATTCGGCCTGCCGCGACAAGGTTCTTTTGCCAGCTGGCCCGGCCCGTCATGACGATCTGCGGCGCGTCGCTGCGCGGGGCCATGGGCAGCGGTCGCAGGTCGGAGCTGTTGGGCAACACCAGAATGCGATGCCTGGCCGTTGCTTTGGGCAACGCCGCCCGCAAATCCTCGGCCGCCGTCTTGCTGAGCACGACAAGGATCATCGCAGGGGCCAGTCGCAACAGTGCCGCCTCGACCAGCCGTCCGATGCGGCGCGCCCAGGGCCTGTGACCCGGATCGAAAGGCAACCCGTGATAGGTCAGCATCAGCGGGGTGGCGGACCGGTGCGGCCCAAGCCGCAAAAACAGGACCGACATGCGGGCATGCGCCCAGATCAGGTCATATCGCCCGGCGGTCCGCGCGCTTTGCACCCATCGCCATGCCTGCCACAGGCGCTTTGGACTGCGTTGTGTGGCCAGCCCTTCGACCTCGATGCTTTCTGCGCCATAATTCCGCACGAAATCATAGCCCCCCCGGTTCCGGTCATGTGCCACGGCAATCCGCGCATCATCGCCCAAGGCCTGGATCACGTGGCACAGGTGCCGCGGCACGCCGGACAGGCCGCCATCGCCGCCAATCAGCAGGATGCGCGGGCGGTCAGACACGGCGCACGGCCATGGCAAAATGGAGTGCAAGCTGCCCAAGCGGTGTCTGGCGATGCACCCCGCTGGCGCGCAAGCCGGTCAGACGGCTTCCGACGCTTCGCGCCCGACGGGCCGCGTCAAAGGTCGACAAGGTGGACCGTGCCGTGGGCGTCAAGACGTCAGAGACGGCGTTCAGTGCGGCGATGTTGCGCCCGATGCGGTCCGCATAGCGCCCGGTGGCGATCCGTGGCGCAAGGGACAGAAAGCGACCGTAGCCAACCGCGTTTTCATCGTGCTGGCGATAGAGCACGCCCGGTTCCGCGTCGAAATGCACCACGCCCCCCGCACCGGTGACCAGCAGATACAACCACCAGTCATGGGCAAACACCGCCCCCGCACTGTCCGCACATCGCGCGGCCAAGGCCACGGCGGCACGGTTCAGGACAACGGTGTTTCCGGACGCGATGTTCTGGACAAGCGCGTTGGCAAAGCAGGGCGGGTGGCGAGGCTGCGGCGACAGGTGGCGTCTGTCCAGATCGGGGCCGCAGATCCACAACCGGCAGCAATACAGCGCGGGCGTCGCGGGGTCCTGGCCTGCCAACCAGGCCAGCGCCCGGTCCAACTTGTGCGGCAGCCAGACGTCATCCTGATCGCACAGCGCGACCCAGGGCGCGGATGCGTCGGCAGCCCGGATCAGCGACAGGAAGTTTGCAACAAACCCGTCTTGCGGACCTTGCATGACCTCAGCCCTGTCCGGGTTCTGATCGGAGAATGCGGCCAGAACGCCGCGCGTGTCATCGGTCGATCCATCGTCGCTTGTGCGCAGGGTCCAGCCTGTCACGCTTTGCGCAACCAGACTGTCCAATTGCGCCTGCAGATGGTTCGCCCCGTTACAGGTCGCCAACAGGATCTGCCCGGGAGTGACTGCGCTGGGGTTGGATTGGTGCATCGTTGTCGCAACTGTTGCCTGCCAAAGGCTTACACCAGCCGCGCGGCACATGCACGCCACCGCGTGTCAGTCTCCAAAGATCGCCTTGAACGGTTCGATGCAGGCACGGAATCCGGCCTCGAAATCGCCATTGCCCGGGTGGTACACGCTTTCGAAGCTGATCACGCCGTCATAGCCATCGGTCCGCAGCGCATCCGCCATGGGCTGAAACAGCGGGCCAAGCTGCCCTTCGCCCATCTTGCGCACCTCAAGCGTGGCACGGGGCGTGTCGACCAGCACGTCCTTGATATGGACGTGGCCCAGATATCCGTCCCGCACTTCGTCATACCCATCGGGAAAGGCCAGTTCGTGGCACCAGCAGTTGTTGGCCGGGTCCCAAAGTACCTTGAGCGCGTCCTTGGCGTCCAGTTCGTCGATCAGCTTGCGGGCGGTGTAGTTCGAATTGACCATCGTGCCGTTGCCGGTTTCGACCACCAGCGTGACGCCTGCCGCGCGGGCCAATTCGACAGCGGGCGCGATCATCGGGGCCATCGTGTCCCAGGCGCCGTGGGCGACGTTCCATTTTTCGGCACCGCCCGTGCCCCACAGGATCTGTTCCTTTTTCTGTGTCATGATCCGCACCAGCGGGCTGCCCACCACATGCGCCATGTCGATCACCCGTTTGAGCGCATCCATATGCCGGGTGTGCAGGGCGTCCCCAGGACGGTTGGCGCTGGTGGTGCCCGCAAAGATATGGCGGCTGACGCAGGACACGGGCTTGCCCCGATCGCGGAGCAACGCGTCGATCTCGCGGATTTCCTGTGCGGAATGATCCCCGACTTCGGTATCGCCCACGAATTGCAGTTCGGCATAGGTCAGGCCGAATTCATCCATCACGTCGACGGCGTGGCGCAGATCGCGGCTGATGCCGTCACAAATCACACCCAGTTTCATTTTCCGCCCTTCCGGTGCAGTTCCGCACCCACGATGTCCTCGATCACGCGGGTGCAGACCCAATTGTCACCGTTGGGGTACTTGGTCCGGCCTGCGTGAAAGATCTGCATCGCAGCCGCAGCCGTATGCAAAGGCACGCCCAGCTCTTCGCCCAGCGACATTGAGATCGTCAGATCCTTGTGCATGGTGTTGATGTGGCTGCCCGTGCCCTCGAACTGGCGGTCGATGATCTTTTCCAGCGCGTTGTTCACCACGCCGCACCCGGCGGATGAAGTGGAAAAGACGTCTAGAATCACCTGCCCGGGCACGCCCGCCTTGGCGGCCAGGGCCGCGGCCTCGAACGTGGCCGAGAATTGTGCCCCGATCAGCGATTGCAGGCAGGCCTTGACGATTTGCCCGTCCCCCGGCTCCGTCCCGACGCGGTTTATATTTGCTGACACGGCCTGCATTACGGGTGCCGCCTGTTCCATTGCGGCGTCACTGCCTGCCGCCATCATGGTCAGCGTGCCCGCCTGTGCGCCCGGGTAGCCGCCCGACACCGGGCTGTCGATCAGGTGCAGGCCGGTGTCCGCCAATCCCACGCCAATGGCGCGTGCCTCTGCCGGTTTGACGGTCGCCGTCAGCAGGATGATGCCGCCCGGTGCCATGTTGGCGACAAGACCGTCCTTGCCCAGGATCACCTCGTGCGCTTCGGCCCCCTGCATCACCATGACGAACACGGCCTGCGCATTGCGTCCGATTTCGGCGACCGAGGTTGCGCTGTTGCCGCCCATATCCCTGAATGCGTTTTGCCGTTCCGGCAACAGGTCCAAGCCCCATGTGTCGAACCCGTTTGCGATCAGGTTTCTGGCCAGCCCGCTGCCCATGTCCCCCAATCCGATCACACCAACTGACGTCATCAGCCGTTCCTTTCCTGCTTGCGATGTCCGGGTGGGGTTTCACACGTTACGCAGGTGCCGGGCAGGTCCAGAAGACACCCCCTGCCCTAATGCGGCGCAGCCGTGCCACGCAGCACAACGCTAGCACAGCTTCGGCGTCGCGCGAGTCGTTTTTCAGGGGATGCCAATCGCGGCACCCGTCCGGGCGGCCTGTTTGATGGCTTCGACCACCTGCACGGCGCGCAACCCGTCCTGCGCCGTTACAAGCGGCGCGTCAGCCCCATTGATCACCGCGCAGAAATGTTCCAATTGCGCCACCAGCGGATCACGTTCGGCAAAGATCACCGGGGTGGCATCAATTGGCGCCCACCAGTCCGGGCCGTTACGCTGCGACCATACGGTCAGGTTTGGAATTGCCAGGGATCCGTAACGCCCTCCGATCACATAGGCGCTTTGGTCTGTCCTGGGATACGCAGGATTTTCGCCCGCCGTCATCTCGTAACTCCACGGACCCAGCGACACATCGCTCAGGTTCACGGTGCCCAGGGTCCCGCTTTGGAACCGCAGAATGGCAACCGTCACCTCTTCTGCCTCGGCCCCGCGCTGCGCGTTGGATTCGTATGCCTGTACCTCGATGATCGGGCCGCACAAGTACATCAACAGGTCCACATCGTGGATCAGGTTGATGAACAGCGGCCCCGCGCCCGCGCCCTGCCGCCACGCCTGTTCAAAGTAGCTGTCGGGTTTGGGCAGCCAGCACGTGCCCTGCACCGCGGTAATGGGGCCCAGTGTACCGCCCTCCATGATCTGGCGCGCCTTGGCGATCATGGGATTGTGGCGTCGATGGTGGCCCACAAGCACCGGCACGCCGGTCTGATCCGCCACTTCGCAAACGCGCGCGCCATTCGCTGCCGTATCCGCAAGCGGCTTTTCAATCAGGACAGGGCAGCCCAGCCGAAGCAATTCTTCGGCCATCGGCAGGTGCAGGTGGTTCGGGACGGCCAGGATCACCCCATCCGACACATCGCTCAAGGCTTTGAGATCATCGACACGCGGCAGGTCCGCGTCCGCAGGCAAACCCGGGTCGAGCACGCTGCTCAGGCTGGCATTGGCGACGTCTTTCAGTGCTGCGATGTGCCGCTTGCCCACAAGGCCGGCGCCCGCCAGTCCGATCCGTGTCATGTCGTCCTCGCGCCAACGGCAGCCATGATCCCGCGCAGTTCGGCCAGACCGCGCATACGCCCGATCAGCGGATAACCCGGCAGGGTGGTTCGCGTGCGATCCATCAGCAATTCCTGCCCGTGGTCGGGACGCATGGGAATGGCATGGTCGGTACGCCCTTTGGCGCGACGCCGCGCCTCTTCCTGCGACAGGGCGGCGATGGTGGCCACCATGTCGGTATCGCCGTCCAGATGCGGTGCCTCAAGGAAAGCGGGGCGGTCCGGATCGGGCGACGGCAAACGCCGCGTGTTGCGCAGATGCGCAAAATGGATGCGTGGGCCCAGTCGGCGCACGAAACCCGGTGCGTCGAAACCGCGCGCAACGCCCAACGACCCGGTACACAGCGTTGCGCCATTGGCTGGCAGGTCCACAGCGTCAAGCACCCGCGCATAGTCGTCGGTCGACGACATGACCCGCGGCAGGCCCAACAGGGGAAATGGCGGATCGTCCGGATGGCAGCACAGGCGCAGGCCCAGGCGTTCGGCTTCCGGCGCAACCTCTGACAGGAAGTCGATCAGGTAGCTGCGCAGGCGGTCGGCATCAATGGCGTCATATGTTTCAAGACGCGCCCGCACGTCATCCAGCGTCCATCCGTCGTTGGCACCGGGAAGGCCCGCAATCACGGTTCGGGTCAGGTCAGCGCGGTTGTCTTCCGACAAATCGTGAAACACCCGCGTTGCGGCGTCGCGAACCGCATCCGTATGATCCAGCGCGGCGGCGCGCCGTTGCAGGATGTGCAGGTCAAAGGCGGCGAATGTCGCCAGATCAAACAGCATCGCGGTGCCGCCATGCGGTTGTGGCGCATGTGTCCGGGTGCGGGTCCAGTCGAGGATCGGCATGAAATTGTAGCACACCGTCTCTACCCCCTGCCGTGACAGCGCCACGAGACTGTCCTTGTAGGCCCGAAGATGCGCATGCATGTCGGGGCCCTGGGTCTTGATCACCTCGGACACCGGCAGGCTTTCGACCACTTGCCATGTCAGCCCCGCGGCCTCGATCATTGCCTTTCTTTCAGCAATGTCTTCTTCGGGCCACGGTGTGCCGGGCGCGTGCTGGTGCAGCGCAGTGACGACGCCGGTGGCACCCACCTGCGGCAGGTCCGACAGCCGGGTGGGGTCGTCCGGTCCGAACCAGCGCCAGCATTCGATCATGGTTGCCATCCCTTTCGCATCGGGTGGTCCGGCGGCAGCGGCAGGTCAGTGTTTCTGCGGTTCCGATGTGCGGCATAGATCGCCGTGACCAGCGCAATGGACGCCGCGCCGTCCTCCAGCGTCACCGCCCGGTTGGGTGCGCCGCGCAGGGCCTTGCCCACCTCGGTCAGAAACCCCCTGAAGCCCGAGGGACCGATGCACGTTCCGGCGACGACCTTGTCCACCGCATCCTGATCGGCAGGGTCGCGGGCAACAAAACTCCAGTCACCTTCGCCCGGAGCATACGGTATCGTATCTGATGTGGCTGTCAGTCTTTCGTACACAAATCGCAATCGTGTTTCGTCCCGCGCATGGCCAAGGGTCACCGAACTGGTCGCCATCGCCCCACCGGCAAGCGCAAAAACCATCGCGGCGGTGTCATCGGTTTCGATCTGATTGACACAGGTCCCGAGGTGGGCAGACACCGCTGTGACAGGTACCATGAAATGACCCAGTAGATCGTGGGCGTGGATGGCATGGCCCAGAACCGCACCACCCCGTTCACCCGCCCACGTTCCGCGCCACGGCACCGCATAGTAGTCGGTCCCACGATTCCAATGCGTTTCCAGCGCGGCCGCGATGGGCGCGCCGGTCAACCCCTGCGCGCGCAACGCGGACAGGCGATCAAAGGCGGGGCCATAGCGGTATTGGAACACCGGAAACACCTGCCGCCCTGCCGCTGCCGCAGCGGTGCGTATGTCGTCCACCTGATCCATGGACGTCGCCAGAGGTTTTTCGCAAATCACATGCTTGCCCGCCTGCAACGCGGCGACTGCCACGGGCGCATGCATGTCGGGTGGCAGGCAGATGTCGATCACATCGACATCCGCGGCCAAAGCGGCTTCGACCTGTGCCGCCGTTTCAACTCCGTTCGCCTCGAACGCCGCCCGCCGGTCGGCATCCTGATCGACTAGCAGCGCCACCTCGAACCCGTCCAGCGCCTGATACGCATCCAGATGCTGCGCACCAATACCCCCGCCAAGGACCGCGACCCGGATCACGCCCTGTCCTCCGCCATCGCCTGTGCGGTCAGGGCCAGTTCCATAACGGCAAAGCAATGGTCCTGCGACATGGCAGTTTCGGTGCGGTGGGCAATGTCATGCGCCAGCCGGTCGAAATAGGGCAGACCCGCATCGCGCGCATCGATCTTTTCGCACCGGGTTTCGTTGACCAGCACCAGATGATCCGTGCCCGCGCGCCCGCCCACGTCGACATATTTGCGCAGTTCGATATAGCCTTGGGTGCCGAGCAGGGTCAGCCGCCCGTCCCCCCAGTTGGGCAACGCATCCGGCGTGTACCAATCGACGCGGACATAGCCCGAGGCATGATCGGACCGCAGGGCGATTTCACCAAAGTCCTGCAACCCCGGAACGTCCGGGTTCGCATGATTTGCCACATGCGCCATCGTCACCATCGCCCTGTCCGACCCGGTGAAGTGCAGGAACTGGTCGATCTGGTGCGACGCGATATCTGTCAGCACGCCACCGTATCTTTCGCGATCAAAGAACCAGTTGGGCCGCGTGGGCCGGTTCAGCCGGTGCGGTCCCAGCCCTGTTGTGTGCACCACCCGGCCAATCGCGCCCTCTTGCACCAGCTGATCGGCCATGGTCACCGACGGCACTTCGAACCGTTCCGAGAAGTTGATGGACCAGATGCGTCCGGTTTCGGCCACGGCCGCCTTTATCCGCGCCAGCTGATCCAGGCTGGTGCAACCGGGCTTGTCCGTCATCACGTCGTGCCCGGATTGCATGGCACGGATGGCGATGGCAGCCCGGTCGCCGGGGATGCAGGAAACCAGGGCCAGGTCCGCACCCGCGCCCAAGGCCGCATCCAGGCTGTCGAACCGGTGCAGTTCAGGGAAGCGTTTCAGAAACCCATCCAGCGGCTGCGGTTGCCCTTCAGTCCAGAAGCCAAGGCACCGCGCCCCGGTCCGCTGCATGTTTTCGGTCATCCCGAAGATATGGCGATGATCAAGGCCAAGGGCGACAAAACTCAGGGTCATACCTGAACCTCTGCGCCGGTGCGCGCGGCACGTTCCATCGCATCGATCACGGCGTGGACCCGCAGCGCATCTTGTGGCGGGGCCAGCGGCGCATGGCCTGTCTGCACGGCCTGCGCAAAGTCTTCGAGCACCGATTGATGCCATGCGTGGGTAAAGGCCATCGGGTCTGAGCCGCCGCCTGTGCCGCCGTCACCCTGAAGTGACAGTGTTTCGCCGGAGCCGTCGATCAGGTCGATGCGCAAGTCATCGCCGATCAACACGGCCTGACCTTTGGTTGTCAGAATGGTGATGCTTTCCATGCCGCCGGGATAGGCTGCGGTGGTCGCGGACAGGACACCCGATGCGCCCGACTGAAAGTTGAACAAGGCGGTCGCGATATCCTCGGCCTCCATCATGTGCAGGGGACTGGTGCGCATCATGGCCTGCACCCGATCCACCGGACCCGCCAGCCACAACCCCAAGTCCAGGGTATGAATGGCCTGGTTGATCATCACGCCACCACCGTCGCGGGCATAGGTGCCGCGCCCCGGTGCGTCGTAATAGGCCTGATCGCGCCACCACGGCACGCGCATCTCGATATGCACGATGTCGCCCAGCACGCCGCTGTGCAGCTTGTCCCGCAGGGTGGCGGCGGCTGCCCGGGTCCGATGCTGGAAAAAGAACCCCAAAGGCACGCCCGCACGACCGTAAACCTCGACCACTGCGCGCGCTGCATCCAGACTGCGCTCGACCGGCTTTTCCATCAGCGTCGGGATGCCGGCCGCCGACAGGCTGCGGGCATAGGCATCGCGCGCATCGGGCGGAGTGATCAGCAGGGCCACATCCGGCTGGCGCGCCATCGCCTGTGCCATATCCGTCACCGGCGCGACCGCATATCCCAGCGTCTTTTCCGCCTGCGCGCAGAACGCGCGCACCCTGTCCGCATCACGCCCCAACACGCCATCCAACCGCACGCCTGCGCCGTTGTCGCGCAGCGCGAGAATATGGGTCTGCGCCACCATCCCCATGCCGATCAGCAGTGCCTTCATGTGTTCCTCTCCCGTTGCCAGAGTGGCGGCATTTACCGCGTGCGCCAAGGGGCATTCGTGATAGGTTTCACAAGAAAGGGAGAGGCAGGCATGGTGCGCAATCTGAACGGCATGGCGGCA
The DNA here is from genome assembly GCA_038527345.1 of Pseudomonadota bacterium. Classification (GTDB taxonomy): domain Bacteria; phylum Pseudomonadota; class Alphaproteobacteria; order Rhodobacterales; family Rhodobacteraceae; genus Tateyamaria. The sequence goes on along the minus strand of JBCBFX010000029.1, from coordinate 21,969 downwards.
GAGCTGTACGACGCGGTCAAGGACGCGCCGATCGTGTCGCCGCACGGTCATTGCGATCCGGCGTGGTTTGCGACGGACGCACCATTCCACACGCCGGCCGACCTGCTGGTGATCCCGGACCACTACGTGTTTCGGATGCTCCATTCGCAAGGCGTGGCCTTGCAGGATCTGGGCATAGGCGTTGCGCAGGATGCGCGGGACCCGCGCCGCATATTCCACCTGTTTGCGCAGCACTGGCACCTGTTCCTGGGCACACCCAGCCGTCTCTGGATCGAATATGTGCTGCACGACACGATGGGCATTTCCACCCCTTTGGGCAAGGATACGGCGGACGAGGTGTACGACCAAATCGCCGACTGGCTGGCCAATCCGGCACACCGGCCCCGCGCCCTGTTCGACCGCTTCGAGATCGAGGTGCTGGCGACCACGGACGGCGCGTTGGACCCCCTGGATCATCACGCCGCGATAAAGGACAGCGGCTGGTCCGGCCGCGTTATCCCCACCTTTCGCCCCGATACGCTGCTGAACCCGCGACACCCCGACTGGCGGACACAGGTGGCGGAACTGGGGCGGATGACGGGCTGTGACACGTCCAGTTTCGCGGGCTTTCTGGACGCCCTGCGCGTCCGTCGCGCCGCGTTCAAGGCGATGGGGGCAACGGCGACGGACCACGCCATTGAGCAACCGGCAACCTGCTGGCTTGCCGATCCGGCCATGGCTTTTGACACGCTTCTGCGCGGACAGATGGACGACGCCGATGGCTTTCACGGTCACATGCTGATCGAGATGGCGCAGATGTCGGTCGAGGACGGGCTGGTCATGCAACTGCACGCAGGCAGCCGACGCAACACCAACCACGCGCTGTTCGACGGGTTCGGCGCGGACAAGGGCGCCGACATGCCTGTGGCCGTCGATTGGGTTCGCGGGCTCGAGCCGCTGTTGAACCGTGTCGGCACCGCGCCCGGTTTGACGCTGATCCTGTTTACGCTGGACGAAACCACATATGCCCGCGAACTGGCCCCCATGGCCGGGCATTGGCCGTGCCTGCGCATCGGGCCGCCGTGGTGGTTTCATGACAGTCCGGCCGGGATCGCGCGGTATTTCGATCAGGTGGTCGAGACGGCAGGTTACCACAACCTTGCCGGGTTCAACGATGACACACGCGCCTTTCTGTCGATCCCGGCACGGCACGATCTGTGGCAGCGGGCGGTTGGATTGCACCTGGCGGAACAGGTGGCGCGCGGACACTTCAGCCGCGAGACTGCGCATGATCTGGCGCGCCTGCTGGCCACCGACCTGGCCCGCGACACGTACAGGCTGGGCTGAGCCGTGCCGCGCATCCTGCACCTTGGCGTCGGCAACTTCTTTCGTGCGCATCAGGCGTGGTACACGCAACACTGCCCCGGCTGGACCATCACCGGGGTCAGTTTCCGGTCGCCCGCCATACGGGATGGTCTGGTCGCGCAGGATTACGACTATGCCCTCGTGATCAAGGGGGCGGCGGGCACGCGGATCGAACGGATCACATGTATCGACGATATCCTCGTTGCCCCCGAGGCGCCAAAGGATGTGGTGGCGGCCATCGCCTCGGACAGCTTTGACGTGATCACTCTGACGGTTACGGAAAAAGCCTATCACCTGCGGTCCGACGGTACGCTTGAACTGAACGATCCCGCCATACGCACTGACCTGGCAGGCGGGGCCATGACCGTCATCGGATACCTCGCCCGTGGATTGGCAGCACGGCAAGCGCCGGTGACGGTGCTGAGTTGCGACAACCTGCCGGAAAACGGGCGCAAGCTGGCCCATGCGGTACAGGGTTTTTGCAGCGCTGCCGGGCTGGCCACGAAAGCGTGGGCCACCTTCCCCTCCTCCATGGTCGACCGCATCACACCCGCCACAACCGATGCCATCCGGGCCGAGGCACGGGACCCAATGGCCGTGCCGACGGAAACCTTTACCGAATGGGTGGTCGAGGATGATTTCGCCGCCGCCCGCCCCGACTGGCCCGGTGTGCAGTGGGTTGGCGATGTGGCACCGCATGAAATGCGCAAACTGCGCATGCTGAACGGAGCGCATTCCTATCTGGCCTATGCGGGAACGCAGGCGGGCCACAGCTTTGTGCATCAGGCGATCGCGGACCCGCATCTGCGCACCACGGCACGCGCCCTGATGCAAGAGGCGGCCGAGACTTTGCCCGACGCGGTGCGGAGCCAAACCGAAACGTATGTTACGGCTCTGCTGGACCGTTTCGCCAATCCCGCGCTGGAACACCGGCTGCGACAGATCGCCATGGACGGATCGAAAAAGCTGCCGATCCGCATTCTTGCGACCTTGCAGGACAGACAGGGCCAGGCCAGCCCCGCGTTGCAGTCTGCCGTCTTCGCCTGGGTGGATTTCGTTCGGGCCGAAGTCGCCGCAGGCCGCCCGCTTGATGATCCGAGGCGTGATGACCTGATCGCCGCGTGCCACAGCGATAATCCAGACGCCGCGCTATGCGCACTGATCGGGATGGCGTGATCGACGCACTGTCCCCTGGCCCTCGATATGTCGCTGTCAGGCCGCGGCGGCCTGCGCGCCGTCTTCTTCGATGATCTGCAACAAGCGTTGCGCGCTGGCGCGCCAACTGTATTGCGCGGCCACGGCGCGGCCGATCACACGCATCTCGCGTCGGGCCGGATCCGGCATCCGGGTGAACCGGCGCAAGGTTGTCGCCATGTCGCCCACATCATGCGGATCGAACCACAGGGGTGCGGACCCCAGCACTTCGGGCATGGCACCGGACCGTGCGCACAGCACCGGCACACCCAGTTGCATCGCTTCCAGCGGCGGAATGCCGAAACCTTCGTGAAGCGAGGGAAAGACAAAGCCTGCAGCACCTGCATACAGGCCCCGCAGATCGGAATCCGCCACACGTCCCAGCAAGTGGATGCGCCGGCCCCGTCCTGCTTGCACCTGCGCGACGCCCGGCACGTGACCGCCGGCAATGGCCAGCGGCGGTACGTCCGGCCCGGCCAATGCGTGGGCGGCAGCCAGCGCGGCAAGGTTCTTGTTCGGGCTCTGGTTGCCCACGGACAACAGATAGCCGCCAGGCACCAGCCCATGGCGTTGTGGCGCACCCGGCGCGACAGGCCAGCGCAAGGCGTGTTCGGCACTGTTGGGCACGATCCGGAATCGCTGTTCCGGCACGCCAAGGTGATGGGCCAGCGCGTGCGCCGAATGGCGGCTGACGGTCAGCAGCACCTGCGCACGACGTGCCAGCATGGGGCGCAGCACCCGGTGCAGGGCACGGTAGCGCGGGGCGAAGGCCTGCGGGATTTCAAACAGGTTGGCGTCGTGCAGACACAGAACGTGGTTCCGATGTGCCAGCGGCCCGGCATTGCCCAGCGACAGGAGCTGCCCGGACCGCGCTGCGCGGGCCAGCACGCCCTGTTCCCAGACATGGCCACGGCCCCCGCGCACCACGCGGGTGCGCAGCACGTGCCAGCCCGGATCAGCGACCGTCCGCGGCACCAGAACCTCGACCTCCGGACCCGTCGCCTGTTGCAAATGACGATCCAGCGCCGTCAGAACTTCCCGCGCGTAGCGCTGCACCCCCGACACAGGCTGGGTCAGGAAACGGCCATTGACGAACAGCGTCATGCTGCTGCCAGCCGCGTCTGGTTGGTCACGGACGCGTCCACCGGCAAACCGTACAGCGCCGTTGTCCGGGCCCCCAGCGCCTCCAGTGCCCATGCGCCAAGATCGGTGGCCTCGGCCCCGCGCCGCAGTCGCGCCAGCAGCGGTGGGTTGCCCAGAATGGAACCAATCCGGCGGGCGGTACCGTCCATGTCCTGCGGGTCGGCCACCCATCCGTTTTCGCCATGGCGCAAAACCTCCGTCAGGCCGGGCAGATCCTGTACCAGCGGCGGGCAACCCGCCGCGATGGACTGGACCACGACGCGCGGCAACCCCTCGCGTTCGGAGGTCAGCACCGACAGGTCGGCCAGCGCAAACAGCGCCTCGGGGTCGGGGCGGTGGCCACAGAACACCACGCGATGCGACAGGCCCAGATCCCGTACGGCGGCGCGCACTTGCGGCTCTTCGGGGCCGCGACCGGCCAACAGCAGCTTGACGTCGGGCAGGACCCTGGCCAACCGCGCAAAGGCGTGCAGGAACGGCACATGCCGTTTGCGCGGCTCGAATGCGGCCATCATCAACACCACACGTGGCGGACGGGCAAGGCCGATGGGGACGCCCAGCAAGTCACGCCAATCATCGGGCCGCGCGGGCGCACGGAACCGCGACAGATCCATCCCTGACCGCACGCAATGCACCCGGCCCCGTCGCGCGATCCCCGCATCGACATAGGCACGGCCCACTGCCTCGGACACCCCGATAAACACGTCGGTGCGGCGGGCCATCATCCGTTCGGCCGCGATATACAGGGCGCGTCGACCCCGGGCGACCCCCTCGAACGGGACGATATGAATGCCGTGGGCGACGACGGCCTGCGGCACGGCGCGGGCGGCCATGCGGCCCAGAATGCCGGCCTTGCTTTGGTGGGTGTGAATGACATCGGGCGCAATGTCGCGATACAACGCGCGCAGGCGGGCGACCGCGCGCGCGTCCTGCGCCGGGCGGATCGGATGCACCATTTCCGGGACCGCGATCCGGGCAACACCTTCGGGCATGCGCGCGTCCCAATAGGAGTCATGCGTGTCGCCGTGGATCAGCGTGACACGATGCCCCTGCGCCGCCTGCCATCGACAGGTTTCAAGCGTATTTTCCTCGGACCCGGCGCGTAGCAACCGGGTCAGAACATGCGCGATGTGCATGGCCTCTCCTTTTGATGCGACAACACTCCCTCCACCGTTAAGTGCCCATTAACCATCGGCTGCCATTCTTACCAAAATCCTAACACATTCGAGAAAATGTGACGTTCTCTCAGAGTGTTAACGGAAAGTAAACGAAGTCGGGAAGGGGGCCTGGTCATGCCGCGTATCATCTATATCCATGTGCCCAAATGCGGCGGCTCCAGCTTTGGCGCGGCGCTCCGGCTGCGCTATCTGGCCTCGCACGGGACGATCACACTGAATCAGGGCCAACCGCTGCTGCGGGGCGAGGCGCGGATCCTCAGTGACTACGCCGCCCGGCGGCGGCAATTGCACCGGCATGTGGCGATGGGCAAGCGGCTGATCACGGGGCATGTGCAATACGATCCGCGGCTGCATGCAGGATCGGCGCGGGCCTACCGCTTTGTGACGCTGCTGCGCGATCCGGTCGACCGCTTCGTGTCGCACTACCACTACCTGCAACGCAAACACCCCGACCCGTCACGGGCCGGCACGCTCGAAGGGTTTCTGGACACTGCGGATGCCGCGCGGCTGGCCTCGCAATACATGTTCTATTTCGCAGGGGCATGGCAGGGGCCGGGCCGGGATGTCGCGGCGCTGACCGCGCGGGCCATCCACAACCTTGCCGCCTTTGATCTTGTGGGGGATCTGGCCGCACCCGAAGATTTCAGGCGGGCGCTGCGCCAATTGACCTTTGCGCCCCTGCCCCGGCTGCGGCGCAACGTGGCGCCGGTGCCGCTGTCGGTGCCAAATCGGCTTCGGCCCCGAATCGAGGCGCTGTGCGCGCCTGACATCGCCATCTACGAAAGCCGGTTCCGCCGCAGGACCGCGGCATGAGAACAGCGCGCGCACCGATCAGAGCGCTGTCGCCACTGGTCCTTGTGCTGTTGTGCTGGGCACTGACAGGGCTGGGCGCGGGCTGGACCCTGCTGCATCTGGATGATCTGGATCTGGTCCAGACATTCATGCGGCGCGAAGGCATTTCGGCATCGGTGTTCGAGGCGACGGGCCTCGCATGGATCGGCTTTGGGCTGGCAGCTTATATCGTGGGCGACATGGCGGCACGGTTCACACGACGAACGCCGCGCACGTCGCCGTCGACCCTGAACATAACCCGCGCGGCCAGGTTCACCTTTGTCGCGAATCTGATCCTGCTTGGGGTCACCGCGCTGTGGATCGCCACATCGGCGGCCAAGGCGGGCGGGTTGATCCAGTTGGCGGCCGCCGCTTATGTCGACAGCCTGACAACGCGCGACTTGCTGCTGGAAAACAAGCTGTTCACCGGGATGCGCCTGTTCTACGCCGCCCTGCCCGCAACCGCCTGCATGGCCGCAGCGCTGCTGGCGACGGGGCAGTTGCGCGGGCAGGCACGGCGTCTGATGTGGGTCACGCTGGGGATCAACACGGCGGCCCTGTTGGTGCTGCCTTTGGTGATGAGCCAGCGCATCCTGCTGTTGCAACTGCTGCTTAGCGCCTATTTCGCCGCCTGCCTGGTGCGGGGCCGGATGTTTGGCCTGCACTGGGCCGGTTTGGGCATAGCGCTGTTTCTCGCACTGTGGATCGGGCGCGAGGCGATCACCAACCCGATCGTACATCGCCCGGCCTTTGACATCGCGATGCAAAAGCTGGCCTTTTACCTCGTGAACGACATGTTCAACAGCTTCGCGCCGCTGACCCGGCCGATCTATCACACCAACGGCGGGCTGCTGCTCGAAGGGGTGATGTTCCTGACTTTCACCGACGGCTTTTTCCTGCACCTGCTGGAACCGCGCCTCGCCGCGCTCGATCCGCTGATCGGAGGGGGAGAGTTTCCGTTTTTCACCGCCGCCTATGTCGATTTCGGGATCAAGGGCGGCGGTGTTTTTCTGGTGGTGGCGGGATTTGTCCTGCGCCGCATCTTTGTCCGCGCAACGCGGAGTTTCGGCTGGGCGGTGGTCTATGCCCAGATCGGGGCGGCGCTGATGTTTTCCAGCCACTCGGTCTATTTCACGCATCAGAATTTCTATTTCTCGGCCCTGCTGATCGCGCTGATCACGGGGCTGGCGATGGAACGGCCCGCAAGGGCGATGGGCCGGTTCCACATACAATCGGTGCAGCCGTGACCAGCCGGTTGCCGGGACTTCAAGTGCTGCGTGCGCTGGCCGCAGTCATGGTGCTGATCGGGCATGTGCTGGCCGAGGCCGAGCACTATTTTGCCCTGTCCCTGCCCGGCGACGCAGTGCCGTGGACGCGCGGGGTAGATATCTTTTTCGTCATTTCGGGCTTTGTGATCACTCTGTCGGCGCAGCGGTTCATTGGCCAGCCCGGCGCGTTCCTGTGGCGGCGGCTGGTGCGGGTGGTGCCGTTATATTGGCTGTTCACCACGCTGATGGTGGCCGCGCTGCTGCTGGTGCCGGGCGGGGCCAAGGACACCGGATTCGACCCGCTGCAAATCCTCAGCTCCTACGGATTTTTTCCCTATGAACGGGCGGACGGGCGGATTGCGCCAGTGCTGTCACTGGGCTGGACGCTGAATTACGAAGTCTATTTCTATGCCCTCGCCGCCCTGTGTCTTGCCCTGCCCCGACCATTGGTGGCGCTGACCGGGTTGCTGCTGGCCATCGCAAGTCTGGGCCTGATTATCCCGGTGGACAACCCGCAATTGCGGTTCTGGTCCAACCCGATCATCGTTGAATTCCTGTTTGGCATCGGGCTGGCCCGGCTGTGGCAACGGGGCTGGCACCGGCCCCATTCGGGGGTGGCAATGGCAGGCGTGGTGGTCGGGCTGGGGCTGCTGGTGGCGCTTGATCCGATGCCCCTTCCCCGCTTCCTGGCTGCCGGGATTCCGGCCGCGATCATCGTGGCCAGCGGCACGTTGCTGTGCCCGCAACGCCCCTTGCCCGGGGTGCTGTGGGGCGATGCGTCCTTTGCGCTGTACCTGTCGCATCGCTTTGCCCTGCGCGCCACGACGCTGCTGTTGTTGCCACTGCTGCCGGTCACGCTGGCGGGAGCCGCAGTTTATACCGTCACGGTCTGCGCGCTGGCACTGGCGGTGGGGATGCTGACGCATCTGTGCATCGAACGCCCCATGATGCGGGCCCTGTCACCCCGCCCCAAGAGGGCTCTGGCATGACGCCCCGGGGCTGGTCCTTTGTGCTGAACTGGTCACGTGTAGGCATCAATGCGGCGCTGTTTCTGGCCGCGACACGGGTGCTGACATTGGCCGAGATCGGGCTTTTCGCCACCGCGTTCGCGCCCATCCGCCTGACACAGGGCCTGCACAAGGCAGGTGTCGCCGACGCGGTAATCGTGCTGCGCAGGCCACACCGGCTGGATGCGCTCTTTGCCCTGTCCGTGGGAACAGGGGGCGCGCTGACAGCGCTGTTCATGGCGGTTGGCGCATGGTTGAGCCCGATGTTGCTGGTGCTGGGGGCGATCCCGTTGATCAACAGCCTTGGCGGCGTGTCCGAGGGCCTGCTGCGCCAGCGCCTGCACCTGCGCACGCTGGCCTTGCGAACGCTGGCGGCGCAAGGGATAGCTGCGGGGCTGGCGGTCTGCCTGCTGGCGACGGGCTTTGGGGCATGGGCGCTGGTTGCATTTGCATTGGGGAATGCGGTGCTGACGTGTGCGCTGTCTCTTGTTCTGGCCAGGTGGCGGCCACGGCACTGGCCCACACAGCGAAGCATATCCCTGATCCTGCCCAAAACCGCTGAAATCGGGGGGCGGGTCCTGCTGGGTACGGCGCAAATGCCGCTGGCACAACTGGCTGTCGGCCTGTCGCTGGGGCCGGTGGCCGCCGGCGCATTCCAGATCGCCACCCGCATGCTGGAACTGATCGAGGCGCTGACGCTTTCACCCCTGCGCTTTGTTGCCCTGCCGCAACTCAGTCGTTCGACCACGCTGCGGCAAGACCTGCACTCGCACCTGCGGCACACGGCACGGCTTGCTGCCTGGGTCTGGGCGGGAACTTTCGTCGCGGCGCCACAGATACTCGCCGTCGCGGTCGGCCCCACACATGCCGTGGCGGCCACACCTGTGCTGCGCGCTCTGGTACTGCTGGGGCTGCTGAGCGCATTGCTGATGCCGCTGACCCAGGCGCTGACCGCACGTGGACACACCGGTCTGGTGCTGCGGCGCGCCGCGCTGTCGCTTGGGCTGAGCGCGGTGCTGATCGCCCCAGCACTGCTTCTGTCCCCGGTCGCAGCGGCGCTTGCGCTTTGCGCGGCAGGAACGCTGACGGCGTTGTGGTTCATGTTCCGCGCGCTCGACACGCTGCGGCTAAGCCGTGCGGGCCTGTTTCCTGCCCTGCCCCCACTGCTGGCTGGCGCAGCCATGGGCATCACGCTGATGCTCTGCCCGCCCATGCCGCTACTGGCGCAGATCGCCCTTGGCACCGCGATGTACCTTCCCCTGCTTGCCCTTGACCGCCCCCGTTTCCGGAGCCTTGCATGAAACGCCTTGTCCTGATCACGGGCCACTTCCCCCGGCAAAAGCGGCGGACGTCGATGCTGTGGGTGACAGACCACTTGCAGCAGCAGGGTTGGCACGTCACTTATGTCACAGTAGGCTACAGCTGGGTGTCCCGGCTGGCGGGAGACAAGCGGCTGAAGGCACTGGGCTATTCCCCGCGTCAAGGCACCACAGAGCTGAGCGAAACGCTGACAGCGGTCTATGGCCTGTCGCCATGGCATCCGTTCAAGGTGAGAAATCATGTGCTCAACAGGGGTCTCGAGGCGCTGACCAGGATTTTCACCCGCTATTGGGGGCGCCGCCTGCATGCACCGCTGCGCAGGGCGGACGTGGTGATCTGTGAAAGCGGCGCACCTGTGATGCTGGGGGCAATGGTGCATCAGTTTGCGCCATACGCCACGCGGATCTATCGGGTGTCGGACGACATCCGCCTGCTGAACGCGCCCGACGGGCTGCTGCGGGCCGAACGGGATCACCACCACTTTCACCGGATCAGCACCGGCAGTCCGCTGATTGCGAACCGGTTCGCAGACCATCCGAACGTGACAATCGACCCGATGGGGGTGCCACATGACGTGATACAGGTCAGACGCCCCGATCCATACAGGCGGCAGACCGGACAAAAGATAGCCATTTGCGCCGGATCCACCCTTCTGGACATGCAGTCGGTGGCGCGCACCGCCTGGTCCCGGCCCGACTGGCAGGTGCATGTGATCGGGCGGCTGAAATCCACACCCCCGGCCCTGCCCAACATCACGTGGCACGGCGAACGCAGCTTTGATGATACGCTGGCACACATCCAGCACGCCGATATCGGGCTGGCCCCGTTTCAGGACGTGCCGGGCGTCGAATACCAGATCACCAACTCCAACCGCATACTGCTGTATCGGGCCTTTGGGCTGCCGATCCTCGTGCCGGATCGGCTGTGCACACCTGACATCCCAAGCCTGATAAGCGACAGCGCCCCAGACGGGCTGGAACGCTGCGCAAACCATGGCCGGCGGCCCGAACCGATCCCCGATTGGGCGGAACTGGCAAAGGCACTGATTCAGAACGGCGTGACGGACCCGCCCGACGTGATCTCGATCGAGCCGGACACCGGAACAAACCCCTTGGTGAACACGGTGCCGCCATTGACCTCCAGCGCATAGTCCGCAACAGACCCGGCAGCGTCGGCCACTACGTCCTGCAACCACATCGATGATGCGTTGGAACACTTGATCGCGGTCGACCCGCCATCAATGTCCCGTGCAATGACAGACCCGCCAGCGATCCAGGTCTGGCTGTCCTGAATGATATGCACTTCGGTCCCATTGCGCGAGCGGCCATATGCGCCGTTCAGGGACACGGCATAGACCCTGTCATGCAGCGTAAACCCGTTGACGGACGTCGCGGTGCCCGCCCCGTTGCGCCAGCCCGTGCAGTCCTGCAACAACACGTGCAGACCCAGCGTGCCATCATCGTGGAACGACCAGCCGTCTTTGGCCCCGCCGCTTGCATCGCACCGGAAAAAGGCCACCAGCCCGTCGGTCCGGCGCACCCGCACCGCATCCTGCGGCGCGGACGGATTGGACGGTGCCGAATAACGGAACGTGCAATCGACGCCCACGATATTGCGGGCGGCAATCTCGTCGAAATGCAGGGCACCGGTGATGCCGCCCTCGATGTCGAAGCCTTCGATATAGAAATCATCCACATGATCCATGAAGCGCGCACCGTGAAACGAACGGATCAGGGCAACGTCACCTGCGCCGGGCGCACTGCCGATGTTCACATGCACTGTCGTGCCATCCAGCACCCAACTATCGGGCGTGGCGGCACAGGTGGCGATATCCGCGACTGCCGTCAGTTCGGTATAAAGCCCCTCTGGCGTCAACACATCGGTTCGAAACGCCCGGCGCACCGAATTGGCAGAGGTCGAATATGTACCGCCCGCATCCGACCACGTCACGGAAAACGGCCCGGTCCGATAGGACACGCGCCCACCCCAGGCAACCACGGCCACCGGCTGCGTCGGCTCGTCATTGCCGTTGCGGGTAAAGGCGCTGCCCTCGTACTGGCCCGCATTCACAATCACACGGTACGGTGCCCCGGAGGCATTGCCCTCGCGGAACGCACCGTAAATCGTGCGCTTAGCCTGGGAAAAATCCCCATCCACCGAGCCCAGGCCGGTGTTGTTGTCATTGCCAGCCACATCCACGTGATAGGCAGGCCCGGACCAGACCCTCGGATCGACCAGTGCGCGCGGGTCGATATCCGCCGTAAACCGGCCGCCGACCTGCGCCACGTCAAAGCCGAACCGTGCCTGATCCCAGGCAAAGCCCGCAGGAAACGGCACCGAACGGCGCGTGCTGTACTGGGCCTGAACCCCTACCCCAATGCCAAGCATCAGACCAGACCTTTGACGCCTGTTGCGGTTGTGCCTGTGGCCCAGATGCGGGTCGCACGGACGGGATAGATCACGCCCGGTGTCAGGCCGGGCAGTGTGATCTGGTCCCCGTTCTTGAGGGTCACCGCCACGTCCCCTGCGGCACTGACCATCAGCGCACGGGTCACTTCGGCCAGGTCTGTTGCATCGCCAGGCGTGACGTCAAAACCGCCCTGCACGGGGCTGCTCAGACCGGGTTGGTATTGCTGAAACTGATCGGAAATGGGCATCGAAGGTCTCCACCTGTAAAACTCAGGCAAAAGATGCGATGCCGGGGTTAACGCCCTGATAACCATGCGTACGATGAACAGGGTGCTACGCCTTGGCTGCGCATTATATAATTTATAATCAATATTTTAGCACTGGCGCACGCCCATCCGGATGATATCGCGCCCCTTGATCCGATACAGGCTGCGGATCTTGAACCGGCCCGTGTCCATGTACCAGCGCTGCAGAGGGGCCGGATAATAGCTGGCGATCACCTCGGACGCGCGGTTGAATGTTGCCGGGTCCAGCGCCCGCCCATAAGAGCTGGGTCCGTGGAAGCCAAAGGTCGTCGTGGGTGACACGCAGGTGCCAGGCAGACCCAGATACATCGTGCAGGTCGAAAAGCAGACGCTGCCGCGAATTTCGACCGGGCGCCGTTGCTGCCGAAGCTGGCCGATTTCGCGCAACCGGTCCTGCAACAGCCCGCCGCGGTCGTTGCGTACGACCAGCGGTGTATCGTCAAAGCCGTTCCGATCCTGAGCCGCAGCACCATCTGGCGGCGCGATCACTCCGATGCCGATTGTCGCGAACACCAGCCCCAAAGCGCACAGCCGCATCCGACGCGCGAAACGCGTGAACAAATTTCCCATATCCCACTCCACTCAACGCGGTGGCCGTTTCCGGCCGCCCTGTGCGCCCCCACGCACAGCATGAAGTAGAGGGTCGGGGAATTAAGGAGGTGTTGATCGCAACCGCCAGGCTTACCCCGATTTGCGTCAAATCCGACGCAATTCGGTGCCGCTAGTTCCCGGTGGTCGACGTCGTGCTGGTGGTCGATGTGGTGCCCGTGGTCCCACCCCCACCGGCCAGACCCGCCAATGCCCCGACACCCACCAGCGGTGCAATCACCGGGGCAAAGTTGGTGATCGGCTGGTTCGGATCGGGCAATCCGAGGCAAAGAGGGTCATCGCGATTTGCCGCGTCTTCACAGTCGACACGGTTGTCGGCGTCCTGCGCTGTGGTCGGGGTGACGGTGAGTACACACAGGCTCAGACCAAGCACGAGTGTTGCAACGGTTTTAACGGTCATCATTCATACTCCTGATACATACGTCCGCGGCCAGGTCGCGGGTGGGGTCCTGCCGTGCGCCAAATACAACTGTTTTGGCATTTACGCATCATGTGATCAACTTAAAGTTGTCGATGTTTTCCGCTAGACGTAGTATGACGGTCCGAGCGTTGCCAAACGTCCCTGAAATCAGTCGGATATCGTTGAAGTCATGCAAGTCTCCCGCGCACTCTCCTTGACCGATCCGGGCCCCGTGACGCGGACCACAACCGACGACGACGTCATCGACCTGAGCGCTTTGATCGCGACGCTGTGGCGGGGCAAGTGGGTGATTGCCGCCATCGCCGGGCTGGCGGTCCTGGTGGGCGGGTACTATGCCTTTGTCGTTGCGACCCCGCTCTATCGTTCCACCGCCGTCGTCATGCTGGAAACCAACCAGGAGCAGATCGTCGACCTGCAAAGCGTGGTGGGGGGGCTGTCCGGCGACACGTCCGAAGTCAATTCCGAGGTCGAGGTGCTGCGCGCCAGGGGCTTGATGGGCAAGGTGGTGGATACGCTGGACTTGACGCAGGATGCGGAATTCAACACCGATCTGCGCGCCCCCACAACCTCGGAACGCGCCAAGACTTGGATCAAGAGCAAGCTGGGCCTGCGCCGTCCTGCGCCCGTCGTGTCCCCCGAAGAAGCAACCCACCGCACGCGCGACGCCGTTATCTCGCACCTGTTGCGGGCGGTGACGGTACGCAATGTGCCACTGAGTCTGGTGTTTCAGGTCACGGTCGAGACCGAAGACCCGGGCAAATCCGCACGCATTGCCGACACGATCGTCGAACAGTACATCTTGAACCAGATCGAGGTGAAATTCGAAGCGACAGAACAGGCAACACAATGGCTGAGCGGGCGGGTGGCAGAATTGCAGGTCACCCTGGAACAGGCAGAAGCCGAGGTGTCGGCCTTCAGCGCGTCCACCGACCTCGTGTCCGTCGCCGGAATGCAGGCCCTCGAACGGCAAATAAAGGAGCTGCGGGACCGAATCGATACGGGCCGGGCGGCGCAAGCCGGCCTGGCGGTGGACCTGGCCAAGCTGGAGGACGCGCAGCCCCGGACCCAACCTGTCGAAATCACCCGCACACGCGCCGCCTTGGCCCGGGCCAAGCAACAACTTGTCGCCCTGACCACATCCGAGGCGCAGTTGAACGCCGAACTGGACCGGCAGGGCGCGGACCTGATCACCCTTCAGCAACTGACCCGCGAGGCCGAGGCCACGCGCGTGCTGTACGAATATTTCCTGGCCCGGTTCAACGAAACATCTGCCCAGCAAGGCATCCAGCAGGCCGACAGCCGGATCCTGTCCAATGCCGTTGTGCCGCTCAACCCGTCCGAACCGCGCAAGTCGCTGATCCTGGGAATGGCGGGCATGCTGGGGCTGATGGCGGGTGTCGGCCTGGTCCTGCTGCGCGAAGCACGCAGCAACAGTTTCCGCACCGCGCACGATCTGGAACAAGCGACCGGCTATACCGTGCTGGGTCAGATCCCCACGATGCCCGTGGGGTCACGGCGCAAGGTGCTGACATACCTGTCGGACAAGCCGACGTCGGCCGCGTCGGAAGCCTACCGCAACCTGCGCACATCGCTGATGCTGTCCCATGCGGACGGTCCGCCCAAGGTCATCGTGGTCACCTCGTCCGTACCCGGCGAGGGCAAGACCACCAATGCCCTGGCGCTGGCGCAGAACCTGTTGGGCCTGGGCAAACGGGTGCTGCTGGTCGAAGGCGACATCCGCCGCCGCACCCTGCACCAATATTTCGACACGGCACCTGAAAGGGGCATCGTGTCAGTGCTGCGTGGCGAGACGGCCTTGCCGGACGCCGTATTTCAAAGCGCAGGCTTCGGCGCTGATATCCTGGGTGGCGAACATTCCGATACCAATGCCGCTGATCTGTTTTCGTCGAATGCCTTTGCCGCGTTACTGGCCGAAGCACGTGCCGCCTATGACGTCGTCATCATCGACACGCCCCCGATCCTTGTCGTTCCGGATGCACGCATCATCGCCGAACAGGCGGATGCGGTGATCTTTACCGTCCAATGGGACAAGACCGAGAAACCACAGATCGAGGAAAGCCTGCGCCTGTTCCACAATTCCGGCCAGCGGATCACCGGGCTGGTGCTGAGCCGGATCAGCCCGCGCGGGATGAAGCGCTATGGCTACGGTGGGCGACACGGTGCCTATGCCGGCTATGGATCGCGATACTATGTGAATTAGCAAACCCGCAACGCGGGTTAGTCCGTTTCCCAGAAGTGCGGGGGCATGTCGTGCAACAGCTCGGCGGCCTTGTCTTCGATCCAGTCCTGTCGATCATCGGCGGACCACGTTGAAAAGTCGGGCTCATGCCGGGTCATCTCCTTCGCCTTGGCGATGGCCTGGCGATACTTGATATCCTCGATCCGGCCGTCCGGCACGATGGCATAGACGAACCGCCCGCCCATCGCCTTGGCAAGCTGGTCCATCTGCTTCAGGGATACGGCCCCTTCCTTTTCGCTGCGCTCTGCCTGGTAAACGGCGTTGCGGCTGACGCCCTTGCGCAGGGCCACCTGTTCGGCGGACATGCCAAGCGCGCGGCGTACGGATGCGATCCACCCCTTTTCCGGGACGGGCACGGCCACAAGCTGCTGAGATGTCTTGTCGATCAGGCGCGCCAGGCGGCGCTGCTCCATGAAGTCCGGCATGTCAGGCTGCGCTCCATCTCGGCGAGATCAGTGTATCTGATCATGCTACTTGCAAAGTTTTAAATTTGCAATAGTAACTATTTGCGTATAAATACTTCACATATTTTGGACATTATGCTACGTATAGTTCCAAAAGGATCGTGATGATAGACCTGTTTACCTCACCGGCTTCGCTGCCGTTTGCCATTGCGCTGACCGTTGTTGCGGCGCTGTTCGTGCTGGAAATCATCAGTGCGCTGATTGGCGGTACGATCCTGGGTGCCGGGTCCGACGGGCCCGACCTGGATATGGAAGTGGATACCGATTTCGACCTGTCGATCGAACCGGATATGGACATTGAGGTCGAGGCCGCCACCGATGCCGTCGACACCAGCGAATTGTCGGGCGGTCTGTTTACATGGATCGGGGCGCGGGATGTGCCGTTCCTGATCTGGCTGGTGTCCTTTCTGACCATGTTCGGCCTGTCGGGACTGATCCTGCAATCCGCGGTCGAGGCGCTGACCGGGGGCATGTTGCCCGCAACGGTCGCCGTAATCATCGCCATTGTTCCGGCCCTGGCCGTCACCCGCATCCTTGCCAACTGGGTGGCGCTGCTCATGCCCAAGACCGAAACAACGGCACTGCGCGCCCGCCACCTGGGCGGCTATCACGGCACCATCACCCAAGGCACCGCGCGACGCGGCAAGCCTGCCGAGGTCAAGATCAAGGACCGTCACGGCAACATTCATTACCTGCGGGTCGAGCCGCTGCACGACGACGACGTGTTTGTCCAAGGCAGCGATGTTACGCTGATCCGCAAACGGGGCGACGCCTTCTTTGTGATCTGAGGCGTCTGCCTTTCCCCGACCCTGTCCACCGCAAAGGAGTATCCAATGCCGTTTTCACCCATCCTGATCCCTGCCCTGATTATCGTCGGCCTTCTGGTCTTTATCGGCCTGATCATGGCGCGGCTCTACAAGCGGGCCACCCGTGAAACCAGCCTTGTCAAAACCGGGTCAGGCGGGAAGCGGGTGATCATGGACGGCGGCACCATCGTGGTTCCGTTCCTGCATGAGATTTCCAAGGTGAACATGAAGACCCTGCGCCTTGAGGTGGCCCGCGTGGCCGAACAGTCGCTGATCACCAAGGACCGGATGCGCGTGGACGTGGGTGTCGAATTCTACGTGTCGGTCAATGCCACCGAAGACGGCATTTCCCGCGCCGCACAGACCTTGGGCGACCGCACATTCCACGTCGAACAGCTGCGCGAGATGATCGAGGGCAAGCTGGTCGACGGCCTGCGTGCCGTGGCCGCCCAGATGACCATGGACGAATTGCACGAGAACCGCGCCAGCTTTGTGCAGGAGGTGCAGAATGCCATTTCCGAGGACCTGCTCAAGAACGGTCTGGAGCTGGAGGCCGTGTCGCTGACCGCCCTGGACCAGACCCCGTTCGAAAGCCTGGACGAAAACAACGCCTTTAACGCGGTGGGTATGCAGAAGCTGGCCGCCGTCATCGCCACATCGCGCAAGCAGCGCGCCGAGATTGCCGCCGAGGCAGAGGTCGCCGTGGCCCAGTCCGAGATGGAGGCCGAGAAGCGCAAGTACCAGATCGAGCGCGAAAAGCAGCAGGCCGAGATTGCCCAGATCGAAGAGATCCAGACCCTGCAGGCCGAGCAGGAGGCCCAGATCGCCCGCAACCAGGAAGCGTCTGACCGGGCCAAGGAAGAGGCCCGCATTCAGCGTGAACGCGCCGTGCGTGAGGCCGAGATCGCCAAGGAACGCGAGCTGGAGGTTGCCGATCAGGAACGCGCCATCATCGTGGCCCGCAAGTCCGAAGAAGAAAGCCAGGCCCGCGCATCAGCCGACAGCGCCCGCGCCGAAGCCAAGAAGGCGGCCGAGGCCATCGAAACCGCCCGCGCTGTCGCCGAAGCCGAACGGGTCAAGCAGATTGCATTGATCGAGGCCGAGAAAGAGGCCGAGCGTCAGGCCACCGCCATCCGTCTGGCCGCCGAAGCCGAAAAGGAGGCTGCCAGCGACCGGGCCGCGGCCAAGCTGGAAGAGGCACAGGCCGACGCCAGCGCCATGACGGTCCGTGCCGAAGCGAAAAAGGCTGACCTGCTGGCCACCGCCGAAGGCCAGACCGCCATCGCCAACTCGGAAAATGAACTGAGCGCCGAGATCGTTGCCATGAAGGTCCGCCTGGCCCAGCTTGAAGCGATGCCCGCGATCATCGCCGAAATGGTGAAACCCGCCGAAAAGATCGACTCGATCAAGATCCATCAGGTGACCGGCATGGGTCAGCCGGGCGCAGGTGGCTCGGGCGACGGTGCCGCCAGCGGCACACCGGTCAACCAGGCGCTGGATTCGGTGCTGGGCATGGCGTTGCAGATGCCCGCCATGCAGGCCCTGGGCAAAGAGCTTGGGGTCAGCCTCGAAAACGGTGTGTCGGGCGTGGCCAACGACGTTCTGAACGTGCCGGCGGCTATCACTGACACGACCGACGAACCCAAGGCGTCCTGATTCGACGCCAAAAGGAAAAGGGGGCCACCGCCGCGTGGCCCCTTTTTGCGACCTGCCATTTGGCCCTCGGAACATGGAACCCTGCGTCAAGGTGCCATTGATGCCGCTGCGTCCTTTGCCGTGCCATAGGCAGGCAGGTCTGCTGCGGACTTGCCATGGGCCGCCAACAGCGTGTCACGCACAAAGGCGATGTGCGCGGTCTCTTCGATAATCTCGGCCAGGTATTGCGCCTGCATCAGCGTTGGTCCGACCCCGATCGTGCCATGATTTGCCAGCACCGCCGCGACCACCTTGGGGTCCCGGAACACCGGGCTGATTTCCTGTTCGGTCTGCGGCCCCCCTTGGGGGCTCAGCGGGATCAGCGGCATGCGCCCGATCTTTTCGATGGTCTGGACCGTCAGACACGGAATTTCGAGACCCGCGCTGGCATAACCCGTCGCCCAAGGGCTGTGGCAGTGAACAACCGCGCGGATGTCGTCGCGGATACGGTAGAGGTCAAGGTGAAAGCCGAGGTCCTTGGATGGCTTATGGGGGCTATCCTCGATCCTACCGTCCAGATGCACCACCTGCAGATTGTCGCGCGTGCATTCGTTAAAGCCAACGCCGGACGGCTTGATGACAATCGCGTCCGCGCTGTCCAACCGCACCGACAGGTTGCCCCCCGCATTGGTCTGCAACCGCAGGTCAAAACAGCGCTTCGCGGTGGCGATCAGAACGTCCTTCTTCTGCGTCAGGTCGGTGGCGTCAACCATGTGGAGCCTCTTTCTGCTGTCTGTCGAACGTCGCCAGAATGGCGTCGGTCACGGCGGGGCCGCTGATGTGATCGGGCATTTCGGTGATGTGAACCCCCGGGCCAATCGCAGACATCAGCGTATCGCGGAATACGGCGCGCAGGGCCGCATCCTCGATCGCGCCGCCGGGACGGTCCTGATGTGAAAAGCCGCCCATGGGAATGATCACGTCGCAAGGTGCGGTCAGCGCATTGAGATGCCCGGCCAGCGCCCGCGCCACCTGCTCCATCTCTTCGGGCGTGAGTTTGACATGGGTGAAACTGGCGGAATGGGCATAGTGGGGTCGTGACAGGAACCGCTGCGACAAGGTCACCGCCGCCCCCAACCCGATGAAATTCAGCCCACCCGGCAATACGATCCGTGGCCGGTCGGCGGCAGCGGTGAACCGATCGGGCATGGGCACGTGCGCCCCGGCAATCGTGATGCGGGTCAACTCGTGCGGTGTCAGGTCAATCAGACTGTGAAACGCCCCGCGCGTTGCAAAACGGGAAAAGGCGGCACCGCCATAGCCGTTGGCATGAAATACAGTCGCCTCTTGCCCGCGACTCCGCAGGCCCTGGACCAACAGGGCGATGGCCCCTTCGGTTGCCCCCAGCGCGGTGATGCCGACAGACGGGTTTTCGACGCAGGCGTCGCCCTTGCGCCGGGTGCTGCACAGGCCCGCGGTCAGGGCGGCGGTGTTTTCCAGCACTTCGCGCAGGGTGGCGTTCAACCCGCAAATGTCGACCAGGGTCGGCACCAGCACGATGGAATTGTCGGCCAGTGCCGCGCGCGGATCAAAGGGCAGCGTGGTCACCAGCACCTTGGGGAACGTAATCGGCAGGGCGCGCAGCACCGACAGGATGATTTCACCCCCTGTGCCGCCCCCGATGCCGACAATGGCATTGGCACCGATGTCCACGGCCGCCGCAGCCTGGTCCCAGACACGGGCGATGGCGTCCTGCATCGCGGCCTGCTTTTCCGGTCCATTCAGGACCTTGCCGCGCGTGTGCAGCGACACGTCCAGCACCGCCACATCGACCCCGTGGTCATGCAGGCGGGACATCAGATAATCTGTCTCTTGCTGCTTGGTGGCCAATGTGGCCAGCAGCAGGACCTTGCCCTGCACTGGATTACCCCTTTACCGCGCCTGCGGTCATTCCGGTGATGATCTGCCTGGACGCGAAAAGTGTAAAGATGATGGGCGGAATGGCCAGCAACATGCCCGTGGCCATGATCACCCCCCACTCGACGTTGAACTCGCTCATGTTGTTCACGATCAGGATCGGCACGGTCTTGGTGTTGCGGTCCGACAGGGCCGAGGCCAGCAGATATTCGTTCCATGCGATGCGAAAGGTAAAGATGGCCGCCGCCGCAAGGCCGGGTTTGATCAATGGCAGCACAACCTGAAAGAACACCTGGAACGGACCGGCCCCATCGACCCGCGCGGCTTCCTCCAGGCTGCGGGGGACCTGAACGATAAAGCTTTGCAGGATCCAGATCACAAAGGGCAGGTTCATCGCCACGTAGATCAGGATGATGCCGGAATGCGTGCCTGCCAGGCACACGTCGCCGCGCCCGCCGAAAGTGTCGCGGATCGCGCCGCCGATCAGACCGTTCTTGTCGAGACAGAATTCGTTGTTCCACAGCCCAAAGACCGGCACCAGCAGGACCGCGGGTGGCACCATGCGCACCATCAGCGTGGTCAGTGACGCCGTATCCCGCCCCATGAACCTGAACCGCACCAGCGCATAGGCGGCCATGCAGCCGATCACCAGTGTCAGAACCGTCGACACCAGCGCGATGATCAACGAGTTGATAAAGGCCCCGCCAAACTTCAGGGCGCAGAAATCAAGGTGCTCGGGTTCGTACCACAGCACGTCACACAGCGCGGTTTCGTAATTCTGGATCGTGGGCAGGAACAACAGGCCCGATGTGCCACTGATGATGTCCACATCCAGCTTGAACGAGTTGGCGAACATCAGAACGATCGGCCCCACAGCCATGAAGATCAGGGCAACCAGCAAAGCATAGAAGGCAGGGTTCTGGCGTTCATAGTCCATGCATTACACCTCTTCCTGGATCTGCCGGGCCTGCCGTGCGGTGCGCGCCTCTTGCAAGCGGGTGATGGCGAACATGGCGACTGTCAGCAACAACAGCAGGATCAGCAAATAGTTCGACATCGCCGCCGCCGTGCCCAGTTCGCGGAATTCGGTGGCGGTGCGCGAGATGCGCAGGGCCACGATTTCGGTGCTCAGACCCGGCCCGCCCTCGGTCATCACCAGGATCACCTCCAGCACCTTGAACGCGTCGATCAGGCGTAGAAGCGCGGTCACGATCAACACCGGCATCATCAGCGGCAGTTTGATGTGGATGATCTGTTGCCAGGCGGTTGCGCCATCGATGCGCGCCGCTTCCAGCGCCGAGCGGGGCAGGGATTGCAGCGCGGCCAGCGACAGAATGAAAATGAACGGCGTCCACTGCCAGATATCCGCGATTATGACGCTGAGCAGCGCATGTTGACCCAGCCAGTCTACACCATCCAGGCCCATGGATTTCAGGGTCCGGTTAAACGTGCCCACGGTCGGGTGGTACATGTACCGCCACATCAGGCCCACGACCACCGGCGCAATCATCATCGGTAGGATGAAAAGGGTCCGCAGGACGGACATTCCGCGAATGTTGCGATCCAGCAGCAGTGCCAGACCGACACCGATCACCAGTTCCGCCGCCACCACCGCAAAGGCAAAGGTCAGCGTGACCCCAAGGCTTTCGCGAAAGGCCGGATCGAACCAGAGGGTGATGTAATTCTTAAGGCCGACAAACTCGGTTTCCGAGATGTTCTGGCTGGGATCCCAGTCCCGGAACGAGCCGTAGATCATGTAGCCCAATGGGTACAGAAGCGCGAGGACCATGATGATGGCCGCGGGGGCCAGGAACATGTAGGGCGTCAAACGGTTGGTCGTCATCACTGCGCCTCGGGA
>JBCBFX010000028.1:0-43517 GCA_038527345.1 Pseudomonadota bacterium | reverse complement strand
ACGCGCGACGCCTTCGGCGTCGCGCTGACTTGACAAATCGCCCCCAATCCTCTTGTTAGCGGTAACGGCGCGCCGGGCCTGTCCGACGACGTCGCATTGTCATCGACCCGACGCCACACATGGGGGATACCATGGCCATCAAAGTCGCCATCAACGGATTTGGCCGCATCGGCCGCAACGTGCTGCGTGCCATCGTCGAATCCGGCCGCACCGATATCGAGGTGGTCGCCATCAACGACCTTGGCCCGGTGGAAACCAATGCCCATCTGCTGCAATACGACAGCGTCCACGGCCGGTTTCCCGTGAACGTGACAACCGGCGCAGACAGCATCGACGTCGGCCACGGGCCGATCAAGGTGACAGCCGAACGCAATCCCGCCGACCTGCCGTGGAACCATGTCGATATCGTTATGGAATGCACCGGCATCTTCACCTCGAAACAGGCATGCCAGGCGCATCTGGAAAACGGATCATCCCGTGTGCTGATCTCGGCCCCGGGCAAGGATGCGGACAAGACCATCGTGTATGGCGTGAACCACGACACGCTGTCGGGCGACGACACGATCGTGTCGAATGCGTCCTGCACCACCAACTGCCTGACACCGGTGGCCAAGGTCCTGCACGACACGTTCGGAATCAAACGCGGGTTCATGACGACGATCCACAGCTATACCGGCGACCAGCCCACGCTGGACACGATGCACAAGGATCTTTACCGCGCGCGCGCCGCGGCGCTGTCGATGATCCCCACTTCGACCGGCGCAGCCAAGGCCGTGGGGCTGGTCATGCCCGAACTCAACGGCAAGCTGGACGGCGTCGCCATCCGCGTGCCCACGCCGAACGTGTCCTGCGTGGACCTGACCGCGGAACTGGACCGCGATGTGAGCGTGGACGAGATCAACGCCGCCATGACCAAGGCCGCCGGATCCGGCCCGCTCAAGGGTGTGCTGGGCGTGACGGATCACAAGCTGGTCAGCTCGGATTTCAACCACGACCCGCATTCGTCGGTGTTCGCCACCGATCAGACCAAGGTGATGGACGGCAATTTCGTCCGCATCCTCAGCTGGTACGACAACGAATGGGGCTTTTCGAACCGGATGGCGGATACGGCGGTGGAGATGGGGAAATACCTGTAGATCGCGGATGAAATGCCCCTGATAGACAGGGGCGCGATTGAGCTTACCCGGGTCGCCCGGCTGCTAGGCGTTGTGTCGCAAACCTGCTTTCGACCTCTTCTTCGATCTGTTGCTGCAACAGGGTTATGGCGCGGTCGATCGCGGCAAGCAGTTCGTCGCCCGCCCGTTTCATGGTTGTCGCCGTCGGCGCGTAGTTGCGCGCAGCTTCCTGGACAGCCTCTGCCGCGTTGTGAAGCTTGTCGATCCGGGCGGTCAACGGGTGCCAATTGTCGCGGGCGTTGGACAGCATCGCGGCAAAGGCTTCTTGCGGGGTCTGGTCCGGTGTCGCGAGGTATTGGCGGAGCGCGTCCCACATGTCATCCGGCGTCGTGGCGCTGGCGAGCGCGGTTTTGAGCACATCAAGTTCCGCATCCCCGGATGGCTTGGCGCGGGTCGCCTCCATCACCTCGGCAAAGGGCTGCGCGGGCGCGGGCGGGTCTGCGGGGTTCGGTTTCGGCGCGGGGATGGACGCCATCAGCGACGGATCGGATACGGGAATCACTTGGGTTTCTCCTGCAAGTTGGCAGTGCAGGGTCCCGCAAAAGTCCTATCAAATCGCCAACGGCCGAAATCCGCCGCCATTCTAGCCGAACCGCGCCTTTAGCGCAGTGTTCACCAGCGGCGTCACGAATTTGCTGACGTCCCCGCCCAGGCGGGCGATTTCCTTGACCAGTTTCGATGCAATCGCCTGATGTTCGGCCTCGGCCATCAGGAATACGGTTTCGATGCTGTCATCCAGTTTCCGGTTCATTCCGACCATCTGGAATTCATATTCGAAATCCGCCACGGCGCGCAGGCCGCGGATGATCAGTTGCGCGCCCACGTCGCGGGCACAGTCGATCAGCAGGTTCTCGAACGGATGGGCCACGATCTCGGTCCCGGTCTGGGCCGACAGCTTGGCGCATTCCGCCTCGATCATCTCGACCCGTTCCTCGAGCGAAAACAGCGGACCCTTGTCGCGGTTGATGGCCACGCCGATGACCAGACGGTCGACCATGGGACTGGCCCGGCGGATGATGTCGATATGACCCAGCGTGATCGGGTCAAAGGTGCCGGGATAGAGGCCGATGCGCATAGAGCAGTTCCGTCGTGAAGTCGTTCAGCCAATGCACCATTAACACCGGTCGATTGCAACCGGGCTAGTGGCCCATGATCATCCCTTCGAGGGCGTCCTTTTCCATCGCAAGCTCGGACAGGCGCGCCTTGACCACATCACCCAGCGTGATCAGGCCCACAAGCTGCTCCCCTTCGACCACAGGCATGTGGCGAAAGCGTCCGTCGGTCATCTTTTGCAGCACTTCGTCGGCCTTGTCCTCGCGGCCGCAGGTGACAAGTTCCACGGTCATGTATTTTTCGACCGCATCCTGCAGCATCGATCCGCCCCGTTTGGCCAATTCCCGCACGATATCCCGTTCCGACAGGATGCCATCCGCAGTCTGTCCATCGCCCGAGATGACCACGGTTCCGATCCGTCTTTCGGCCAGCATCTTGACCGCATCGGCAATCTTGGTGCCGGGGCGCACGGTGACAACCGCATCATCGGATTTGGATTTCAGGATCTGATGCACGAGCATGGGTGCCCTCCTTTGCATGACGTACCCCAGCGTCA
The DNA here is from genome assembly GCA_038527345.1 of Pseudomonadota bacterium. GTDB lineage: Bacteria > Pseudomonadota > Alphaproteobacteria > Rhodobacterales > Rhodobacteraceae > Tateyamaria. The sequence continues at coordinate 40,733 of JBCBFX010000028.1, read as the reverse complement.
TCGGGGCGGGGGTATGCTGTCAAGCCTACTCATGCGCACATGGGCGTTCAACCATGCCGTGTGGTGCGCGCGTGATTTGCCCGTCTTGCCCCTTTCGCCCGCGAAATCTGGCGCTATCCTGCCGCGGAATGATGCGGGGCTGCCCCGCCAATAACAGGAGTTTCCGATGCAAGATCTGACCCACTATCTGGACGGCGCCCACGTGGCTGGTGCCTCTGGCCGGTTTGCCGACGTGATGAACCCGGCGACGGGCGAAGTGCAGGCGCGGGTCCCCCTTGCCTCGACCGAAGAGGTGGGGCGCGCCGTCGACATCGCCGCCGCCGCGCAGCCCGCATGGGCCGCCGTGAACCCGCAGCGCCGTGCGCGGGTGATGATGAAATTCGTCGACCTGCTGAACCGCGACATGGACAAGCTGGCCGAGGCGCTGAGCCGCGAACACGGCAAGACGCTGCCTGATGCCGCGGGCGACGTGCAGCGGGGGCTTGAGGTGGTGGAATACTGCATCGGCGCGCCGCACCTGCTGAAAGGTGAATACACCGACAGCGCAGGCCCCGGCATCGACATGTATTCCATGCGCCAACCGCTGGGTGTCTGCGGGCATCACGCCCTTCAACTTTCCCGCCATGATCCCGATGTGGATGTTCGCCCCGGCCATCGCCTGCGGCAACGCCTTTATCCTGAAACCCAGCGAACGCGACCCGTCGGTGCCGCTGATGCTGGCCGAACTGATGGAGGAAGCGGGCCTGCCCAAGGGGGTTTTGCAGGTCGTCAACGGCGACAAGGAAGCGGTGGATGCGATCCTGCATCACCCGGTGATCCAGTCGATCGGCTTTGTCGGATCAACCCCGATTGCCGAATACATCTATGGCACGGGCTGTGCCAACGGCAAACGCGTGCAATGCTTTGGCGGGGCCAAGAACCACATGATCATCATGCCCGACGCCGACATGGACCAGGCCGCCGATGCGCTGGTGGGCGCGGGCTATGGTGCTGCGGGCGAACGCTGCATGGCGATTTCGGTCGCAGTGCCCGTGGGGGACGAAACCGCCGACCGCCTGATCGAAAAGCTGGTGCCGCGCATCGAAAAGCTGAAGGTCGGCCCCTACACCGCTGGCAATGACGTGGATTACGGCCCCGTGGTCACGGCGGCGGCCAAGGCCAATATCGAACGGCTGGTGCAGACCGGCATCGACCAGGGGGCGAAACTGGTCGTGGATGGGCGCGATTTCAAGCTGCAGGGCTATGAAGACGGCTATTTCATCGGCCCGCACCTGTTTGATCATGCGACCAAGGACATGGACATCTACACACAGGAAATATTTGGCCCCGTCCTGACGACGGTGCGCGCCCAAAGCTACGAAGAGGCGATCGGCCTGGCCATGGACCATGAATACGGCAACGGCACGGCGATCTTTACCCGTGACGGCGATGCGGCGCGTGATTTCGCCAACCGGATCAACATCGGGATGGTGGGAATCAACGTGCCGATCCCCGTTCCGCTGGCCTATCACACGTTCGGTGGCTGGAAAAAATCCGTATTTGGGGACCTAAATCAACACGGTCCTGACGCATTTAAGTTCTATACGCGGACCAAGACAGTCACCGCCCGATGGCCATCGGGCATCAAGGAAGGCGGCGAATTCTCGATCCCCGTCATGGAGTAACATGCCTCTGAGCTTTCGCATCTTTCCGGACCGCGGCCTTGTCCTGGCGCGCTACAGCGGTTTCGCGCTGATCGAAGAGACGATGTCGGCGACGGCGGGATACGTCAGCCATCCGGACTATGCGGTCGGGCAGAAACAGCTGATCGACATGACCGGGATCACCGGCTACGAAAAGGATTACGTGCGGTTCATGAACATGCAGGCCGGCAAGGCCGAGCGTCTGAGCAATGCAGGGGTGCAGACCATGGTGGCCTATGTGGCCCCCACCCCCGTCAGCCAGGAAATCGCGGGCCTTTTTCTGCGGTCATGGGATGATGTGAATGCGGTGATCCCCACCGTCCAGCATTCCGAAGCCCAGGCGCTGGCCATCCTGGGCCAGCCCGAACGGTCGCTGGCCGAACTGTTTGCCGCATCGGGCAACGACGCCTTGCAATAATCCTGCAAAGATCGGAATCTAACACACGTTCAATTCCAACGTGACGGGGACCCGCATGGATTTCGCGCTGACCGAAGAACAGACCGCCATATTCGACATGGCTTTTGCCTTCGGGCAGGACCAGATCGCGCCCTTTGCCCGCGACTGGGAGGCCGCAGGCACCATTCCCAAGGATCTGTGGCCCAAGGTCGGCGAACTGGGCTTTGCGTCACTTTACGTGTCCGAAGAGGCCGGAGGCGCGGGCCTGTCCCGTCTGGATGCCACGCTGGTGTTCGAGGCTCTGTCGATGGCCTGTCCGTCCGTGGCCGCGTTCCTGTCGATCCACAACATGTGCGCCCGGATGCTGGACAGTTTTGCCAGCGACGACCTGAAGGCCCGCGTGATGCCCGGCGTGCTCAGCATGGAAACGGTGCTGAGCTATTGCCTGACGGAACCGGGCAGCGGTTCGGACGCCGCCGCCCTGCGCACCCGCGCCGATCGCACGAACGAAGGGTACGTGCTCAACGGGACCAAGGCGTTCATCTCGGGTGGCGGATATTCCGATGCCTATATCTGCATGGTCCGCACGGGCGAGGATGGGCCGCGCGGTGTGTCCACCGTCTATGTCGAGGACGGCACGGATGGGCTGTCTTTCGGCGGTCTGGAGGACAAGATGGGCTGGCGCAGCCAACCCACGGCACAAGTCCAGTTCGACAATTGCAACATTCCAAGCGGTAATCTGGTCGGTGAAGAGGGATCAGGTTTCAAATATGCGATGATGGGCCTGGATGGCGGGCGTTTGAACATCGCCGCCTGTTCGCTGGGTGCGGCCCAAACGGCCCTGGACAGCACAGTGCTGTACATGGGCGAGCGCAAGGCGTTCGGCCAAGCCATCGACCAGTTTCAGGGCCTGCAATTCCGGCTCGCGGACATGGAGATCGAATTGCAGGCCGCGCGCACCTTTCTGCGGCAGGCGGCGTGGAAGCTGGATCAGGGCGCGCCGGATGCCACCAAGTTCTGCGCCATGGCCAAGAAATTCGTGACCGAGGCCGGGTCCAAGGTCGTCGATCAATGCCTGCAACTGCATGGCGGCTACGGCTATCTGGCGGATTACGGCATCGAAAAGCTGGTGCGTGACCTGCGGGTTCACCAGATCCTTGAAGGCACCAATGAAATCATGCGCGTCATCGTGGCGCGCGACATGCTGAAGAACAGATGAGACGGATCGCGCGCCTGTACTGGTGGCACGAGGCGTGGGCCCTGCAAGCCATTGTGGAAAAGAAATTCCTTGTTGGATTTTTGCGCCAGGAAACGCTCATTGTCTGGTATGCGGTGCCGGCAGTACTTATGACCCTTTCGGTCGTTGCGTATGACGCCGGCGGTCCTTTTTTCTGGGTGCTGGTCAGTCTGAGCTGGCTCGGCTTTGCATGGGCTGCCATTGGCGTGTTTTGGCTGTGTTACCATATCGGGTATTTGGCCGATGAAATCGGTGCAAGCACCACGCCGACCTCAGACCTGACCCGGGCGCAAAAACGATTGGATCGCCTGAAACGCAATTTGGGTACGGCATGACTGACATCTCCATCCGCATCGAAGGCCACGCGGGCCGCATCACGCTACAGCGTCCAGAGGCGCTGAACGCCATGACCTACGAGATGTGTACCGCCATCGAGGATGCGTTCGATGCATGGCGCGACAACGCCGCCATCACGCTTGTCGTCCTTGACGCCGAAGGGGATCGCGCGTTCTGCGCAGGCGGTGATATCGCGGAACTCTACGATACCGGCACACAAGGCGATTACGCCTATGGCCAGACCTTTTGGGCCGACGAATACCGGCTGAACCACAAGATCTTCCACTACCCCAAACCGGTCATCAGCTTCCTGCAGGGGTTCACCATGGGCGGCGGCGTGGGCATCGGCTGCCACGGCTCGCACCGTGTGGTGGGCGACACCAGCCAGATCGCCATGCCCGAATGCGGTATCGGCCTGGTGCCGGATGTGGGCGGGTCGCTGATGCTGGCGCTGGCGCCGGGGCGCCTGGGCGAATACCTCGGGACAACAGCCGCACGGATGAATGCGGGTGACGCCATTTACGCCGGGTTTGCCGATCACTACATCCCCGAGGACCAATGGCCCGGCCTTATTGCTCAGCTGGAAACGACTGGCGACGCAACCGTCGTGGAACGGGCGGCCACGCCCCCTGCCCCCGGCCCCGTGCAGGGCGCGCAGACGGATATCGACCGCCACTTCTACGGCGACGGGCTGTCCGACATCCTGACCACGCTGCGGGCCGAGGACAGCGACTTTGCCCGCGACACGCTGACACGACTGGCGCGCAACTCCCCCCTGTCCGTTGCCTGCACCATCGAAATTTTGCACCGCCTGCGCGGGCCGTCCGTGACGCTGGAAAAGGCGCTGGACCTCGAATACCGTTTCACCGCGCGCAGCATGGAACATGGCGACTTCCTCGAAGGGATCCGGGCCGCCATCATCGACAAGGACCGGTCGCCGAAATGGCAGTTTGCCGATATGAACGTGCCTGCGACGGCCATCAGCAGGATGCTGATGCCGCTCGGCGAGATGGCGCTGAAACTGGGGGAGACGGGGATGAGGATCGGATTTATCGGACTGGGCAACATGGGCGCACCGATGGCGGCGAACCTGGCCAAGGCCGGGCACCAGGTGACGGGCTTTGACGTGGCCGGCACCACAGCTGAAGGCGTCACATCCACCAGCAGCGCCGCGGACACCGCCAGGGACGCCGACGTGGTCATCACAATGCTGCCCAACGGCGACATCCTGCGCAGCGTTGCGGCGGACATCATTCCGGCGATGAAAGCCGGGGCCACACTGCTGGACTGTTCCACCGTGGACGTTGAAAGCGCCCGCGCGGTGGCCGAACAGGCGCAGGCCGCGGGGTTGCAGGCCGTCGATGCTCCTGTCTCCGGCGGGATCGGCGGGGCGGCGGCCGGCACGCTGACCTTCATGGCAGGCGGCACATCACAAGGCTTCGCGACGGTCAAACCGCTTTTCGACATCATGGGACAAAAGGCGGTCCACTGCGGCGATGCCGGTGCGGGACAGGCGGCCAAGATCTGCAACAACATGATCCTGGGCGCAACGATGATCGCCACGTGCGAGGCCTTTGCCCTGGCCGACAAGCTGGGACTGGATCGCCAAAGCATGTTCGACGTGGTCAGCACATCCTCGGGGTACTCGTGGACAATGAATGCCTACTGCCCTGCCCCGGGCATCGGCCCACAATCGCCTGCGGACAACGACTACCAGCCTGGATTCGCGGCGGAACTGATGCTCAAGGATCTGGGCCTCAGCCAGCAGGCGGCCAAGGCGGTGGACGCAGACACCCCCATGGGACAAAGGGCACTGGATCTGTACCGCCAGTTCGTCGAAAACGAGGACGGGCGCGGCAAGGATTTCAGCGCCATGCTGCCCCGTTTCGAAAAGCGCGGTCGTTCCTGATCCGTCTCTGTCCCGAAAAAATCCCGGGGGGCCCGAAGGGCGGGGGCAGCGCCCCCTCCGCGCCCGCAACCCGCGCCACCGATCAGGACAACGCGGCGCGTGGCCCTCACGTTATGAAAGGAAATGCGCGGTAGCGCCCCATTGGATCACGGCTATTCCGCCGCGACCTTGCGCGGGGCCAGCATCGGCTTGAGGTAGTGACCGGTGTGGCTGTCGGCGATCTCGGCGACCTGCTCGGGCGTGCCCGTGGCCACGACCTTGCCGCCGCCATCGCCGCCCTCGGGGCCGATGTCAATGATGTGGTCGGCGGTTTTCACCACGTCCAGGTTGTGTTCGATCACCACCACCGTATTGCCCTGATCGACCAGTTCATGCAGCACTTCCAATAGCTTGCGCACGTCTTCGAAATGCAGACCCGTGGTCGGTTCGTCCAGGATGTAAAGCGTGCGGCCGGTCGAGCGTTTCGACAACTCCTTCGACAGTTTCACCCGCTGCGCCTCGCCGCCCGACAGGGTCGTGGCCTGCTGGCCCACCTTGATATAGCCAAGTCCCACGCGCATCAGCGCATCCATCTTTTCGCGGATCGACGGCACCGCCTGGAAAAAGCCCTGGGCGTCCTCGACCGTCATGTCCAGCACGTCCGCGATGGATTTTCCCTTGAACTTGATCTCCAGCGTTTCGCGGTTGTAACGCGCGCCCTTGCAGGTTTCGCATGTCACATAGACGTCGGGCAGAAAGTGCATCTCGATCTTGATGACTCCGTCGCCCTGGCACGCCTCGCAGCGGCCACCCTTGACGTTGAAGCTGAAGCGGCCGGGCTTGTAGCCCCGCGCCTTGGCCTCGGGCAGGCCCGCGAACCAGTCGCGGATCGGGGTGAAGGCCCCGGTATACGTCGCCGGGTTCGACCGGGGCGTGCGCCCGATGGGGCGCTGGTCGATGTCGATCACCTTGTCCAGATGTTCCAGCCCCTTGATCGTCTCGCAGGGTGCAGGCGTCTGGCGCGCACCGTTCAGACGCATCGAGGCGGTCTTAAACAGCGTTTCGATCGTCAGCGTGGACTTGCCCCCGCCCGACACGCCGGTGACGCAGACGAATTTGCCCAGCGGGAAATCGACGGTCACGTTCTGCAGGTTGTTGCCGGTGGCCTTGACCACGGTGACTTTCTTCTTGCCCTTCTTGCCCTTGCGCCGTTCAGCGGGCACGGGGATTTCGCGGGTGCCGGACAGGTAATCGCCGGTGATCGACCCGCTGGCGGCGATTTCCGGGGGCGTGCCGTGGGCCACGACTTCGCCGCCATGCACGCCCGCGCCGGGGCCGATGTCGAAAACGTAATCAGCCTCGCGGATCGCTTCCTCGTCATGTTCGACGACGATGACGGTGTTGCCCTGGTCGCGCAGGTTCTTGAGCGTGCCCAGCAGGCGGTCATTGTCGCGCTGGTGCAGGCCGATGCTGGGCTCGTCCAGCACGTACAGGACGCCCGTCAGACCGCTGCCGATCTGGCTGGCCAGACGGATGCGCTGGCTTTCCCCGCCCGACAGCGTACCACTTGAACGTGACAGCGTAAGATATTCCAATCCCACGTTATTCAGGAAACCCAGCCGTTCGCGGATTTCCTTGAGGATGGCGCGCGCAATCTCGTTTTTCTGCTGGCTCAGGTGCTCTGGCACTGTCTCGCACCAGGCATAGGCCTCGCGGATCGACATCTCGACCACTTCGCCCGCGTGCAGACCCGCGATCTTGACGGCCAGCGCCTCGGGGCGCAGCCGGTATCCACCGCAATCGCCGCAGGGGCGGTTGTTCTGGTAGCGCTCGAATTCCTCGCGGATCCAGCTGCTGTCGGTTTCGCGGTAGCGGCGTTCCATGTTGGGGATCACACCCTCGAACACGCGCGTCACCTGATAGACGCGCCCGCCCTCGTCATAGCGGAACGGGATTTCATCGTCGCCGGAGCCATAAAGGAACACCTGCTTGACGTGCGCATCCAGGTCCTTCCACTTGGTCTGCGGATCGAATTCGTAGTGCTTTGCGATGGCCTCGATCGTTTGCAGGAAGTAGGGCGATTTCCCTTTGCGCCACGGGGCCAGCGCACCGTCATAAACCCGCAGGTTCTGGTCCGGCACCACAAGCCGTTCGTCAAAAAACAGCTCGTGCCCAAGCCCGTCGCAGGACGGGCAGGCACCAAAGGGTGCGTTGAACGAAAACAGGCGCGGTTCGATCTCGGGGATCGTGAAGCCGCTGACGGGACAGGCGAAGTTTTCGGAAAACGTGATCCGTTCGGGTTCGTCTTTCGCCGTTTCCAGGATCGCGATGCCGTCGGCCAGATCAAGAGCGGTGCGCAAGCTGTCGGCCAGTCGCGTTTCCAGCCCCTCGCGCACGACAATCCGGTCCACGACCACGTCGATGTCATGGCGGAATTTCTTGTCCAGCGTGGGCGGTTCGTCCAGCTCATAAAACTGCCCGTCCACCTTGACCCGCTGGAACCCCTGTTTGCGCAGTTCGAGGAATTCCTTGCGATACTCGCCCTTGCGATCCCGGATGATCGGCGCCAGCAGATAGGCGCGTGTCCCCTCCTCCATCCCCATGATGCGGTCGACCATGTCCTGGACCTGCTGCGCCTCGATGGGCTTGCCGGTGGCCGGGCTGAATGGCGTGCCGGCGCGGGCGTAGAGCAGGCGCATGTAATCGTAGATTTCGGTGACCGTGCCGACGGTCGAACGCGGATTCTTGGAGGTGGTTTTCTGTTCGATGCTGATGGCCGGGCTGAGACCACTGATGTGATCCACGTCCGGCTTCTGCATCATGTCCAGGAACTGGCGGGCGTAGGCCGACAGCGACTCCACGTAGCGCCGCTGCCCCTCGGCATAGATCGTATCGAAGGCCAGCGACGATTTACCCGACCCCGACAGGCCCGTGATCACCACAAGCTGGTCGCGCGGAATGTCCACGTCGATGGATTTGAGGTTATGCTCGCGCGCGCCGCGCACCTCGATATTCTTCTGCTCAGCCATCATCGCCCCCGTTAACGGTTTGGATATAAGGCAGGTCGGCCGAGTCTCCAACGAAAAAGGCGGAACGTTACAGGAACATCACACCTTACTGCCAGACCGTGTCAGGTGCGGCGCGCCATTGCCCAGGCACAGATCGGCATCTGTGGGTCATTGTCCAGCGCATCGGTGTCTTCGTCGTAGGCGGGCGGCCATTTGTCTTCCATGTTGCGCAGGGCGGCGTTGCGGTTGCCCCATTGCTCGGACTGCACGGCGTCCTCGTCGAACCCCGCCTCGACCAGCAGGTTCCTGAGCCCCCGCGCCGACCAGCGAGAACAGTCGTTGGGGGCCGCGTGGAAAGGAATGAAAAACGGCACGGCGACCCAGAAATGCCCGCCCTTTTTCAGCATCTGCCGCACGTGGCGCGTGGCGGCATAGGGGCGGTCGAGATGTTCCCACACCTGGTTCGCCATGATCAGATCATATTTCTTCGGCCTGCCATCCGCGTCCCGGAATGGGCCCTGACAGATGTCATATTCCGGATAGCGGTACTGGTCATAGACCGCGAAATCGAACATCTCGCCCCACCAGCCGGAAATCTCGGCCACCTTGAGGTCGGGCGGGTTCAGGGACTGGATCATGCGGCGGCTTTTGCGATGCATGACGATACGGTTCAAACTGGGCATGGATCCAGTTCACCCGATTTTTTCAACTTATGCCAGAGCCTTGCGCCGTGCCGCCATCCACGCATGCACGCCGGCACCACCGGCGAAAACGACAATGCAGGTCCACACAAGGCCCGGATAGCCCGCCACCCCCAGCACCGCCAGCAGGGCGGGCGTGCCCAGCGTGTTGCCCAGATTGCCGGTTTGCGCGAGCGCGCCATAGGCGCGGGCCTGTGTGTCCGGCCCGTCGTTCAGTTGCGGCACGGCGGCAAAGCTGGCCCCCTGCACCAGACCCAGCGCCCCTGCAAGCGCAAGGCAGGCGGCAGGCAGGCCCGGCATCATCAACAGCCAGATCATCGCCGCGATACAGCCTGCAAAGCCCATCTGGATCAGCCCCACCGCACTGATGTAGCGCAGCAGCCAGACCCCCAGCGTCAGCGACACGGCAATGGACGCCAGCGGCATCGCCCCCATGACCCAGGCCCGCCATGCGGGCGCGATATAGGGCGGCAGCACCGTCAGGATCGCCAGAAAGCAGAAGGTATAGAACAGCCAGCCCGCCCCCGGTGCCGCGATGCGGGGCGAGCGGTAGATGGTCAGATGATCGGACAGGATACCCGACAGGCTGAGCGCGGCGCCCGCGCCCGTATCGGCCAGCGGGCGCAGGAACAAGGTCAGGATCACAGCAAAAACCGCCAGCCAGGCCGCGTGGGCCACAAACAGCGCGGGCAGTCCCAACGCATCGACCAGCGGCAGACCAAGGGCCACCAGCAGCGAAAAGGCGACGCTGAAAAACGTGCTCCACAGTGTCAGGGTAAAGCCGCGGTGCCGCGCGGCGCTCAGCCCGGCGATCAGCGTTGGCGCGGCCACCACGATAGCCAGATGCGACACCCCCTCGACCACGCGGCTGGCCAGCATCCATGGCAGGGCGGGCAAGGTCGCCTGAAAGGCCGATACCGCCGCCCCGGCCCACAGCGCCCACAGCATCGCGCGCCGGTAGCGGATGCGCGCGACCACCAGCCCCGCCACAACCCCCAGCAGAATGCCCACGAACCCCACCAGCGACACGACGAACCCAAGCGCATTGCCGGCGTCGGGGTAAACGCCCGGCAACCGGTCAAAGATCACGCTGATCTTGGCGTATTGCCCGGCGGCCCCAAGGCCCGCACCCCAGAGGGCAAAGACAAGGGCAAAGTGGGTGCGGTCGGTCATACTTGCGTCATTTCACGCAAGCATGCGGGCGGCAAGCGGGATCAGCCCGCCCCTTCGGACACCAGCACCAGCGTGGGCCAGCCGCCGCTGCCATAGACACGCACCCAGATGTATTTGCTGCCGTATTGAGCCAGAGAGGATGGCAGGTATTCCGACCCCTGCGCCAGCGCACAGGTGGTCGCGATGCGGGCCCGCTTGGCCTTGTCCTGAAAGATGGGGTCCCACTGGTCGCCGTCGTGGCGGATGCCAAAACGGTGCACATTGGCGCGGTCCTGCTGCACCACGGCACAAAAGTCCCCCAGCGGCACGCCGCGCGAATTGGACAGGTCCGCGCCCGTGATCACCGTGTAATACTCTGCAAGAAGTTGCTGTGACTGCGCAGGTGCGGCGCAGCACAGTGCCGCCGCAGCCGCCGCCAAAAGGGTCGAAATCCGTCTCATGAAAATCACTCCAAACAAAAAGGCCGGTGACCGCAGGGTAGCGGACACCGGCGATTCCGTGAAGCGTTTGCCGCCTACATGTGAATCACACGGTCGTAGGCGTCGAGTACCGATTCGTGCATCATTTCCGACAGCGTCGGATGCGGGAATACGGTGTGCATCAGGTCTTCCTCGGTGGTTTCAAGCGCCTGGCCCACGACGTAGCCCTGGATCAGCTCCGTCACCTCGGCCCCGATCATGTGCGCGCCCAGCAATTCGCCCGTCTTGGCGTCGAACACGGTTTTGACCAGCCCCTCGGGTTCGCCCAAGGCGATGGCCTTGCCGTTGCCGATGAACGGGAACTTGCCGACCTTGATGTCGTATCCCGCGTCCTTGGCAGCCGCTTCGGTCAGGCCGACGCTGGCCACCTGCGGGTGGCAATAGGTGCAGCCCGCGATCGAATTCGGCTTGATCGGGTGGACGTCGTTCTTGCCGGCGATCAGTTCGGCGACCATCGTGCCTTCGTGGCTGGCCTTGTGGGCGAGCCAGGGTGCGCCGGCGATGTCGCCGATGGCATACAGCCCCTCGACCCCCGTGCGACAGTATTCATCGGTCACGACGTGGGTGCGGTCGATCTGGACCCCCAGTTTTTCGAGGCCGAGGTTTTCGACGTTTCCGACGATGCCGACGGCGCTGATCACGGTGTCAAAGTCATGCTTTTCGACCTTGCCGCCCACCTCGATATGGGCGGTCACCTTGCGCTTGGCGCGGTCAAGCTGCTTGACCATCGCCTTTTGCATGATCTTCATGCCCTGCTTTTCGAACGCCTTTTTGGCGAAGGCGCTGATTTCGGCATCTTCGACGGGCAGCACGCGGTCCATGACCTCGACCACGGTCGTGTCGGCCCCCAGCGTGTTGTAGAAGCTGGCGAATTCGATGCCGATGGCACCCGATCCGATCACCAGCAGCTTTTTCGGCATGCGTTTCGGCGTCAGCGCGGCCTTGTAGGTCCAGACCAGATCGCCGTCGGCTTCAAGCCCCGGCAGTTCGCGGGCGCGGGCGCCGGTGGCGAGGATGATGTTCTTGGCCGCCAGCTCTTCGGTGCCCTTGTCGGTCTTGACCGTGACCTTGCCCTTGGCGGGGATCGTGCCCTCGCCCATGATGACGGTGACCTTGTTTTTCTTCAGCAGGTGCTGCACGCCGCCCGAAAGCTGCCCTGCCACCTTGCGGGACCGGTCCACCACGGCAGGCAGATCGTAGTCGATGCCATCCGCCTTCAGGCCGAATTCCTTGGCGCGGTGCATCAGGTGAAACACCTCGGACGACCGCAGCATCGCCTTGGTCGGGATACAGCCCCAGTTCAGGCAGATGCCGCCCAGGTGTTCGCGTTCGACCACGCAGGTGGAAAGCCCCAGTTGCGCCGCCCGAATGGCCGCCACATAGCCGCCGGGGCCCGAGCCGATCACCACCACGTCAAAGGATTTTGCCGCCATGTCAGGTTTCCTCGCCAATCGCTGCGTCCAGAAAGTAGTTTACCGTTAAACTAATTCCGGACGAAGCTCAACGCGCGGGCTCCGCGACAAATCGACTGACGCAGGGGAAAGCCGGGGTCAGGCGGCCCGGGCCGCCTGCAGGTCGCGCAGCACGGTGCCATAGCCACCGGCATCCAGGTGCGCCCGTTCCGCTTGGGTCGTGGCACGGTCCAGTGCGGCATTGCGATGGGGAAAACGGCCGAACTGGCGGATCACCTCGCGATGGGCGCGGGCGTGCAGCAGATAGGTGTCGTCCTTCATCCGTTCACAGATCAGGCGCACGGCGCGGTCCTGGTCACACAGGTTTTCGGAGTGTTCGAGCGCCATGTAAAAGAACATGCGCGCGGGCGGGTCGATCCGCATATCCCACCCTTTGGAGATTGCCGACTTGGCAGCCGCCAGCGCGGCCCGGTCCGTGGCAAAGGCGCGGGCATCGTCGCGAAACATGTTGCGCGGAAACTGATCGGTCAGGATGACATAGGCCAGCGCCCCACTGGGATAGGTCAGCCACAGCGAAAAGCTGCCCTCGACCGCGGCTTGCCACGTGGTCTGGAAGCGGGCGCGTATGGTGGCGTCGAACTCCGGGTCACTGGCAAACCATTTATCCGGCCCGCATTCATCAAGCCAGAATTCAAGTACGTCTTCAGGTCCAACCATCGTGTTGCTCCCGCTCGTGTGGCCCCGTCATTCAACTGTTACATAGGAATTAAGTATGGCCCAATAACGATTTACGACAAATTCGACACATTACGCGACCCGGGCTTCGTCTTCGCCTTCCAGATCGACTTCGATGGCGTATTCCTGGCGAATCTCCATCGCCACCGGCGTCATGGCGGCCGGTGACATCGCCACATAAGATCCGGTTTCATCCACGGCCACGGTGGCGCGTTGCGTCATGCGGTAAAGCGCATAGGCCCCGAGCCCCGCAAACAGGACCCCGGTGAACATGTAGAATCCGCCCGGCCCGATCCCTTCCATCAGCGCACCCAGCACCAGCGGGCCAAACACGGCCCCCAGGCCGTTGATGAACACCAGCCCGCCCGACGCCGCCGCCATGTCGTCATGGTCCAGAAAGTCGTTGGTGTGCGCGATCAGCAGGGAATAGAGCGGATTGGACATGCCACCGACCACAAAGGCCGCGACCAGCAGCATGGTGAACGTGCTGCCGAAGGCCAGCCCAACCAGCGATCCCGCGCCCCCTATCGCGGTCACGATCACGATCAGGAACCGCCGGTCCATCCGGTCCGACACCCAGCCGATGGGGTATTGCAGCAACAGCGCACCCACAAAGAACATCGCAACGAATGTAGACACCTGCGCGACGCTCAGTCCCGCCTGCGCGGCATAGACCGCCGACATGCCGAACTGCGCCGCAAAGATACCGCCCAGCAGCAGCATGCCGGTGCAGCCCAGCGGCGACACGCTGATCAGCCTGCGCAGCGTCATGGGTTTCGTGGTGTCAAAGGCCGGCACCGGGCTGATCGACAACAGGATCGGCGTGACCGCGATGCTGACCAGCACCGACGGGATCACGAACAGCACATAGCCCGAAGGATCCGCCGTCAGCAGCAGGTACTGGCTGGACACGATGCCCACCATCTGCACGATCATGTACAGCGACAGCGCCTTGCCCCGGTTGGAATTGTCCGCGGCGTCGTTCAGCCAGCTTTCCGCCGTGACATAAACGGCCGAGAAACAGAACCCGATCAGCACCCGCCCCGCCGTCCAGACCCAGGGATCAGCAAAGGTCGGATACAGGATCATCACGGCCGAAATCAGCGACGCAAGGGCCGCAAACACCCGCACATGCCCCACGCGCCGGATCAGGTTGGGCGCAGCACGGCTGCCGAACAGGAACCCGGCGAAATAGGCCGACATGACGATCGACATCTGATAGGTGGAAAAGCCCTCGATCTCGCCCCGGATGCCCAGCAGCGTGCCCTGCATCCCATTACCCACCATCAGCAGGCACATCCCCAACAGCAGCGCCCAGGCACTGGTCAAAACTTGGAACATGGCACGGGTCTCCTTGCCGGGGTACATGTATATGGTGCCATAGGGGACACCGCTGCATCGCAGCAAATTACGACAGTGGCGTGTCGATTTCAGAACGTCCGTTCACGGCAACAAAAGCGACGCGTCCCCGTAGCTGAAGAACCGATACCGTTCCGAAACCGCATGGTCATAGATCGCCCTGACCCGGTCCTGCCCCATCAGCGCAGAAACCAGCATCAGCAGCGTGGACCTGGGCAGGTGGAAATTCGTCATCAGCCCGTCGGTCACGCGGAAGTCGAAGCCGGGATAGATGAAGATGTCGGTCTCCCCCTCCCAGGGGGCGACCCCTGTGTCACGCGCCATCGTCTCGATCAGCCGCAGGGCGGTGGTGCCCACCGGGATCACGCGGGCGCCCCGCGCCCTGGCCGCCGCAATGTCGGTGGCGGCCTGCGCGCTGACCTGCCCCCATTCGGCATGCATCTTGTGGGTGGTCACGTCCTCGACCTTGACCGGCAGAAACGTCCCCGCACCGACGTGCAGCGTAACAAACGTTGTTGCGACCCCATGCTCCGTCAGCCCCGCCAGCAGCGCATCGTCGAAATGCAGCGACGCTGTGGGGGCCGCCACGGCACCTGCGCGTTTCGCCCACACGGTCTGGTAGTCGTCCTTGTCCCGCGCATCCGCCGGGCGCTTGGCCGCGATATAGGGGGGCAATGGCATGGCCCCGGCCTGTGCCAGAGCCGCGTCGAAATCATCGCCCGTCAGGTTGAAACGCAGATGCCCCTGCCCGTCCGCGACCCCTTCGAGCGTGGCGGACAGATCGCGCGAGAACACGATGACCTCGCCCGATTTCACCTTGCGCAGCGGCTTCAGCAGCGCCGACCACGTGCCGTCCGCGCGCGGCTCCAGCAGCGTCGCCTCGATGCCGGCGGTCACAGCGCCCTGCGCCGACTGGCGCGTCCGCGTCCCGGACAGCCGCGCCGGGATCACCCGCGTGTCGTTCAGCACCAGCAGATCGCCGGGGCGCAGCCAGCGGGTCAGGTCCGTGACCCGCGCATCGGTGATGCGGTCGCCTTCGGCCACCAGCAGGCGGGCAGAAGATCGCGGCACAGCGGGCCGCGTGGCAATCAGGTCTTCGGGCAGGTGGAAATCGAAATCGGAAAGCTTCATGGCGCGCCCTTTACGCCGCACTCTAGCGTTGATCAATCTCTCGTCTGCGTTCCTCGAGCCGGTCTTCGGCGCTACTGGGTGCGGGGGGGTCTTCGACAAAGGCTTCGGGCGCGGCGGGGTCCGTGCCGGGGGCCGCATCATCCGCGACGGGCACCCGGGGCGGCGGCGCGCGGAAAATCTCGCGGAACATGCCGGGGGTAAAGGCCGACAACGGGTTCACCGTCACCCGCGGGTCGGCCACAGGGCCCCGAAGCCGGTAGTTGAAGCCGATCAGCCCTTCGCCCTTGCGGGTAAAGATGCTGCCCAATCCGTTCAGCAGAAAGATGGGCGACACGACCCCCTGCATGTCCAGGATCTTGTTGCTCACGTCATAGGTCCCGTCCATCGACAGCCCGATGGACGGCCCCACCGCACTGGCCCGTGTCAGCGCCATGGTGGATGGCGTCAGGCGAAACGCGGCCTCGACCTCTTGAAAGTGGATGCCGGAACCGCCCAGCTGTTCCAGCAGGCCCACGATGCTGGCGGCGTTGAGCAGCGCGGCGATGGCGGGCGCGTCCTGCACCCGGGTGGACTGCACTTTGAGCGTGCCGTCAAAGCTGGCCTGACCCACGGGCAGCAGGGTCAGCGACAGGTCGCCGCCACGCGCCTGTTTCAGCAACCCGGCCGAGGCAAAGACACCACCCGCATCATTCGCCGTCACGCGGATCGCGCTGCGTCCGTTCTGTGGCAGGATCTGCCCGCGGACAGGCGTGCCGCCATTGACCCGCGCGGTAAAGGCACCGTCGATGCCGCGCGCCATGTTGAACGTGCCCTGCACACCATCCAGCGCGATGCTGTCGGTGATCTGCAACCGGTTCAGCGACAAGCTGAGCGGCCCGCCGCCCTGCGCGCCGCCGCTGCTGGCACCACCAAAATCGGCCTTGCGCAGATCCAGCGTGCCGCCCTGCACCTCGACCCCCGGCGGGGCATTGCGGCCACGGCCAACCAAGTCCACTGGCGCGCGCAGCCAGTCGCCCACGCGGACCTCGGTGAACCGCGCCCGCGCCAGCCCTCCGTTTTCCGTCAGCGCGACCGAACCGGTCGCCGACAGTCCGGGGGTTTCGAGCGTCATGGTGTCGATGCGCGGGGTCGGCCCAAGCGCGCCCGCCACGCTGAGCCGCCCGGGCGTTCCAGCGGCCTTTTGCCAGCCCAGCGGCGGCGACGACAGGCGCAGCCCCCGCAGGTCCGTACCCAGCGTAAAGGTCGGCACCTCGCCCCCCACGGGCAGCTGAACCTGGATCCGTCCCGTGCCGCTGCCCGTGACCATCCCGTCCGGCAGGCCGATGTCAAAGGCGGTGATGGCGCGCTGCGACAGCTCGATCGTGCCCTCGACCGTGCTGGGCTGCGGCCCGTCGCCGCCCAGGGGTTGTTGCCACACCACGTCGAACGGCACCGCATCCAGCGTACCCGGCCCCGACACCGTGACGCCGGCATTGTCGGCCGCAATGCGCAGCGTGTCTGCGGCCAGCGTCCGCCCCTCGATCAGCGTGGTGCTGCTGACCTGCCGCGCGGTGCCGGTGGCGTTGAAGATCAATTCGCTGTTGCCATCGCCCTTGCGCAGCGGCAGCGACAGCGTGCCTGCCGCCTGCAATTGCCCGGCGGCGACATCGGGGCTGAGCTTGGCGCGGGACATGACGTTCAGCGGCGGCTGATCCAGAAGCGACAGGCCGGCCTCGACACTGCTTTCGGTCTGCAGGCGCACGACCGCGGGCGCGCCGCCCTTGACGGTCACATCCGGGATGATGAAGGACGACCCGGCCACCGACACCGGCCCGCCCTGCGGTGCCGCAACGGTGCCCTTGTCCACGGTGATGACAAAGCGATCATCCAGCAGATGAGCCGAGCCCGATGCCCCCGTGATCAACGGCATCGTTTGCAGGTATCGCACCTGCGCGTCGTCATAGGCAAAGCTGACAAAGGTGTCGGGCGCGCTGTTGGGGCCGTCCCGCAGCACCAGGTCAATATCGCGCATCTGCCCGCCCAGCAGGTTCTCGACCAGCCAGGCGCGTGTGGGCGGTATGAAATTCTCGGGCCACAGGTCGAACAGGCGGTCCGGGGCCAGACCGTCCATCTGTGCATCCAGCGCATAGCGCCACCCCTCGGGATCGGCCCGCAGGGTGCCACGGGCCAGCAGCGCCTGGCCCTGATCCTCAAGCAGCATCTGCCCGATCTCAAGCTGGAAAGGGTCCAGCCGCATCCTGAAATCCATCTGGGCGGCATCGACGGCAATCGGCTCGGCGTACAGATCCGCGGGATTGGCAATCAACTCGCTGGACCGGAACTGCCCCACCAGATCCCGCAGGCCCCCGGTGTCATCCATGCTCAGAACGGTCTGCCCTTCGATCCGGCCGGTGATCCAGTCGCTGACGACCGACAGTTCGTCAAAGAGCATCGCGTTCTGCACGGGATCATAGGTGAAGTAGCTGCGCGCCGAACGGAAAGGGACGGGCCGGGTGGCGTCGGTCGGCTGGATCACGCCTGCGCCGATGGAAAACGTGACCGACAGCGGGCGCAGGCCGCCGTCCGGGGCCACCCCGCCCCGCATCGCGCCGGAAATCGGCGCGCGCAACACGTCGAGCCAGGCAAAGGGCGGCGCAAGCGTCGCCACGTCGCCCGCATCCACATCCGCCACGGTGGCCCCGAACGTGGCCTCGGCGCTGCCGATGCGGCTTTCGTAATTGGCGTTCAGGGTCGCAACCCCCTGCCCGCCGCTCAGCAGGGCCAGGTCCGCGGTCAGCCGCAGGTCTTCGCCGTCGCGGGCGATGCGGGCGCGGCCCCCGTCGATTGTCCAGGCACGGTCCGCGCGCTCATCCTCGATCCGCAGGGTCAGGGCCTGCACCTCGGCCAGGGTAAGCACCTCGAAACCGGGGCGCGCAAACAGGTTGTCGAGCCGTTCGATCAGTTCGGCGATGTTGGCGGCCTGTTCCGCCGGGGCGGCCAGGTCATAGCCGCCCGAAAACGCCACCGACCCGTCGGCGCGGCGGCGCAGTGTCGCAAAGATGCCGCTGACGCTGACCTCGCTCAGCAAGGTGCGGCCCTGGAACAGGTGCGGCAGCGACAGGCCCGCCCGCATCTCGGCAAAGCCGACAAGCTGGGCGCCCGTCGGGGTCACGACGCGCACGTTCGTCATGCGCAGGCTGGGGCGGGAATAGTCCTCGACCACCATTTCAAGCGTGTCGAATTGCAGTTGCGCGGGTGCCAGCGACACGGCCGCGCGTTCGGCGATCCGGTCGCGCACCCAGTCCGGGGCCGGCACGGGCCGCCCGATCAGCACATAGATCAGCACGCCCAGAACACCGGCCAGCAGCAGTGAAAACAGCAAACTGCCGATGCCGTGACGCCGCCACGGACCGGGCCGACGCTCCGGCGTATTCAGGGGGGTGGGGTCCGCGCTGCTCATGCCTTTAATCTTGCCTGCCGCGTCCTACCATGCCAGTCACAACTTTCCCACATGACAAAAAGGTTCATCGATGCTCGACATTGCAAGCCCTGCCCCGGACTTTACCCTGCCCCAGACAGACGGGACCGATGTGACCCTGTCCGACCTGAAAGGCGGCCCCGTGGTTCTGTACTTCTATCCGCGCGACGACACGCCGGGTTGCACGAAAGAGGCCATCGCGTTCTCGCAACATCTGGATCAGTTTGCCGCCGCCGGGGCGCGCGTGTTCGGGGTATCCAAGGACAGCGTGGCCAGCCACGCCAAGTTCACCGCCAAGAAGGACCTGACCGTGCCGCTGTTGTCGGATGAGCATGGCAGCGTGTGCGAGGACTACGGCGTGTGGAAGGAAAAGAACATGTACGGCAAAAAGTACATGGGCATCGAACGCACCACCGTTCTGATCGACGCCAAGGGCGACGTGGCCATGGTCTGGCCCAAAGTCAAGGTGCCCGGTCACGCCGAGGCGGTGCTGGCCGCCGTGCAGGCGCTGTAGACGTGAAGCCGCTGGCACAGATGGCCGAAGCGGTGTTGCGGACCGCCGACGGGCGCGAAAAGACGGCCCTGTCGCGCCGCTTTGCCGCCGAATGGCGGGCGGCGCGTGCCGATGGAACGATCCCCGAGATCGGCACAGCCACACCGCCCGACCATCCGGCCCGGCCCGCCGCGCCTGAACTGCTGAACCCGCGCGACGTGCCGCGCCGCCGCCCCGGCAGCCCGCAAGGCCGCATCGCCCTGCTGCACGCGGTGGCGCATATCGAACTGAACGCGGTCGACCTGCACTGGGACATCATCGCGCGCTTTGCCCATGTGCCGATGCCCATTGGCTTTTATGACGACTGGGTCAAGGCCGCAGACGAGGAATCCAAGCATTTCAACCTGATGTGCGACTGTCTTGAAGCGTTGGGCAGCCACTATGGGGCGCTGCCGGCGCATGCGGGCATGTGGCGGGCGGCACAGGACACGGCAACCGATTTCATGGGGCGGCTGGCGGTCGTGCCCATGGTACTGGAAGCGCGCGGGCTGGATGTGACCCCCGGCATGATAGAGATTTTCCGCAAGGCCGGGGTGACACAGGCGGTCGACGCGCTCGAGACGATCTATGCCGAGGAAGTGGCGCATGTGGCCTATGGATCGAAGTGGTTCCATTTCCTGTGCGGGCGCGAGGATCGCGACCCGAAGGATGCGTTTCACGATCTGGTGCAAACGTACTTTCACAGCCCGCTCAAGCCCCCTTTCAACGAGGAAAAGCGCGCCGAAGCGGGGCTGCCGCCAGACTTCTACTGGCCCCTTGCCGTGGCGGACTGATACCATACAGGACCGTATGGATTCATGCGCGGCTTTTTGCCGAAACGCGGCGTTTCTGCACCGCTGAAGGGGCTGATTCCCCAGAACACTTGCCCATTTCGGGCCATGGCATTATCAGGGCCGGAACGGGTCGCGTGGGGGGCGCGAAACCGGAACTGGGATGGGACAAAGGACGGGACGTGTGCGGACACACCTCGCGATAAGATTTCACGGCCTTCTGGAACGCTACTTTCCCGAACGCCGCGTGTTTCTCAAATCAGACGATGATACGCGGTTCATCCGGCTTCGGCCCGGCACGCAACTGATCGCCTTTACCGGCAGCTCGTTCCTGGTGGCATGGGCCATTGTGGCCACGGCCATCCTGCTTATGGACAGCATTGGGGCCGGCAACTTCCGCGAGCAGGCCAAGCGGGATCAGCGCACCTATCAGGCGCGCCTGAACGAATTGTCGGCCCAACGCGACGCGCGCGCCGAAGAGGCGCTGGCTGCGCAGGAACGGTTCAATGCCGCCCTCGATCAGATTTCGGTGATGCAGGAACAGCTGCTGTCGTCCGAAACGCGGCGGCGCGAGCTGGAAACCGGGATCGAGGTGATCCAGTCCACGCTGCGCGACACGATGAAGGACCGCGAGGCCGCCCGCGATCAGGTGGCGGCGCTGGAAGAGCAGGTCGAAACCGGCTCCGGCGGCACCGCGCTGGCAGGTACGGGCCCCGGCGCGCCGATGGATTTCGTCGCCGAGGCGCTGGCCAAGACCGCCGCCGAACGCGACCAGGTGATCCGCGACGCACAGACCGCGCTGCTGGCCGCCGACGAGATGGCGCAGCAAATCGCCCTGATGGAAGAGCAGAACGACCAGATCTTTCGCCAGCTCGAAGAGGCCATGACCGTGTCCGTTGCCCCGCTGGACAAGATGTTCCGCGCCGCAGGCATGCCCACCGAACGTATCATCGAACAGGTCCGCCGCGGCTATTCCGGCCAGGGCGGTCCGCTGACGCCGCTGTCCTTTTCAACCCGCGGCGAAGAGCCCAGCCCCGACACGCTGCGCGCCAACCGCCTGCTGAACCAGATGGATCAGTTGAACCTGTACCGGATCGCCGCGCAAAAGGCGCCCTTTGCCACGCCGGTCAAGGATGCGTTCCGATTCACGTCCTCGTTCGGCTATCGCCGCGATCCCAAGACGGGCGGACGCCGGATGCACAAGGGCGTCGATTTCGCGGCCAGCCTGGGTACACCGCTTTATGCAACCGCAGATGGTGTTGTGGTCCATGCGGGCTGGCAGTCAGGATATGGTCGACTGGTCAAGATACAGCATGAATTCGGGATCGAGACGCGCTATGCGCACCTGTCGAAACTCCGCGTGAAAGTTGGTCAAAGGGTCTCGCGCGGGGATCGGATTGGTGATATGGGAGCGTCTGGACGGGTGACCGGCGTGCACTTGCACTACGAAGTCCGCGTCGGCGGAAAAGCCGTAAACCCCATGATCTACATCAAGGCAGCGAACGATGTTTTCTAAGAGCAAAATCAACGAACCCGGCCCCAGCAGCGATGCAGCCAAGCCGGACGCGCCGGCCCCCGCGGCCCCTGCGGCGGCGAAACAACCCGCACAAAGCGAGTTCAAGGCCAGCGCCCCCAAGGCCAAGCCGCCCGCTTCGGTCCTGTCGGCCGACCTGCACGTCACGGGCAACATGAAGACCACCGGCGACATCAACGTCGAGGGCACGGTCGAAGGCGACATCCGCGCCCACCTTCTGACCATCGGTGAAAGCGCCACGATCAAGGGCGAAGTCACGGCAGACGATGTCGTGATCAACGGCCGCATCGTGGGCCGCGTGCGTGGCCTTAAGGTGCGCCTGACATCGACCGCGCGGGTCGAGGGCGACATCATCCACAAGACCATCGCCATCGAAAGCGGTGCCCACTTCGAAGGCTCCGTGCAGCGTCAGGACGATCCCCTGAACGCCGGTGCCAAGGGCAAGGCCGCCGCTGCCAACGCCGAATAAGGCAGCACTTCAGTGACGCAAGCACGGGCGCCCGGGACCACCGCGGCGCCCGTTTTTCGTGACGGGTTCTGCGGGGCATCTGGCCGCCCCTATCTGCTGGCGGCGGCCATCCTTGCCTCGGCTCTCGGGTTCATCGACGGCACAGTGGTGGCTATCGCCCTGCCCGCGATGCGTGACAGCCTGGGCGCGGGCCTGGTGCAGGCCCAGTGGATCCACAACGCCTATATGCTGACGCTGTCGGCGCTGATCCTTGTGGGCGGGGCGGCGGGCGACCGCTTTGGGCTGGCGCGTGTGTTCGGCTTTGGCATTTCGGTGTTCGTCGTCGCGTCGATGTTGTGTGCGCTGGCACCGTCACCGCTGTTCATGATCGTGGCCCGCGCGGTGCAGGGTCTGGGGGCGGCCATCATGGTGCCCGGATCACTCGCCCTGATCGCCCGCGCCTATCCGCGCGCGGACCGGGGCCGCGCCATCGGTATCTGGGCCGCGGCCTCGGCCCTGACCACCGCGGCGGGTCCGATCATCGGCGGGCTGGCGCTGACCCTTGGCGGACCCGAGATGTGGCGCTGGATCTTTGCCATCAACCTGCCGCTGGGCGGACTGGCGCTGTACCTGCTGTTCAGCCGGGTCGAGCGGGATGTGGGCGACAGCGCGGCGCAGGTGGACCTGCCGGGGGCGGTCACCGCCACGCTGGCGCTGCTGGCGCTGGCCTGGGGGCTGACGACGCTGGACCATGGTGGCGGGGCCACGGCGTGGCTTGCTGGGGGTGCTGTGCTGTTGCTGGTGTTTCTCTGGACCCAGGCACGCAGCCCGCACCCGATGATGCCGCTGACCCTGTTCCGCTCCCGCGTGTTTGCCGCCGCCAACCTGCTCAGCTTTACCCTGTATTCCGCGCTTGCGGTCATGTTCTTCTTCATGCCGATGACATTCATCGCGGGCTGGGGGCAGTCGGAGATCGAGGCCTCTGCCGCTTTTGCGCCCATGTCGGTGTTCATCGCGCTGCTGTCGGCGCGGGCGGGCAAGCTGGCCGACCGGATCGGCCCCGCGCCGCTGCTGACGGCTGGGTCGCTGGTGGTGGCCGCGGGCTATGCAACCATGGCACTGCTGGCGCCCTTTCAGGATTTCTGGGGCCACATGCTGCCTGCCATGTGCCTTGTGGGGCTGGGCATGTCGGCGGTCGTTGCCCCGTTGTCCACGGCGGTGATGGGGGCCGTGACGGACGCGCAATCGGGGATCGCATCAGGCATCAATAACGCTGTCACGCGCATGGCGGGGCTGATTTCAGTCGCGGCGGTAGGCGGATTGGTGGCATCGGCCTATGCAGCGTCGGGAGGCACGGCGAGTTTCGGCGTAACCAGCGATGTTGCGGGACATGGTGCGGCGATGACAGCGGCCTTTTCCACGCTGGCCTGGGTGGCGGCAGCCCTCGCATTGCTCAGCGCGGGTCTGGGCGCATTGACGCGGACCTAGTTGCCCAGCATCCACATGCCGTCAGGCCAGAACGCCTGAAACGCAAAGGCGAACATCACGTCGTGGGCCACGTCCCGCCCTGCGCCATCCCGCACCCGGATCGACCCCACATCACGGCCCGCACCGATGCGCGGCGTATCAAGGGCCGAGGCCTGGCCCGCCCGCCAACTCAGTGACAATCCGGCTTCGGTGATCTGGCCAACGTCGGCCAGCCGCGACAGGGGCCAGGCCCGGTCCCCCACCCGCACCACGCGGGCGAGCGCCGGAATGCCGTGCGGGGGCGAGTCGCCGGAATAAAGGAACGGTCGCGCGCTGCTGTCGTAGCGGACATATGGATTGCGGCCATAGTCGCGATTGAAGGGCGGCTCTGCCATCACGATCCCGCTGGGATGGGCGGCGCGAAAGTCACCCCAGCTGTCCATCCACGTGGGCAGGGTTTTCAGGTCCACCCCCGTCATCGCGCCCACGATCCCCTGCCCCGTGGCCTGCTGCCACCAGCTTTGGGTTTCGCGGTCATACATCACCATGTCGGAGTGGCGCAGCTTGCCCGTTACGCCAAAGGTCAGCACACGGCCCTGCACCCGCCGGTCAAAGGTGATGCCGGAATTGCACAACGGGCAGAAGGTGACGGCGACAGGCACGCCGCCCACCGTATCGTTCACGATCTCGTGCCACATCAGGTAGCGCAGCGGATAGGCGCGCGGGCGGGCACCACCCAGGGCCACGGTGATCACCGGTTCGCGGTCGTCCAGCCGCTCCTGTTCCAGCGGAATGAATTGCGGTGCGTCCAGCGCCGGGATACCGTCCTTGGGTGGGCCGCCCGACAGGATCTCGACCCAGTTGTCGACCGTCGTGCGGCTGAAATCGGTGTCGGGCCATTCGTGCCGCCAGAACGACGGGTCGGCGGCCAGCGGCGTGGCAAGCAGTAGGCAAAAGAGCAGGCGCAGGATCATGGCCACAGTCTGCGCCCCGAGGCACGTATCGCACCATCCCCCGCACGCAAATGTGAAACGGGCGCGCGCCGTCTTGGCCGCGCCCGTTCCGATCGGTCCGAAGCAGATTACTCGGTCACGGTGACCGTGCTCATCACGTCCGGTGCACCGGTAATGGCACCCGAGCGCGGATGCCCGCGCTTGATCGCGTCCAGCACGTCCAGACCGCCGGTGACCTGGCCCACCACTGTATATTGGCCGTCCAGAAAATCACCCGGCGCGAACATGATGAAGAACTGGCTGTTGGCACTGTCGGGGTTCTGGCTGCGGGCCATGCCGACAACGCCACGGGCAAAGGTGATGTCGGAGAATTCGGCCGCGAGATCCGGCTGACCCGACCCGCCGGTGCCTGCCCGACGCGCATCATAGCTGTCGGTGACGTCACCGAACTGCACGTCACCGGTCTGGGCCATGAAACCGTCGATGACGCGGTGAAAGGCAACGCCGTCATATTCGCCCGCAGCCGCCAGTGCGGTAATGCGTTCCACGTGACCCGGTGCCACGTCTTCCAGGAGGTCGATGGCGATCACGCCATTGGCCTCGCCCGTCACCGTGATTTCGATGCCCGCGGCCAAGGCCGGGGATGCCGCGCCAAGCGCGCAGGCGGCGATCAGATTACGCAACATCGGCGGCCACCTTGACGCTGATCATGCGGTCAGGCTCGGCGGGCGGCTCGCCGCGGGTCAGCGCGTCGACATGTTCCATCCCCGCGATCACCTGACCGTAGACGGTGTATTGCCCGTTCAGGAAATCGTTGTCCTTGAAGTTGATGAAAAACTGGCTGTTGGCGCTGTTGGGATTGGCCGAGCGGGCAGCGCCGAGGCTGCCCCGCGCATGGGGGATCTTGGAAAATTCTGCCGGCAGGTCCGGTTTGTCGGACCCGCCCGTGCCCGCCATGCGGATGTTGTAGCCGTCTTCCATGTCGGCGTGCTGCACGTCGCCGGTCTGGGCCATGAAGCCGTCGATCACCCGGTGAAAGGCCACGTTGTCATATTCCCCGGCACGCGCCAGTTCCTTCATCCGTTCGCAGTGCTGCGGTGCCACGTCGGGCATCAGCTGGATCGTGACAGTGCCGCCTTTCAGCTCCATCAGGATGGTGTTTTCGGGGTCTTTGATCTCGGCCATCTGGCTCTCCTTAAGCTCGTGTTGGCGGGAACCTAGTACGGTTCCGGGTGGGTGAAAAGGCCGCCCTGCTCTCTCCTCAATTTCGCCCGGTTCCCCGCCTAAACTGGTGCGTGGGGGCGTGAAACGCAAAGTGATCCAATGTTCGACACGTCCGGCATCGAAATTGTCCTGTTCGCGGCGGGTTTGCAGGTGTTCGGCCTGATCATGGGCGGTGTTCAAGGCAGCATCACGGCCCAGGCCGCACGGGTCGGTCGGGACCGTCGTCCGCTGTCGATGCGGAAACACAGCCGGTTCATGGCAAAGGTGCGGCTGCGCATCGCGGGCACGGTCGCGGCGCTGTTTGCCATCCTGACGGTTCTGGGGTTTCTGGGTGCGCCATTTGCCATTGCCGTTGTGGTGCTGGGCATCAACCAGATCCTGCCCATTATCGGAAACGCCGTGCTGATCCTGCCGGCCTGGGCCTTTGCCTCCGCCTTTTTGCGCCGTTTGCTCGATCCGGTTGACGCAGGGGCCTAAACCGCGTTCAAAGCCGCAAACCCCAGCGGCAGGAGCGTGACATGGCCTGGAAGACACTCGACGACATGGATCTTGCGGGCAAACGGGTGCTGACCCGCGTCGACATCAACGTGCCGATGGAGGACGGGCGGATTACGGACGCCACCCGGATCGAACGGATCGTCCCGACAATCAACGACATCCGGGCCGAAGGCGGCAGCCCCGTGCTGCTGGCGCATTTCGGCCGCCCCAGGGGCCAGCCCAGCCCGGCCCTGTCGTTGGAGCCGCTGGTGCCTGCGCTGCGGGACGCGTTCGGCTGCGACGTGATCTTTGTCCAGCGTCCCAGCCGCGCGTGGATCGACGAACAGCCCGCAGACGCCGTGATCCTGGTGGAAAACACCCGCTTCACCCCGATGGAAGAGGCCAATGACCCACAGATGGCCGAGTTTCTTGCGACCCTCGGTGATGTGTACTGCAACGATGCCTTTTCCGCCGCGCACCGCGCGCATGCCTCGACGACAGGTGTGGCGCATCACCTGCCCTCTTGCGCGGGCCGGTTGATGGAGGCGGAGTTGAAGGCCCTGGAGGCCGCATTGTCTGCACCCAAGCGCCCCGTCGGCGCGGTGGTGGGCGGGGCCAAGGTGTCAACCAAGCTGGATCTGCTGAACAACCTGGTGAAAAAGATCGACGTGCTGGTGATCGGCGGCGGCATGGCCAATACGTTTCTGGCTGCACAGGGTGCAAAGATGGGGGCGTCCCTGCAAGAGGCGGACCTGCATGACACCGCGCGCGACATCATGGCCGCCGCCGAAAAGGCGGGGTGCGGCATCGTGCTCCCCCGCGACGGGCGCGTCGCGCGGGAATTCAAGGCCGGGGCCGAACACGAGGTTATCGCGCTGACCGCCGATACAGCCCTCGACGACGACCAGATGGTGCTGGACGCGGGCGACGCGGCGGCGGACGAAATCGCCAAGGTCTTTCGCGAATTGGCGACGCTGATATGGAACGGTCCGCTGGGCGCGTTCGAAATCCCGCCCTTCGACACGGCCACCGTGGCAGCCGCCAGGACCGCGGCCGAACTGACCCGGCAGGGAAACCTGATTACGGTCGCGGGTGGCGGTGACACGGTCGCGGCGCTGAATGCCGCCGGGGTGGCGGATGATTTCACCTATATCTCCACCGCCGGGGGCGCGTTCCTGGAATGGATGGAGGGCAAGGAATTGCCCGGTGTCGCGGCGTTGATCCGCTAGCTGCAAAATTCCCGTTGGCGTTGGTGTGCCCCGTTCCCATATGATCGGGACTGTATTTGATAATTGGGGGATTTCGACATGGCCTGGACACTCATCACCGGCGCATCCGAAGGGTTGGGCGTGGAATTCGCGCGTGTTGCGGCCAAGGAAGGGCGCAACCTGATCCTTGCCGCCCGGTCCCGGGACAAGCTGGACAAGGTCGCAACCGAAATGCGGTCGATGGGTGTCGAAGTGAATGTGATCCCCGCCGACCTGTCGGACATGGCCGAAGTTGACCGGCTCTGGACCCAAGCCACCGAGGGGCGCGAGGTCGACGTGCTGGTGAACAATGCGGGCCTTGGCTATAACGGCGACTTTGCCGACGGTCAGGGCTGGTCGCGCGAGCTGAGCTCGATGCAGGTGAACATGCTGGCCCTGACGCGGCTGATGAAGCTGGCCATTCCCCACATGCAGTCCCTGCCCAAGGGACGCATCCTGAACGTGGCATCGGTCGCCGGGTTCACGCCGGGTCCGAACATGGCCGTCTATCACGCGACAAAGGCGTTCGTGCTGTCCCTTTCCGAAGCGGTGGCCGAGGAGTTGCGCGGCACCAAGGTGACCGTCACGGCACTGTGCCCCGGGGCGACGGCCACCAACTTCTTTGAAGATGCGGACATGCACGACGTCACATTGCTCAAGATGGCAAAGCCGATGAAGGCATCCGCAGTGGCCGAACTGGGCTGGCTTCAGGCCCGCATCGGACAGCGGATCGTGGTGCCCGGGCTGATGAACAAGGTCTTTGCCTTTTTGCCCCGCATCTCGCCCCGGTCCATGACCACCCGGATCGCGGCGCGGATGATGGGCCGCGCCTAGCCCCGCAGGCGGCGAAAAAGCTGCATTTCCCGCGTTTTAGGGGATTCACAGGTCGATTCGCCTGTGCCATACTGCCACAAACCGCACGTCAGAGGCGGCATAAGGCAGAGCAGATGACCCGCACAGCACGGCCCGCATTGGGCACATTCGCATTCTTCACCGTGGCGTTCGCGCTGGGGCTCTATTTCACCTTTGCCGCCGTGCAGGGGGATTACGGGCTTTTCCGCCGGGCCGAGATCGAGGCCGAGGCACGCGACCTGGCGCAGCAACTGATGCGCGTGCAGGCAGACATGGCGCGGATGGAAAATCTGACCAAACGGTTGTCGGACGATTATCTGGACCTTGACCTGCTGGACGAACAGGCGCGGTCGGTGCTGGGGCTTTTGCGCAGCGACGAGATCGTCATTCGTTGAGTCAATGTCAGAAAAAAATCGGATCGGGCTGGGGGTGTTGATATGACTTTGCAATGGGATGGCGCAGACAATGGACCCGGGGCACAGCCCGGCGACGGTATCTGGAACCTGACGCTTCAGAACTGGCTTGTGCCGGGCAGCGATCCGGTAGAGGGGGGCAGCCGCCCGCCCATCGTCAACAATGCCGAGGTCAACCGCGCGTTCGTCCAAGGCGACGATGTCAGTTTTGGCCCCCAGATCGGTGGCGTACCGTACACGGTGACCATCGACACGGGTGGAACAGACCTTGCGGTGAGTGATCTGATCCTCCAGCCGTTCACGCAGGTCAGCATCATATCCGCAAACGGCGAAGGGTTCTCCGGCATCAACAGCCTCCTTCTGCAGTCGGGATCTGCGTTGGACATAGGTGTTGATGTCGACGGGGATATTTCAGTCGGGTCAGCCGCGGCGTTCGGGTTCAACGGCACCCTCATCCTGTCGGGCAACGTCACAACCGCCGGGTCCGTAACCGCGAACGAAGGCACGCTGAGCATCACGGGCCAGCTTTCCACCGCCTCAAGTCTGACCATCGCCGCGGCTGCAACGCTTACCGGCACCGGGCAGATCCTGCCCTCCGCCGATATCAACGGCAGCTACAACGGCACGCTGACCTTCGAGACGGACATATTCTTGACTGCCAGCAGCGTGCTGCAGGGTGGCACGGTCCACGGCTCGAACACCCTCAACTTCATCGACATACGCAGCGCCACCCTCACCCAAGCGGAAATCGCAGCGGGCGGCGGCAATGACTTCATCGCCTTTTCCGGCAGCACGCATATCGGCGCGCGCGTCTTTGGACAGGCGGGCGACGACACGTTCATCATCGGCGGGGTCGTGGATGCGGGGATCCTGGGCGGTCAGGGCGCGGACAGCATCGACCTGAGCGGTGCCACCGTCAATCGCGCGATCAAGGGGGGAGCGGGGTCCGACACGGTCACCGGGTCCGACACGGGCGAGAGCATCTATGGCAACGGGGGCGATGACTCCCTCGCGGGCTTTGGCGGGGATGATCGTCTGTTCGGGGGCGCGGGCAACGACACGCTGGATGGTTGGGGCGACAATGACCGGCTGGATGGGGGCGCCGGGCGCGACGCCCTGCTGGGCGGTGACGGGGCGGATCGATTGATCGGCGGCACCGGGGCCGACACGTTGACCGGCGGCGCCGGGGCCGATGACTTCATCTTTGTCACAATCGCGGATCTGGCGTCAGACAGGCGACTGGACCAGATCACCGATTTCGAACAGGGCCCGGACCGGATCGACCTGCGCCGGATCGATGCCGATACGGGCACCGTGGACGACGATCGCTTTGCCTGGATCGGCAATGACAGCTTTTCCGGCACCGCCGGAGAGTTGCGGTTCTACGCAACCAGCGGCCGTACCGGGCTGCAAGGCGACGTCGACGGCGACGGTATCGCCGATTTCGAGTTGCGCCTGGCGGGGTCCGTGCCACTGACCACCGATGACATTATGTTGTGAATGTCACCTTGCATGGCAGCTATGCACCGGCCTGAATGCGCCAAAAGCCATTGAAACTGCTTACTTTTCCTGCGTCACATACCGCCACGAATGGAGCAGCCGTCCCTTCAGGGTGACGCTGCGGCAGAATACCACTCGCACTGCGAAACAGAATCCTGTAAAAGATAGTTTAACGCTAAACTATTTGGTCAGGAGGAGCCGCCAATGGCCGCGCGCAAAGCCACCAAGAAACCGAACGTGTCCGCCGACGAGCTGAAAGGCTATTATAAGGACATGCTTCTGATCCGCCGCTTCGAAGAAAAAGCGGGCCAACTTTACGGCATGGGCCTGATCGGCGGCTTCTGCCACCTTTATATCGGACAGGAAGCAGTGGTTGTCGGCCTAGAAGCTGCCGCCGGAGACGGTGACAAGCGCATCACCTCTTACCGCGACCACGGCCACATGCTGGCCTGCGGCATGGATCCCAACGGCGTGATGGCCGAGTTGACGGGCCGCGAGGGCGGATATTCCAAGGGCAAGGGCGGCTCGATGCACATGTTTTCGAAGGAAAAGCATTTCTACGGCGGTCACGGCATCGTGGCGGCACAGGTGCCGCTGGGTGCGGGCCTTGCCTTTTCCGACAAGTACAAGGGCAATGATCGCGTCACCTTTACCTATTTCGGGGACGGTGCGGCCAACCAGGGCCAGGTCTACGAAGCCTACAACATGGCCGAGCTGTGGGACCTGCCGGTGATCTTCGTGATCGAAAACAACCAGTACGCCATGGGCACCTCGACCAAGCGGTCGACGAAGTCGCCCAGCTACTGGGAACGCGGTGCCGCCTACGGCATCCCGGGCGAGGAAGTGGACGGTATGGATGTGCTGGCGGTCAAGGCTGCCGGTCAAAAGGCCGTCGACCACTGCCGTGCGGGCAAGGGCCCCTATATCCTTGAAATCAAGACATACCGCTATCGCGGCCACTCCATGTCGGACCCGGCCAAGTACCGGACCCGCGAGGAGGTGCAGAAGATGCGCGACGAACGCGACCCGATCGAGGCGGTGCGTTCCATGTTGCTGACCGGCAAGCACGCGACCGAAGATGACCTCAAGGCCATCGACAAGGAAATCAAGGAAATCGTGAACGCTTCTGCCGAGTTCGCAAAGGACAGCCCGGAACCCGCGCTGGACGAGCTTTGGACAGACATCTACGCCTGAAGGAGAGACTGACATGGCAACCGAAATTCTCATGCCCGCCCTCTCTCCCACGATGGAAGAAGGCACACTTGCAAAATGGCTGGTGAAAGAGGGCGATACGGTATCGTCCGGTGACATCATGGCCGAGATCGAAACCGACAAGGCCACGATGGAATTCGAGGCCGTCGACGAAGGCATCGTCGGCAAGATCCTGATCGACGAAGGCACCGAAGGGGTCAAGGTCAACACCCCCATCGCCGTGCTGATCGAAGACGGCGAAAGTGCCGATGACATCGAAGCGTCCAGCGCCCCTGCCCCCGCCGCCCTCAACGGCGAGGAGGGCAAGGCCGCAGCCCCCGCCACCGCGTCGACCCCCGACACGCCGCCCACGGCATCGCAGGTCGACAGCAGCCCCGACTATCCCGACGGCACAGCGATGAAACAACAGACCGTCCGCGAAGCCATCCGCGACGCGATGGCCGAAGAAATGCGCACCGACGACAGCGTGTTCCTGATGGGCGAGGAAGTGGCCGAGTACCAGGGCGCCTACAAGGTGTCGCAGGGCCTGCTGGATGAGTTTGGCAGCAAACGCGTGATCGACACGCCCATTACCGAACATGGCTTTGCCGGGATCGGTGTCGGTGCGGCGTTCGGCGGTTTGCGCCCCATTGTCGAATTCATGACCTGGAACTTTGCCATGCAGGCCATCGACCAGATCATCAACTCGGCCGCCAAGACGCTGTACATGTCAGGCGGCCAGATGGGTGCGCCCATGGTTTTCCGCGGCCCCAACGGCGCGGCCGCCCGCGTGGGTGCCCAGCACAGCCAGGATTATGCTGCATGGTACATGCAGATCCCCGGTCTGAAAGTCGTGATGCCCTATTCGGCCGCCGACGCCAAGGGCCTGATGAAGACGGCCATCCGCGACAACAACCCAGTCTGTTTCCTGGAAAACGAAATCCTCTACGGTCGCAGCTTTGACGTGCCGGACATGGACGATTTCACCATCCCCTTTGGCAAGGCCCGCATCTGGCGCGAAGGGGCGGACGTGACCATCGTGTCATTTGGCATCGGGATGCAATACGCGCTGGAAGCCGCTGACAAGCTGGCTGATGACGGCATCGACGCCGAGGTCATCGACCTGCGCACCCTGCGCCCCATGGACACCGGTACGATCCTGAAATCCGTCATGAAAACAAATCGTTGCGTGACCGTGGAAGAAGGCTGGCCACAAGGGTCCGTCGGCAACCACATCAGCTCGGTCATCATGCAGGAGGCGTTCGACTATCTTGACGCGCCGGTGATCAACTGCACCGGCAAGGATGTGCCCATGCCCTATGCCGCCAACCTCGAAAAACACGCGCTGATCACGACGGACGAGGTGATCGAGGCCGTGAAACAAGTCACCTACCGCTAAGGAGCCACGGACATGCCCATCGAAATTCTCATGCCCGCGCTCTCGCCCACGATGGAAGAGGGCACGCTGGCCAAGTGGTTGGTCAAAGAAGGGGAAACGGTGTCGTCCGGCGACCTGATCGCCGAGATCGAAACCGACAAGGCCACCATGGAGTTCGAAGCCGTCGACGAAGGCGTCGTTGGAAAGATCCTGATCGAAGAAGGCACCGAAGGCGTCAAGGTCAACAGCCCGATCGCCGTTCTGCTCGAAGATGGCGAAAGCGCCGACGACATCGGAAGCGCGCCTGCGGCCGCACCGGAGCAGGTGCAAAAAACAGAGGAGGCCCCCGCCAAGGCCGACCCGCCAACCCCGACAGAGGCCGCGGCATCTCCGGCCCCGACGGCCCCAGCCAAGGACGGAAAACGCATCTTCGCCTCCCCCCTCGCCCGCCGTATCGCCGCACAAAGGGGCCTCGACCTCAGCGCCATCAAGGGCTCCGGTCCCCATGGCCGCATCGTCAAGGCGGACGTCGAAAAGGCCCAAGCCGCCCCGGCAGCCAAACCTGCCACCGCCGCGGCGGACGCGCCCAAACCCGCCGCCATGGCATCCGGCCCCTCTGCCGACCTGGTCGCAAAGATGTACGAGGGCCGCGACTACAAAGAAGTCAGCCTCGACGGTATGCGCAAGACCATCGCCGCACGCCTGACCGAAGCCAAGCAGTCCGTCCCGCACTTCTACCTGCGCAGGGATATGGAACTGGATGCGCTGCTGGCCTTTCGCAGCCAACTCAACAAGACGCTGGAGCCGCGCGACATCAAGCTGAGTGTCAATGATTTCATCATCAAGGCCTGCGCGCTGGCCCTGCAACAGGTGCCCGACGCCAATGCAGTGTGGGCGGGCGACAAGATGCTGTCGATGAAAGCCTCCGACGTGGCCGTGGCCGTCGCGATCGAGGGTGGTCTGTTCACCCCGGTGCTCAAGGATGCCGACACGAAGTCGCTGTCGGCACTCTCGTCCGAGATGAAAGACCTCGCCACCCGCGCCCGCGAACGCAAGCTCGCGCCGCACGAATATCAGGGCGGCAGCTTTGCGATTTCCAACCTCGGCATGTTCGGCATCGACAACTTCGACGCCATCATCAACCCACCCCACGCCGCGATCCTGGCGGTGGGTGCCGGAGCCAAGAAACCGGTCGTCGGAGCGGATGGAGAAATCAAGGTTGCAACGGTCATGTCGACCACGCTTTCGGTCGATCACCGGGTCATCGACGGGGCGCTGGGGGCCAACCTGCTGAACGCGATCAAAAACAACCTCGAAAACCCTATGGCGATGCTGGCCTGATCTTCTTCTGACCGGAAATACCACGGGGTTTGGGGCAGAGCCCCAATATGGAATCGAACAAAGGCCGGAGCATCGCTCCGGCCTTTTCCGTCTGATATCAGGTGTTCAGCTGTCCTTGCCCAGCATGTGGTTCATGCTCAACGCGGGTTGATCACAGCCCGCCTCGCCGACGATTCGTGCCGGAATCCCGGCCACGGTCTTGCAGGGCGGCACTTCCTCCAACACCACGGACCCCGCCGCGATGCGGCTGCAATCGCCAACCTTGATGTTGCCCAGGACCTTGGCGCCAGCCCCGATCAACACGCCGTTGCCGATCTTGGGGTGCCGATCCTCTTCTTCCTTGCCGGTCCCGCCCAGCGTCACCGAATGCAGCATCGATACATTGTCGCCGACTACGGCCGTCTCACCGATCACGATGGAATGCGCGTGGTCAATCATGATGCCTTTGCCGATCTTTGCAGCCGGGTGAATGTCCACACCGAAAATCTCCGAAATGCGCATCTGAAAGAAATACGCGAGGTCGCGGTGGCCTTCGCTGTACAGGAAATGCCCGACGCGATAGGCTTGCATCGCCTGATATCCCTTGAAATACAGGATGGGTTGCAGCAGCCGGTGGCACGCCGGATCACGGTCATAGACCGCCACCAGGTCCGCGCGGGCAGCATCCACCAGCGCCGGCGACTTGGCGTAGGCCTCCTCGACAATCTCCCGCACCACCACCATCGACATCTCGTTCGATGCCAGCTTGGCCGAAACGCGGTAGCTCAATGCCTTGTCCAACGATTTGTGGTGCAACACGCAGGCATGCACGAACCCACCGATCAGCGGCTCATCCTGCACGGCCTGTCGGGCTTCTTGGGAAATCTGGTCCCAAACCGGGTCGATCGCGGCGATATTGGTTCTCAGGTCGGTCATGCGTGATCCTTTCACGGCCATTCATACCGTAAATAAGACCTGATCTCAAAACGCAAACCCTTGATGTGCTCCATCGCAAAACCGGATCAGTCGGGCCGCCTGCGCTCGATCAAGGCTTTCAGAACGCAAATCAACGCGTCGGCAAATGCCGGATCGCTCGCCATGCCATTCGCCAATGGCCCATGGTGGCGCGCCGTCGATGCCAACGTGCCATCACCCCATTTCGGATGTGCCCGACCGTTCAAAATGCGATATCGGTCCGCCAGAACGGACCGCCGGACCAATGTCCGCGCGACAGCCGGACGTTCAGGCAATGGGGCTGCATAAACAGCCTGCCCGGCGCACAGCAGATCTACCGCCAAAACCGGTCGCATCACGCCACCAGATCGATCATGCGGAACGGCCCGAGGCCAAAGCGCGCCGACTGTTGCGCAACCGCAATGCGAAATGCGCCAGACAGGCCATCCGTCGCGCGCAGCGCTGACGGATAAGTCCACGCCGGATCCGCAACCTCCACCTCTCGCACCAGGTTCGCACCCTGCAGCACCCGGACGGTATAGCGCTCCGCCTCTTCTCCCAGTGGCACGTCGGTCAGATCCCAACTGTCACCGTCAATCCGGGTCCGCCGGATCCACGACACGCGCAGATCTCCACCCACCTCCGACGCCGTCACATGCACCGGCGCATAGGGCCGTGACCCGTTGCCATCAAATGCGTGAACCTCCTGCGAAAAGGACGGATCGTCCAGCGACCGGCGCGCCGGACCAATGCGAAATGTCTGTGCAATCCGCCGCAGATTCGATTTCAATTCGATCTGACTGGGTCGGCCATTCATCACCACAACCCACGACCCGACGGGCCAGGCTTCCGGCATCAACGCATCCGTACCCAGTTGTCCCCGCAACCGATGGCTCAGCAAATAGCGTCCAGGCGCCAACAGCTCGGCATCACGGAATTGCAACAGTTCCCAATTGTTCGGGCTGCCGTCGCCAATGGCGATCAGGTTTGCCCCGTTCAGCAAGGATGCACTATTGGCTGAAGACAGGGTGCCGTTCAACATCTGCACTTCAAGCGGTGCACCCCGGTCGATCAGCCCAGCGCGGGCACGCGGCAGAACGTTCCGGGTAAACCCGATGTATGCGCGGGCCGCCACGATCGAGTTCAGGACGAAATCTGAATCCGACGATGACTGGTAAAGGGCCACGCTGCCCGGCCAAGGAGTTCCGGTCACCGCCACATGCGGCGCATGCGCCACCTCGTCCCCGGTGATAAGGGGCAAGTCCAGAAAGGTCGACGTCAGCGGCACCGGTGGTATGAACTCGCGCACACGCGCCAATTCATCCGACAGGTCCGATGGAGTATAAACCTCAGGCTCGATCCGCACCGCTTCGATCAACTGCATCGGCCCGTGTTCAACCCGGTCCACACGATACAGACCGGGTTGCTCCGTCCTGTCGGCCGGTACTTCGATCACATCACCGGCCCCTACTCCAATCCGCGACAGGGGCAACGCAAGACGTAAGTTATCGCGCGACACCCGCGCCTCCGTCAGCCAGCGCTCCACAATCTGCCGCCCCTCGGGCCGGGTCAACGCCATGGGCAATTCCGACGCACTCACGGCATGCGTGGCATCATCCGAAAGGATCGCCTCTTCGGACAGCGTGTCGAAATTTCCGTCGGTCTCGACAAAACGCAGGCGCACACGCCCGGCCAGATCAGCCTCGGACTCACGAGACTGTTCCAATCGTCCTTCCAGATCGGAACTCATGGCCAAGCGTTCCGCATCGATGGCAACGGGATCACGGCCCGTGCGCATCACAAAACGCAGCACGCCGTCCCGTTCGATGGCATCGAAAGCAAAACGCAGCATCAAAGGCTGCAATGCACTGCGCGCATCCGACACGTCATCAATCGTGTAGCCACGCACATTTCCATACAGGCGCGAAGTGTCATAGGCTGTCATCCCCGCCCGCTCGCAGATTTCTCCCACGACCGACGCAAGCGTCCGCGACGACGTGCGTCCGTTGATCCAGTGCCCGCGGGTATAGTTGGTGCCATCGGACCAGATGCTCACCGCATTGGGAAAAAACGGATAAGGGCGCGCATCCCAGGCCCAGACAAAGGCGCGATCCATGTCCACCATCGGGCCGCCATACTCTGCGGATACCGGGTTGTTGTCAGGATCCCGCCAGAACGTATGCATCGCCCGCAGATACTGGCGCTGGATCAAATCGTCCCGCGCCCCGTTCGAATGCTTCGGCAGGCTGCTTTCAGAAGACTTCTGGTCAAGGAATTTATTGGGCTGGTTCGTCCCCTTGTCGACCGCCGCGCAGCCCATTTCCGTGAACCAGATCGGCTTTGATCCGGGCACCCACGCCGTGGGCAACCCGGCACGCGCACCGTTCACGCGGTCATGGTGTGCATTGGCCCACCAGTTGCGAATATCCTTGTAGCGCCACACCCACGGCTCACCATACGCGCCGTCTGTAATCTCGGTTCGGATCTGCGCGGCCTCGGCCTCGGGCGAATGATAGTACCAGTCGTACCCGTCCCCGCCGGCAATGTTGGCCCGCAGATAATCAAGATTGTAGATGTCGCCCCAAACGGCATCCAGGTGCGCATCACCATCGCGCCAGTCGGACAGCGGCATGTAGTTGTCGATGCCGATGAAATCGATATTGGCATCCGCCCAAAGCGGATCGAGGTGAAAGAACCGGTCGCCGCTGCCATCCTGCGGCTGATACCCGAAATATTCCGTCCAATCAGCAGCATAGCTAATCTTGGTCTCTGGTCCGAGGATCGCACGCACTTGCGCCGCTAGGGTCCGCAACCGCGCCACAAAGGGAAAGCTGTTGCCCGCACCGCGGATCTGGGTCAGGCCACGCAGCTCGGAACCGATGCAAAACGCCTCGACTCCGCCTGCAATCCGACACTGGACGGCGTAATGCAGGATAAAGCGCGAAAATGACCACTCTTCCTGCGGACCGGTGTAATAGGTCTGTCCCGGCTGCCAATTTGGATTGAAGTCCGCCGCGGTCACGGTTCCAAAAAACGCATCAACCTCTGCTTGCGCCGCCGCAGTGCCATCGGTTGAGCCGGTAACTCCGGGTGCCTTGGACGTCGTTATACGGCCGCGCCACGGCAGATGAGCCTGCGTGCCGCTTTCGGAATAGGGGTCGGGCAAGGAATTACCCTCTTCCTGATCCATAAGGATGAAGGGATAGAACAGCACCGCCTTGCCCGCATCCCGCATCGCCTGGATGGACTGTCGCACCGCCGCATCCGCAGGCGTCCCACCATAGACCGGACGACCATCAATTTGCCCGACCTGCAACGCGGACGCCCGATTGGCTCCCGCCACGGTCCAGGGCATGTTCTCGCCTTCGGCAATCTTGGTTTCGACCTTGGGTCGGATGGTACATTGATCACAACGCAGGTCATCGCCAAACCACGACACGATCAACGACGCCGCCTCGCAATTGGGCAATTCGTCATTCAGCATGTCCAGAGAGACGTTGAAATCCGTCTCACCCGCCGGGGTGTTCACGTTGGCACTCCACCGGCCGCGTTGCCCGTCAACGTAGTGCACCGCCGTGGTGGCCAGACCATACTCTCCCGTACCGGGGATCACCGCGACACTCTTGATGGCGCGGGTCATCTCTTCTTCGGCATCGGCCTGTCCGTGTTGTTCCGGACGTACCACCTCGAATGAAAACTGCGGCACGCGGTTGCCAAATGGGGTCAGGCTCAGGTCCTCGATGACCACATAGGCCGTGCCGCGATAGGCCGGGACCAACCCCTGACCTTCGATGGCCTCCATCAAGGGATCGGGTAACTGATCACGGGTGCCAGTGTAGACACGCATGTTCAGGTCATTGCGCGCAACTTCCTCGCCATCCGCCCAGACCCGTCCAATACGCGTGATCTCGCCCTCGCACACGGCAAGGGCAAGGCTGACAGTATAGGAATACTCCCGTGTCTTCGGTTTGGGCGGACCACCCTTGCCACCGCCAGACACGGTTTCAGTCTCCAGAAAGTCCGACGCCCAGATCACCTGCCCGCCCATGCGCATCCGACCATAAACCTGGCTGATGGGGTTACCTTCGCCAGACCCGGTCAGGCGAAACCGATCGACCTTGCCATGCTCGACGACCGACGATCCCTGCCCCAACAGGCGCTGGTCCACCAAACGCCCCAACGTGGCACCTGCCGCACGGCCCACGGCCACAGCGGACAGCCCGGCAAGGGTGCCACCGACCGAACCACCAATCGCCGCTCCGGCGGCGGAAAGAACGACAGTTGCCATCAGGAAACCTCCTCGCAGGGAAATGCAAATCGCGCCACGATCCGGCGCGCCCAAGGGGTGCTGAGCGGGCTTTCGACCACCCCGCGCCCGCTATAGGCATGAATGAACCGCGCCTCGGACCCGGTTGCGGACTGTATGCCCAAATGCTTGGCGACACCGCCCGCGCGCATGCGAAACAGGATCACGTCGCCCACATCGGCTTTGGTCAGGGGACGGGGCTGCAAATGGCGCATCGCCGCCGCCCACAACCGCTCGTCGCCCTGCGGTTCGGACCAGTCCATCGAATAGGCAGGTGGAACCTCGGGCTCATCCCCGATCACACCGCGCCACACACCGCGCACAAGACCCAGGCAATCAC
Organism: Pseudomonadota bacterium; assembly: GCA_038527345.1. Taxonomy (GTDB): domain Bacteria; phylum Pseudomonadota; class Alphaproteobacteria; order Rhodobacterales; family Rhodobacteraceae; genus Tateyamaria. Next base: position 811 of record JBCBFX010000028.1, on the reverse strand, counting down.
AGCCCGCCCCCTGGCGCGCCATCTGGTGCACATAGGGCGTACCCAGCCACTTCCGTGCCTCGCTCACAATCCGGCTCATCGGCGGCTCCCCCCTGTATTGGCACCGGCTTGCGTGGGATAGGCCATGACCCAATCCTCGTTCGGCAAATCCGGGAAGCCCTGAAAGTTCAGAAGGTTGTTGAATTTCAGACGGCAAGTATCGAACCGCTTGTCGCAACCGGCGATCAACCGGATCTCGGCACCGGCGGCAACGGCACCGCGGACCGGCTGCCACAGCTCGACACGGCGCATGCCATCGGCAAACACGTCCGACTTGATCATGCCCCACAACCCGGCGGCGGGACCGTCCAGCACATCCAGACGCCCCCGTTGAAACCATCCCGGTTCGAAACCGTTCAAGTCGTCCCATTCAAAAATCCGTCCGTCAGTGACGCGATCAATGGGCAGGCTGTGTACGTAACCGGGTGTGTCCAGGTCAAAGCCGCACGCACCGTCACCCAACACGGCCGTGCAAGGTTTCTGATAGATGCGCCCCAGGGGCCTGTTCAACGCCTCGGTCAGCCCGCGCAATTCCGCGTGAAACGCTCCACCCGCGCGGCGGATCTCGCCAATCGTGCCGCGGAACTGCAACCAGCGGACATCCGGATCAGCCCAGTTGACCAGCCACGCCCGCACTTCCGCGTTGTCAAAGCGACCCGCCTCGATCTCGTCCTCGCGCACAGCGGCATCGGTCAATGCGCCCAGCGCTTCGGTGTTGTCGACACTCAGCCCTGTGCTTTGGGCCAGGGCTGCTGCGGTCAGGCCAGTGTCG
>JBCBFX010000027.1:0-44628 GCA_038527345.1 Pseudomonadota bacterium | reverse complement strand
ACTGCAACCGCCGCCATCCGGGCGAGTTGTATACATTCGCCTCGGCCGCGGCCTGATGCAGTCCCGGTCCGGCGAGCGGCCCCTGAGCCAGCCCAGGGAAAGCCGCAACACGGTCATCGACATGAATGCCGTCAGCAGCTTTACAATGGGTGAGCGGGTGTTTCACCAGAAGTTTGGCTATGGCGCGATTGTCGGGATCGAGGGCGACAAGCTGGAGATCGATTTCGAAAAGGCCGGGTTGAAAAAGGTCGTGTCGAAATTCGTGACCGGTACGGATGATATCCCGTTCTAGGGTCGTCGCGCGCCGCTCGTGCTGCGCACATCGCCCCGCCCGCCGTCCCGCATCAGTTTGTCCGGGTTGCGCATTGTATACAGCCAGCGGATCAGCCCGTTTGCATCAAGCGCGGCGGACAACAGGCTGTGATTGTTCCCGTTTTCGGTCAACAGCAGGGCGGGTTGGCCGTTGGCGATCACGGGATGGATGTTCAGCACGCCAGCGTGTTTCAGGGTGACCGACCGGGACACGGCAACGATTTCATCGACGCCCACAAGCGGGCGCCGGGCCGCGCGGGCCTTGGACCCGCCGTCGCTGAGCGCGATGGCATCCGGGGCAAGGAACGCCTTGGCCGCCTCAAGATCATCGCTGGCGATTGCGGCCAGAAAGCCCGAAAGCTGTGCCGCCCGCCTGTCTGACGGTTGCGTCAGGTCGGGCCCCGCCTGCGCCACGCGCCGGTGCGCGCGGCTGACCAGTTGGCGGCAGGCCGCCTCGGATCGGTTCAGTGTCGCGGCAATCTCGGGATAGGGCGCATCGAACGCTTCGCGCAGGATAAAGGCGGCGCGTTCGGTCGGGCCGAGCGTGTCCATCACCCACAAAAGCGCCAGTTCGCATTCCTGCGCCCGGGCAAAGTGATCTTCGGGCGTGGTGTCGGCAATCAGGGGTTCGGGCAGCCACGGGCCGACATAGCTGTCGCGCCGGGTCTTGGCGCGCCGCAATGCGTCGATGGCGATGCGGGTGGCGGTGGTGCGCAGCCATGCGGCCGGGGTGCGGATAGCCGCGTGATCGGCCGCCGCCCATCGCAGCCAGGTGTCCTGCACCGCATCCTCGGCCGCGGCACGTTCGCCCAGCATCCTGTAGCACAGCGCCGTCAGGGCCGGGCGCTGTGCCTCGAACGTGTCGGTGGCGGTCATGCGGCCGCCACATCCACCGCCACGTCGCCCACCTGCAACCGCTTGCAGGTCTGGCCGTGGCCCATCCCGCGTTTGAGCACGGGGTATGTGCGGCCGAAGGCGGCGGCAAAGGTTGCCGCCACAACCGCGCGCGGGCCGTGGGCGGCGTGGATACGGCCGCGCAGTTCGTCAAGGCTGGGGGCACCTGCAATCGCCGCCTGTGCAAAGCGGTAACCAAGGGTCAGGTCCCCTGCATCCTGACCTGCAAGACAGGCGCGCAGTGCGTCCGGGTCGGCCCCTGCGGCCAGCGCCATGTCCACCGTCAACTGGGCGCAGGGGCCGCAATCCCCTTCGACCGTCGAGCCGATGAATGCACCCAGCACGATGTCGCGTGCCGAAGCGGGCCCACGGTAGTTGCTGAGCATCTGGAACCCGGCCAGCCGTGCCCCGGCGCGCGGGTCGATGTCGATGATCTCGTGCTGGTAGCGGGCGTCGTAGTTGAACTGCTGTTCGAAATTGCAGGTGCCGCGATGCAAGAGTGCGCTGATCATGTTCGGTTCTCCTGTTTCGATATTGAGAGGATGAGGGCAAGCGTTGTCCAGACCGGGATCTGGATCGCGCCGAGGTTCACGAGGGCAAGCATGTCAAACGGCACGCCGCGCCCGATCCACGTGGCGGCGTGATAGATGGCATGCAGGGCAGGCCATGCGATGCCGGTGATCAGCACATCGCGAGACCGCAGCCGGATGCCGTGCAGGATGGCAAGGCCACTGACCGCTTGGATCAGGGCGATGTCACGCACGAAATGCGGGTTGAACGGGCCGGTCATCGCCACGCCCGGCGTCGCCTCGTACCAGGCGAGGGGCCAGGCCCACATCACCACCCCTTGACCCAGGTAGTAAATTCCGGCGGCCCAGATCAGATATCGCATGGCGCACAGCCCCGTTGTGATGGTCGTTGAAACCATGACGGTCGGGGGCAGTGGATTGTGACACCGGAGAACGAAAAAAACGGCGACCCCAGGGAGGAGGAGAGGGGCCGCCGCTCTTGCAACATCCCACGGTCAGGGAGGAGGAGACCGCGTCGATGTATTCAGGTGCGCCGATCTGCGGCGCGATGTGAAAGTCGCGGCGACGCCAGGGAGGAGGAAGGCGCCGCCGCTTATTTCAGATGCCCCAGGGAGGAGGAGAGGGCCATCTGATCCGCTGTGCGCGTCAGGCCTGGGTCGCGTCCTTGGCGCTGTCCCATGCGATGCGCTTCAATTCGCTGCGATGCAGGCCCAGATCGGCCAGTTCGCGGTTCGACAGGCCGTAAAGCTCGTCCAGCGTCGCGCGGTAGACGCGGTTGCGGGCACGGCGCTCGGCCAGGGTTGAAAAAAGGCGTCCGGCTGCGCCAAGTGTGCGCTCCACCAGATCGCTGCGATGTGCTACGTCGTTGTAATAGGCCATTGTTTCGCCTTTCCTTGCTCGGTGTTGGCCCTAACATATGCCAATGCTGCGCTTGCACAATAGCAGCCATTTCAATGCTGCTATGCAGCATTTGCATAGGCCTGTGGTTGAAATTTCGGGCAAGCCGCACAGCGATGCGGCGCTTTCCCGCACGGGTTGCGCCGCCTCTTGCCCCCGCCGGAATTTCTGCCAGTTAATGCGTCATTCAGCGGAGAGAACGGGCATGAGTGTGACACGCGAAAAAATCCTCGAAACGCTGCGGCGCATCGCGATGCCCGACGGCGGGGACCTGATCAGCCGCGATTTGATTCGCGCGGTGCAGGTGCAGGATGATCAGGTGCAGTTCGTGATCGAAGCGCCAAGTCCGGAACTGGCTGCCCGTATGGAACCCGTCCGTGCGGCGGCCGAGGCGGCGGTGCGTGCCCTTGATGGTGTCAATGTCGCCCGCGTGGCGCTGACGGCCCATGGACCCGCGGCCAAACCCGCCGCACCGCCCAGCCTGAAGGTGGGCGGGCACCCGAAACCACAGGCCGGGCCGATCAAGCCTGCCGGCGTGCAGCGCATCCTGGCCATCGGGTCGGGCAAGGGCGGTGTGGGCAAATCCACCGTATCGTCGAACCTGGCCGTGGCGCTGGCCCGGCAGGGGCGCAAAGTGGGGCTGCTGGATGCAGATATATACGGCCCCAGCCAGCCGCGCATGATGGGCGTGAACAAGCGCCCCGCGTCCCCCGACGGCAAGACGATCATTCCCCTGCATGCCCACGGCGTCACGCTGATGTCCATCGGCTTCATGATGGAGGAAGGCAAGGCCGTTGTCTGGCGCGGGCCGATGCTGATGGGCGCGCTGCAGCAGATGCTGGGACAGGTGGAGTGGGGCGAACTGGATGTCCTGCTGGTCGATCTGCCGCCCGGGACGGGGGATGTGCAGCTGACCCTGTGCCAGAAATCCGATCTGTCGGGCGCCATCGTCGTGTCCACCCCGCAGGACGTGGCGCTCATCGATGCGCGCAAGGCCATCGACATGTTCGCCACGCTGAACACGCCCGTTCTGGGCATGATCGAGAACATGTCGATGTTCATCTGCCCCGATTGCGGGTCGCAGCACGAGATATTCGGCACGGGCGGTGTCGCGGCAGAGGCACAGAAGATGGGTGTGCCGTTGCTGGGGGCCTTGCCCATCGACCTGGAAACCCGGCTGGCGGGGGACGGCGGCACGCCTGTCGCGGCGGGGACGGGGGCCATGGCCGATGCCTATGCCCGCATCGCCCAAGGGCTGGTCAAGGGCGGGATGGCCTGACACGACCCTTTCTTCTGTATCGGGATACAGCAACGCCACTGAAGCCGGTGTTTTATGCGCGCGCCCGGTGTCCGCCGTGTGGGAAAGCATGGGACAGGGCCGCCAATTTGTACTCTGATTCGAATCAAATTCGCTGAAATCCTGAATTCTGACTGAGAACAAAGAATAAACATCGAATACAGCGCGATGTTTGGCGCAAGTTTTTTGGGATTTTATGGGCTGTTGTTAACGGTCGATGGTGATCACTAGATATAGTAGCGTCATTTTGTCAAATATCATAATGAGCCATCTAGGCGCGTGGAAAACGTCGCAGATCAGCTTTTTCGCATCCCTTCTACTGCGGGTGTTGCAGTGTTTTCCCATAAAAAACTATTGTCACCCATAATTTCCCATGGCATCCCTAATGCATCGGATGAAAACGAGCACGGGGCAGCAAACGACCCCAAGCAGAAAACAAAACTCTAGCAGGTTTCATACAGGCACCTCGCTTTCATCAGACCAGAGATCCGGCGCGCGAGCGAGCAGACATCCCCCCAGGTGGCGCGCGCAGCTGGAGATCCCGCACAGCGGGACGAGGGCGGCGGGTTGATCAGTGGCAGCAGATCAACCCGCCGTTTCCATTTCAAACGCCCCGCAAGAGGGCAGCGGTGACTGGGGGAACGGAAAGCGCGGGGGCGCGAAACGGTAAAGGGACGGGCCAGAAAGATGGCACGCAGGTTCAGAGGCGAAAGCGACCACAAGGTGGACGCCAAGGGGCGGGTATCCATACCGGCCTCGTTTCGCCGTGTGATCGAGGCCTGCGACCCCGACTGGACCGACGGCCTGCCGCCCCGCATCATCATCGTCTATGGCGGGGCGACCCGCGACTACCTCGAAGGCTTTACCATCGAAGCCATGGACGAGGTGGACGACAAGATCTCCAAATTCCCGCGCGGCTCGGCCAGGCGCAAGGCGATGGAGCGGCTGTACAGCGCGCAGTCCATCGAAACGGTCGTGGACGATACGGGCAGGATCGTGTTGCCCGCCAAGCTGCGCGACAAGATCGGGCTCGACGGCATGGCCCGTTTCGTGTCGTCGGGCGACACGTTCGAAATCTGGAAGCCCGAAGCCTATGACGAAAGCATTGCGGCGCTGGACGATGAAGGGTTCGACCCGGATCTGGATCCGTCCGCCTACCTTGACGGGGACCTGAGTTAATGTCGATCGGGATGCGCGCATAGGATGGTGTCTGGGGGGCCACATATTCCGGTTCTGATCGACGCGATCGTCGAACGGTGTGCGCCGATCGAAGGCACATGGCTGGACGGCACCTTTGGCGCGGGCGGTTATACCCGCGCACTGCTGGATGCCGGGGCGGATCAGGTGATTGCCGTGGACCGCGATCCGCTGGCCTTTGACATGGCTGCGGACTGGGCCGGGGCCTATGGCGACCGGCTGGTGATGCAGCCGGGCGTGTTTTCCAAGCTGGACGCATACGGGCAGGGGCTGGATGGCGTCGTGCTGGACCTTGGCGTCAGTTCGATGCAACTTGACCAGGCCGCGCGCGGTTTTTCCTTCATGAAGGACGGCCCCTTGGACATGCGGATGAGCCAGGATGGCCCGTCCGCCGCCGATATCGTGAACACCGCGGACGAAGGCGTCATTGCCGACATCCTGTTCCACTATGGCGAAGAACGCGCCAGCCGCCGCATTGCCCGCGCCATCCTGACGGCGCGTCCCATCACCACGACGCTGGAACTGGCGGGCGTGATCGAAAAATGCCTGCCGCGGCCCAAGCCCGGCCAGTCGCACCCCGCCACCCGCAGCTTTCAGGCGCTGCGCATCGCGGTGAACAACGAATATGACGAGCTGTATCAGGGGCTTATGGCTGCCGAGCGTGCGCTGAAACCCGGCGGCAAGCTGGCTGTCGTCACCTTTCATTCGGTCGAGGACCGGATGGTCAAACGGTTCCTGACCGCCCGGTCCGGCAGCGGTGCCCGCGCCAACCGTTACGCGCCCGAAACCGAAGTCGAGGCCGCGCAGTTCACCCTGCCCACGAAAAAGGCCATCGCGCCCACGCAAGCCGAGGTGGCTGCCAATCCGCGCGCCCGGTCGGCCAAGCTGCGTGTGGCGATCCGCACTGACGCCCCCGCAGGCGCAATTGATCCCAGATCCATTGGTATGCCCCAGGTCAAAGGCACGTATTGATGCGTACGGTTTTGTATATCCTCACCACACTGGCCGTGATTGGCCTGGCCTTCTGGGCGTATCGCGAGAATTACGCGACCCAGGAGGCGCTGGCCGAAACCGAGCAATTGCACCGCGACATCCGGGCGGCCCACGCTCGGCTCGGCGTACTGAAGGCCGAGTGGGCCTATCTGAACCGCCCCGACCGCTTGCGCGATCTGGCCGACATCAACTTTGACCGGCTGGGCCTGTTGCCCCTGCGCCCCGACCAGTTCGGCTATGTGGACGAGGTGGCGTACCCCGTGGCCGACGCATTGCCCATCACCAATGCCATCGAAGTGTCAGGCACGCTGGACGAGGAGACGCGCCCATGATCCGCACGCCCCTGCGCCCGCTGGCCCGTATCCTGCCCGCCCGTGACGCCGGCGAAAGCCCCGAGGCGATCGAACGCGAAAACATCCGCGCCCGCCATGTCGAGATGCATGACAAGATGCGCCAACGCGCCGAGGGACGGCTGCTGGTGCTGGGCCTGTTCTTTTTCTGCGCCTTCGTGACCGTGGGACTGCGCATGGGTGCGCTGGCCATGTCCGAACCGATGGAGCCGCGCGCCAGCGTGCAGGGCGCGGCCATTTCCGCCGCCCGCGCCGACATCGTGGACCGCAACGGGCGGCTTTTGGCGACGAATTTCGAGACGCACGCGCTGTACGCCCAACCGCCGCAGATGGTGGACCCCGAAGCGGCGGCCAAAGGACTGGCCGCGATCTTTCCGGACCTCAAGGAAAAGGATCTGCTCGAAGACTTCACCGGCAAGCGCAAGTTTCTGTGGATCAAGAAGAAAATCAGCCCCGAGCAGTTGCAGCAAGTGCACGAGATCGGCGATCCGGGCCTGCTGTTTGGCCCGCGCGAGATGCGGCTGTATCCCAATGGCGCGCTGGCCGCCCACGTGCTGGGTGGTGCGTCATTCGGCAAGGAAGGTGTCAGCGCCGCCGAGGTGATCGGCGTCGCCGGCGTCGAAAAGCAGTTTGACGACTATCTGCGCGATCCCGCCAACGGCCAGAAGCCGCTGCAACTGTCGCTGGACCTGACGGTGCAGGCGGCGGCCGAGCGGGTGCTGTATGGCGGAATGAAGCTGATGAACGCCAAGGGGGCCACATCGGTCCTGATGGACGTGCACACGGGCGAGGTGGTGTCCGTGGTATCGCTGCCCAACTTCGACCCCAACAACCGGCCCCGCCCCGCAACCGAAGGGGACCAAAGCGACTCGCCCCTGTTCAACCGTTCGGTGCAGGGGGTGTACGAACTGGGTTCGACGTTCAAGATCTTTGCCGCGGCACAGGCCGTCGATCTGGGCCTGGTGTCCCCCTCGACGGTGATCGACACGTCGGGGCCGATGAAGGTGGGCGGGTTCAAGATCGGCGAATTCCGCAACAAGAACTACGGCAAGCTGAGCGTGGCCGATATCATCGTCAAATCCTCGAACCGGGGCACGGGGCGGATGGCGCTGCAAATCGGGGCGAAACGGCAGCAGGAATTCCTGAAATCCCTGGGCTTTTTCGATGCCACCCCGTTCGAGATTTTCGAGGCGCGTACCGGCAAGCCGCTGTTGCCCAAGCGCTGGACCGACCTGACATCGGTCACGGTCAGCTATGGGCATGGGCTGTCGTCGTCGCCGATGCATCTGGCGGCGGGATATGCCGCCATTGCGAACGGGGGCCGTCTGGTGGCCCCCACCATCCTCAAACAGCGTGGCCCCCGTCCGGGTCCGCGCGTGATGAGCGAAAATGCCGCCCGCGCCGCGCGCGAGATGCTGCGCAAGGTCGTGACCGACGGCACCGCCAGCATGGGCGAGGTGCCGGGATATGCCGTGGGCGGCAAGACGGGCACCGCCGACAAGCCCAGGCCGCGCGGCGGATATTACGACGACAAGGTGATTGCGACCTTTGCCACCGTATTCCCGGCCCATGATCCCAAATACGTGTTGGTCGTGACGCTGGACGAACCCGTCGAAACCAGTGGCGACAAACCGCGGCGCACGGCCGGGTGGACGGCTGTGCCCGTCGCGGCAGAGATGATCGGGCGCATCGCGCCGCTTTTGGGTCTGCGGCCTGGCGTTGAACCCGCCACGCTCGCTGATATAACGCTCACCAGCAGCAACAACTGAGCCGGAAGGCCGCACATGGCTGAGCAGCCTCGCCCTCTCTCCGCACTCGGTCTGACCGCGCGGGGCGGGGCCAATCCCACCATCACCGGTATTGCCGTGGACAGCCGCGAGGTAAAGGACGGGTTCCTGTTCGCCGCGATGCCCGGCAGCCGGATGCACGGGGGTGAATTCGTGCAATATGCCGTGCGCATGGGGGCCACCGCTGTCCTAACCGATGCCGAGGGCGCGCGCATCGCCGCCGATCATCTGGCGGGCATTGCCGTCATCGTCACCGATGCCCCGCGCGAGGCATTGGCCCGCACCGCAGCCCTGTGGTTCGGTGGGCAGCCCGAAACGATGGTGGCTGTGACGGGGACCAATGGCAAAACATCTGTTTCCACCTTTGTGCGCCAGATCTGGATCGAGCTGGGGTTGAGCGCCGTGAACCTGGGCACCACGGGGGTCGAGGGGGCGTGGACCGCGCCGCTGGCCCACACCACGCCCGAACCCATCACCCTGCACCGCACATTGGCCGCAGCCCGGGCGCATGGGATCACCCATGCCGCGATGGAGGCGTCGTCGCACGGGCTCGACCAGCGCCGTCTCGACGGTGTCACCCTGACGGCGGCAGGGTTTACCAACTTCACGCAGGATCACCTGGACTATCATCACACGTTCGAGGCCTATTTCGACGCCAAGGCGGGTCTGTTCGCCCGCGTCCTGCCCGAAGACGGCGTTGCTGTCATCAACATCGACGATCCGCGCGGTGTGGACATGGCCGCCATCGCCGAGGCACGCGGCCAGCGCGTGATCACCGTGGGGCGTGGTGCAGGACACCTGCACCTTACGGGCCAGCGCTTTGACGCGACAGGGCAGGAGGTGCGGATCGATTATGGCAGCCGCGCCTATACCGCGCGGCTGGACCTGATCGGGGGCTTTCAGGCGGACAACGTGGCGCTGGCCTGCGGACTGGTCATCGCCTGTGGCGCAGAGCCTGCGCGCGTGTTCGAGACCTTGCCGCATCTGGGCACGGTCCGGGGCCGGATGCAACTGGCCGCCACCCGCGCCAACGGTGCGGCCGTGTTCGTGGACTACGCCCATACCCCCGATGCCGTGGCCACCGCCTTGGAGGCGATGCGCCCGCACGTGATGGGCCGCCTGATCGCCGTGATCGGCGCAGGCGGGGACCGGGATGCGGGCAAGCGGCCCCTTATGGGACAGGCGGCCGCGGATCACGCCGATATCGTGTTTGTCACCGACGACAACCCGCGCAGCGAGGACCCGGCCGCCATCCGTGCCGCCGTGATGGACGGCTGCCCCGACGCGACCGAGGTTGGTGACCGGGCCGAGGCCATCCTGCGCGCCGTAGACGCCCTTGGCCCCGGTGATGCCCTGCTGATCGCGGGCAAGGGGCACGAAACCGGACAGATCGTGGGCGACGATGTGCTGCCATTTGATGACGTGGAACAGGCCAGTGTCGCGGTGGCGGCGCTGGAGGGGAGGCTGACATGACGCTTTGGACATCTGACGACGCGGTGGCGGCCACGGGCGGGCTGAACACGCGGCCCTGGTCCTGCACGGGCATCAGCATCGACACGCGCACACTGCAACCCGGTGATCTGTTCATCGCGCTGACTGCGGCGCGGGATGGGCACGCGTTTGTCGCGCAAGCCTTTGAAAAGGGCGCAGCGGCCGCGCTGGTATCACACCTGCCCGACGTGGACGAGGAGTGCCCGCTGCTGCTGGTCCACGACGTGCAACAGGCGCTCGAGGCGCTGGGCGTTGCCGCCCGCGCCCGCAGCGATGCCCGCGTGGTCGCGGTCACGGGATCGGTGGGCAAGACCTCGACCAAGGAAATGCTGTTGGCCATGCTGGGCGATCAGGGACGCGCCCACGCCTCGGTTGCCAGCTACAACAACCACTGGGGCGTGCCGCTGACCCTGGCGCGGATGCCCGCGGACACCGAATACGCGGTGATCGAGATCGGCATGAACCACCCCGGTGAAATCGCGCCCCTGGCCCGCATGGCGCGACCGCATGTGGCGATGATCACCACCGTGGCCGCCGCACATCTGGAAGCGTTCGAGAACATCGAAGGGATCGCCGTCGAAAAGGCATCCATCCTCGACGGGTTGGAGCCGGGGGGCGTTGCCATTCTGAACAACGACTGTTCGACCGCCGCCATCCTGCAGGCCAAGGCCCATGACGTGCAGCGGCGCGATATCGGGTTCGGGGAACACGGGTTCGATTTCAAACTGCTGTCGGCGGATATGCAGCGCGACACGACCATCGTGCAGGCCGAAGCGCATGAAGCGCCCCTGCTGTTCAAGATCGGGGCGGTGGGGCGACACTATGCGATGAACGGTCTGGGCGCACTGGCTGCCGCCGAGGCGCTGGGGGCGGACCTTGCGCTGGCCGCGCAGTCGCTGGGCCGTTGGTCGCCCTATCAGGGGCGCGGCGCGCGCGAGGTGATCTATCTGGACCCGGTCGAAACACACCTGACGCTGGAGTTGATCGACGACAGCTACAATGCCAACCCCACATCCATGGCAGCCGCGCTTGACGTGTTGGCCGCCGCAGAAGTCACCCATGACATCGGCCGGGTGAGCAAGGGTCGCCGCATCGCTTTCGTAGGCGATATGAAGGAGTTGGGCGTCGAAGCTCAGGCGATGCATGAGGATTTGGCGCGGCTGCCATCGGTCCGGTCCATCGACGCGATCCACTGTGTCGGTCCCCTGATGCAGCACCTGCACGCGGCCCTGCCGCCCGCGAAACGCGGCCTATGGGTCGAAACATCAGACGAAATGGCACCGCAGGTCCGTCGCGTGCTGGACAGCGGCGACGTGGTGCTGGCCAAGGGGTCGCTCAGCATGAAACTGGCCGTGATCGTTGACGCGATACGCAAAATGGGCCATCCGGTTGATATGGGCGAAGACCCACAAGATAATGCGTAGGGACAGGTACATATGCTCTATTGGTTGACGGCGCTTTCGGATGGCGGGGACTTTTTCAACCTGTTCCGCTACATCACCTTCCGCGCCGGCGGGGCATTCCTGACTGCTCTGGTCTTTGGTTTCCTGTTTGGCCGTCCCCTGATCGCCGTGCTGCGCCGCAAGCAGGGCAAGGGCCAGCCGATCCGCGATGACGGCCCCGAGGGGCATTTCGTCAAGGCGGGCACACCGACGATGGGCGGGCTGCTGATCGTGGGGGCGCTGGCGACCTCGACCCTGCTTTGGGCGCGGCTGGACAACCCGTTCGTTTGGATCGTTCTGGGCGTTACCCTGTCCTTTGCGCTGATCGGATTTGCCGACGATTACGCCAAGGTATCCAAACAATCGAGCGCAGGGGTCCCGGGCAAGGTGCGGCTGCTGCTGGGGTTCCTTATTGCAGGCATTGCAGCCTATTTCGCCACCGTCAGCCATCCGGACGCGTTGCAGAACCAACTGGCCGTGCCGGTGTTCAAGGATCTGCTGGTGAACCTTGGAGTGCTGTTCATTCCCTTTGCCATCATCGTGATCGTGGGGGCGGCCAACGCCGTGAACCTGACCGACGGGCTTGATGGTCTGGCCATCATGCCGGTGATGATTGCCGGCGGCACGCTCGGCATCATCGCATATGCTGTGGGGCGTGTGGACTTTACCGAATACCTCGACGTGCATTACGTGCCGGGCACGGGCGAATTGCTGATCTTTGCCGCCGCACTTTTCGGCGGGGGCCTCGGGTTCCTGTGGTACAACGCCCCCCCTGCGGCGGTTTTCATGGGCGACACGGGGTCGCTGGCCCTGGGCGGGGCGCTTGGGGCCATCGCGGTCGCGACCAAGCACGAACTGGTTCTGGCCATCGTCGGCGGCCTCTTCGTGGTTGAGGCACTCAGCGTCATCATCCAGGTTCTCTATTTCAAGCGCACCGGCAAGCGCGTGTTCCTGATGGCCCCGATCCATCACCATTACGAGAAAAAGGGCTGGGCCGAGCCGCAGATCGTGATCCGGTTCTGGATCATCGCGCTGATCCTCGCGATGATCGGTCTGGCCACGCTGAAGGTGCGTTAGGATGGCGCGGGCGCTTGTCACCGGGGGCAATCGCGGCATCGGTTATGCCATCGCCGAGGGGCTGGTGGCACGCGGCACGGATGTGGTGATCGGCGCGCGCGATGCACAGGCCGGGGCCGCTGTCGCCGCCGCCATCGGATGCGACTGGGTGCATCTGAACCTCGAAGATCCGAGCACCTTTGCCGCGGCCATCGAATACGCGGGTCCCGTCGACATTCTGATCAACAATGCCGGCATCCTGATCGAGGACAGCATGATCGCGCATCCGGAGGGCCTGCGCCGGTCGATGCAGGTGATGTTTCACGCTCCCTTTGACCTGATCTGCCTGTGTCTGCCGCACATGACGGCACAGGGGCGGGGGCGGATCGTCAACCTCAGCTCCGGCTGGGGCGCCTATGCCGAGGGGATGGAGGGGCCGGGCGGTTACGGCGTGGCCAAGGCCGCGCTGAACGCGCTTTCCTTTGCCTTGCCCCGGGATTTGCCCGCCGGCGTCAGCATCAACGCCATGTGTCCCGGCTGGGTGCACACACGCATGGGTGGCCGGGCCGCCCCACGCACACCCGAACAGGGGGCAGATACCGCGATCTGGCTTGCCCTCGACGCGCCAGCGCATCTTACCGGCAGGTTCTTGCGGGATCGGGAGGAGATTGCGTGGTGACCCCCCTTCTTCTGACTGAAAATACCAAATTGGGTCGCCGTTGGCGCGCCGTTGGTCCAAGTGGCGATGGCGCCGGGCAGCGCCCCCGGTCGGCCCGCACATGATCCCGGTCCGAGGTCTTTCTGGCGCACGGGTCGCCGTGCTGGGCCTTGGCCGGTCAGGGCTGTCTGCGGCGCGCGCGCTGGCGGCGGGTGGTGCCGACCCCATGTGTTGGGACGACAATGAAGATGCCCGGGCCCGGGCCGAAGCCGAAGGTTTCGCCATCACCGATCTGCGCAAACAGGGCGCGTTCGACCATATCGACCGGGTCATCGTCAGCCCCGGTATCCCGCATCTTTACCCCGCACCCAATGCCGTGGTGGCGGCGGCATTGTCCGCAGGGGTGCCGGTCGACAACGATATCGGCCTGTTCTTCCAGTCCTTCGCGACCGATGAATGGAACCGGTACGACAGCACCCCGCGGGTCATCGCCATCACAGGATCCAACGGCAAATCCACCACATCCGCCCTGATCCACCACGTGATGGCAGCAGCGGGGCGCGACAGCCAGTTGGCGGGCAATATCGGGCGCGGCGTGCTGGACATCGATCCGCCCGGAGATGGCGGCATCGTCGTGCTGGAACTCAGCAGTTACCAGACCGACCTGGCCCGCAGCCTGACGCCGGATGTGGCGGTTTTTACGAACCTCACCCCCGACCATCTGGACCGTCATGCCGGCATGGGCGGCTATTTCGCGGCCAAGCGTCGGCTGTTTGCCGAAGGCGGTCCCGACCGCGCCGTGATCGGCGTGGACGAAGTCGAAGGGCAGTATCTGGCCGGGCAACTGGCCGAGGGGCCGACCGATGACCGGGTGATCCGGGTGTCGGCCGCAGGGAAACTGACGGGGCCGGGCTGGTGTGTCTTCGCCCGCAAGGGGTTCCTCGTCGAACAGCGCAAGGGGCGGCAGGTGGCGTCGATCGACCTGCGCGGCATCGCGGGGCTGCCGGGGGCGCACAACCACCAGAACGCCTGTGCCGCTTATGCAGCCGCGCGTGCCGTGGGTGTGGCACCCAAGGAGATCGAGGCGGCCTTTCACAGCTTTGCGGGTCTGCCCCACCGCAGCCAGCAGATCGCGGATGTGGGCGGGGTGCGCTATGTCAACGACAGCAAGGCCACGAACGTGGACAGCGCGGCCAAGGCGCTGGCGGCCTTTGATAACATCCGCTGGATCTGCGGCGGCTTGCAGAAAGACGGCGGGCTGGACACGGTGAATGCCGCGTCAGGCGCGGTGAAGAAGGCCTATGTCATCGGACGCGAGGCAGCAGCCTTTGCCATGCAACTGACAGCGCCCACACAGGTTTGCGGTACGATGGAGGACGCCGTCGCAGCGGCCATGGCCGAGGCCGAACCGGGCGACGTGGTGCTGCTGGCCCCGGCAGCGGCCAGCTTCGACCAGTATGACAGTTTCGAGGCGCGAGGGGCCGATTTCACCGATCAGGTGACGCGGCGGCTTTGAGGCCAGCCTACGCTTTGATGACAGCGGATTGATCCCACGCCTGTGCGCAATCTGCATAGATCGACTTGCCGGGTTTGTAGTGGCCGGGATCGTCAAGCGATGAGGCATGCAGGTAGACCCGGTCGCTCATGCGTTCACTGCTTCGCGTCAATTGCGATCCACAGTTCGGGCAAAAACCGCTAAAGGTGGACCGGCCCGAACCGCCGGTCATCTCGAAAGTCTTGCAGGCTTCGTCGATCCGGAAGTCTGTGGCGGACACGGGTATCATCTCTGCATGGCCCGAACCTGTGAGCTGCTGGCAATCACGACAATGGCAGCGGAACATCGGGGCATTCAGCCTGGTGCCCGTGTAACGCACCAGGCCGCACTTGCATCCGCCGACCAATCGGTTTGCCATCTGTGCCCCTCCGTTTTGAAAGGTTAGAGCAGAAGGCTCAAAATGTCAGCTTTGTCCCGCGCGGCGGGTGAGTGGCCTCAGATCTGCTCAATCGTGATGCCGGTGCCGGTGTAGAAGGCGAGGTGATCCTTGATCCGCGCAACGCTGTCGGTCGGGGTTTCATAGGTCCAGGCCGCATTCTCGATCGTCGTCGATTTCGTCACCACGGAGTAGTAGCTGGCATCGCCCTTGTGCGGGCAATGCGTGGTCTGATCGGACCGGTCGAGAAAGGCCATGGCCACATCGTCGCGGGGAAAATAGATCACGGGTGCATAGCTGCCTTCGGACAGTTCCAGCGCATTCCGGCTTTCACCCAGCACCGCGCCGCCAGCGCGGATGGTCCAGGTGCCTGTGGCTTTGCGGATCGTGATATGCTCGGCCATGGGCGCTCCTGTCGTGACTGACGTCGTGATGAAGCACCGTTGTATCAGAAGGTTGACATCAGCCCAACCGGAAACCGACGCGGTTTCCGGTTGGTTTTCGACACGAAAACCGGGGCAGGACGCAGCCGTTGTGCGCAATTGGAAAGCGCGTCGCTTTCCAGCCGTTTTCCGCGCCGGAAAACGGGCGCTAGAGCGGCGCAGTGGCGGCTGTCAACCACGCATGGGCCTCCGGTGTGACCCGTGGTCCAATCCTGTCCAGTACGTCCGCGTGATAGGCATTCAGCCAGTCCCGCGTTGCCGCATCCAGCATGTCCACGACGATCAGCCGACGGTCCAACGGGGCATAGGTCAGCGTGTGCCAGCACAGCATCTCGCGATGCGCGTCGCCTCCGGGCAGCACCTCTGCCTGCTCGACCACCACCAGGTTTTCGATGCGGATGCCAAACGCCCCCTCGCGGTAATACCCCGGCTCGTTCGACAGGATCATGCCCGGCTCAAGCGGCACGGTGCTGACACGGCTCAGCCGCTGTGGCCCTTCGTGCACCGACAGATATGCCCCGACCCCGTGGCCCAGCCCGTGATCGAAATCCTGATGCGCATACCACAGCGGCGCGCGAGCAATGCTTTCGATGTCCCGGCCCGCCAGGCCCTTGGGCCAGCGCAGGCGGGACATGGCGATCATGCCGGTCAGCACACGGGTAAAGGCCGCGCGCGCCTCTTCCGGCGGGGTGCCGATGGCGATAGTGCGGGTAATGTCGGTGGTGCCGTCCAGATACTGTCCGCCGCTGTCAAGCACGATCAGGTGGCCGTCCTGCAACGTGCTGTCGGTCTCTTCGGTCACGCGGTAATGCATGATGGCACCGTTGGGCCCCGTGCCCGCGATGGTTTCGAAGCTGATATCCTGCAACGCGTTGTCCTTGCGCCGCAGGGTTTCCAGCTTGCTGACCACCTGTGTTTCCCGCAGCGACCCGGCCGGTTGCGCATCGAGCCATGCCAGCAGTTCCACCACGGCCGCCCCGTCGCGCAGATGCGCTTCGGCGCTGCCCGCAATCTCGGCTGCGTTCTTGCGGGCCTTGGGCAGGGCGCAGGGATCGTCGCCCCAGCGCACACGGTCGCCAAGCGTGTCTGCCACGATCACCGGGGCAGAGGATTTGTCGACCCGCACAGGCCCCGCCAACCCTTCGAGCGCGGGCAGGAACGCGTCGACCGGATGGCAGGTGACGGCATCGCCCAGATGGTCAAGCACCTCGACCAGCTTGGCCGGATCCATGAACAGATCGACGGCGCCAGTGCCGTGCAGAATCGCAAAGCCCTGCGCGATCGGGTTGCGGGGGATGTCGGCCCCGCGAATGTTCAGCAGCCAGCAGATGCTGTCGGGCAGGGTCAGGACGGCACAGTCCGCCCCGTCGTCGGCCAATGCCGCGCCCAACCGCGCCCGCTTGTCTTCATGGGGCTCGCCGGCAAATTCAAGCGGATGCACCTTGACGGGTTCGGTGGCCGGACCGGGTTGGTCGGGCCAGATCCGGTCGATCAGGTTGTCACAGCGCCGCAGCTTGATCCTTGACCCTTCCAGACCCTGTTCGGCTTCGGAAATCTGGCCTGGCGTGTGCAGCCACGGGTCAAAGCCGACTGTGCCGCCGTCTGGCATCCGCTCTTTCAGCCAGTCTGCCAGCTTCATCTCGGGCCATGGCACCGGGGTGAAGTCGCCTGCCACCTGCGCCTTGACCTGTGTGCGGTAGCGGCCGTCGATGAAAACGCCGGCCACGTCCAGCAGCGCCGCACAGAACCCGGCCGAGCCGGTAAAGCCCGTCAACCACGCCAGGCGTTCGTCGCGCGCGCTGACATATTCACCCTGATGCGCGTCAGCCCGGGGGATCAGGAAGCCATCCACCCCCTCGGCCCGCATCACGTCGCGCAGCGCAGCCAGCCTGGGCGGGCCCTGTTCGGGCCGGGCGGTGACTTCGAATGTCTGGAACATGGCGACCTCCTGTTTGGGGATGCCGACTAAGGACCATTCCGGCGTCCCATGTGCAATGGTGATTTTTGGACCATGCCGTGTTAGCCTGTGCTGACGGAAAGGGGCCACTCAGATCGAAAAACAACCCGATTTCGCCACGCTCGAGCGTGATGGCTGGAACGATGCGGCCACCGCGCAGTCCTATGCCACCGCTTTTGCACGGGCGGCCGAACAGGTGGTGCCTGCGATGATCGGCGCAGCGCGGGTCGGCCCCGGGGGCCGGGCGCTGGATCTGTGCTGCGGTCACGGCATCATTTCAGATGCAATGGTGCAGGCCGGGGCGCAGGTGGTGGGCGTCGATTTTTCCGAACCGATGCTGGCAATGGCCCGCAAACGCGCACCCGGGGCGGAATTCCGGCAGGGTGACGCGATGGCGCTGGATCTTGATGAGGCGCAATTCGACGCAGCAACCATCGGTTTCGGCGTGCCGCACGTGCCGGACCCGCCGCGTGTCTTTGCCGAGGTGCGGCGCGTGCTCAAGCCCGGCGGCTGGCTGGCCTATTCGGTCTGGTCGGATGTGCCGGACAGCGCGATGGCATACGTGTTCACGGCAATCGCAGATCACGGAGAACCCGGCATCGCATTGCCGCCCGGGCCAGGCGCGTCGGATTATGCCGATCCCGCGCGGGCATCATCGGCCTTGACGGCGGCAGGCTTTGACGCTCCGACACTGGCCACGGTCGACAGCTTCTGGCAGGTGGACGACCCCGGCGCGCCATTTGATTTCTTTGACGCGGGCACCGTGCGCGGTGGCGCACTGCTGCGCGTGCAATCGCCTGCATTCAGGGCGGCGATCCGCGGCGCGGTGGTGGATCGGGTGCGTGCGGTACATGGGCCTAAAGGCCCTTGGAAGGTTCCGATCCCGGCAGTGGTGGTGGCGGCACAGGCGATCTAGCTCGCCCGCTTCATCCCCATGACGCGCGCGCGTGCCCGCGGATCACTGTCGAACAGGGCGGCCAGTTGTTCGGTCATCGCACCGGCAAGCTGTTCCACATCCGTGATGGTCACGGCGCGGTCGTAATATCGGGTCACGTCGTGGCCGATGCCGATGGCCAGCAGTTCCACCGCACGCCGCCGTTCGACCATGGCAATCACATCGCGCAGGTGCTTTTCCAGGTAATTGGCCGGGTTCACCGACAGGGTGCTGTCATCCACCGGCGCGCCATCCGAAATCACCATCAGGATCTTGCGGGCCTCGGGCCGGTGCACCATGCGGCGGTGGGCCCATTCCAGCGCCTCGCCGTCGATGTTTTCCTTGAGCAGACCCTCTTTCATCATCAGGCCCAGATTGGGCCGCGCCCGCCGCCACGGGGCATCGGCGGACTTGTAGATGATGTGGCGCAAATCGTTCAGGCGGCCGGGCTGCGGCGGGCGGCCATCGTTCAGCCAGGCTTCGCGCGCCAGCCCGCCTTTCCACGCCTTCGTGGTAAATCCCAGGATCTCGACCTTGACGTTGCAGCGTTCCAGCGTGCGCGCCAGTACGTCGGCGCAGATGGCGGCAATGGATATGGGACGCCCCCGCATCGAGCCGGAGTTGTCCAGCAGCAGCGTCACCACGGTATCGCGGAATTCGGTGTCCTTCTCGACCTTGAAGGACAGCGGCGTCGTCGGGTTCGCCACCACGCGGGCCAGACGGCCAGCGTCCAGGATCCCTTCCTCCCGATCAAACTCCCAGCTGCGGTTCTGTTGCGCCTGCAGACGGCGCTGCAACTTGTTGGCCAGGCGGCTGACCGCGCCCTTGAGCGGTTCAAGCTGCTGATCCAGATAGGCGCGCAACCGTTCCAGTTCGACCGGTTCGGCCAGATCCTCGGCCATGATCTCTTCGTCGTGGGTATCGAGGTAGATCTTGTAGTCGGGATCGGCCTCGGACACGGGCTGCGGGGCAGGGGGTTCAAGCGGGGCCTCGCCCTCGGGCATCTCGGCCTCTTCGCCCAGTTCCTGGTCTGCCATGTCGTCCATGCTGACCTGCGCCTCGGACGCGTCCTGCTGTTCGTCCTGCGAGGATTCGGGCGTGCCTTCGGCGTTTTCCTCGTCCTGATCGTCCTGGCCGGTGCTGTCGGGCTCCTGATCCTCTTCCTGACCATCCTCGGCGCTGTCTTCCTGATCCTCGTCCAGCTGGTCAGGGTCGTCGCCCAGCTGGTCGCCATAGCCCAGATCGGTGATGACCTGGCGGGCAAAACGGGCAAAGGCAGCTTGATCGTCCAGAATCTCGTTCAGGTTTTCGAGCGTGCCGCCCGCCTGATCCTCGATGAATCCCTGCCACAGCTCCATCGCGTTCTGCGCGCCGGGGGGCAGGTCACGGCCGGTGGCCAGATGGCGAACCAGGTAGCCCGCGGCGGCCGACAGCGGCACATCGCTGGCCTGTTTGACCTGATCGTATCCGCGCCGCAATGCGTCGTTGTTGATCTTGGCGTCGATGTTGCCTGCGGTGCCGGGCATGTCGCGCGCGCCCATCGCCTCGCAGCGGGCGGTTTCCATCGCCTCGTACAGATCGCGCGCCATCTCACCCTGCGGGGAATAGCGGGCATGGGTCTGGCCATTGTGATAGCGGCGGTGCAGGGCCAGCGCATCGGCGGTGCCACGGGCAAGCAACACCTCGTCCCGGGTCATGCGGCGTGAAACCTGCGGCAGGCGCATCGCATCGCCCGACACACCCGACGGATCGACGGAGTAACTGACGTTCAGCTCCGGGTCGTTCGCCATGACCTTGGTCGCCTCGGCCAGCGCCTTTTTGAATGGATCGGCTGGATTGTCGTTTTGCTGCGCCATGGATCAGCAATTGCGCTTATCGCGGTAAATGGCAAGGGGGTACGCTGGTGACCGTATATGTTGGTGTCGGTACAGCCCTTCTATTGCATCGTTTTGTCAGGACCCGACAGTTTTTTGAGCAGCGATTCACAGAAACGCAGGTCGTCCGTGACCAAAAAGGGCACGTTATCAATGCCCGAGGTCTGCTCCTTGTGCGCCGCCAATACCAATCCGTAGCTACCGGCGAAGGCGTCGACATTTGCGCTTGTTGTCTTGGACACAAGACTGGGCCGCGCGTTCCTGTTCTGCGGGGCCGCCTGCAATTCCTGCAAAGCAAAAGTCTGAAAAACGCCTGCGCGTACCAGGCCAGCAACAATAAGGCGCTGATTGCCTGTCGTTTCAGGCCGCTTGCCATTGTTGATGACGACAAGCAGGAGTTTGTGAAGCCCTGCGCACCGCGACAGCTGTTCATATTTCGAGACGCGCCTCTTTTGCACGTCCTGCCGCAAAGGCGCGCTGAGCGATTTCGGCTCGGGTTTCTGCGGTGGTGCCGGTTCTTCGCAAGCGGTCAAAAGAAGCGCCCCGGAAAGGGCTACAACAAGCGGACGCAGTTTCATCTGATTGCTACCCCAAACTCACGCTGGCCGCGCTTTCCGGCAGTTCCTCGTCAAACAGGCGTTGATAGAACTCGGCCACCGTCTGGCGCTCAAGCTCATCACATTTGTTGAGGAAGCTCAGGCGGAAGGCATAGCCGATGTTGCGAAAGATCTCGGCGTTCTGGGCCCACGCGATCACGGTCCGCGGCGACATCACGGTGGACAGGTCGCCATTCATGAAGGCCGTGCGCGTCAGGTCGGCCACGGTCACCATCTGCTTGACCGTCTTGCGCCCCGCTTCGGTGTTGTAATGCGGGCATTTGGCCAGGACGATGGCGGTTTCCGCGTCGATGCTGAGGTAGTTGAGCGTGGCAACCAGCGACCACCGGTCCATCTGGCCCTGGTTGATCTGTTGCGTCCCGTGGTACAGGCCCGTCGTGTCTCCCAGACCCACGGTGTTGGCCGTGGCGAAGATGCGGAAATAGGGGTGCGGGTTGATCACCTCGTTCTGGTCGAGCAGCGTCAGCTTGCCGTCCACCTCCAGCACCCGCTGGATCACGAACATCACGTCGGCGCGGCCCGCGTCGTATTCGTCGAACACGATAGCGGTGGGGTTACGCAAGGCCCAGGGCAGGATACCTTCTTGGAAATCAGTGACTTGCTTGCCGTCCTTCAACTTGATCGCGTCCTTGCCGATCAGGTCGATGCGAGAGATATGGCTGTCAAGGTTCACACGCACGGTGGGCCAGTTCAGGCGGGCGGCGACCTGTTCGATATGGGTCGATTTGCCCGTGCCGTGGTAGCCCTGGATCATCACGCGGCGATTGTGGGAAAAGCCCGCAAGGATCGCCAGCGTCGTGTCGGGATCGAACTTGTAGGTGGTGTCGAGGTCCGGCACGCGTTCGGTCCGGTCGGCAAACCCCTTGACCACCATGTTCGTGTCGATGCCAAAGACTTCGCGGACGGAAATCTCTTCGCTGGGTTTTGCATTGATGTCCATCGCGCCGTCCGCCATTTCGCCGTTCCTTCAACATGGAAAACGCGCCCCGAATGGGCGCGCCGCCGGTGGTGCAACATAACGCGGGAAAGGGCAAGGGGAAGGGGGCGGTGCCGGTCCGATTTGCGCAAATGCTGCACGAGTGTGCGGAACGTCATGCACATGGCCACGGCAGAGTCGCGGTATCTTGGACAGAAAGGACACACCGATGACCCATCAATCGCACACGATCCGCCTGCACGCTGCGTTTCTGACGGCTTGTGCCGGGGGCAGCGTTGCCCAAAGCATGATCCTTTGGGGCGAGTCACTGGCCCGATTCCTGCCGCCCCTGCCGGTGCTGTGTATTGCAGCCGTGTTCGGGGCGGCCGTGGCCGGGTCGATCTGCGCAGGTGCTCTTGGGCGGCGCGGAGTACGCGGCTGGGTGCTGATGGCGTGCATGTGGCCGGCGATCACGGCGCTGGGGGCCGGCATTGCGGTGATGCCGATGGGCGTGATGGAATTCAGCCCGCACACAAGCGCCGCGGTGCAGGCTGTTGTCGAAGCGGCCGCGCTGGGATGGTTGGCAGTGGCGGACGGCATTTTGACCAGCGTGCCGGTCACAGTCGTCTGGCTGCTGAGCGGCGCGATGATTCACATGGCACTTCGTCAGCAGAGAAGCGTAACTACTTGAAGTTGCGGCTGTCCTTGATCTGGTCCCAGGCCCACACGACCTCTTGCAGCTGCTCTTCCTGTGACCTGTCGCCGCCATTCATGTCGGGGTGCAGCACCTTGATCAGCGCCTTGTAGGCCTTGCGCACCTCGGCCTTGGTCGCGTCAGGCTTGGCTTCGAGGATTTCGATCGCGCGTTTTTCAGTCGGGGGCAGGCGGCGGCCAGCGGCAGTGCCGTTGCGGCCGGGGTTCTGGGTTGCGTTCTTGCCCAGCACCTGGTGCGGATCCTCAATACCCAGCCGGGCCCAGGCCCGCGCCTCGGGGTCACCCAGCGGCTTGGTCTGGCGTTCCCACACCTTGTCCTTGGATTGCTGCGCGTTGATCTCTGCCTCGGTCGTGCCGTCAAAAAAGTTCCACTTCAGGTTATACTCGCGCACGTGCTGCTGGCAGAACCAGAAGAAGTCGTCCAGCACGTCTGGCGCCTTGGGCGCACGGAACTTGCCCGGCTCGTTGCAGCCGTCGTGGTCGCAGATGCGCGTCGATGTCTCGGACGCGCCTGACATGCCCCGACGCCCGCGCGGGTTTTTCTTCTTGGCCGAAGAGACCGACATGTCGAATCCGAAGGGATCAGGCTTGGGCATCATTGGGGTCCTTTTCGACTCAGGCCGTGAAGTTTACGGTGTGGGACCAGAGATTGAAGGGGGTCAGGCAAAAAAATGTCGGGTATTGGAACGGTCCGGGACGAGATCGAGGCGCGGTTGCGCGCAGGCTTTGACGTGCGCGAGGTCGAGGTGATCGACGACAGTGCCAGCCACGCGGGTCATTCGGGTGCGCCGGATGATGGGCAAAGCCACTTTAACGTTCGGCTGCGAAGCGCTGACTTTACAGGAAAATCCCGGATCGCGCGACATCGCGCAGTGCATGCGGCCCTGGGCGCGGACCTTGTCGGTCGCATCCACGCGCTGGCGCTGGATCTGGACGTTTAGCGCGGGTCAGTCCTTGGCCTCGGCCTCGCTTCGGGTTGATGCAAGTTTTTGCAACGACGCGGTCATTCCCGCCACCTCGGACGTGCCTTCGACGCCGTTGTCGGGCAGCATTTCCGTGGCACCCGGTCCGGGGACGAATTTCGCGTCTTCGCCGTCGTTGTCCTTGGCCGTGTCGGGGGCCGGGTCCGGGATGGCCACAGGCGCCGGTGCGGGCAGCAATTCCGGTTCGAAATCATCCATCACATCCCGCACCGCACGGCGGAACACCAGCATGTTGCGCCATTCGGTGGTGCTGCCCGTCAGGCCGGATCGTTCGACCGAGGGCAGGGTTTCGGCCCGCTGAAATTCCCAGCCGTCGCGGCCCATCTCGTTCATCAGCGTTTCGAGCGCATTGGCAAAGCGCCCCTCGGGACCCTTGATCCCCTTGCCCTTGAGCCCCTTGGTGGGGGCGGGCATCACCTTGTATTCCCAACCGGCCATGACGCGCCTTTCCTTGTCAGTCCGCGCATATAGCGGCTGTGGCGGTGCGTGAAAAGCCCGCATTACCCTTTGCGGCGGATCCCGATGCTGGCCCCCACACGCAGGGGTCGTGGCAGGGCGGCGTGGGCGGCGCGCAGGGCGTCGACCCTGGCAAAAACATCATCGGGCATGGGGGCCACGCGCGGGCCGGATTGGTCCACATGCAGCGTCATCGCCTCGCCCGTGGCGGCCAGCCAGCCGTCTTCGTGGTGGATTTCCTGGTAGGAGTGGAACCGCTTGGCGTCGCAATCCACCATCTGGAACGTGACCGTGACCCGGTCATTCACGTGCAATTCGCGCACGTAGCTCAGGTGGAATTCCGCCGTATAGGTCGTGTTGCCGGTGCGCGCCTGGTAGTCGGGGCCGAACCCCATCTGTTCATAGATCTGATCGGCCGCCTGGTCGAACAGCACATTGTAATAGGCCATGTTGAGGTGGCCGTTGTAGTCGATCCATTCTGGCTTGACCGTCATCACGGAAGATCGGAACGGGGTGGTCATGGGCGGCTCCTTTTGCGTTGTGCGGCACGCTAATGCCGCCGACTGCGATTGCAACCCGGGTTGCCGGTGCTAGGGTCCGCGACAGCAGACAAGAGGCCAATGATGAACGATCCGGTGCAGGCCCAATACGAGGCCTATCCCTACCCCGAGCGCAAGCCGACGGACGAGCGCAAGCGCCTGATCACCGGATCGCCGTCATTGCCGGTCGAGATGGATCACTGGCTGTGGGGCGGGGCACGGGACTGGTCGCAGCCCTTGCGGGTGCTGGTGGCCGGCGGCGGCACCGGGGATGCGCTGATACAACTGGCGCAGCTGCTGAGCGATGCGGGCCGCCCCTATGACATCACCTATCTGGACATGTCGCGGGCCGCCCGGCGCGTGGCCGAAAAACGCGCGCAGGTGCGCAAGTTGCAAGGGATACGGTTCGAAACCGGGTCGCTGCTGGATGCGGCGTCTCATGGCACCTTCGACTACATCGACTGTTGCGGCGTGCTGCACCATCTGCCTGACCCGCAGGCGGGTTTTGATGCCTTGGCCGCGGCGCTTTCGCCGGATGGCGGGTTGGGCCTGATGGTCTATGCGCCGCATGGTCGATCCGGTGTGTATCCGTTGCAGTCGGGCTTTGGGGCGCTGCTTAATGGTCTGCCACCCGAAAGGCGGCTGAAGGCGGCCAAGCGCATCTTCCTGGCCCTGCCCGACGCGCATCCGTTCAAGCGGAACATGCGTGTCGTGGATCACGAGCAGGGGGATGCCGGATTTTACGATCTGCTGCTGCATGGGCGGGATCGGCCCTATGCGATTACCGACCTGATGCAGGCGCTGGACGCGGCCGGGCTGGAATGGGCCGGATGCCCCGAGCCTATGCTGTACGATCTGGACCGGCTGGTGCCCGAGGTGCCGGACGGGTTGGCACCGCGTGTGCGGATGCAGGCGGCCGAGGACCTGCGCGGCACCTTCAAGACCCACGTGGCCTATGTGCGTCGGCGCGGGGCGGTGCAGGCACCGCCCTTTGGCTGTCCCGACGCCGTGCCGCATCTGCGCAACGTGAACGCGGCGCAACTGGCAGGCCACGTGGCACAGACCGGCAACCTGACGATCGAGACCGCAGCAGAGGTGTTTTCATTCGATCTGCCGCATGAGGTTGCCCCGGTGCTGGCCCGGGTCGACGGGCGGCAGACGCTTGCCGCGATCGGGGCGCAGGGGGTCAACTGGTCAGCGGTCGAGACCGCGCTGTGCGGGGCAGGGATGATGCACTATTCGCGATTGCTGGTGTGACGGCGGGACGACGCTGTTTGCCTGACGGCAAATGCGCCCCGCCCACCGTCCCGCACGCGCTGTGCGTCAGCCGTTCAGTTTCTTCGACACGATCTCGTTCACGGCCTTCGGGTTCGCTTTGCCACCCGTCGCCTTCATCACCTGACCCACGAACCAGCCCGCCAGCTTGGGGTTCTCTTTGGCCTTTTCGACCTGAGCCGGATTGGCGGCGATGATGTCGTCCACGGCGGCCTCGATGGCGCCGGTATCGGTCACCTGTTTCATGCCGCGCGCCTCGACGATTTCGCCTGGGTCGCCGCCTTCGGTATAGACGATTTCGAACAGGTCCTTGGCGATCTTGCCCGAGATGTCGCCCTTGGCGATCAGGTCGATGATGCCGCCCAACTGGTCCGGGCTGACCGGGCTTTCCGTAATTTCGTGATCTTCGCGCTTGAGACGGCCGAAAAGTTCGTTGATCACCCAGTTGGCCGACGTCTTGCCGTCGCGGCCTGCGGCCACAGCTTCGAAATAGGCGGCGGTTTCCACATCCGCCGTCAGCACGCTGGCGTCGTAGTCGGTCAGGCCGAAATCGCCCATGAACCGGGCCTTTTTCGCGTCGGGCAGTTCAGGGAGCGAGGCGGCAATGTCATCGACCCAATCCTGTTCGATCTCAAGCGGCAGCAGGTCGGGATCGGGGAAGTAGCGGTAATCATGCGCCTCTTCCTTAGACCGCATCGACCGGGTTTCGCCCTTGTCCGGGTCATAGAGCCGGGTTTCCTGATCCACCTTGCCGCCCGCCTCGACGATGGCGATCTGGCGCCGTGCCTCAACCTCGATCGCCTGCTGGATAAAGCGCATGGAGTTCATGTTCTTGATCTCGCAGCGCGTGCCCAGATGGGAGAAATCCTGTGTTTCCTGATATTTCTCATATGCGCCGGGCAGGCAGATCGACACGTTCACGTCCGCCCGCAGGTTGCCGTTCTGCATGTTGCCGTCGCAGGTGCCGAGATAACGCAGGATCTGGCGCAGCTTGGTGATGTAGGCGGCGGCCTCTTCGGGGCCGCGGATGTCGGGGCGGCTGACGATTTCCATCAGGCACACGCCCGTGCGGTTGAGATCGACGAATGACATGTGCGGGTCCATGTCGTGGATCGACTTGCCCGCGTCCTGTTCCATGTGGATGCGTTCGATGCGCACCATGCGTGCTGTGCCGTCGCCCAGTTCCACCAGCACCTCGCCCTCGCCCACGATGGGGTGGTAAAGCTGAGAAATCTGGTAGCCCTGCGGCAGGTCCGGGTAGAAATAGTTCTTGCGGTCAAAGGCGGATTTCAGGTTGATCTGTGCCTTCAGGCCCAGCCCGGTGCGCACGGTCTGTTCCACGCAGAATTCGTTGATCACCGGCAACATGCCGGGCATGGCCGCATCAACGAAGGCCACGTTGGAATTTGGTTCGGCCCCGAACTGGGTGGACGCGCCCGAGAACAGCTTGGCCCTGGACGATACCTGTGCGTGCACCTCCATTCCGATCACCAGTTCCCAGTCGTGCTTGGCCCCGGCAATGGTTTTGGGTGTGGGCGTGTCGTAGGTCAGATCCAGCATCGCGTGTCGTCCTTTGTGCGGCGTGTCGGGATGTAGAACAGGGGGCGGAATGCCGCAAGAGGGCGCGACCATTACCCGCCTTTGCCCCGGCCCGGGTGCGGTGCAGGATCGGCCCATGAAGATCGAGGAATGCGCCTTGCCCGGTGGGTCCCTGATCGCGCCCTTTGGTGCGGCAGAGGGGCATTATGCCGATTGCTTCGAGGTGGCCGTGGCCGCCCCTGTCGCGCTGCCGGCCTTTATCCATGCCTTTTACACGCAGCCGCTGTTCAAGGCCGAACGCCTTGTGCTGCGCGTGGTGGCGGGCGCGCGGTCCTCGGACGCAGAGGCGCGGGCGCTGGCCGATGGCGAAACGGACCGTTTTGCCGTCTGGTCGGTAAAGGACAGGCGGGCGGACGAATTGCTGATGGCGGATGCGTCCGGCCGCACGATGTCCTGGCTGGGGGTGGGGACGAGTGTGTTGCGTTTCGGCTCGGTCATCGTGCCGGTGCCTGATCGGCGCGGGCGTTTGACCCTGGGCCCGGTGTTCCAGAGCCTGATGGGCGCACACAAATTCTATTCCCGCGCGTTGCTGGCGGGGGCCGCGCGGCGGGTCAGTTCAGGTCACTAGCGTTTCGGCCCCGTTTTCGGTGAAGATGACCCGGTTGCCCGACGCCAGTTCGCGGCGGAACAGATCGGTCAGATAGCGCAGGGCATCGGCATAGCCCGCCGCGGCAAACCGGTCCAGACAGCGCACGCGCAGGGCATTGTCGAAACCGCGCGCCGCGTGGGCCCACAGCATCGGATGCAGTTCGGTCAGGTGGTCCCGCACGATCCAGCCCGCCGCGTCTGCGATCTGTGTGCGCATGTGGTCCGCCCCGTCATGGCCTGTGGGGGTCGACCCCATTGTATTGGCGCAATAGGACGCAAGCAGGTTCACGATGTGCTGGTCGCGGGTGTGGCGCAGGATGTCGCGCATCCCATCCAGAAAAAATTCGAGGTCAAGGCGGGCGCAGGCCTCGGTGTCGGTCGAGATGGCGTCGAACATGACCCAGGTATAGCCCCCGGCGCCCCAAACAACATGGGTGCGGCCCGCGGCGCGACGCGCTTCAAGTTCGAGCCGGTCGTAGCTGCCGCTCCAGCGCGGCAACATGTGTCCGCCCATGGCGCGCATTGCGCGGGCGTTGTGCGGGTCCAGATCGATCAGGGTCTCGTAGCGCGCTGCCACCTCATCCTCGTTGGCACCGCATCCGGCGGCGTGGGCGCAATGACCGGCGGCGATGATGGGCGATGCCATCCGCTGTGCCGAGAACGGGGCCAGGATATCGGCGGCCCGGTCGAAATGGGCGTGAAAGGCGTCGCGGTTGCGCATCGGCACTTCGATGTCCCAGCCTGTGCCGCGCCAGGCCCATGCGATGTCCATGTGCGTCTGCGCGACGATGGCTGCGATCATGGCATCGTCGCGATTTTCGGCCAGCACGTGTTCCAGCGCCTCGATCCCGGTCAGCAGCGGGGCATCGGGTTCCGGTGTGCCGGAAATCAGCCCGTGTTCGGCTGCGGCCACCACGTCGGCCCGCGCACCAAAGGCCATCAACTCGGCCACGGGCAGGCCGCCGTTGGTCTTGGCCCGTTGCCGGTCCATCTGCGCCATCTGCGCGCTGAGCGCGCGCCAGTCCTCTTGCCGGACAAGCCGCAGTGCATGGTTCTGGTGTAGGTCGCGGGCGCGATCCTCGGACGTGGGGTCGGGGCAGGGGATGCTCAACGCGTCAGACAGCGCCCGCGGGTTGCTCGGGCGCGCGCGCGCAGGCGCTGTGTCACCGATCTGCAGAACGCCGTCATGCGCCATGACGTGATCATTACGCTGAACCAGCCGGCTGAGCCGTGGAAACTGGGCAATCCAGCGTTCTGCAAAGGTCATCGTAACGTCCTCACTCGGTACCTGTAGTGTGTATGGCTGTCGAATGGGACACAATCTGGGCGGTGCGGGGACATGTTCGGGCAATTGCCGGGGTTCTTTTGCGGTATCTGCAACCGGCGGTGGGGACAGTGCGCGGATTGCACGAACACTGTTGCGGCGGCCGGCAACAATCTGCGCAAAACGGGCAAGTGCGGCCATGGACAGGCCGGCAGGGCAGCGGTCATAGTTCGCGTCATGGTTCTGCGTCGGCTCCCCTTTTTTGCCGGTCTGGCGGTGTTGCTGGCTGCGCCGCTTCGGGCGGAAGCGCCGTTGCCGCTGTCCGTGCCGGTGATCACGGCCGAGGATGTCGGCGACTTGCGCCCCCCTGCGCGCAGCAGTGACGTGCCGCGCACCCGCTGGACGCATCAGCCGGATCACGTGTTGTGGAACCGGACGGCGCTGTCGGCGCTGAAGACCCATGGCGCGCCGCTGGTGGACATGGTGCCGGGTGACATCGCCGACTGGTGCCCGCGCTATCCGCAGGCCAGCAACGCCGATCGCCGCGCCTTTTGGCTTGGGTTCATGTCGGCGCTGGCAAAGCACGAAAGCACTTACAGGCCCCGCGCGGTGGGCGGTGGCGGCAAGTGGTACGGGCTGCTTCAGATCCTGCCGGCGACGGCGCGCGGCTACAAGTGCAACGTGGGCACGGGCGAGGCGCTCAAGAATGGGGCCGCGAACCTGAGCTGCGCCATTCGCATCATGGCCGTGACGGTCCCGCGCGACGGGGTCATTTATGGCCGTGGCGGGCGCGGCGTGGCGGCGGACTGGGGACCGATGCGGTCATCGGGCAAGCGCCGGGACATGGCGGGATGGCTGACGCAGCAACCTTATTGCAAGGCGTTGCACACCACACGTCCGCGTATCCGTCCTGCACAGTCGGGCCGGGTCGATCTGGTGCTGGATTAGCGCGGATTGGTCACCAGCGCGGCGATGTCGGACCAAAGCGCAGGATAGGTCAGCAACAACAGGTGTCCGTGCCCCGGAATCAGCCGCAGTTCGGCACCGGGCAGGGTGCGGGCAAAGCGTGCCGTGGCGCGCGGCGGAAAGATCGGGTCGACCGCGCCGTGAAACAGGATGACGTCCGCCCCTTGCACCGCGTCAGGATCCGGGTTGGTCCAACGCCGCAGCGCGCGGGTGTGCCGCCGCCCCAGCCCGTCTTCGGGCAGGCTGATGCGGTCGGAATTGGCCTTGACCAGATCGTCGGCGGCGCGCGCCACCTGCGGGTCCGTGTCGGCGGCGGGGCCATAGGCGAGGTAACGATAGTATTCCAGCCACACCACCCGTGGATCGAGGGACCCGACACGGAGCGCGGCCGCCACCGTCCCTGCGGCTCCACGGACGCCCGCCAGCGCAGGTTGCGGGGCGGGCAGGGCGGTCGAGATGCCGATCACCCGCACATCCGTGTCGGGGCTGGTCTGACGGATCGCTTTGGCCGCTTCCAGCGCGATGACGGCTCCGGTCGAGTGCCCGATCAGCGTGACCTGATGCAAATCGAACTGCGCCACGGCCCGCGCGATGCGCTTGGCGGCAAAGGTCAGGTTGACGAACTCGTCCGCGGGGCGACCGTCGAACCCGGGTAGGCGGTAAAAGGCGATGGCCCGGGTGTCTGTGCGCAGCCCTGCAATGGGTGACAGGACGCGCACGGGGGTCAGCGCACCGGGAATGCCGATCACGGCGCTGTCGGCTTTGGCAAATGCATCCGGGTGGTAGAGCAGGGGATCGCTGACCGGTTCGGGCACCGGCGCACAGGCGGTTGCCCACCAAAGCAGCAGTGCCGCGACGACCCCCCTCATCCCAGCAGGGAAAAGTGATGCCGCTCCACCGTGATGCCGCGGGCCTCCAACTCGGCCTCGAACGTGTCGGCGGGGGGCACCGCTTCGAGCGGCAGGCGCACCTTGCGGCCCGTGACCAGCACCGCACTGGCCCGTACCGAAAAATCGAGCCGCGTGTCCAGCCGCATGTGGCTGATGTGGGGCCAGGCGATTTCGCCGGTGCGGCGGCCCGCGTACCAGTGCAGGCCATCGGAATCCACGCGCACCCCGGCCTTGCGTCCCGCAATCAGGTCATAAAGCGCCGGTGCCGTGAACAGAAAGATCAGCGCCATCAGCCAAAGGGCGGCGTCCAGGAACACGATTGCCAACAGGATCGCCACCCACACCAGCAGCAGAGCGATCAGCGTGGCGCGGTTGCGCCCGGTGGTCTGGTAGGCATAGGGCGTCATTGCAGGCCGAAGGCCCGCTTGATGTCGTGCAGCGCCTCGGTCTGGCGGGTGCTGAGCGGGGCACTGGTGGCGGTCTGGATCACCTCCATCAGCGGGGCAAAGGCGTGGGCCCCGCCGACCTTGGCCAGCCGTTTCGTCAGGCGGGGGATGGCGGCATCCGCGCCGTTGCATTCATTGACGAACCATTGTCCCAGCACCTCGAGTTCCTCGGCCTCTTGCGCATCCAGATGCAGGTGCTTGCGCAGCGCCACGTCGAGCCGCGCGCGGTCTTCCCTGGTCGGTAGATCGGCGAGCGAGATGAAGGCCGTGCCGATGCCGCCGATGGCAAGGTGGGGGTCGTCGATGCTGTCGACCGGATGCACGTTGGTGCGCCGCCGAAAACCGAACCGCCGCGCGGCCGACGCCACGTCGCGGCCCACATCCATCAACTCGGTGGCCACCTCGGCCCCGCGCTGGGCGCGCATGACGAGAAAGTAGGCGGCCATGGCCAGCCCGATAATGCCGATGATGATATGCATATGCCTTTAACGACCTCCTGAAATATCGAGGGTGGAACCGGTGACGTAGCTGGCGTCCTCGGACGCGAGCCAGAGGATGCCGCGC
The DNA here is from genome assembly GCA_038527345.1 of Pseudomonadota bacterium. GTDB lineage: Bacteria > Pseudomonadota > Alphaproteobacteria > Rhodobacterales > Rhodobacteraceae > Tateyamaria. The sequence continues at coordinate 12,768 of JBCBFX010000027.1, read as the reverse complement.
GCCACCTCTTCGGCGGACCCGGCACGTTGCATCGGCACCTGATGCGCGAGCCGCTGGGCGCGGCCCGGCTCGCCGCCCTTGGCGTGGATTTCGGTGTCGATAAGGCCGGGGCGCACGGCCATGACGCGGATGTTCTGACTGGCGACTTCTTCGGACAGCCCCTTGGTGAAGGTGTCGATGGCGGCCTTGGACGCAGCGTAATCGACATACAGGTTGGGCGAGCCCAGGCGGGCCGAGACCGAACTGATGTTGATGATCGCGCCACCCTCGCCCTGCGCCTCCATCCGGATCACGGCGTCGCGGGCCACCAGCATCGCGCCGATCACGTTGACATTCATCATGCGGGTGAGGCGGGCGTGGTCGATCTCGGTCAGGCGGGCGGTGGGGGCGACGATACCCGCGTTGTTGATCAGAACGTCGATGCGGCCGTGTTGTTGGTCGAGCGCGGCGTAGATGCGGGCGATGTCGTCGGGGTCTGCCACATCGGCCTGCACGGTGGTGACCTTGGCCCCTGCGGCTTCGGCATCCCTTGCGACGCCCTTGATCCCGGCGTCATCCGTGCGCCAGGTCAGCACCAGATCGTATGTGTCGGCCGCAAGCCGGGCGCAGGCGGCGCCGATTCCGGCAGAGGCTCCGGTGATCAGGCAAACGGGGCGTCGGGTCATGGCGTGGCCTTTCTTTCCGGTCAGTGCGTCGGACGGGTGAAATCGGTGCCGGGGCTGTATTTGTGGAACCCGTCAAGGTCCGCCTTGCCCACCCCGGCCCCGGTCATGCGCAGGGAGGCATAGCCCAGGGCAACGTGAAAGTGGGCATTGGGCAGGGCATAAAGCGTAGCATAGTCCTGCCCGCTCTGCGTCAGCGTCGCCTCGCCTGCGGTGTGGGTGATCCGGCGGGTGTCGGCACCGTCGAAATCTGCCCGTGTCACGCTGTCGAGGACAAAGCGCATGTCTTCGGACAGCGCCACGATCAGCCCCGGGTCGGGGTCGCAGGGCAGGTCGGGCACCTCGCGCCCCGTCAAGGGCAGGATGGTGCGCGCCACATATCCGAGCCCGACGCAGAAATGCTCGCCCGCGGTGAAACTGTCCGGGGCCAGCCGGGCGGTGAGCGGCTCGGCGCTGTTCAGGCAGTCGATCAGGCGCGGCACCGCCTGTGTCAGCCGTTTGAGGGGAGGAACGGTGATCTGATACAGGGTCAAGCGGTGCGCCTTTGTCAGGGTGCGGGACCGAGAGGGCGCGGGCCCCCCGGGCGCCCCCCCGCAATTTACAGCCAGAAGAAACGGGTCATGCTTCCTGAATCCTGGTGATCATCTCGGTCGTGTCGCGGCTGAGGTCGGGCGTGGCGGCGATGCGTTCGAGTTCCTTTTGGATCATGGATTGCCGGATCGCGTCGTAGCGCCGCCAGGTCTGGAAGGCCGCGCACATACGCGCGGTGGTTTGCGGGTTCACCGGATCGAGTTTGATCAGCCAGTCTGCCAGAAGGGTGTAGCCCGACCCGTCCCTGGCTTGAAAGCCAGCGTGGTTGGCGGCGAACGCCCCCAGCACGGCGCGGAAGCGGTTGGGGTTTTTCCAGTTGAAGTCGTGGTGTTGCGTCAGCGCCTTGGCAGTGTCGGCGGCATCGTCGGGTTTTGCCTCCATCACCTGCAGGCCGAACCATTTGTCCATGACCAGCCGGTCGTCTTTCCACTGCGCTTCGAACCGGGACAGGGCGGCGTCGCCGCGCCCTGCGCGGATCAGGTTGGCAAGCGCGGCCAATTGTTGCGTCATGTTGGTGGCGGTGTCGAACTGCGTCTGTGCCGCCGCACCGCCGTCTTGCCGCGACAGCAGCGACAGCATCGCGTTGCCGAAGGACCGCTTGCCCGATTGTTCGGCGGTGGGTGCATAGGGTGCGTCGATCTGGTGCGCGCCATAGAGGTCTGGCAGCGCGTCGGCCAATCTGTCGGACAGCGCCTGTTTCAGCCCCTCGACCGCCGACCATATCGTGTCGGGGTCCGGCGTGTCCCCCTGTCGGTGCAGTTCGGCCGCCAGTTCCGATTGACCGGGCAGGCCCATCGCCAGCGCACGATAGGCCGGATCCAGGGCGTCGTCCTGCACCAGCCCCGCCACGCCGTCCAGCCAGGCGGCATCCGGGGCCGTGCCCTTGCGGATCGTCTGCAACAGCGAGGCACGGGCCAGGCTGCGCGCCGCCTCCCATCGGTTGAACGGGTCGGTGTCATGGGCAAGGAGAAAGGCGTGATCCACGTCCTGCTCCAGCATCACCGGGGCGGAAAATCCGCGCAGCACCGATGGCACGGGCCGCGCGCCCAGACCGGGAAAGCTGAAGCTTTGGGTGGATTGCGTCAGTTCCAGCACCTGTGTCGCCATCACCTCGTCCCCGTTCTGGCCCAGCAGACCCACGGCCACGGGGATCACCTGCGGCTGCGGGTCGGGCGTGGCGGTGCTGGGTTTGGTCGACTGATGGAAGGTGAGCGTGAATGTGCCGTCCTGCCACGTTTCCTCGACCTTGACCGTGGGCGTGCCCGCCTGGCTGTACCAGCGCTTGAACTGGGTCAGGTCGCGGCCCGCCGCCTCTTCGAAGACCTTCAGCCAATCCTCGATCGTGGCGGCATCGCCGTCGTGCCGGTCGAAGTAGAGATCGAGCGCTTTTGCATAGGCGTCATCGCCCACCAGCGTTTTCAGCATCCCGATCACCTCGGCCCCTTTTTCATAGACCGTGGCGGTGTAGAAATTGTTGATTTCCTGAAAGCTTTCCGGCCGGACGGGGTGGGCCAGCGGCCCCTGATCCTCGGGGAATTGCCGCCCGCGGAGGTCAATCACGTCGCCGATCCGCTTGACCGGGGCCGAACGCACGTCGGACGTGAACTGCGCGTCGCGAAACACCGTCAGCCCTTCCTTGAGGCACAGCTGGAACCAGTCGCGACAGGTGATGCGGTTGCCGGTCCAGTTGTGGAAATACTCGTGCGCGATGATCGCCTCGATCCGTTCGAAATTGGTGTCGGTCGAGGTTTCGGGGCTGGCCAGCACCGCCGAGGCGTTGAAGATGTTCAGCCCCTTGTTTTCCATGGCGCCCATGTTGAAATCGTCCACCGCCACGATGTTGAAGATATCGAGGTCGTAGGCGCGGCCATAGACATCCTCGTCCCATTTCATCGACGTCTTGAGGGCCTCCATCGCAAATGCGGTCTTGCCCTCGTCACCCGCACGGACCCAGACGTTCAGGTCCACCTTGCGCCCTTCCATCGTGGTGAACGTGTCAGAGGTGGCCAGCAGTTCGCCCGCGACCAGTGCAAACAGGTAGGCGGGCTTGGGCCACGGATCGTGCCATTCGGCCCAGCCGTCGCCCGTGGCCACCTTGTTGCCATTCGACAGCAGTACCGAATGGGGACCGTTGATGCGGACGGTGAAGGTGCTCATCACGTCGGGGCGGTCGGGGTAGTAGGTGATCTTGCGGAACCCCTCGGCCTCGCACTGGGTGCAATACATGCCGTTCGACAGGTACAGCCCTTCGAGCGCGGTGTTGGCGGCGGGGTCGATCTGTACCTCCGCCTCCCATGTGAATGGCATGTCGGGGACATCGCATGTCAGGCCTGCATCCGTTACCGCGGGTTTGACCGGCTCGCCGTCGATCTTTGCCGAAACCAGCGAAAGGTTTTCGCCGTGCAGGAAAAACGTCCTGTCCGTGGCCTCCGGGTTCGGAGCGAACTTGATGCGCGATGTGACCCGTGTCGCGGATGGTGCCAGGTCAAAGGTCAGGTGCACCTCTTCGACGGTGAAGCCGAACGGGGTATAATCGCGCAGGTATATCGTCTGGGGGGCGGCGTCACGCATGGGCTCGAGCCTCTTTTCATGGAAATCGCGTTGTTCAGGACGTTAGGGCCAGCGGGCCGGGGCTTCAAGATCATGCGGCGACATGTTCGGCGCTGGCGAATGATGCGCCTTGGCAGGTCGCGCATCCGGGTTATGTGACGCTTCATGACGACGCTGGTGTGGTTCAAACGGGATTTGCGGGTGGCGGATCATCCGGCGCTGGCGCGGGCGGCGGCGGCGGGCGATGTGCTGCCGCTTTACGTGTTCGAGCCGGAATATTGGGCGCAGCCGGACGTGTCCGGGCGGCAGTTCGATTTCGTATTGGAAAGCGTCGCCGCATTGCGTGACGACCTGGCGGCACTGGGTCTGTCGCTGGTGGTGCGCGTCGGGCGGGTGACTGAGGTATTGGCGGATCTGCATGCGCATACCGGTTTCGATGCCATGGTCAGCCACGAGGAAACTGGCAGCGCCTGGACCTATTCCCGTGACCTGGCGGTGGCAGACTGGTGCCGGGCCAGTGGTGTGCTGTGGCAGGAACTGGCGCAATCGGGGGTCGTGCGCCGCCTGAACGGGCGCGATGGCTGGGCCAAGCAGCGCAATGCCTTTCTGCGCCAACCGCAGGTCGATGTGCCTGCCCGCATGGCCGGCCCGTTGCAGGGGTCGGATCATGTGCCAAGGCTGGTGGCGTCGGATCATTGCCCCGAACGCCAACGGGGCGGACGGAAGATGGCGCTGAGCCTGCTGGGCTCGTTCCTGACCGAACGCGGGCGGAATTACCGCAAGGACATGTCATCGCCCGTTACGGGGGAATGGTCGTGCTCGCGCCTGTCGCCATACCTGGCCTTTGGATGTCTGTCCGGGCGCGAGGCAAGCCAGGCCGCCGCCGTGCGCCAGCGTGAGGTCAAGGGCACGCGCGAAGGGTGGGGCGGGTCGCTCAAGTCCTTTCAGGCGCGGCTGGCTTGGCGGGACCACTTCATGCAGAAGCTGGAGGATGAGCCGACGTTGGAGCACCGCTGCCTGCATTCGGCATACGAGGACCTGCGCCCGCGCACGCCCGATGCTGCACGGCTGGCGGCGTGGCAGGCGGGAGAGACGGGCCTGCCCTTTGTGGATGCCTGCATGCGGTATCTGGCCGCCACGGGCTGGATGAATTTCCGGATGCGGTCGATGCTGATGGCGGTGGCGTCCTATCACCTGTGGCTGGACTGGCGGGTGACGGGTCTGCACCTGGCGCGTCAGTTCACCGATTTCGAGCCGGGCATTCACTGGCCCCAAAGCCAGATGCAATCGGGAACGACCGGCATGAACACCGTCCGCATCTACAACCCGGTCAAGCAGGGGCACGATCAGGATCCGACGGGTGTGTTCACCCGCCGCTGGGTGCCGGAACTGGCGGCCGTCCCGGACGACTGCCTGCAGGCGCCGTGGACCTGGGACGGGGCAGGGGCCGTACTGGGCCACACCTACCCTGAACCCATTGTTGATGTGGTGGCCTCGGCACGCGCGGCACGCGACCGGGTTTGGGCGGTGCGCAAGGGGGGCGCATTCCGGTCCGAGGCCAAGCGCGTCATCGACAAACATGCAAGCCGCAAGGATCCGCACGGGCATTTCGTCAATGACCGTGCGCCGCGGACCCGTCGGCCGAGCGTGCCGCCCGCCCGCGACGACCGTCAGATGGGCTTTGATTTCTGATGGGGCGGATGCGCAAGAAATCCGACCTGCCGGAAAAGATGTGCCCGGTCTGCCAACGCCCGTTCACCTGGCGCAAGAAGTGGGAAAAGGTCTGGGACGAGGTGCGTTATTGCTCGGACCGGTGTCGCCGGATGTCGAAGGGCGGGGCGCACCGATAGGTGCGCCTTACGGTTTGAAGGCAGCGCGCTGCCTTGCCCTGTGCGCGGCGCAGGGATCTGCGCCTTACGGTTTGGTAATATTATATGACCAATGCTGTTTACGATAGGAAACGAATTCTCTAAAGCTACGGTCGACTCGCGTATACAAGGCTAAAGGTGCCCCATGACGGCTTACATCGACCGCGCCGACCTCAAGGTCGCAGAACCGCTTGCCCAGTTCATCGAAGACCAGGCGCTGCCCGGAACCGGGGTGGCCACGGCGGACTTCTGGGCCGGGTTTTCGGCGCTTGTGCACGATCTGGGGCCGCGCAATCGGGCGCTGTTGCAACTGCGTGCCGACATGCAGAAACAGATCGACGACTGGCACATCGCACACCGATCCCGGCCCCATGATGCTGCGGCCTACCAGGCGTTTCTGGAAGAGATCGGGTATCTGGTCCCCGAAGGTCCGGATTTCGAGATCGAGACGCGGAACGTGGACCCGGAGATCGCCACGATCCCCGGTGCACAACTGGTGGTGCCGATCATGAACGCCCGCTTTGCCCTGAACGCGGCGAATGCGCGGTGGGGAAACCTGTATGATGCGCTCTATGGCACCGACGCGCTGGGCGATCTGCCATCGGCCGGCGGGTACGACGCGTCGCGCGGTGCGCGGGTGATTGCCTGGGCCAAGCGGTTCCTCGATGGTGCGGTTCCCTTGCAGGGCGCGAGTTGGAGCGATGTGGATCACGCGGGGCTGGATGGCACCGCCCTGATCCTGCGGGCAGGTGCCCGGAGCGTCACGCTGAAGGACCCTGCGCAGTTCGCTGGTTCGGCAGCCGCCGATGACGTGCAAAGGATCCTGTTCCGCAACAATGGCCTGGGCATCGAAGTCGTGATCAACCGCGACGACCAGATCGGTGCCACGGACCCCGCGGGAATCGCCGCCGTGAACCTGGAGTCCGCCCTGTCCACCATCATGGACTGCGAAGACAGCGTCGCCGCCGTGGATGCCGAGGACAAGGTGCTGGCCTATGCCAACTGGCTGGGTCTGATGACTGGTGAGTTGCAGGAAACATTCGAAAAGGGCGGCAAGACCATCACCCGCCGGATGCATGGCGACCGCACCTATGTCGCGCCGGACGGCACGCCGCTGAGCGTCAAGGGCCGCAGCCTGATGCTGGTGCGCAATGTGGGCCACCTGATGACCAACCCCGCCATCCACGACCGCGACGGCAACGAGGTGGGCGAGGGGCTGATGGATGCCATGATCACGACGTTGATCGCCATGCACGACCTGAAAAAGCAGGATGGGCTGCGCAATTCGGTCTGCGGATCGGTCTATGTGGTCAAACCCAAGATGCATGGACCCGAGGAAGTGGCCTTTGCCAACGATATCTTTGGCCGCGTCGAAAAGGTGCTGGGCCTGCCGGAATACACGGTCAAGCTGGGCATCATGGACGAGGAGCGCCGCACTTCCGTCAATCTCAAGGAATGCATTCGCGCCGCGAAACATCGCGTGGCATTCATCAATACCGGCTTCCTGGACCGGACCGGAGACGAAATCCACACCTCGATGGAAGCGGGACCGATGATCCCCAAGGGCGAGATGAAGGGCGCGGCATGGATCGGTGCCTATGAAGATCGCAACGTGGATATCGGCCTGGCCTGCGGCTTGAAAGGCCGCGCGCAGATCGGCAAGGGCATGTGGGCCATGCCCGACCGTATGGCCGAGATGCTGGAGCAGAAAATCGGCCACCCGATGGCCGGGGCCACCTGCGCCTGGGTCCCGTCGCCCACCGCCGCCACGCTGCACGCCACCCATTACCACGAGATCGACGTGATGGCCCGCCAGGACCAGATCAAGGCCGGTGGCGCGCGCGGCACGCTGGAGGATCTGCTGACCATTCCCGTCGCAACGGGCCGCAATTTCGCCCCCGAAGAGATCACCCGCGAGATCGAGAACAACGCCCAGGGCATCCTTGGCTACGTGGTGCGCTGGGTCGATCAGGGCGTGGGCTGTTCCAAGGTGCCTGACATCAACGACGTGGGACTGATGGAAGACCGCGCCACCTGCCGCATCAGCGCCCAGGCGATGGCGAACTGGCTGCACCACGGCGTCATCAGCGAGGACCAGGCCCGCGGTGCGCTGGAAAAGATGGCGCAGGTCGTGGACCGGCAGAACGCGGGTGACCCGTCCTATGTCGCCATGGCTCCGGGATATGACGGGGTCGCGTTTCATGCCGCGTGCGATCTGGTGTTGAACGGGCGTGAACAGCCGTCGGGCTATACCGAGCCGGTGCTGCATGCCCGCCGGTTGGAGCGCAAGGCGGCCGGTGGAGCGGGTTGAGCGGACGGGAGCGAGGGGCCAGCCCCTCGCGCTCCCCGGGATTTTTTTGGAACAGAGACAGGGACGACAATGGCACTTACGCTGGACGCCGCACGCAAGATCATCGACGTGACCCGCGCAAAGGGTCGCGAGATGGACCTCAAGCCGCTGTCGGTTGCGGTTCTGGATGCGGGGGGGCATCTGCTCGCCTTTGAACGCGAGGACGGGGCCGCGCCCGGGCGTTATGGCATCGCGCAGGGCAAGGCCTATGGCGCGGTCATGCTGGGCATGGCGGGCACCGCGCAGATGGCGCGGGCAGAGCAACAGGCCTATTTCATTGCTGCCGTGAACGGTGTTTACGGGGGCCAGATGGTGCCGGTTCCGGGCGGCATCCTGGTGCGTGATGCGAATGGTGCCGTACTGGGCGCGGTGGGCGTCACCGGGGACACATCCGACAATGATGCCGCTGCCGGTGCGGCGGGAATCGAGGCTGTGGGGCTGGTCGCCGAGATCTGACAATGGGCCGCTTGCGCTGCGGCGGCAATTGGCTCACGGTTTTCGTCACAGGGTTTTCACAACCTTGGCGGGGGTCTTTCGTGTTATGATTGTGCATGGGGCGGCGCGACCGTTTCCATGCCCTGCGCCGTTGCATTCTGGCGACGGCGATCATTTCATGAAGGAGGATTACCCATGCCAAAAGACCGTTTGGACAATATTCCCGTCGACAAGGTGGCCGAGATTGCACAGGCCGCGGCGACGTCCATTCTCAAGGAGCGCCTTGGCGACTGGAACGGCCAGGAGGTCGAGATCGGGATTTTCCCCGATGGCGGCATTGTCGGAGGCAAGATCCACTGCAAGACCCTGCGCCGTGTGAGCGCCGAGGAACTGGTGACGGCCGCGGGCGAGATTCACGCCAAGCTGGCCGACAGCATCGTCGGTCTTGACCTCGAGGTCCGGATCGTCGATCGCATCATCACGATGGGCGGCAAGCTGGGGCCGGACATCGTGTTCGACCGGTTTGGCGCATGACACGGCCTGCGCGGGCGCAGGCGGCGGCGCGGCCGGATCCCGACAGCGCTGACCTGAAATGCCCTTCGGCGCAGCCTGATTTCGAGGATGCGCAGGTCCTGGGCGTGTTCGAGACTGCCGGTGACACGCCGCGCCTGTCCTATACCGCAGGCACCTTGCCCGCGACGCAGGATGTGGTGGCGTCCACCGGGCCTGTTCCGCCGACGCTGGTGATGCGTTTTGCCGGCAAGTGCGAGACCGCGCGTTGCATGCATTTCCGCGAAGGGGCCTGCAGTCTTGTCGACCGCATTGTCGAAGGGCTGGACCCGGTGACCGACAATTTGCCTGCCTGTGCCATTCGCCGCACGTGCCGGTGGTACGCGCAGGAGGGCGCGCGCGCCTGTCACCGCTGTCCCCAGGTCGTGACGCGTATGGAGAACCCCGATCCGCAGATGGCCGCCATCGCCGAAGGGCCTGCGGTCTGAACGCCATTGGCCCCGGGCGGCACCAAGCCGCTGCCCGGGCCGCTGCGCCGTTGACCGGATTTTAACCAAATTCGATGCACAGCAGTTGCGCACATCATCTTGCGCGGAGCTGTCTCTGGTCATGGTTTCCGGGCCGGTATATGTGTGGTCAAACGCAGCAAGAGGTCACACATGCCCCGCCCAGTCATCGGGATCATCAGCAACAGCCATGTCATCAATGACGAGTACGAGGTACAGGCCGCGGGCCTGATCAATATCGCGGCCGTGGCCGATGTCGCCGAGGGCGTGCCGCTTTTGGTACCGGCAGAGCCGGACAAGGTGCGGATCGAGGACTTGCTGCAGCATTGCGCCGGCTTCGTGTTCACCGGCGCGCGGGCCAACGTGCACCCCGAAGAATACGGCGAAGAGCCGACCGAGGCCCATGGCGGTTTTGACCGCAACCGCGACCGCGTGACCCTGCCCCTGATCCGTGCCCTTGTGGAGCGGGGCCAGCCGTTCCTGGGCATTTGTCGCGGCTTTCAGGAAGTCAACGTGGCCATGGGCGGCACGCTGTACCCCGAGATCCGCGATCTGCCGGGCCGCGACAATCACCGCATGCCCCCCGACGGCACGCTGGAAGAGAAATTCGCCCTGCGCCACGAGGTGACCTTTTCCGAGGGCGGTGTGTTTCATCGCCTCATGGGTGCGCAGTCGGTGCACACGAACACCCTGCACGGGCAGGGGATCAAGAGCGCGGGCGCGCGCGTCGTGGTGGACGGCCACGCCCCCGATGGCACGCCCGAGGCGTTCTATATCGAAGGTGCGCCAGGATTTACCTTGTCGGTGCAATGGCATCCCGAAAGGAACGCACAGGCTGACCCGGTATCACGCCCGCTGTTTGCAGCCTTTGGTGCGGCCTGTCGCGATTGGGCTGAACATGGCCGCGCGACCCCGATGTTGCGCAGCGCGTGACCTCGTTCCCGGCTTAAGCGCTCGTTAACCGCGCGCCCGGTAGGGTCCCGGGCATGTCCAGTTATCTCCGCCCCTCCCGCCCCGGGTCCTGCATCTTCTTTACCGCCCGCGCGGCCGTGCGGGGCACTGATCTGTTCGTGCGTGAAATCGAGCTGCTGCGCCACGCCACGCGCAAGACCCGCGCCCGCTATCCGTTCGAGATCACGGAGATCGTGGTGCTGGGCGACGTGATCCACACGCTTTGGACAATGCCCGAGGATGATGGCGATTTTTCGATCCGCTGGCGCATGTTGAAAAGCCTGTTTTCCCGCGGGGTGCCTGCGCCCGAGGGGACGGAAGTGCGCACATTGCGGCTGGGGGAAAAGGGTGTGTGGCAGCGCCGGTTCTGGGAACATGCAATACGCGATGCGGATGATCTGGCGGCACACAGGCATATGATCTATTCCGCGCCGGTGCAGGCCGGACTGGTGCGTCGGCCCGAGGACTGGCCGCATTCCTCGATCCACCGCGCGATGGCGCGGGGGCAACATCCGCGTGGTTTGCCGACCGGTTGGGCCTATCGTCCGGCCGGGGCGGAGCGCACCACAGGTGCGCCTTACGCAACCGTCACAGCGTAAGGCGGAGGTGTCCTCCGCCGTCCCGACGGTAGGCGGCGCAGTGAACCGCGCCATGCTTGCCCGTAAGGCGGACGTGTCGTCCGCCCTACATCTGCCCGCCCGCGATCTGGATGGCCTGCCCGTTGATGCTGCCCGACCGGGGGCCGACCAGCCACATCGCCGCATCGGCCACTTCCTCGACCTCGACCAGCCGCTTGTGCCGGTTGGCCTTGATCATCACGGCGCGCGCCTCTTCGGCGCTCATACCGGTGCGTTCGGCGATGGCCTCCTGGTTGCGGTCGACGATGGGGGTGTCGACGTAGCCGGGGCAAAGCGCATTGAAGGTATAGGGCTGGCCCATGTAATCCTCGCTCAGGGACCGGATCAGGCCCAGCATCCCGTGCTTGGACGCGGCATAGGCCGCAGCCCCGGGCAGGCCGCGCAGACCCGCCATGGACGCCACGGCGATCACCCGACCCCAATCGGTGTCGCGCATGCCGGGCAGGCATTCGCGGATCGTCAGGAATGCGCCATCCAGATTGGTGCTCATGATGTCGCGCCAGAATGTCATGTCGGTCTTGTGCACCGCCCGACCGGTCGCAATTCCGGCGTTCGGCACGCAGATCTGCACCGGACCGCGCGCCGCCACGGCCGAGGCGATGCCGTCGCAGACCGATCCCTCGTCCCGCACATCCATTTCCAGCGGGTGCAGGCCGGGCCCGGCCACATCCTGCAAGACGGACAGGCGTCGCCCCGTGATCGTCACGTGGGCGCCCGCGTCAGCCAGCGCCCGCGCAATGGCCAGGCCGATGCCGGTGCCGCCGCCTGTCACCAGTGCATGTTTTCCGGTCAGGTCCGTGTGGCTCATGTCATCCTCCCTGTTTCGCGCCAGACTGCGCCAGTGGTGGCCCACGATCAAGCAGGCTGCGCTGATTGCCGCAGCGCGGGTGCGCAACGTTGACAGCGTGTCAGGGCCGGGCATCCTGCGACCCGTGAAATCCGTGCTGGATATCCCGCCGATCTGGCTAGGCCTCGCGATCATCATCGCGTGGATGCAGGCCCGCGCGCTGCCGCTGGGTCTCAGCCTGCGGCACCCTGCGGTCGATTTGCTGTCCGGTCTGCTGATCGGGGCGGGGATCGCGCTGTTCGCGCTGGCCGCAATCGAATTCCGGCGTGCCCGCACCACCATCATCCCGCATCAGGACCCGTCGCGCCTGATCACCACGGGCATATTTTCCCGCACGCGCAATCCGATCTACCTGGCGGATGCGCTGATTCTCGGCGGGCTGATCCTGCGGTTCGACGCGGTTGTGTCGCTGATCCTCGTCCCGATCTTTGTCTGGTGGATCGAACGACACTTTATCGTGGCGGAAGAAGACCGGATGCGCCGCCTGTTTCGCGCGGAATTCGCGCGCTACGAACAAAAAGTGCGCCGATGGCTGTAAAACCTTTCCATTTATTTCGTCGTTCCGCCGGGGCAGTTCTTGTAACTCGGAAGTCTTCAGAGTAGTGGACAGCCCACTGTTTCGCGCCATGTTTCGGTGCGTGCTGCCAATGGCATTCAAGGACGGGGGAAACGGTTCCCATGAAGATCGGAACACCGAAGGAAACATTTGCGGGCGAACGCCGGGTCGCGATGACGCCCGACAGCGCACAGGCGCTGCAGAAGCTGGGCCATGACTGCGTGATCGAAACCGGCGCCGGGGCCGAAGCGGGCTTTGCCGATGCCGATTACAAGGCTGCCGGCGTCGAGGTGGTCAAGACCGC